>CAVOJA010000095.1:0-68549 GCA_963696015.1 uncultured Holophagales bacterium
GGGTGGAGCGTCGGCTCGCCGCCGGACAGCACGAGATGGCGGCCGGCCTGCGCCATCTGCTCGATCTCACGCTGCAGCTGCGCGACGTCGAAGTCGGGCGTGGAGGTCGACGAAGCAGAACGAGCACGACATGTTGCAGTGGCCGTTGATGCGGATCAGGCCGCGCTGGTTGACCGGCCAGTTCGTTCTTGAACGGCGAGATGTTGCGGTACTCGAAGTCCTCCAGCCGGTTGATGCGGCGCAGCTTCCAGTCCATCGACGTTTCGAGGGGCACGGGCTTGAACTCGCCCTCGCCGAACTGGGCCAGGTAGGATTTCTCCACCCCGTCGCAGCTGTGCGCCAGGGAACACTCGGCGCAGCCCTACCGCCATTATCAAGACGAGGATCCTGACTGGGACCAGATCCACATTCGCCATGGGTGGGGCGGGGCTAGAAGCGTTGGAGCATATGCTGATGCGGCCCGGCGGGCTGGCATCAGTCCCTTGCCGTTATCAGATGCGAAATTAGCTGCTGCAGCCAAACGCACGGACCCTTTTGATTACGTCTGTCGAGAGTTGCTGGCAACCACCCGTGTGGAGGAATTCTATGATCATGTCCTCATCGACGAAGGACAGGATTTCCCAGCGGTTTCTATGAGCTTTGCTACTCCCTAACGAAAGGGCCACGCGATCAGAAACAAATCGTTTGGGCGTACGATGAACTACAAAACATCCTAAATGTGAAGATAAGGACGCCAGAAGAGCTTTTTGGAGTCGATAGGGATGGAGAATGCAGAATTTCTCTCGAGCGGACGGCTGCGTTGCTTCCACCTGGCGCGACCAACGATACCGTGCTTAGCAAGTGTTATCGCAATCAGCGTGAAGTCCTAGTCGTAGCCCATGCGCTTGGCTTCGGCATTTATGGTCCATCAATCGTGACGATGGCGATCTGCGAGCCGAACCCCGCGCCGAGGCGCAGGGCGAAGTCGCAGTCGTACCGGCCGCCCTTCGAGAGGTTCAGGACGCCCAGCTCGGGATCGACCTCCTTGAAGTTCGGGATCGGCGGGACCAGGCCCGTCTCGAGCATCTTCACGCCGACGACGTCCTCGATGCCGGTGGCCATCGCGTGCCCGGTGAAGCCCTTCGTGTTCGCCATGACGATGCTGTCGGCCGAGGCGCCGAAGACGCTCCGGAGAGCGAAGACCTCGGCCGAGGCGCTTCCGCCGCGAGCCGGAGTGTAGGTCTCGTGTGAGACGAAGACGGTGTGCGGGGCGATCGCGTGGCGGTCCACGCCCCACTTCCGCTCGGCGCTGGAGACGAGGGTCTCCATCACCTGAGCGATGTGTTTCACGTCGAGGCGCGTGCCGTGGAAGGCGCTGTTGCCGCTGACCGACGAGAGGAGCCTGCAGATCGGGGTGACGCCCCGCTCGCGGGCGGCCTCCGCGCTCTCGACGACGAACGCCGCGGCGCCCATCCCGATGACCATGCCGTGACGGCGGCGGTCGAACGGGAGGGCCGCGTCCTCGACCTTCCCGTCCAGCGCGGCGGCGCCCGAGGCGACGAAGCCGGCGCCGATCCACTCCATCATCTGGTCCGACGTCGCGTCGTCGGCCGACACGACGACGACGCGGCGGCAGCGGCCGGCGCGGATCCAGTCCTCGGCGAGACCGGCCGCGAAACCCATCGAGGCGCAGGCCGAGTTGATCTGCGTGTTCGGGCCGCGCGCGCCGATGAGCTCGGCGAACTGCGAGTGCCCCATCGAGAGGATCCGGAAGAGGAAGCGGCGGTCGAAGACGTAGGGCTCCTTCGCGAGGAGCTCCTTCAGGGCCGCGACCTTCGCGCCGACCTCGGCGAGCGCCTCGGGAGAGGCCCCCTTCACCGCGAGCGCCGACCGGAGCGACTCGAGCTCGGCGAGGCGCGTGTGCCTCTCGTGGTCGACGTGGTATCCCTTCAGCCTCTCGGAGAACGAGCTGTAGCCGGGGAAGGCGGACGCGAAGATGATCCCCGTGTCGTCCTGGAGCGCCTCGGGCAGGGCCCAGCGCTCGTGGAGCTTCGTTCCCCTCGTCGTCGTCTTGTAGCGCATGACGAGCGGGATCCCCGCGTCGCGCAGCGCGTCGAGGCCCGCACCGATGGCGAGCCGCGTGGCGATGTCGAGGGCCGGGATCCGCTCGTCCGGGACGCCGAACTCCCCGGCGAGGTCGAGCTCGCCGCCGCGGCCGGCGAGCTTGATGACGTCGGCGGTGGAGGTGACCTCCTCGAAGCGGCTCTCGCCGTGCTCGCTCTTGACGAGGCGGACGATGTGCTTCGTCGCCATCGCCTCGAGGATCCGGTCCGGGAGGCGGCCGATGAGCTGGTCGCCGCGCAGGATCGCCCCGACGTTGCCGTCGTCGAAGACCCTCGGGCGGCCCGGGAGGCCGAGCGCGGCCCCGGAGACGACGACCGGCTCCTCCGCCGGTGCCGCGGCGGGCGCCGGCGCCGGGACGCCCTCGCCCCGGTAGATCTTCATCCCCTTCTCGAGGAACTCCGTGAAGAGGAGGCCCAGGTCGCGGACCGGGTCGCCCGAGCCTCTGGAGGAGAGGACGGGTGCGGGGGCCGCGAGGGGGGCGGGGGGCGCCGCGACCAGGGCCGGGGCCGGGACGGGGACCGTCGCCGGGACGACGTGAGGCGCCGGGGCGAGCTCGACGACGGCCGGGTGCTCGGCGGCCGTCGCGGCCCCGAGGCCGGCGGCGTAGAAACCGCAGATCGCCTGGTTGAAGGCGACGACGTCGCCGAGGCGCGGGTGGTTCGTGGCGAGGGAGTGGACGTCGGGCCGCTGGCCCAGGACGTCCTCGACGAAGCCCTGGATCGCCCGCTTCGGCCCGACCTCGACGAAGACGCGGGCGCCGGCGTGGTAGAGCGTCTCGAGCCCCTTCACGAACTGGACCGGCGAGGCGACCTGCTTCGCGAGGAGGTCGATGGCCTGACGCCGGACGTCCCCGACCGTCGGGTAGAAGTCGCCGGTGACGTTCGCGATGACGGGCAGCTTCGGCCCCTCGATGCGCAGCCGCTCGAGGACCCGGGTGAACGGCACGGTCGCCGGCTCGACGATCTTCGTGTGGAAGGCGTGGCTGACCGGTATGAACGCGGCCGTGACGCCCGCGCGCTCGAACGCCTCGATCGCGGCCTCGACCGCGGGGGTCGAGCCGCCAATGACGGCCTGGCCGTTGCTGTTGTAGTTCGCGACGACGACGTAGCCGCCGATCCCCTTCAGCGTCCGCTCGACCTCCGGGAGCGGCGCGAAGATCGCGGCGAGCTTCCCGTTGTCGGCGACGGAGACGCGGGACATCTCGCGGCCGCGTGCGGCGACCGCCTCGAGGGCGTCCTCGAACGGCATGACGCCGGAGGTGACGAGGGCCCCGTACTCGCCGAGGCTGTGGCCCATGACCATGTCGGGCGTGATGCCGTAGGCGCCGAGGAGGCGGCAGAGGGCGAGGTCGGTCGCGAGGACGGCCGGCTGGGTGATGGCCGTCTGCTTGAGCGCCTCTTCCGCCTGCGCCACGGCGGCGGCGTCCTTGGCGTCGACGAAGAGGTAGGAGCTGAGGGTCCGGCCGAGGATCGGCTCCATCTTCCGGTCGGCCTGCGCGAACGTCTCGGCGACGTCGGGCTCGAGGTCGCGGAGGGCGCGCGCCATGTTCACGTACTGCGAGCCCTGGCCCGTGAAGAGGAACGCGACCTTCTGGGCGGGGCCGCTGCCCCGGAAGATCCCCTGCCCGCGCAGCGGGCGCCACGCAGCCGCCTTGCCCCCCGCGAGAGCCTTGAGGGCCTTCTCGATCTTGTCGCCGAGCTCGTGCGGCGTCCCGAAGTCGATGGCGACGCGCTCCCGCGCCTTCAGATCGCTCTCCTTCGGGGCGACGGCTGCGGGGGCCTTCCCTTCGCGCGCCTCGCGCTGGACGGCGACGAGCCTCTCGGCGAGCTCCTTCTCGTCGGCCGCGCCGACGAGAAGCGCCCCCCGGAGCGGCGCCTTCGCCGGCTCGGACGAGGTGATCCGCGGGCGATCGGGGACCGCGACCTGCGCGGGACGGCTCCCCTTCGTCAGCGCCCCCGGGACGTGCTCCTCGAGGATGACGTGGAAGTTCGTGCCGCCGAATCCGAACGCGGAGAGCCCGGCGCGGCGGACGCCGCCGGCCGGCTTCTCCCATTCCCTCAGCTCGGTGTTCACGTAGAAGGGCGAGCGGGACCAGTCGAGGTTCGGGTTCGGCTTCTGGAAGTTGAGGCTCGGCGGGACGACCTTCGCCGCGAGCGAGTGGACGACCTTGAAGAAGCCGGCCGCGCCCGCACCCGCCTTCAGGTGCCCGATGTTCGACTTGACCGAGCCGAGCGGGATGGAGTGGACGGGGAGGCCCGCCGCGCCGAAGGCCTCGATGAGGCTCTCCACCTCGACGACGTCCCCGACCTTCGTCGACGTGCCGTGCCCCTCGACGAGGGAGCAGGTCGCCGGGTCGAGACCCGCGGTCGCCCAGCCGTGCCGGAGCGCGAAGCGCTGACCGACCGGGTTCGGGGCGGTGATCCCCTTGCCGCGGCCGTCGCTCGAGGCGCCGATGCCCCGGATGACGGCATAGATCCGGTCGCCGTCGCGCTCGGCGTCGGCGAGCCGCTTGAGGAGGAAGAAGGCCGCCCCCTCTCCCATGACGAAGCCGTCGGCGCCGTCGGCATAGGGGCGCGTGCCGGTGGCCGAGAGCGCGCCGATCTTGCAGAACTTCACGAAGCTCGTCGCGCCCATGTTCCGGTCGAGGCCGCCGGTGAGGACGGTGTCGAAGTGTCCCGCGACGAGGCCGTCGACGGCGGCGCTCATCGCCGCGAGGGCAGAGGCGCAGGCGGCGTCGGTGACGTAGTTGGCGCCGTGGAAGTTGAAGAGGTTCGCGATTCGCCCGGCGATGCAGTTCGAGAGCTCGCCCGGCATCGTGTCCTCGGTGACCGGAGGGAAGCGCCTGTCGATCCTCTCGCGGAACTCGGCGAGAGCTCGGGTGCGCTCTGCGGGCGGGAGAGCCGCGAAGTGAGCCGTCCCCTGCAGCTCGGCCTCGAACTCGGCGTGCGCGATGTGATGGGAGGTCTGGTAGTGCTTCTCGCCCCCCATGGCGTTTCCGAGGATGACCGCCGTCCGGTCGAGGTCGAGAGGTCGCGTGGGCCAGCCGTAGTCGGCGAGCGTCTCGCGCGTGATCGCGATCGCCCACTTCTGCCCCTCGTCCATCCCCGCCTCGACGAGCGGCGGAATCGGGAGCTTCCACTTCACCGGCTCCCACGGGAACTCGTGGACCCAGCCGCCGATCTTCGAGTAGGTCTTCAGGGGCGCTTTCGGATCAGGGTCGTAGTAGAGCGCGGGGTCCCAGCGTTCAGGGTCGACCTCGGAAATTCCGTACACCCCCTTCATCACGTTCTCCCAGAAGGCGGAGGCGGTGGGGGCGCCGGGCATGATCGCGCCCACGCCGACGACGGCGACGGCGCGGTGGGACGTGTCATCCATGGAGTCGTCCTTCTCTCTTCAGGCCCGCGGCGCGGGCGTGCGCCCGTAGAGGGCGTCGGCGACGAGGTCGAGGTCGGCGATGAGTCCGGCCTGGGCCCCGAGAATCTCCTGCAGGCGGACCGCGGCAGTGAACGCGGCGAGGTCGGCGGCGGGGACGCCGTCGGCGCCGACGGCCCACCGGAGCCCTTCCTGCGCCACCTCGAGCGCCGCGTCGCGCGCGTTCGCGCGGCTGACGGCTGCGAGGGCCGCCGGAGCGAAGCGCCGGTCGGCCTTGTCCGAGAGCTCCCCCTTCGCGGCGCGTGCGGCGCGTTTCGCGAGGACCATTGAGCCTTCGGCCATGGCGATCATCCGTCCCGCGCGGAAGAGGACGTGCTGGTGCCGAGTCAGCCGCTGGGATCGGAAGCGCTCGAGCACCTCGGCGAGGGAGTGGAGGGCGAGGGCCGCGAAGCGGGCGCCGCAGCCGGGCGAGGCCGCCTCGAGCGCCTCCATCTCGCGCGCCCTGTCGTGGTAGTGCTGGCCGCGCGTCTTGAGGTGCTGCTGCCAGCGATCGCGGGCGATCGTCATCTCCATGATCTCCGAGGTCCCCTCGTAGATCGTCGTGATGCGGACGTCCCGCCGGATCTTCTCGACCATGTACTCGCGCGTGTAGCCGTATCCGCCGAGCGCCTGGATCGCGGCGTCGGCCGCGGCGACGCCCGCCTCGGTGGCGAGGTACTTCGCGATGGCCCCCTCCGTGTTCAGCATCTCCTCGCCCGAGTCGAGCCGCTCGGCCGTCTCCTCGATGAAGGCGCGCCCCGCCTCGAGCCGGACGGCATGGGGAACGATGAGCTTGTGGGTGTAGCCCTGCTTCTCGGAAAGGGGGCTTCCGCCCTGGAGGCGTTCCTTCGAGTAGGGAATGGCGCGGTCGACTGCGGCCCAGCCCGCGCCGAGACCGAAGGCGGCGACCATGAGGCGGGTGTAGCCGAAGACGAGCTGCGCCTGGAGGAGCCCCTGCCCCTCGACGCCGCCCACGAGGTTCTCGACCGGCACCCAGACGTCCGATAGCGAGAGGGCCGCGGTGTTCGAGGCGCGGATGCCGTGCTTGTCTTCCGGCTTGCCGTGAGTGAAGCCCACGGTCCCCTTCTCGAGGATGAACCAGGTGGGACCGGCAGGGGCGTTCGCGAGGATGGTGTAGATGTCGGCGAACCCGCCGTTGCTGATCCACTGCTTGGCGCCGTTGAGCCTGTAGCCGGTGACCGTCCCGTCCTCGACGACGGGCGTCGCCGTCGTCTTCAGCGCTCCGAGGTCGCTCCCGGCGGCCGGTTCGGTCGCTCCATAGGCGAAGAGGATCCCCTCCACCGCGATTCGGCCGAGCCAGTGATTCTTCTGCTCTTCGGTCCCGCCGAAGGAGATCGGGTCGGATCCGAGGAACGTCGCGAGGACCCCGGTCGCCACGCCGAGGTCGATCGCCGCGACGAGCTCGCAGGTGCGGTAGACGTCCCAGGCGCTCCCGCCGAAGCCGCCGTACTCCTCGGAGATGAAGACGAGCTGGACTCCGAGGGTGCCCGGGTTGCACATTTCCCGGATCGCGTCCTCGGGAAACTCGTCGTCGTGGTCGAGCTGCAGGAGCCTCGCGACGGGGAGCTTCTGTTCCGCGAAGTCGCGAAGGCTCTGAAGGGTCATCTCGAGGGATTCGGCGTCGAGGCCGGGGGTCTTCATGCGGTCTCTCTCTCCCCGGCGACCCGGGCTCCCCCCGCGGGACCCGCCGGACACAGGAAGAGGATCCTCGCGGATCCTCGGAATCGTCTGGGGCTGCTGGAAAGGTGGGTTGGGAGCACGACGAAACCGGCCGACTCTACCCGCGCGAGCCCGGAGACACAAATCGAGAAGAGGTCTAGGAAATGGCGCGTCGCAGCACGCGTGACGAGGCCTTTCTCCCTCGTGGAGGGGGGCCTCTGCAAAGGGATGAAATGGAGCGGGCGACGAGGGTTGAACTCGCGACATCCAGCTTGGGAAGCTGGCGCTCTACCAACTGAGCTACGCCCGCTCGAGGCGTGGGACGGGCTTTTTACCGCTTCCGCGTTGCTCCGTCAAGACGACTTCCGACAGAGACTTCCGACAGACGACAACAGGAAGGGACACACGGGAACGGGGAGACTGCCGCCCGCGGTCAGGCCGCCGGCGGGCCGGACCGATCGGCCCCTCCCCCATCCTGATCCGCGACCGGCTGTCCGTGGGAAACCCGGGCGATCGCCGCGGAGGCCCGGAACACGTAGTGGACGCCCGAGGCGATGGTGAGGAGCGCCGTCACGGGAAAGCAGACGTCCGCGACCCACGCCGGCATCCGGTCGACGTTGTTCATCAGGATCGCCACGACCGTCGAGATCTCGGCGAACGTATTCGCCTTCCCGAGAAAGGTGGGGGGGAACGACTTGATTCCGAGGCCCAACGCCATGACGAGGGCGGCGGCGACGATCAGGACGTCGCGCCCCACCGTCATGAGGACGAGCCAGATCGGAATGTGGATGTTCGTCGGAGTCGACTTCAGCGCGAAGACGATGAAGGTCGACACCAGCAGGAGCTTGTCGGCGATCGGGTCGAGGAGCGCCCCGAGAGGCGAAGCCATCCCGAAGTGACGGGCGAGGTATCCGTCGACGAAGTCGCTCACGGCCATCGCGAAGAAGATCGCGAAGGCCTGCATCCTTTCCCCTTCGACGATGGCGATGATCAGGAACGGCAGGGCGACGAGCCGGGCGAACGTCAGGAGGTTCGGGAGGGTCCAGGGGCGGAGCTCCATCGCGGTTCAGCCGTCGGCGGCCGTCTCTCCCTCGAAACGAACGTAGATGGCCTTCCCCTTCGGGACGATGAGGTTCTCGCGCGACAGCTGCGACATCGTGCGAGAGACGGTTTCCCGGCTCGAGCCGATCGTGTCGGCGATCTCGCGCTGCGACGGGCGGACGACGACGGTCCAGCCTCCTCCCGCCTTCCGTCCCCGCTCGTCGGCGAGGTCGCGGAAGTAGCGGGCCAGCCGCCCCTTCACGTCGAGGGACGCGAGCCCCTCGATCGTGGCGTTGGCGTGACGGAGCCGCCGGGAGAAGGTCGAAAGGAGCGCCCGGATCAGGACGAAGTTCCCCTTGAGGAGGTCGAAGAAGGCCTCGCGCGTCACGACCGCCAGCTCCGAGCGCTCGGCTGCCGTCACGGTCGCGGAGCGGGGAGCGTCGTCCAGGAGGGCCATCTCGCCGAAATGGTCCCCGGCCGAGAGGGTCGAGAGGACGACCTCGCGTCCCTCGGGCGAGAGGATCGAGACGGAGACCCGGCCCTTGATGATTAGAAAAAAGGAGTCACCGGGCTGTCCCTGGGTGACGATCCGCTCTCCACGCCGATAGCTCCGAAGCGTGGATGCCCTCGAGATCGCGATGCGATCGGCCGGCGGAAGCCCCTCGAAGAGGGCGACCTTCGAGAAGAGATCCGGGACGTTCATCTGGTTCCTCCCTCACGCCCGAGGCGTGCGGCTTTCTCGAGGGCCCGGAGGGCTTCTCGACCGGTCACGTTCCGGGACGGTGTGTCGCTGAGTATCCCGCACTCGGAAAGCTGGGCGGGGACCGGCGGCTCCGGGGCCAGGCATCCCCTCGGCTGGCGACCGCGGCCCGCCAGGAGCGCGACCCTCCGGAGGGCTGCGGCGATCTCGCCCCGGGAAACGGACCAGTCGGCCCCGACGCGGTGGGTCTCGGCCGAGACGGCGAAGAACCCGAGGCCGATGGCCGTCGCGAGCGGCCCCCGGTCGGAGCGATCGATGACGTCGACCGCGATCTCCGCGCCGGGAGGAACGACGGCATCCCGAAACTCGGGGACCGTCCACCAGAGGAGGGTGGCGAGCTGCGCGCGGGTCAGGCGCGCCGATTCCGCCGCGAGGCGTGCCGCCTGGGGAAGGTTCTGCACCTTGAATTCGATCCTCGCCTCGTCGGCCTTCGACGCGAAAGTGGGATCGGTCGCGGCGAGCCGTTCGTAGAGACTTGCGGCGTCTGCCCAGCGCCCCGCCTTCGCTGCCGTCTCGGCGGCGAAAGCGGCCACGGCGGGGTCGGACGGGGCCCGCTTCCGCGCTTCCTTCGCCCAGGTCCAGGCGTCGTCGTTCTTCCCCCCCGCCGCGGCGGCGCGAGCGAGAAGAACGAGGCCCGAGGGCGACGACGGTTCCAGCTGGAGAAGGGAGTGTGCTGCGCGCCTGGCGGCGTCGAGGTCCCCCGAGCCGAGGGCGGCTTCCGCCTCGAGTCGCCTCTCGGTCGCGACCCGCGCCCGAAGGACCTCGACGCGTTCCCGGGCCCGCTGGTCGTTCGGCGCCAGCAGGACGAGCTTGCGGTAGCGTTCGAGGGCGTCGGCCGAGCGTCCTTCCGTCGCGGCGAGATCCGCGCTGGCCTCGACCGCGGAGGTCCAAGCCGGATGCGCCGCCGTCAAGTCTGCGAGAGCGGTCCTCGCAGCCTCCGTGTTCCCCGCGGCGAGCTCGACGTAGACCGCGACGAGGGCGAGGGGCGCGGGCGCCGCCCCCTTCTTACGCTGCCCTGCCTGGAGCGCCATTTCCGCAGCGGCGATGTCGCCTCGGCGTAGCGCCTGGTAGGCCGCCTCCAGAGTCTTCGCGTCCCGAGACGTCAGCGGCGGGGAAGGTGCACCGGCCCGCGGATCGCGGAAGGCGAAGGCCCCGCCGGACGACGGAGGCGTTCCCTGCACCGGAGGCGGCGCCGTGGTGCAGCCCGCTGCGAATGCGGTGAAAAGCGCGAGGGCGAAGGCGGCGGGGAGCGCTGCCGGCCGTCCTCCGCGCCCGGTGGAGGAGGATGGATGGGGCAAGCCGGCCGCGGTCGTCAGGAAGCCGGCGCCGGAGCCGGTGGCGGTGCGGCAGGTCTGGCGATCACGGTCGGACTGACCGACGCGATCGCGTGCTTGTAGATCATCTCCTCGCGTCCGTCGACGTCGAGGACCAGCGCGTACTTGTCGAAGCGCTTGATTCGACCGAGGCGGATCCGCTCCGAGAGGAGGACCACGTCGACGAGCGTGTTGTCCTTCCGGAGCTGGTAGAAGAACCCGTCCTGGACGTTGATCGGCGGCTTGTTGATCATCGGAATCTCCCTATGAAAAGTTCAGGAGAAGAGCGGGCCCGACGCGGCCACGACCTCGTCGACGAGGCCGGGCGAGTCGGCCCGGAAAGAAAGAAGATCCGGCTCGGACCGGAACCAGGTTTCCTGCCTCTTGGCGTAGCGGCGCGTCTGGCGGACGACGCTTTCCGACCATTCGTCGGCCGGCATCCGTCCCTCGACGAGCTCGACGGTCTCCCGGTAGCCAATGGCCGCCATGGCCGGAGCCGTGGACGGGACACCCACCTCGAGGAGGCGCCTGACCTCGTCGGGGAGCCGGGCCATGATCGATTCTCTAAACCTCCGTTCGATTCTTTCATAGAGGATCGGACGCGGCAACGTGAGGGCGACCTTCACCGACGGGCCGTCCCATCTCTCGCCCGGCCTCTCGCGAAAGAGGTCCGATGGACGACGCCCGGTCGAAAAGGCGATCTCCAGGTACCGAATGGCACGCGCTCCGTCCCTCTGCGAGATCCGTGCCCCGCTCTCGGGGTCGATGAGCCCGAGCGCCCGGACGAGCCAGGGGGCCCCGTGCCGATCCTGGAGGCTTCTGAGGGCTTCCCGGAGCCGTTCGTCGCGAGGGGGTCCGACGAAGAGCCCTTCGAAGAAGGCGCGCACGTAGAAGCCGGTCCCGCCGCAGAGGATGGGGATCTTCCCCCTCGAGAGGATCTCGAGAGAAGCGGCCCGGGCGAGACGGGCGAACTCGCCCGCGCTGAACGGATCGCCCGGTTCCTTGATGTCGACGAGGTGGTGCGGCACGCCCCGGCGTTCCTCGACGGTCGGCTTGGCGGTACCGGCATCGATGCCGCGGTAGGCGGAAAAGGCGTCGGCGGAGATGATCTCGCCGCCGAGCCGCAGGGCCGCTTCTACGGCCAGGGCCGATTTCCCCGTCGCCGTCGCACCGACGACGGCGAGGACTCCGCGCGGCGCGTTCACGGGAGTCCTCCCGGCAGGCCAGCGAACGGACGCGACGGGAAGATCCGCCCTTCGCTGAAGAGGAGAGACACGTCTCCGTGACGGTCCGTCCGGAACACCCTGGCGCCCGACGAGGCGAGGCGAGCCATCACCTCCCCGGCCGGGTGCCCGAAGTGATTCCGCCGGCCCACGCCGACGAGGCCGAGACGCGGACCGACCTTCGCGAGGAAGTCCGGCGTCGTCGAAGTCCGGCTCCCGTGGTGAGGCACCTTCAGGACGTCGGCCGAGAGACCGCGACCCCGCGCGAGAAGGTCTCTTTCCGCGGCCGCTTCGATATCCCCCGTCAGAAGGACCGTCCGGGTGCCGAGACGAAGGAGGAGAACGAGGGAGCCGTTGTTCTCGGGCGAGCGGACGTATGTTTCCGGCCCGGGGTGAAGGACCTCGAAAGGCACTCCGGCAGAGACGAACCGGTCTCCCGCTTCGAGGACCTCGACCGGAACGGCGCCGCGGACCGCCGCCTCGAGCGTCTCGTCGAGGAAGAGGTTCCGCGGCGCTCCCCGCGGAAGGTAGATGCGATCGACCGGGAGGAGCTTCAGGGCTGCGAGGAGCCCTCGGGAGTGGTCGGGGTGCGGATGCGTGAGGACGACGGCGTCGAACGAGACGGCCCCGAGCGCCGCGAGGCGTGGAAGGAGCCGGGTCCGGCCGAAGTCGTAGGAGGCATCGAAGGTGCCGCCGCCGTCCACGAGGATGCGCCCCCTGTCGGTCACGATCAGGAAGGAGTCCCCCTGGCCGACGTCCAGGGCGACCAGCCGTGCTTCGCCCGGCCGCTCGGCGGAGGAGGGGCGCGCCGACGCGAGAAAGACGAGCGAGAGGGCTCCGGCCAGGGCGGCGCGTCGCGGGCGGCGCGACCGGAGTGTCCCGGCCGCCGCGATAAGGAGCGCGAGGAGCGCCACCTCGACGAAGAGCGGCGTCGGGACGACGCGGACGGCGCCGAGCGCGTCGAGGAGACGCAGCGTGCCGACGATCGCCTCGGAAAGGACGGTGAGCGGCCCGAGGCCGAAGGCCGCCGCGAGCGGCCCCGCCAGGAGGAGCGGCATCAGGAGAGCCGCCGCGAACAGGAACACGCTCGCGAGCGGGACGACGACGAGGTTCGAGAGGAGCGCGACGAACGGGACGACGTGGAAGACGGTCGCCTGGATCGGAAAGACACAGAGCTCGGCGCCGAGCGTCGCCGCGATTCCGTCGGCGAGAGGAATCGGGAGCCGTCGGCGCAGCGGGTCCGAGAAGTGCGGCGCGACCGCCGCGATGCCGAAGACGGCCGCATAGCTGAGAAGGAAACCGACGTCGAAGAGGTTTGCCGGATCCCATGCGAGGAGGACGAGCGCCGAGAGCGCCATGACGTGCGCTGGAGAGGTGGGCCGCCCGAGGAGCCGGGCCGCGAGGTAGAGCCCGATCATGAATACCGCCCGCAGAACGGGCGCACGCCCGCCCGTGAAGGCGCCAAACGACAGGGTCGCCAGAAGGACGAGGCCGTCGCGAGCCCGAACGCTCGGGCGCAGGGGGCGGAGAACGACCGCCAGGCCGAGAGCGAGGAGCGCGACGTGGACGCCCGAGATGGCCAGGATGTGGGCGACGCCGCCGTCGCGAAAGGCCGAAACCGTCTCGGGCGACAGGTCGGCCGTCTCGCCCAGGAGCAGAGCCTTCGCGAGTGCTGCCGCCTGGAGACCGGCCGCGGACGCCCCCTCGAGGTTCGCGACGAGGCGCGCCGCCGCCGCACGGTGGAGTCGCACGAAGGGCCCGAAGAGGCCGCGAGGCCCTGCGACGACCTCGATCTGTCCCGCGCTCTTCTGCGGCATCCGCGGTTCGGGCGCCAGGACGAAGGGGCTCGACGGGAGCGCCCCCGGATCCGGCAGCCTGAGTGGTCCGCGAATCCTCACGAGGTCGCCGAATCCGGCGAGGGGAGCGGGGTCAGTCTCTCCCGCCACGCTCACGACGATCCGGCCCGGCAGCGCGACGGCCGTCCCTTCCTTCAGCGCCTCGACGACGTCGAGGCGGGCCGACCAGAGCGAACCGCTTCGAGTCCACCAGCTGACGAGCCGCCCCCGGATCTCGAAGACGTCCGAGTCGGACGATTCCGCCGCGGTGGTCCGCGCCGTCTCCCGGTCCTCGACGAGGGGCCCACGCGCGCAGGCGAAACCGGCAGCCACGACCAGGAGGAGAGCCCCAGAGGCCGCCAGGCGCCGCTCTCCGCGAAGCCCGGCGACGACGGCCGCAAGCGAGCCGCCCGCAAAGAGGGCCCCGAGCGAGGGCGAGGGCGGAGCAGGCAGGGTGACCGCGAGGAGGATCCCGGCCGCGAACGCGAGCGCGGCGGGGACGGCCGGAGCCGGCGCCCGCAGCGACCAGGAGCGCCTCACGGCCGCCGTTCCAGCTCGGCGAGCGTCTCCACGTGGTGCGTTCCCGGGAAGAGGTCGAGGAGCGTGAGCGAGCGGACGCGGAAGCTCGGCAGAAGGGCCGCGAGGTCGCGCGCGAACGTCGCCGGGTCGCACGAGACGAGGAGGAGGCTCCTCGGCCTGATCCGGAGAAGCGCCAGCCGGACGGCGGGAGAGAGTCCCTCCCGGGGCGGATCGGCGAAGACGAGATCGAACGGCTCGCGCATTCGCGAGACGTGCGACTCCACGTCCGTCGCGACCGCGCGCCCGCGTCCCGGGAGCCCCTCGGTACGCCAGGAGGCGAGGTTCGAGGCGAGATCGGCCGAGGAGAAGGGATCCGACTCGACGGCATCCGTGTCGAAGCCCGCCTCCAGGAGGGGACGCGTCAGGAACCCGGCTCCGGCGTAGAGGTCCAGCGCCCCGCGCGACGTCCCGGCGGCGGCCACCGCACGAGCCACGGCGCGAGCCTCTTCGAGGAAGGCGTCGAGGAGGAATCTGTTCGACTGAAAGAACGAGGAGACCGAGACCCGAAAGCGGGCTCCGCCCGCTTCGAGGTCGAGGGCCGCAGGCCCTCGCGAAGCGGCGAGGCGCTTCGCGACGACGATCCGGACGCCGTCGAGCGGGCCGTGAAGCTGACGGGCGATCTTCTCGGGCGCGGGAATCCGACGCTCGAATCGCAGCTCGCCGAGGAGAGGAGTGCCGGCCCGTCCTTCGAGGGTCTGCAACTCGCACTCGGGCGTCTTCGCCTCGGCGAGCGCTTCCCTCACCGCGGGGAGCCTCGCAGTCAGGGATTCCGAGACGACCTCGCACGAAACGAGATCCGAGACCTTCGAAGACGCCCTCCCGACGAACCCGAGAGCCCCGCTCCCGTCCCAGCGGAGTCGGCTTCGCAGCCTGTAGCGTCTCGGTGACGGGACGAAGCGTACCGGCGGTACCTCTGCGTCCGGGATCCGGCCTATGCGCCGCAGGGCGTCCCGGACGAGCTCTTCTTTCAGCGTCCCGTGCGCGTCGAGGCGCAGCGCCGGCCAATCGCACCCGCCGCAGGAACCGTCTCGCGCTCGCGGGCAGACGTCCTCATCGCGTCGACGATGCGGTCCCGGCGAAACGACGGAGACGATCTCGGCCCGGACGAGACGGGGCCCGTCGGGATACGTGTCGACGAGAAGCCGGTCGCCGGGAAGGCCTCCGGCGACGAGCGTCACGGCGCCGTCGAGCCGGCCGAGTCCGCTTCCCCCCGGCACGACGCGCTCGATCGTCAGCTCACGCGACATCGTTCAGTCTCCGAGGAGCGTCAGCGGCGCCAGGCCGAAGGCCTTTCGGACCGCGCGTCGCCTGAGTGCCGCATGGATTCGGCGTTGCGTCTCCTTCGTCAGGGTCGAGACGTCGCCAGCCTCTTCCTCCGCTTCCCGCTCGAGGCTCTCTCGCTCCACTTCTCCGAGAGCTTTCTCGAGCTTCTTCACGAGGGCCCGTTCCAGCTTCCCGAGCTCTTCCTCCAGCTCCTCGAGTCCGGCCGCGGGGTCGAGCGCCCCCACCGATTCGCGAGCCGCGCGGAGCGCCTCGGCGGCCGCGGAGACGTCGGCCCCCGCGGGCAGGGCGGTCTCGGCCTCGCCGAGCGCCTCGGTCAGGTCGCGCAGCCTCGACGTCCCGTCGAAGGGTGCGTGCTCTTCCTGAGCAGGTCGCGGGACATGCGCCCCGACCAGCCCGCGCCGTTCCATTTCCCAGAGCACCTCGACGGCGTTGGCGCAATACGTCAGGCTCGAGATCTTCGACACGTCGCCGCGTGCGCGTTTTTTATCGAACGCGCCGCGAACGGCTCGAATCACGGTGTCGGACGGGATACCCCCCTCGCGCCAGCCCCTGATGAGCTGCCAGTCTTTCGGCAGGAGGAAGAAGGGAGTCCCCCGCTCCCGGATGAAGGCGTCCTCGACACGAGTGCCGTAGGAGGCTTCGTCCTCGAGCGGCTCAGGCACGCCGGGGCGGGCGTCCGTCGGCGTTCCGGTCATGGAGAATCTTCAGACCGCGGAGGGTCAGGTCGGAGTCGACGAGGGCGAGGTCGGGAGACGCCGCCGAAAAGAGGGGGGCGAGCCCGCCCGTGACGACGACCTTCATCCTCGGCTCGCCGAGCTCGGCGCGAATGCGGGCGATGAGCCCCTCCGCCTGCGCGAGGACGCCCCAGTAGAGGCCCGACTGGATGCTCTGGGCCGTGTTCTTCCCCACCACTTTCTCGGGCCGGTGGAGGTCGACGCGGGAGAGCCGCGCCGCGCGCGAGAAGAGGGCGTCGGCGCTGATGCCGGGTCCCGGGCAGATGACGCCCCCGAGGTAGTCGCCCGCGGCCGTCACGACGTCGAACGTCGTGGCCGTACCGAAATCCACGACGATGCACGGCGCTCCGTACGCCGCAACGGCCGCCACGGCGTTCACGATCCGGTCGGCACCAACCTCCGACGGGTGGTCGTAGAGGATCTTCATTCCCGTCTTCACGCCCGGCGCCACGAAGAGAGGGTCGATGCCGAATGCGTCCCGGCAGGCGGTCCGGATCGGGAACTCCTGCGACGGGACGACGGAGGAGACAATGACGTCGTCGACCTCCTCGACCTTTCGCCCCTTCGCCTCGATGACGGCCCGCAGAAAGAGCGAATGCTCGTCGGACGTCCGCTCGCGGACGGTCGTCAGGCGAGCGGTCGCGACGAGGGAGTCTCCCTGGAAGAAGCCGATGACGGTGTTCGTGTTGCCGACGTCGAGGGCGAGGAGAAGGCCCATCCCCGCCTCAGAACGACGTCACGTCGCCGGAGATCACCTCGGTGACCCCCGTCTCGGTCTCGAGCCGCAGGAGTCCGTCCTTCGACAGCCCCGCGTACCGGCCGCGGACGACCCTCTCCCCGTCGCGCACTTCGAGGAGGTCTCCCGGCCGGTGGACCGTCACCTCGGCGAAGGACGCTGGAAGGTCGGCCCCCCCCTCGCCGAGAAAGGCATCGAAAGCGGAGAGGACCGCAAAGAGCGGTCCCTCCCCTTCGAGCGCCGCCGGGGTGGCGCCTTCGAGAGCCAGCGAGGTCGCAGCGGGAAGGTCCAGGGCGTCGAGATCGGACCGGGTGGCCCCGACGTTCAGGCCGAGACCGACGACGACGTACCCGAGGCCGTCCGCCAGGGTCCGTCCTTCCACGAGAATTCCCGCGACCTTCCTGCCGCCGGCGAGGAGGTCGTTCGGCCATTTCAGCTTCAGGTCGACCCCGAACCCTCGCG
Source organism: uncultured Holophagales bacterium (assembly GCA_963696015.1). GTDB lineage: Bacteria > Acidobacteriota > Thermoanaerobaculia > UBA5066 > UBA5066 > UBA5066. The sequence continues at coordinate 17,162 of CAVOJA010000095.1, forward strand.
AGAGAGAGCGGGCGAGCGAGATCCCGGCGGCCACAGGGACGTGAATCCTGTCCGGTCCCTCGGGCCATGGCGCTACGAGCGACACGGCGAGGGCTCCGTCTCCCGCTGTGACCCAGGTGCGGCCGGAACGCCCTCTTCCCGCGCTCTGCCGGACGGCCGCGATGCAGGTCGGGAGGATGTCCGTCTCCTCGGCCACCATCCGCTCCACCAGGGCGCGCGCGACGTCGTTCGTCGAGGCCACCTCGCCGAGGAGAAGGACGTTCGCAATCCGCTCGAAGCGCGCGCCCCCGATCGGCGCGAGGGGGCCGAGAGGGCTCGTCACCGCTCCGCACCTTCCCCGAGGTTCGTCATGAGCTTGGTCCGGCGCGCCGTCAGCTCTTCGAGCTGGCGGCGGGCCTTCCCGACGACGGTCTGCGGGGCCCGAGCCAGGAACGATTCGTCGGCGAGCTTGCGACCGATCGCCTCCGCTTCCTTGTCGACGGCGGCGATCTCCTTCCGGATCTTGGCCTCGTCGTCCGGGGAGAGCTCCCGCTTCGGAAGGGAGACGACGAGACCCGCCACCCCGACGTGCTCGTGGAAGGCGCCCGGGAGGTCGACCTTCGGAGACACGACGAGGCTCGACAGTCGGGCCATGTGGACGAGGAGCGGGGCGTGCGCGCGCAGCGCCTCGGCCACCGGGCCCTCGGGCACCTCGAGCCCCGCGGCGAGCTCGACGGTCTGGGCCATGCCCCGCTCGGCCCGCAGGTTCCTCACGCGCGTCGCGGTCTCCCGAAGCGTCTCGACGACCTCCACGGCGAAGGGATCGCTCCATTCTTCACGCCCCGCCGGGTACGGCAGGACCGGCAGCCTCGCTCCGTCCCCGTTCAGCGACTCGCGGATCTCGCAGGAGATGAACGGCATGAAGGGGTGGAGGAGCGCGAGCGAGTCGAGCAGGACGCGCCGGAGGACCGAGCGCGTTTTCGCTTTCTCGGCCTCGGGGACGTCCGCGTCGCGCAGGACCTGCTTGACCATCTCGACGTAGCCGTCGCAGAACTCGGTCCAGAAGAAGGCGTAGAGGGCGTTCGCCGCTTCGTCGAAGCGGAAAACCCCGAGAGACTCGTTCACCTTCGCCGCCGTGGCGGAGAGCCGGTCCAGGATCCACCGGTCGACGCGTCCGAGGGAGGCGAAGGCGGGGACCTCGGCGACGGCCACCTCGCCCAGCATCCCCATCGCGAAACGGGCGGCGTTCCAGACCTTCGTCGCGAAGGCGCGGGAGGCGGCGACGCGCGTCGCCCCGAACGGCAGGTCACGCCCCGTTCCCGAGAGGATGGCCAGGGCGAAGCGAACCGCGTCGGCGCCGTACTCGTCGCACATGACGAGGGGGTCGATGACGTTCCCTTTCGTCTTCGACATCTTCTGTCCCCGCTCGTCGCGGACGAGGCCGTGGAGGAAAACCTCGCGGAAGGGGACACGCCCGTCGAACCAGACGCCCGCCATGATCATCCGGGCGACCCAGAAGAAGAGGATGTCGAAGCCCGTGACCATGACGTCGGTCGGGTAGAAGCGCGAGACGTCTCTCGTCCTGTCCGGCCAGCCGAGGACCGAGAGCGGCATGAGCCACGACGAGAACCAGGTATCGAAGACGTCGGGGTCGCGCGTCAGCGTCGTGTTCCCGCAGCTGCCGCACGCGGACGGGTCCGCCTCCTCGCCCGGCTTCGGCACCGTGACGTGCCCCTCCGAGCAATACCAGGCCGGAATCTCGTGCCCCCACCAGAGCTGGCGCGAGACGCACCAGTCGCGAATGTTCTTCATCCACTCGTCGTAGGTCTTCTTCCAGAGCTCGGGGGTGAAGGTGACCTCCCGGGCGTCGGTCGCGGCGACCGCCTTGTCGGCCAGGGGGCGGATCTTCACGAACCACTGGAGCGAGACGAGCGGCTCGAGGACGGTGTCGCAGCGCTGGCACCTTCCGACGGCGGAGATGTGCGGCTTGTCGTCGCGGCGCAGGCCCAGCTCGCGCAGGTCCGCGAGGATCTTCTTGCGGGCCGCGGTCCTTTCGAGTCCCGCGTAGGCCGGGCCGGCCTCCACGGTCATCTTCCCGTCGAAGCCGATCACGGCGATCTCGGCGAGGCCGTGCCGCCGCCCGGCCTCGAAGTCGTTCGGGTCGTGGGCCGGCGTGATCTTCACGACGCCCGTTCCGAACGTCCGGTCGACCATCTCGTCCGCGACGACGGGAATCAGGCGATCCGTCAGGGGGAGGCGGACCCGCTTTCCGACGAGCGCGGTGTAGCGCTCGTCCTCCGGGTGAACCGCGACCGCCGTGTCGCCGAGGATCGTCTCCGGCCGGGTCGTGGCGACGACGAGATCGCCGCTCCCGTCCTCGAGCGGGTAGGCCACCGACCAGAGGTGGCCGGAGCTCTCGACGTGGTTCACCTCGAGGTCGGAGAGAACGGTCGCGCAGCGGGTACACCAGTTCACCATCCGGCTGTCGCGATAGGCGAGCCCCTGATGGTAGAGCTCGCTGAAAGCGCGTCGGACCGCCTTGGAGCGCGGCCCGTCGAGCGTGTAGTACTCGCGCGAGAAGTCGCAGGAGCAGCCGAGCCGCCGGATCTGGTTCAGGATGTCGCCCCGCCGGGCGTCGGCCCACTCGCGGCAGATCTCGAGGAAGGGTTCGCGTCCCACGTCGTGGCGGGTCTTCCCCGTCCGCTCCGAGAGGTCGCGCTCGACGACCATCTGCGTCGCGATGCCCGCATGGTCGACTCCGGGGACCCAGAGAACCGCCCGTCCCTGCATCCGCTTCCAGCGCGCGAGAACGTCCTCGAGCGTCCGTCCGAGGGCGTGGCCGACGTGAAGGCGCCCCGTGACGTTCGGCGGCGGGATGACGAGGGTGTACGGCCGGGCGTCTTCCGGCGCCACCTCCGGACGAAACTGGCCCGACTCCTCCTGGAGCCGGTACCAGGTCATCTCGAAGGACTGCGGGTCGAAGCGCTTGTCGAGCTCGGGGCGGGGCGCGGAAGACATAAGTCCGCCGAGTCTAATCGAGGCTTCGCGTCGGAACGACCTCCGTCTTCAGCCGGCCCGCTCGACCTCAGCGATCCGTTCGCGGACGAGACGCTCGGCGTATTCGGGCACGACCTCCCACGCGATGTCGCGGACGGCCTTGTCGGAGAGGAGCTGAACGACCCGGCGGGCGATCCGGTCGACGTCGCTGTCGGAGAGTGCGGGAACGGCCGCGTCTCCGAGAGGAGCCGTCGTCACAGCCGCCTCGGTCGTCTGCTCGGACGGGTGCGGCGGCGGAACGGTGGCGGCCATAACGACAGGGGCCTGGCTCGACGGGATCAGCGCGGAGAGGTCTTCGATGCGGGCGGCGGCGGCCATCGCCTCCAGCTCGGACGAGGACGGATCCTCCATCGCAGGCAGCTGGAGCTCCTCCGGGAGGGAGCCGTGCCTGTCGATGTCGGCCGGGGCCTCCTCGCCGATGAGGGCGGCGTGCCGCTCCCATATTTCGGGGCGACGCGTGACCCGTCCGGACGCCTCGAACGCCTCGAGGTCCGCCTCGATGTCGCGGGTGATGGGCTCGGTCCCCTCGCTGTCATCCGGCCCCCCCGACAGCTCGGGAGGCGGCGGCGGGATCTCGACCGCGGGGCCTTCATCCCAGGGGGCGGCCTCGGCCTCCACACCCGGGACGGGCTCGTCCATTTCGGGGAAGGGTTCGACGGAGGCTTCCTCGACGACCTCCGCGTCGGCCGCCAGAAGCGCCTCCGCGGCCGGCGGACCCGGCTCCCCGACCAGGAGGTCGAACGCAGGCTTCTCGGCTCCTGGCTGGTCATTGGACTCGGCTGGCGCCCGCTCTTCCGCCAGGTCGTAGAGCGCGACTTCGATCTCCTCCGGCCCGGATGCGGCCCCGGGCCCTGAACCGGTCTCGAAAGGCGCCAGGGGAACAGGTTCCGAACTGGCCAGCACGGGGCTGCCCAATTCTACGAGGAAGGGCTCGGGCGCCTGCTCGGACTCGGGCTCGAACGGAGCCACCGTCTCGACGAAGGGCGTCGCCGCGGGCTCGGCGAAAGCCGGAGGAAGGGGCGGGACCGGGGGGACGAAGAGGGCCGGCTCCGCCTCGAAGAACGCGGGAGGAGGAGGGGGCGGCGGAGGGACGAACTCCGGTTCGAAGACGGCCGGGGGAGGAGGCTCGACCTCGAAGGCGGGCGCCATGTCGAACGGAGAAGGCGGCGGCAGGATGGCCTCGACCTCCGGCTCGTCATGGGCGGGCGGCGGGGGCGGAACGGCGAAGCCCGCTTGCGGCCTGTAGAAGATGGGCGGCGGGGGCGGAACGAGCGAAATCGGCTCCGGATCGTAGAAGGCGGACGGCGGCGGAGGCGGTTCGAACGCCGGCGCCGGCTCGACGATCTCCATCGGGGTCGCCGCGGCGAGCTCTTCCGCCGTCGGAATCCTCATCGCCATCGTCCTGAAGCTCGATTCTTCGACCTTCAGGAACGGCTCCTCCGCTTCAACTGGAGGAGGTGGAGGAGGGAACGATTCGGACAGGACGAGCGCCGGCATTGCCTGGGTCGCTCCCGTATCCTCGGCGTATGCACCCCGGGTCGGGACCTCCGCTTCCAGCTCCTCGACCGAGAGGATCATCGTCGGGGCCGGCTCGGGAGCGGGCGGAGGGACAGGAGTGGCCGGCGGGGCCGGTGGAGCCAGGGCCGCCGCGGCCTCCGCCTCTTCCCGGACGACTCGGGCCCTGGCGACGAGGTCGCGGACGAGCCCCTGGAGAGCGTGCGAATCGAACGGCTTGGTGACGATGGCGTCGCTGCCGACCCGCTCCGCGCGGGCCCGGTCGAACGGCTCGAACGTCCCCGTAAGGAGGACGACGGGAATGAATAGCCCTCCGGGACGCTGTTTCACCGCGTCGCACACGTCATAGCCCGTGAGACCGGGCATCACAACGTCCGCCAGAACGATGTCGGGCTGGAAGTCGTCGAGAGCCTTGACGGCCCGGTCGCCGCTCCCGACGGCCACGAGTCGCGTCTCTGCGTCCGAGAAGGTCAGCTCGACGACCTTCTGGATAGTCAGGCTGTCGTCCGCAAGAAGGATCTTGATCGCCATTTCGACTCCTCGAACGGCCGTTCGACGGGACAGGCTTACGTGGAGGAAAGTCTACGTCCCAGAGAGGGATGGGTCAACGCGGGAGGGGGCCGTCAGCCCCTTTCGGACGAGCCACGGAGCGCTGCGAAGACGCGCGAGGCCGGCAGCCGGCCTGTCGTCTCGGCAAGGACTCGTGACGCTCGGGCGACCTGGGACAGGTCCGCCCCGGTCTCGAACCCCATCCCGTGGAGGAGATAGAGCAGGTCCTCGGTCGCCAGGTTTCCCGCCGCTCCCGGGGCATAGGGACAGCCTCCGAGCCCTCCGGCGGACGAATCGAAGACCCGGACCCCCTCCCGGAGCCCTTCGACGACGTTTGCGAGGGCGGTGCCGCGGGTGTCGTGCATGTGCAGGGCGAGCCGGTCGACCGGAACTCCCGCGGCCCGGAGGCGGCCGACGATGTCGGAGACCTGCGTCGGAACGCCCACGCCGATGGTATCGCCGAGGGAGACCTCGTCGCACCCTGCCTCGAAGAGCCGCACCGCGACAGCCACGGCCTTCGCGGGGTCGACGCGCCCCTCGTACGGGCAACCGAAGACGGTGGAGACGTAGCCCCGGACGCGGAGGCCTTCGGCGTTCGCCCGGACCAGGACCGGCGCGAAGCGGTCGAACGACTCCTCGACCGTGGCGTTCGTGTTCCTCAGGTTGAAGGTGTCCGTCGCGGCGGTGAAGAGGGAAATCTCGCGGGCCCCGGCCGCGAGAGCCCTCTCGAGCCCCTTTTCATTCGGGACGAGGACGGGGTAGCGCACGCCGGGCCTCTTTCTCACGCGCGAGAAGACCTCGGCCGAGTCGGCGAGCTGGGGAATCGCGCGCGGCGAGACGAAGGCGGCCGTCTCGACGACGGGCAGGCCGGCGTCCGCAAGCGCCTCGACGAAAGCGATCTTCACAACGGTGGGGACGAATCCCCGTTCGTTCTGGAGTCCGTCCCGCGGCCCCACCTCGACGACGGTGACCCGCCTCGACTCCGTCACTCGATCTCCGCGAGAGGGTCGCCCATGTCGACCCTCTCCCCTGCGGCCCGGAAGAGCTTCACGAGCCGCCCCGGCCGCGGGCTCCGGATCTCGTGCTCCATCTTCATCGCGGAGAGGACGAGGAGCGGCGTCCCTTTTTCGACGGCCTGCCCTTCTTCGGCGAGGACGCGCGCGACGACGCCCGGCATCGGAGCGCGCAGGTCGTGCTCCTCCTCCTCGCGCGCTCCCGGCCTCTCGACGACTCGCGCGAGACGCCACGTCTCACCGCGGAAGTGGACCCAGGTCGTCCGGCCGTCCCGCACGGCCCGGGCGCCGCGGGGAATCTCACCCCGTTCGGCCGTGACCTCGTGGACGGTTCCCGTCGCGAGGTTCTTCAGCTTCATGCGAGCACCCGGAAAGCCCCTCCGGCGAAGGGGTCCGGAAAAGCCGCGTGCGTTGCCGCTGCACCTCTGCCGTCTCCCGCGAGGTGGACACCCGCGACCGCCGCGAGGACTTCGGGTGGCGGTTCCGGCGAAGCAGGGACCTCGAGGCGGGACAGGAGCGACGTGTCGAGGTCACCACGGACGAACTCGGGTGTCCCGAGCAGGCGCCGGAGCCACGAGACGTTCGTCGCCACCCCGAGGACGACGGTCCGCCCGAGGGCGTCGACGAGCCGTCGCCGCGCTTCCTCGCGCGTGCGGCCCCTCGCCACGACTTTCGCGAGCATCGGGTCGTAGTGGACGGAGATCTCGCTCCCCGCCTCGATTCCCGAGTCGACCCTCACTCCCGGGCCTCCAGGCTCCTCGTAGGCGAGAACCGTCCCGACCTGGGGCAGAAAGCCGTTCTCGGGGTCCTCCGCGTAGACACGTGCCTCGATCGCGTGCGCGACGGGCGCCGACGGCAAGTCGACGGGAAGCGGCCGGCCCGCGGCGACCGCGAGCTGGAGCGTGACGAGGTCGAGCCCCCACGCTTCCTCCGTGACCGGGTGCTCCACCTGGAGGCGCGTGTTCATCTCGAGAAAGTAGAACGAACCGTCGGCGTCGAGGAGGAACTCCACCGTCCCGGCATTGACGTAGCCGACCGCTTTCGCCGCCGCCACGGCCGCCTCGCTCATCCGCGCGCGCAGCTGGGGCGTCACCACGGGGGAAGGGCTCTCTTCCACGACTTTCTGGTGGCGGCGCTGAAGCGAGCACTCGCGCTCGCCGAGCGCCACGACGCGACCGTGCACGTCGCCAAAGACCTGGATCTCGATGTGACGGGGGTGCTCGAGGTACCGCTCGGCGTAGAGCGTCGGGTCGCCGAAGGCAGCCTCGGCCTCGCGGCGGCACGACGCGATCGCCGCAGCGAGCTCCCCTTCCGACCGGACGACGCGCATCCCCTTGCCGCCGCCGCCGGCCGAGGCCTTGACGACGACCGGGAGCCCGATCGCGGCGAGGCGCTCCGGCGAGACGTCGTGCGAGCCGGGAACGACCGGAACGCCCGCCGCCTTCATGCGCTCCCGCGACGGGACCTTCAGCCCCATCGCCTCCATCGCGGTGGGAGGAGGCCCGATCCAGACGAGCCCGGCGTCGAGGACGGCGCGGGCGAACGCGCCGTTCTCGGAGAGGAACCCGAAGCCGGGATGGACGGCGTCGGCCCCCGTGGCGCGCGCGGCGTCGAGGATCTTCGCGGCGACGAGGTACGACTCCCGGGCCGGCGCCGGGCCGAGGACGACGAGCTCGTCCGCGAGGCGCGCGTGCCGCGCGCCGACGTCGGCCTCCGACGCGACGGCGACCGTCGCGAGGCCCTGCGTCCGGCAGGCCGTGAGAACGCGGACGGCGATCTCGCCACGGTTCGCGACGAGGACCTTGCGGAACGGGCGTGCGTTCACGAGGCGCTCCGCTCGGCCCAGGCCGGGCTGCGGCGCTCCAGGAACGCCCGCATCCCCTCCTGCCCTTCGGCCGAGGCGCGACGCGTCGAGATGACTCCCGTCGCCTCCTCGAGGGCTTCGGCGAGAGGCAGGCGCCCCATCCGACGCGCGAGGTCCTTCGAGACGGCGAGGGCCTCGGGTCCGCCGAGGAGGAGAGCGTCGACGACGCGATCGACCTCCGCGTCGAGCGCCGCTTCCGGCACGACGGCGTGGACGAGGCCGGCGCGAAGCGCTTCCTCCGCGGAGAACCTCTCGCCCGTCAGGAACCAGCGCCGGGCGTGCGACTCGCCGATCTTCCGGACGACGAACGGGGAGATGACGGCCGGGACGAGGCCGAGCCGGACCTCCGTCGTCCCGAGAAGCGCGTCTTCCGCCGCGACGGCGACGTCGCAGACGGCCACGAGGCCGGCTCCGCCACCCAGCGCGGCCCCCTGGACGCGGGCGACGACGGGCCTGGAGCAGGTGTCGACGCGACGGAACATCTCCGCGAGGGCCTCGGCGTCGCGCCGGTTCTCCTCGGGCCCGTACGAGACCATCCTCTTCATCCAGGAGAGGTCGGCGCCGGCACAGAAGGACCGGCCCTCCCCGGCGAGGACGATCACCCGGACGGTGTCGTCCGCAGCCAGCGTCTCGAACGCCGCCGTCAGCCTCGCGATCAGGACGTCGTCGAAGGCGTTCCTCAGGTCGGGCCGGTCGAGGACGACGCGCGCGACGCCGGGCCGCGGCCGCTCGACCCGGAGCGGTGACGTCACTTCATCACCTCGATCGTCCCCGAGCCCTCGAGCGGGATCTTCACGTCGCCCGTCCCGAGCTTGACGACGAGCTGCCCCGTCAGACGGCCCGAGAGCGTTCCGCCGGACACCACCGCCTTCCCCGCGGCCGCGATCGCCGCGGCGTTTCCGACGGTGAGCGGCAGGGTGATCTCGTTCTCGCGCCCCGGGCGGACGAGGAGGCCCTGCCGGCTGCCCCGGGCGACCTCGCGGCCGTCGGACGACAGCTCGTACCGGACGCTGCGCAGGGCCACGTCGAAGCGGAACGGGTTGAAGACCGCGATCCGCGCCTCTCCCTTCGACTCCGCGAGACCGATCCCCGAAAGGCGGGCGCCGGCGAAGCGGACGAACGTCTCCGCGAGATCGCGGCCGGCGACGAGATCGGTGGTCCCCGGGCGGAGCGCCCCGGCGGCGTCGACCGTCACCGCGGTTCCCGCATCGCCCGACAGCGTCCCTCTCAGCGTGACGGGAACGGCGGTGGCGCTTCCGCGGTCGAGGAGTCCCTTCGGAAGGGAGGAGAGCTCGAGGTCGACCAGGAAGGTGGCGTCCCACCCCTGTCCGGAGGGCTGCACGGCGACCTTGACGGGGTCCTTCAGCGGAACGGGAACACCCCAGGCCGCCGCCTCTCCGCGAAACGTCTGCCTGGCTCCCCGCGCGGCTCCCGGCAGGCTCGCCCTCACGAAAAGGAAGACCTTCTGGCGCGTCAGCGACGTGACCTCGACGGCGCGGATCGTCCCCTTCCGCGGCGCCGCGGCCGCAGACAGGGCGAGAGCGAGAAGGGCGAGGGAGAAGGCGAGCGTGGAGATACGTTTCACGTTTCGCCTCACATCCGGAAGACGCCGAAAGGCGTCGCGGGAATCGGAGCGTTGTGGCAGGCCGAGAGGGCGAGGGCCAGCACGGTCCGCGTCTCAGCCGGGTCGAGAACGCCGTCGTCCCAGAGACGCGCCGTGGCGTAATACGGGCTTCCTTCGGCCTCGTACTTCTCGAGCGTCGGTCCCCGGAACGCGGCGTCCTCCTCCGGGCTCATCGGCGGCTGTCCCTGGCGCTCGCGCTGGTCGTTCTTCACCGTCGCCAGGACGCCGGCTGCCTGCTCTCCTCCCATGACGCTGATTCGCGCGTTCGGCCAGCTGAAGAGGAACCGGGGCTGGTAGGCGCGGCCGCACATGCCGTAGTTGCCCGCACCGAAGGAGCCGCCGACCAGGAGCGTCAGCTTCGGTACGGCCGCGTTCGCGACGGCGTGGACCATCTTCGCCCCGTCCTTCGCGATGCCACCGTGCTCGTAGGCCTTCCCCACCATGAAGCCGGTGACGTTTTGCACGAACAGGAGCGGCACGCGCCTCTGGCAGGCCATCTCGATGAAGTGCGTCCCCTTGAGCGCCGACTCCGAGAAGAGGATTCCGTTGTTGGCGAGGATTCCGACCGGGAGCCCTGCGATCCGCGCGAAGCCGCAGACGAGCGTCGCGCCGTAGCGCGGCTTGAACTCGTGCAGGCGCGAGCCGTCGAGGAGCCGCGCAAGGACCTCGCGGATCTCGAGCGGCTTCTTCGGGTCCCGCGGGAGGGCACCGTACAGCTCCTCGGCCGGGTAGAGCGGATCCTCCGCAGGCGCGAGGTCGCCGGAGAACGTCTTCGTGGTGTTGAGCCGTGCGACGATCTCGCGGACCATCTCGAGCGCCTCGGCGTCGCTCCCGGCGAGGTAGTCGGCGACGCCGGAAATCCGCGTGTGGACGTCTCCGCCGCCGAGCTCCTCGGAAGTGACCGTCTCCCCCGTGGCCGCTTTTACCAGGGGTGGACCCGCGAGAAAGATGGTCCCCTGGCCCTTCACGATGACGACCTCGTCCGACATCGCCGGAACGTAGGCTCCGCCCGCGGTACAGGAACCGAGAACGGCGGAGACCTGCGGGATTCCCGCGGCGGACATCCGGGCCTGGTTGTAGAAGATCCGCCCGAAGTGGTCGCGGTCGGGAAAGACTTCGGCCTGAAGCGGAAGGAACGCCCCGCCCGAGTCGACGAGGTAGATGCACGGCAGCCGGTTCTCGAGGGCGACCTCCTGGGCGCGGAGGTGCTTCTTGACCGTGATCGGGAAATACGTCCCCCCCTTTACCGAGGGATCGTTCGCCACGACCACGACGTCGCGACCCGAGACGCGTCCGATCCCCGTGAGGAGTCCGGCGCCCGGCGCCTGGCCGTCGTACAGCCCGTCGCCGGCCAGGGGTGAGAGCTCGAGGAACGCCGTGTCGTGGTCGAGGAGGCGTTCGATGCGCCCTCGGACGGAGAGCTTCCCGAGCTCGGCCTGCCGCGCGGAGCCTTTCGACCCGCCTCCCGAGCGGGCCGTCGCGACCCTCTCCCGAAGCTCGCGGGCAAGCGCCTCGTGGTGCTCCCGGTTCCGTTGGTACTCCTCGGAGGTGGGGTCGATCCGGCTGGCGAGAACGTCGCTCACGGCGGCGATTCTAGCGGCGCGCTGCGTTCCTTCCACGGACACGCCTCGGCAGGACCCGGATCGGCTTCGTCCGAGCGCACCGGGCGGAGGTTCAGGAAGCGGCGATCGCCTCCTGGGGCCGGGCCAGCAGGCGGACTCTCTCGATGACGGTCGTGGTCGGCGTTCCGGGAGGGAAGATGGCCTTCACACCAGCCGCCGTCAGAGAGGGGATGTCCTTGTCGGGGATGATTCCGCCGACGACGACCGAGACTCCTTCGGCGCCCCGGCGCGTGAGGGCCGCGATGACCTCGGGCACGAGGACGTTGTGGGCCCCGGAGAGGATGGAGAGGCCGACGACGTCGACGTCTTCCTGAACGGCCGCCGCCGCGATCTGCTCGGGGGTCTGCCGAAGGCCGGTGTAGATGACTTCCATTCCCGCGTCGCGCAGGGCACGCGCGACGACCTTGGCGCCGCGGTCGTGGCCGTCGAGGCCGGGCTTCGCTACGAGGACTCTGAGTGGTCTTGCCGTCATGACCATCGAATTCTAACCGGCGGCGGCCCCCGTTCCTGCTAGATTCTCCCGGTGCGACGTCGGATCGGGGAAATTCTGGTCGGAGGGAAAGCGGTCTCGGCGGAGCTCCGGGACCGAGCGCTCGCCCAGCAGGTTCGCCAGCGCGGGCGGCTCTGCACCAACCTCCTGGAGCTGGGCGGAATCCGGGAGGACCTCCTCCTGCGCGCGCTCGCCGTGCAGCACGGCGTCGCCACCTGCTCCGCGGCCGATCTCGACGAAATTCGCCCCGACATCCTCCGTCTCGTGCCGGCGAAGCTCGCGGCGAGCCTCTTCGTCCTCCCTTTCCGGCGCCTCGGCCGAAATCTCTCCCTCGCGATGCGGGATCCGAAAGACCTCCCCGCCCTCGACGAGATCTCCTTTCTCACCGGCCTCGCCATCAGCCCGTTCGTCTCTCTCGACGTGAGGATCCAGGTCGCCCTCTCGAAGCACTACGGCGTCACGGTCGACCCTCGATACGCGAATCTCGCCGCCCGGATCGACGCGGGGGGTGGAATGGTCGCCGTGGCCCCGCCGAAGACGCCGAAGCCGTTCCTTCGCCCGTCGTCGGCCGTCCAGCGGCCGCTCTCCGCGGATTCGGCCACCACCGTTCCGAGCCCGGCCCCCGAGGCCCCACAGCCCGAGACCTTCGTGCCGGCCGTGATTCTCGAGGCACCCGCCGTCGTCGAGTCCCTCGCGGCATCACGATTCCTGCACTCACCCGCCATCGAGATCGAGCTGGGAGAGCACGAGGAGCGAAGTCTTCGATCCGCCGCCGATCTGGCGACCGCGTCCGCCGAACCGACGAGCGCGGTGGGAGGCGAGGAGACCTCGCCCCTCGTCGAGGAGGAAGCACCGGCCGATCTCGTGGCGAGCCTCGCGAAGGCGGACTCGCGGGACGACATTGCGGCGGCCGTCCTCGGGGAAGCCGGTCGCCTGCTGCAGCGAGCCGCTCTGTTCATCGCCCAAGCCGACCGGGTCATCGGGTGGGCCGCGGTTCCGGAACCGCCCGAGGGCCTTCGGTCCTTCTCCGTCGCTTTCTCCGAGCCGTCCCTCTTCGCCTCGCTCAGAAACACCGACGGCTTTTACGTCGGCCCCTGCCCGGACCTTCCGGGAAACCGCCGGGTCCTCGAGGCGCTCGGCGCGACCTTCCCGGCCGTCGTCGCCGCGGTTCCCGTGACGCTGAAGGGGAAGAGCGTCCTCTTCCTCCTCGGTGAGGCCCGGGCCGGCGAAGCCCCGCCGAAGGCGATGGAGCTCAAGCGCCTCGGAGCGCTCACGGCGATCGCTCTCGAGATCCTCCTGCTCAAGAACCGGCTTCGCAGCCTCTAGACCCGACTTGATTTACACTTCGCTCGAATGATCAAGAACGACCTCGTCAACCGCGTGACCGAGGAGACGGGCGTCGCGAGGAACAAGGCGGCCCTTGCCGTCGAGACGATCATCGAGACGATGCGCCACTCCCTGGCAACGGGAGGACGCATCGAGCTCCGCGGTTTTGGGGTTTTCCTCGTCAAGCGGCGCAAGAAGGGAATCGGCCGGAACCCGAAGCGCCCGGACGAGCAGGTGGAGATCCCCCCCGGCTTCACCATCCGCTTCAAGCCCGGGAAGGAGCTTCGCGACCTGATGACGGTCGAGGAACCTGCGGCTGAACCGGTCGCGGCCTCCCCGGAGCGGGCCTGAGCAGCTCCGAGCCGCCGCTCCCTTCCTTTCCCCCGTCCCCTGCGGTTTCCTACGCGCCGCCGGCCCCGTTCGAACCACGGCCACGCCGGGAAAAGTGGTGGCTTCACGCCCTACTGTTTCTCGCGACTTTCGTGACGACGACCATCGTCGGGATCGGTTTCGCTGCTGGATACGACCCGCGGCTCGCCCCGGTCGATCCGCGCTCCGGCCTCCTCGGAATTACCTCGAGTCTCGTCCTCGCCGGTTTGGGCTACTCCGTCCCCCTGCTGCTCATCCTCCTCGCTCACGAGCTCGGTCACTACCTGACCTGCCGTCATTACGGCTTGGACGCGTCACCGCCGTTCTTCTTGCCGTTGATTCTGCCGATCCAGCCGTTCATCGTCATGCCTGGGACATTCGGAGCGGTCATCAGGATCCGGGAACCGATTCGCGACAAGCGAGCGCTCTTCGACATGGCCGTCGCTGGTCCCATTGCCGGGTTCGCAGTCGCGCTCCCGTTCGCCTGCTACGGGATCCTCCACACCCGGCTGAACTTCGAGCCCGTGTCGCCGGGGTCCGTCCTTTTCGGCTACCCCCTGGTGGTAAAGGGCCTTCAGATACTCCTGACTGGACATACCTTCACGAGCGTCCACGTCCTCGAGCATCCGACCTTCTTCGCCGCCTGGTTCGGCTTCCTCGTCACCGCGCTCAACCTGATTCCGGCTGGACAGCTGGATGGCGGCCATACGCTCTTCGCAGTCTCGCCCGTCGCGCACAGGGCGCTACGCTGGCCTCTCGTCGCCGTGCTGGCCGCGGCCGGATGGTTCCTCTTTCCGGCCTGGGGGCTCTGGGCAGTCATCGTGATCGTCATGAGCCGATTTGGCCGGGCCCAGCTCCGCGACGCCGGGTCACCGCTCGGTCCCCGGCGAGTCGCCCTCGCCGTTCTGGTCCTGGTGATCTTCGTGATCAGCCTAGTTCCGGTGCCGTATCGTTTCGGAACCGACCTCGCGCCGTTTCGTTCGCCACGAGAAGGTGGCGGGACCGTCGTTCACCAGCTCGACCTCCATCGCGGCCCCGAAGCTCCCGGTCGCCACGGTGACTCCCGAGGCTCGAAGGACCGCAAGGTAGCGTTCGAAGAGCGGCTTCGCCTCGTCGGGGCGCGCAGCCCCCTCGAAGCCGGGCCGCCGCCCGCGTGAAAGGTCGGCTCCGAGCGTGAACTGGGAAACGGCCAGCACCGCGCCGCCCACCTGCGTCACGTCGAGGTTCATCTTCCCCTGATCGTCCTCGAAGACCCGCAGCTCGACCGTCTTTCGGGCCGCGTCGTCCATCGCGTCGGAACCGTCGCCCGGTTCGACGCACGCGAAAACGAGGAGACCGCGCCCGATCTCCCCGACGGTCTCGCCGGAGACCCGGACGGCGGCGCGAGAGACTCGCTGGAGGAGCAGGATCACTCTGACATTGTCTCAGCCGGCCGGTCCGAACGCCCGGGATGCCTCTGATATCCTCGAGCGCCATTCAGTTCGGAAGCGGAGGAGGGACACCAATGGCGGGTTCCGTGAACAAGGTCATTCTCGTCGGCCACCTCGGCGGCGATCCGGAGATCAAGGCGCTGCCTTCCGGCTCGACGATGGCGAAGCTGAGCGTCGCGACGTCCGAGAGCTGGACCGACAAGACGAGCGGTCAGAAGCAGGAACGGACCGAGTGGCACAAGGTCGTCGTGATGGACCCGAAGCTCGCGCAGGTCTGCGAGCGCTACCTCTCGAAAGGGCAGCTCGTCTACATCGAGGGCTCCATCCAGACCCGGAGCTGGGACGACAAGGAGACCGGTCAGAAGAAGTACATGACGGAGGTCAAGGCGCGCGAGATGCGCATGCTCGGCGGCCGGCCCGACGGCGCCCGAGGCGGCGCCGTCCCGGCTGGTCCCGGAGCGCCCGAACCCGCGGGGACGGACGACCCGGACGACAGCGTTCCGTTCTAGAGCGGAAACGGGCCGTCGAAGCTCCGCGAGACGCGCGGCTTCGCCAGCTCCTCGAGCCACGACTCCGTTTCGGCCCGGAGAGCGATCCACGCCTCCGGGCCGTATGGCGTCCGGGGAAATCCGCCGGCGCGCCGCCTGAGCGCAGCGATCCGGGCGAGGGCCTCGGGCTCATCCGCGAGGCCTTCGGCCTCGAGGCGGTCGGCCGCCACCCGGGCGTCGGCGAGGCGGGCCGAGACGACGAGGACGTCGCAACCGGCGCGCGCCGCATCCGAAACGCGCTCTTCGAGGCTCCTCGTGCCGAGAGCCCCCATCCCGAGATCGTCGGAGTAGACGACGCCGTCCCAGCCGATGCGCTCCCTGAGGATCGCGTGAATCCGGGGCGAGAGGGACGCGGGGGTCTCGTCGCCCGTGAAACCGGGATAGGCCGCGTGCCCCACCAGGACGCCGTCCGAGGCGCGGGCCAGCTTCGTGAAGGGGGCGACGTCGGTCACCATCAGGTCGACGTCGTGGGCATCGACGACGGGAAGCGCCACGTGGGAGTCGACGGGGCCGCGCCCGAGGCCGGGGAAATGCTTGAGGCACGAGACGACGCCCGCCCGGGCGAGGCCATACAGGAAGACCGTCCCGGCGAGGACGACGTCCTCGGTGTGGAACCCGAAAGAGCGTCCGGCCAGGACGACTTCACCGGCCCCGGGGATCGCCAGGTCGAGGACAGGGGCGAAGTCGACGTCGAAGCCGAGGAGGCGTGCCGCGCGCCCCATCAGGTACGCGCACTCCTGGATCCGGTCGACGCCCTTGTCGGAGAGCGAGGCCGCCGAAGGGAAGGAGACTCCGAGAAGGGGACCGATCCGGTCGACGGGTCCCCCTTCCTGGTCGACGAACAAGAGCGGAGAAGGGTCGCAGGAGGCCCGGATCTCTTCGACGAGAATCGCGGATTGTGCGGCCGACACGAGGTTGCGCTCGAAGAGGATCACGCCGAGCGGCCGGCGAACCGCGAGAAACGAACGCTCGTCGGGAGTGAGGCCGGGACCTTCGAGGCCGACGACGAGACGCGAGGCTCCGCTCATTCCGATCCTTCCAGCCGCGCCCGAAGCGAGGCGAGGACGTTCAACGCCGCCAGTGGCGTGAGAGTGTCGAGGTCGAGCCTCCGGAGCGCGTCGACGACGACCTCCTCCTGACCGCGGAACAGGTCGAGCTGGACGTCCGACGCCGGCGGAGCGCCGGCATGCTCGGCAAGGCGTGGCCGACCGCCGATGTCGAGCTGCTGCTTCTCGAGGTTCCGGAGGATCTCCTTCGCCCGCTCGGTCACGGCGGCGGGAATCCCCGCGAGCTTCGCCACCTGGACGCCGTAGGAGCGGTCGGCGACGCCGTCCACGACCTTCCGAAGGAAGACGACTTCGCCCTTCCACTCCTTCACCGCCATCGTCCGGTTCTTCACGCCGGGGCGCACGAGGGCGAGCTCGGTGAGCTCGTGGTAGTGCGTCGCGAAGAGGACCCGCGCCGGCGCGCCCGGCGCGTCGTGGAGGTGCTCGGCGATCGCCCAGGCGAGCGACAGGCCGTCGAACGTCGCCGTCCCGCGCCCGATCTCGTCGAGGACGACGAGGCTGCGGGCCGTCGCGTGACGGAGGATGTGCGCCGTCTCGGCCATCTCGGTGAGAAAGGTCGACTCGCCGCGGGCGAGGGAGTCGGAGGCGCCGACGCGGGTAAAGATCCGGTCGCAGAGGCCGACCGTCGCCGCCGCCGCCGGAACGAACGACCCCGCGTGCGCCAGGAGCACCGCGAGCGCGTTCTGCCTCAGGTACGTCGACTTCCCCCCCATGTTGGGGCCCGTCAGGATGACGACGTGCGCGTCGCCCCCCAGCTCCGTGTCGTTGGGGACGAACGACTCGCGCCGGCGCAGCGCCTCGACGACCGGGTGGCGCCCGCCTTCGATCGAGAGGGTCGGCTCGTCGACGATGCGGGGTCGGCACCAGCGTTCGGCGCGGGCCACGCCGGCCAGGGATGCGAGGACGTCGAGAAGCCCGAGGCGGGAGGAGAGCGCTCCCACGGCGTCCGCTTCGGCCGTCGCGGCGTCGCAGAGGCCGCGGAAGATCTCCGCCTCGCGCTCGGCGAGCCTCCCGTCGGCCGACCGGAGCTTCTCGTCGAGGGCGACGAGCTCGGCCGTGGCGTAGCGCTCGACCGACGCGAGCGTCTGCCTCCTCACTACGTCCTCCGGGATCTTCGACCTGGCCGATCCGGGCACCTCGAAGACGTGTCCGAAGACCTGGTTGAACTTTACGCGGAGCGTCGGGATGCCGCGACGGGAGCGTTCCGCGGCTTCCAGCTCACCGAGGAGCGTCGCGGCGTCGAGGCGAAGCTTCCGGAGACCGTCGACGACCTCGTCCGCACCATCGCGGACGAGACCGCCCTCTCTCGAGGAAATGGGAGGTGTCTCGACGAGCGACGAGGCGATGCGGGCCGCAAGGGCGTCGGGAACGCCGAAGGGAAACGCCGCACCGCCCGGCGAGAGGAGCGCCGAGACGGAGCCGTCGAGAGTCGGTGCGAGCGCGGCGGCCCGGGACAGGCCGAGGCCGAGTGCGCTCAGGTCCCTCGGCGTCGCGCTTCCGACGGCGACGCGGGCGAGGAGCCGCGGCAGGTCGGGAAGCGTCGCAAGGGCGGCGCGGAGGGGCTCGAGGCGCGATGGGGCCCGGACCAGCTCCTCGACGGCGTCGAGGCGCTCCTCGATCGGTTCCTTCGAGCCCAGCGGCTGCTCGAGGATGCGACGAAGAGCGCGCGCCCCGAAAGGAGTCCCGGTCCGGTCGACGACGGACAGGAGGGTTCCCGTCCGTCCCCCGTCGCGGAGCGAGCGGAAGAGCTCGAGGTGCCCCTGCGTGACGGCGTCGACGACGAGGCCCTCGCCCGCAGACCCGGTCCTGAGGGTGGTGACGTGGGCGCAGTCGGCCTTCTGCGTCGAGCGGGCGTAGGCGAGGACGGCCGCGGCGGCGTCGACGAGCGAGCCTGACGGGGGAAGACCGAAGCCGGCGAGCGTGGACGTCCGGAAGTGCCCCTCGAGGAGATCCGCCGCGCTGCGGCCTCGCGGCGATTCGGAGGCGAGGACCGACAGGACAGGGGCATCGGGGCCGAGGGGTTCGAGCAGGCGGGCCACCGCCTCCCGCTCGGACGGGAAGGCGACGAGCTCCTTCGCGGTGCGCCGGGAGAGCATCTCGCCGGGCGAGGTGCCCTCGAGGCGGATCACCGAGAAGTCTCCCGTCGAGAGGTCCAGGTAGGCGAGGGCCGGCGCTTCGCCTCCGAGGACGATCGCCGCGAGGTCGTTCGCCTGCCGGGCGTCCAGCCGTTCCGGGTCGACGAGCGTCCCGGGCGTGATGACGCGAACGATGGCGCGCGCGACGAGGGTCTTTCCCTTCTGGGGCGCCTCGGCCTGCTCGGCGATCGCGACCTTCCGGCCAGCGCCGACCAGTCGGGCGACGTAGGACTCGAGCGCGTGATGCGGGACCCCGCACATCGGAGCCTCGACGTCGGTATCGCGGTGACGGGCGGTAAGGACGAGGCCGAGGAGCGGCGCGGCCACCTCGGCGTCCTCGAAGAACATCTCGTAGAAGTCGCCGAGCCGATAGAGGAGGATCGCGTCCGGGACCTCCCTCTTCAGCGCCCAGTACTGCTCGAGCATCGGGGTGGTCCGCATCGGAAGGGGGGCGATGCTAGCATCGAGGGAACGCCGATGAGGCTCCTCGCCATCGACACGGCGACCCCCCGGCCGTCCATCGCCGTCGTGCTCGACGACGGGGCGCCGCGGACGGTCGAGCTGCCGCGGCTGGGAGCCGAAGCGCTCGCGCCTGCAGTCGCTTCGCTGCTCGCGTGCGTGGGCGTCTTCCCTGCCGACCTCGACCGGATCGCCGTCGTCTCGGGCCCGGGCTCCTTCACCGGGCTCCGTTCCTCGCTGGCCTTCTCCCGAGGCCTCGCCCGGGCTGCAGGCGCCTCGCTCGTGCCGATTCGGACCTTCGAGGCCGCCTCCGAAGCGATCCCCGTCCCGCCGGACGTCGATTTCCTCCTGGAGGCGTTGCGCGGAGAAGTCCACCGGCGACGCCGCCGAAACGGGGTTCTTTCGCTGCTCGACGAGCGGCTTCCGAGGGACGACGCGTCCGTCGAGGCCGATCGCGACGGCGTCCCGGCGATCGACGTCGGGTCGGTGGCGCTCCTTCTGGCCCCGAGTGCAGCCTCGCTCGCCCGGCGCGCTCCCGAGGGAGAGCCGGGAACGCTCGTTTACGGCCGCCTTCCGTCCGCCGTCGAGCGTTTCGGCAGGGGGGAACCCGAATGAGCGCGCTCGCCGAGACGCTGACGGTGAGGGACGTCCGCCCGACCGATCTGGATGCCGTTGCGGAGCTGGAGCGGATCTCCTTCCCCGTGCCCTGGAGGAGGGAGTTCTTCGCCTCGGAGGTGGGGCTGGCCCATCGGTTCAACCGGGTCGTACGCGCCTCAGACGGGAGGCTCGTGGGCTATGTCTTCTGCGCCTTTGCCGCGGGCGAGATCCACGTCAACAAGATCGCGGTCGACCCCCCCTATCGCCGCCGGGGTATCGCCGGGATCCTGATGAAGGAAGTCCTCGACTTCTCCACCCGGATCCTGGCCGAGGAGATCTTCCTCGAGGTCCGACCTTCGAACCTGCCGGCCCGCAACTTCTACATGCTGCTCGGGTTCCGGGAGGTGGGGCGACGCCCACAGTACTATGCCGATGGCGAGGACGCGCTCGTCATGTCGTTGTTTCTGCAACCTCGGCGACCTTGACCTTGACTCTGCCCCTTCGAAAAAGGGAGACTCGCTGCGGCTCTTTCGAAATCCACTTCGAGGAGGTGTTCATGCCGACTTTGACCGAAGAGTTGAAGCGCGAGCTGGCCCAGTCCCACGAGGAGTTCAAGAACCTCGTCCGTACCCATCACGACTTCGAGAAGCGGCTCGCCGAGCTCGCTTCCAAGACGTTCCTCTCGTCCGACGAGGAAGGCGAGGAGAAGCGCCTCAAGAAACAGAAGCTGATCGTGAAGGATCGGATGGAGGAGATCGCTCGTGAGCACAGGGCCCGCGTGGGAGCGCCCCATTAGGGCCCGCTCGCGCTCGACAGGAACGGTCCCGTCGACACATCCATGACTGGAGCCTCCCAAGAGGTTCAGCGCCGCGGCGTCCGCCGCGGCGTTTACGTCATTCCGGCCCTTTTCACGGTCGGAAACATCTTCTGCGGCTTCCTGTCGCTCGACGCGACGGTCCACGCACGGTTCGACCTCGCCGCGGGACTCATCTTCCTGGCCGGTTTCCTGGACTCGCTCGACGGCCGCGTGGCGCGGATGACGGGCTCGACGTCGGCGTTCGGCGAGCAGCTCGACTCGCTCGCAGACGTCCTCTCCTTCGGCCTCGCCCCGGCATTCCTGGTCTACCACTGGGCTCTCGGCGCCTACGGCCGGCTCGGCCTCGTCGCCTCGTTTCTCTTTCTCGTCTGCGGAGCGTGCCGGCTCGCCCGATTCAACGTCCAGCTCAACGTCGTCGACAAGAGGTGGTTCGTGGGCCTCCCCATCCCGGCCGCGGCGGGAGCCCTCTGCGGGCTCATCTGGGTCCTGCCCGAACCGCTCCCCGACCCTCGGATCGCGGTGGCCTTCGTCGCGATCACCCTCCTGCTCGGCTTCCTGATGGTCTCGACCTTCCGATATCGCTCCTTCAAAGACGTCGACGTCCGTTCGCGCCGCTCGGCCCGTCTCGTTCCGCTCATCGGCTTTCTGGTCGCCGCCGTCGCGGCGTGGCGCCCGGTCGTCTGCCTCGCCGGAATCGCCCTCGTCTACGCCCTCTCGGCACCCGTAGCGCGTCTCGTCACGGCGCTCCTCCGCCGCAAGGCGCCACCCGCGGCCGGAGCGCCGGCGTGAGGGGCCTCTCCGTTGCCCTCGTCGACCCGGGAACTCTCGCCGGCCGCGATGTGAAGGCCGTCCTTCGCGAACGCGGTTTCCCGGCCGCCCACCTTCACCTCCTCCAGACCGGCGACCCCACCTCCGGCTTACTGACCGAAGACGACGGAGAGGCAGCCTACGTGGCGGCCCTCGAGCCGGACGGCCTCTCCACCTGTCAGATCGCGTTCCTCTGCGGCCCGGCCCGGGCCACCAACCGGTTTCTCTCCCTCCGCGGCTCGGACGGCTGCCTCGTCATCGATCTCTCGGGGCAGAGGCTGAAGGGGGCCTTCGTCGATGCCGTCCGAGGGGTCGTGCCGTCTCCGCTTCCCGTGGGTGACCACCTCATCCTGCGCGATCCGGCGGCCACGGTCCTCGCCGACGCCGTCGCGGCGCTCCACACCCTCCGCCCGGTTCAGGCCGTGACCGTGGCGATCGACCGGCCGGCGAGCGACCTCGGGAAGGACGCCCTCGACGAGCTCTTCCAGCAGGCCATCGCCGTCGCTTCGTTCCGGAGCATCCCGAAGGACACCCTCGGCGCCCAGAGCGCCTTCAACATCTACTCGCCGGCCGACACGGACGCCTTCGAAGCCCGCGTGGCCGAAGACGTCCGGGCCCTCCTCGGCCGCGACCTCCCCATCGGCGTCCTCTCGGCCCGCGCCAGCGTCTTCCACGGGACGACGCTGCGGCTGGAGGTTCGCTTCGACGGTGATGCACCCGGACCGGAGGCCCTCCGGTCCGCCCTCCTGGCCACGGGTCGCGGATTCGCCGAAGCCGACGTCGACGGGCCGGCCGGAATCCTCGACGCCGCTGGCCGCGACGAGACGCTCCTCATACGCTCGTCCTCTGCGGGTACCGCGAGCCGCCTTTTCCTCGCCTCCGACGACCTTCGACGTCCCGGGGCACTCCTGGCCGTGAGAATCGCCGAGGCGGCGATCGCCGAGAGAGGCCTTCTCCCCGACGCCTGAGAGGGAGCGCCCCCGTCAGCGTCTCTTCAGCCTGGGGATCGGAGGCTGGTCGCGGTCGCCGCATTCGCGAGGGCCGCCCCCGCTCCGTCAGCGTCTCTTCAGCCTGGGGATCGGGGGCTGACTTTTCGGCTTCGGGGTGCTCGACGCCTTGGCCCGTGCGGGCGCCGACGAGATGGCGACCTCCGTCTCGGCCCCGGTCAGGGTTCGTCCGTCGGGCAGGGTGAGCTGGTACGAAACGAACGCGCGCGGCCGGCCCCCGGCCACTCGAATCGGCCCGACCACGTTCGCCTCCTCGGGAGCGAAGAAGTTCTCGAAGAGCCGGCACGCGGACGCCCGGCCGAACGGAGCGGCCTGAGTCATGTCCCGGGCCGAGGCGAAGATCTCGTAACGGTCGAAGTCACCGGCGCCGAGGGCGGTGAAGACGCCCCCTTCGAGCCGGATCGTGACCTGGTTCCCGAAACGCGACAGCTCGCTCGGCGTCGGGCCGGGATTCGACACGCGCAGCCACACCTCGCCGCCCCTTCCGGTCCCTTCCGCCGGCTCCACGGAGAGGCTCGGCTCCCAGGGCTTTCCCGTCAGGAGGGCCCGGACCGCCGGGTAGCCGCTCAGGCGGCCGTCCCGAGGCACGCCGTCGAGGAGGAAGACTCTGCCTGCGAGGCGCGGCGCGCTCCACCGGGAGGTCGTCGAGACGAAGCGCACGAGGTCGGCGAAGGGCAGCAGGTCGAACCGGGCACGTCCGCCGTCCTCCGACAGGAGGTTTTTCGCCTTTTCGTAACTGGCCCGCGGCTTGAAGTTGTAGATGCTTCCGGGATCGCTGGAGAGGACGGCTGCGAAGTCGAAGTCGAGGTTCCGGTCCTCCGAGAGCTTGTCGATCTCGCCGTCGGCGAGACGACGAGCCGTGGCACCCACACCCGCGACCCCGTAGCCACCCGGGACGAGCAGGAGCCGGAACGGAATGGGGAAGGCCTTCGCCTCCTCCTGGGACATCTCCCGAACGAAGGTGTCGGCCGTCTCGGGACGCCGACCGAATGAGAACACGAGCGCTTCGTCGGCAGCCCCCTCGAGCGGCTCCCACGTTCCCTCGGGCGCCCCCGGCAGCAACGTCACCGAAACCGTGAGCCCCTTCAATCGCGACTTGAGGACGGAAAGCGCCTTGGCGAGGGCCGGAGCGTCCGTCGGCGCCGGCAGGAGGTGGATGTGGACGCCGGTGACCTGAGCCCACCCCTTCGCTTCGGCCACGAGCTTGGCGGCACCGGCGGCCCAGGCCTCGCCAAGCCCCTCGGGCCGGGCTGCCTTCAGGCCCCCCTCGGCACCCGGCTCCCCCATCAGGACGAGGACGACCGGCCGCTGGATCGAGCTGGGCGGAGGCGGGAAAGGACGGACCTGTCCCCCACCCGTCAGCGACGCCGCCGTGACGTAAAGGCGGCGAATCCCCATCGCGTCGAACTCGGAAGCGAGCTCCTCCGGGACGACCGCCGGGGCCTCCGCCAGGAAAAGTGCATCTTCGCGAGGCGGCGGCGCCGAGGAACCTCGACCGACGAGCGGCAGACCCTTCTTGCACGCTCCTGCACCGAGCGCACCGAGCACGAGTAGGCCGACGGCGAGGCGGCGGAGGAGCTTGGTTTCGAAGGGCATCGTGAAAAATGATATCAGCCGGCTGCCGGAAGGACGAAGCCGATTCGAAGCCCTCCCAGCGGAGAGCGTTCGGCGAGAAGTCGCCCTCCCTGCTCCTCGACGGCGCGGCGTGCGGCCGCTAGGCCCATCCCCGAACCGCGCGACTTCGTCGAGAAGGACGGGTCGAAGATCCGGTGGAGGTCGTTCTCGGGCACACCGGGCCCGTCGTCTTCGCAGGTCACCTCGACTCCGCGGCCTCCGCGCGGCCCGCCGGCCGGCCTGGCCGCGACCTCGACGTGCCCCCCGGCCTGCTCGAGCGCCTCGACCGCGTTGAGGACGAAGTTCGACACGGCGTCGCGCAGCAGCGAGTGGTCCACGACGACGTCCGGAAGTCCCTCCTCCGCTCTCCACGAGACCCGGACGGTCGCGTGAGCGGAGAAATCGGACGAGACCTCCGCGAGGAGCGCCGCCAGCGCCCCTCCGGTCAGGAGCGTCCTCTCCGGAGCGGAGGGGCTCGCGAAACGGGAAAGGCGACCCGTCCGCTCGGTCAGGAGATCCACCTGCCTCAGGATCGTCTTCCCCGCCTCGACGATCCTCGGGGCGTCCGGAGGCGTACCTCGCTCCGCACTCCGGACGAGTCTCTCCGCCGTCAGCCGAATCGGCGTCAGGGGGTTCTTGATGTCGTGGGCCACTGCACGGGCCGCCTCGACCCACGTCTCGAGCCTCTCGGCGCGCGTGAAGTCGGTCAGGTCCTCGAGGAGCAGGACCGTCCGGTGCCCTTCGGTGTCGGCCGGGAGGTCGGCCACGACGACACGAAGGACCGTCTCGCCGCTCTCCACCTGCAGAGACACTCTCGTCTCGTACGGCCTCGCGTGACCGAGCGCCGCCAGCACGGGGGCGAAGATCGGAGCGGCGAGCCGCTCGGAGAGCCGTGCTCCGCCGGGAAGGAGGGCGTCGGCCGCCGGATTCGAAAAGAGAACGCGCCCGTCCTCGTCGCGGAACAGAACAGCCGCCGGAGTCAGGCTTCCGAGAACGCTGACGGCCGCCTCCCGTTCGCGCTCGAGGAGCTCCGTTCGTTCCCTGACCCGCTCGGACATCGCGCTGAACGCCTCGACGAGCCGCGCGAGGTCGACCGTCTCCGGCGTCCGGATCGGCCCGGGCGGCTCGCCGGCTCCGACGCGTTCCGATGCGGCGACGAGATCCTCGAGCGGCCTCGAAAGCTCGAGAGCCCCTCGCCCTCCGAGCGCGAAGGCTCCGAGAGCGACACCCGCGGCGAGGAGGACGAGCCCATCCACCGCATCGCGCCCTGCAGCGTCCTCGCCGAGGACGACGGCGAGCGTGGTCCGTTCCTCTCTCGACAGGGTCACCGCCGCCTCCGCCACCCGCCTCGCGCCGGGCCGGACGGGAGCGCGCAGGACCGCGTCTTCGCTCGCCCCGTTCGCGAGCGCGGCCGCGACGAGCGAGGCGAGCCGTTCCGGCGCCAGGCCCGCCGCCACCGGGACGGCCCGCGAAGCGGCAGCGAGGGCACCGTCACGGTAAAGGAGGAGGTCGACGCCGACGACCGAGGCCGCGCGGTTCAGCTCTGCGGGGGACGGCGTCCCCTCGACCCTCTCCTCGAGAAGCCGGCGCCCCTCCGTCAGGAGCTGGAGCGCCCGCCGTTCCGTAGAGCGTGCGGACGAGCGATCGAGGGCGGTGCGAACCATCACCGCGCCGGCGGCCAGGGGCAGGGCGCCGGAGACGAGAAGCGCGAGAGCGAGCCGCCCCCGGAACGTCCCGAACACCCGTCCGCCCAAGCCGACGCGGCGCCGGACGCGAGCGCGCCCGAGAACGACGAGGTCCCCCCCGAAGAGGACGAGGAGGGCGAACGGCAGGGCCATCTCCGCGGCGGCGACGGCGGACCCGAGCGCGAGGATCGGCGACGGGATCTCGATGCCCCATCCGACGAAACCCCTCCCCGCGCTTCGGACCGTCATTCTCCACCGTCGCCCTCCCGACACCTCCGTCCCCCACGCGGTACCTTCGCGACGAGCCGCGATCAGCAGCGGCTCCGATAGGTCCGACCTCTCGAGACGTCCCCGTCCAAGCGGACGTCCCGCACCGTCGAAGTCGATCCGCTCGACCGGACGGTCCGCCCAGGTCGGTTCGCCGAGAAGGGCGACGAGCAGGGGGTCCTCCTCGTCCGCGTCGGGCCACGGCACCCGCGACAGGACGCCGACCGTCCCGGGGACGGGAAGCCTCAGTCCGATTGCCGTCCCTCTCCCCTCGTCTCCGGGCCGCATCGTCCCGAAGGAAGAGAGGACTCTTCCATCCTCGTCCCGAACGGTGAGGAGATCCCCCGGCTCCGGGAAATCGCCGGTCCGTCCGCGAAGCCAGAGAGCGCGCGCGAGATCGCTCATCTGCGTACGGCTTCCGGCGGGAGTCCAGGGCCAGAGATGCTCGCCCGCGATTCGCTCCTCCCACGCAGCGGGCCCCTCTTCCTCGAGCCGTTCCCGGTCGAGACTCGATCGGGTTGCGGCCCTTTCGAGGCGCTCGTCGGTGCCGAGGATCCGCCCCAGCGACGCTCCTGCCCCGGTCACGAAGGCCGCGGCCCCCACGAGGAGCGCAACGGCGACCGACCTCGAGAGGAGGTCCGACGTCCGGAACGTCGAGATCTTCTCCGAAAAGCTCGCCGCGAGAAGCACGCTCCCGAGGACCAGGACGGCCGTCGACGCTTCGGAAGGGACGGCGAAGAACGACCAGCCCGTGAGCGCCAGCCCCGCGGCACCCAGGCCGAGCGCCGTCCGCCCGACGCGAGCCGCGGTCGCCGTCAGGAGCGCGGCCAGGCCCAGGAAGGCGCTCGAGGCAGCCACCAGGCCCGCCGCGGCGAGCGGCGCTTCAGGCGGCCCCGTGAACAGTCCCAGCCCGAGGAGGACCGACGGAGCCGAACGTCCGCCGGCGAGACCCAGTAGGGCGGGCACGAGGGCGGCCGCACCGGCCGCCACTCCGGCCGCCGCTCTTGCCGCTGCTCTCGACGCCGTGCCGCTGACGGACTCGCGGCCCGACACCAGGGCCGAACGAAGGAGGATGAGCGCGACGAAGCCGGTCAGACCCACGTCGATGGGCGTGGACAGAAGCCCGGAGACGTCAGGCAGGACCGGCGCGAACGGCCCCGTCTCGGCATACGGCACGGCCAGGAGAAGGAGCAGGCGCGCCGCCACGACCCCCGTCGCAGGAGCGCGCGCGGCAAGGCCGAGAGCCAGCGCCGCCAGCGCACCGAGGAGCGCCCATGGCCGTGCACCGTTCCTGCGGACGTCCTCCTCCACGACAGCCGGCTTCGCCGGTTCCAGGGAGAGGGCGACGAGGCGGCCCGGCACGGACGAAGCGCGGACTCGTACTCGACGCACCGTCGGGACGCCGGACAGGAAGTGCGTGTCGAGGACGTCGGGTCGAACGATGCCGGTCGGAAGGCGGCGCGTCACGACGAGATGCCCCCTCGTCTCCGGACTGCGGCCGACCGGAGAATCGTGGGCCAGGGTCCACTGCGTGACGCGGAACGTGGCCGAGAAGCTCCCGGCGCGAGGCGCGGATGGAGCCGGGAGGTCTCCGGGTTCCCCCGCCCAGGCCACGGCAGCCCCGGTCCGGTCGAGCAGAACGACGCCCCAGCCGCTCTCCTTCGGGAGCGCCGAGCCGAGGAGGGAGAAAAGCCGTCCCGGACGGATTCCGCCGCTCCCTCCCTCGACGATCTCGAGGAGCGCCGGATCCCGCACGAGACGCCTCGACGTCGCGGAAAGTCGCGCCGCGTCCTTCTCGAGCACCAAGGCGGCCCGCCGTTCGAGCCCCTCCGCGCGTCGCCCTTCCGCCCCTTCCGGCAGGGGACCGAGTCGGGCCGCGAGCGCTCCCGCGAGCCCCGCCGCGGCGAGGAGGCCGAGGAGGGGCACAGCCGCCCGGGGCATCTTCAACGCCGCATCGGGATCGCCACGCCGTGGGTCTCGGCGCACGCGATGGCCTCCTCGTATCCGGCATCCACGTGCCGCACCACTCCCATCCCCGGATCGCTCACGAGGACCCGGTTGAGCCGGCGCGCGGCGGCGTCGGTGCCGTCGGCGACGACCACCATACCGGCGTGGATCGAATACCCGATGCCGACGCCGCCGCCGTGGTGGATCGACACCCAGGTCGCCCCGGCCGCCGTGTTGACGAGCGCGTTCAGGAGCGGCCAGTCGGCGATGGCGTCGCTGCCGTCCTTCATCGCCTCCGTCTCGCGATTGGGAGAGGCGACGGAGCCGCAATCGAGGTGGTCGCGGCCGATGACGATCGGCGCTTTCACCTTCCCGGTGCGGACGAGCTCGTTGAAGGCGAGGCCCGCCTTCTCGCGCTCGCCGTAGCCGAGCCAGCAGATCCTGGCCGGGAGCCCCTGGAAGGCGACCCGCTTCGCCGCCATGTCGAGCCAACGCAGGAGAGCGGTGTTCTCCGGGAAGAGCTCCGCGAGGGCGCGGTCGGTCTCGGCGATGTCGGCCGGGTCGCCCGACAGCGCGGCCCAGCGGAACGGCCCCTTGCCGAGGCAGAACAGCGGCCGGATGTACTTCGGGACGAAGCCCTCGATCTGGAAGGCGTCGGCAATCCCCGCCTTCATCGCCTGCGCGCGAATGTTGTTGCCGTAGTCGAACGTGACGGCTCCGCGCCGCTGCAGCTCGAGCATCAGCCTCACGTGCTCGCCCATGGACGCGACGGCGCGGCGGCCGTACTCGGCAGGATCGGCGGCCCTGAGCGCGAGCGCGGCCGCGTAGGGGAGCCCGTGCGGGACGTAGCCGTTCAGCTCGTCATGCGCCGACGTCTGGTCGGTCAGGAGATCGGGGACGATTCCCCGCTCGACGAGCCGGGCGAGCAGGTCGACCGCGTTCGCCAGCACACCGATGGAGACGCCCTCCTTCGCATCGCGCGCCGCAAGGGCCCGGTCGATGGCGGCATCCAGATCGTCGATCCGCTCGTCGCAGTACCGGGTCTGGAGACGCCGGTCGATCCGGTGGGCGTCGACCTCGGCGACGAGGGCGGTGCCCCCTCCCATCGTGACCGCCAGGGGCTGGGCCCCGCCCATGCCCCCGAGCCCGGCGGTCACGGCGAGCCGTCCGGCCAGGGAGCCGTCAGGGGACCCCAGGTCGCGCCGCCCCGCCTCGGCAAAGGTCTCGTACGTCCCCTGGAGGATCCCCTGAGTCCCGATGTAGATCCACGAGCCGGCCGTCATCTGGCCGTACATCGTCAGGCCGAGAGCCTCGAGACGCCGGAACTCGTCCCACGTCCCCCATTTCGGGACCAGGTTGGAATTGGCGATGAGGACCCGCGGCGCGTCCACGTGGGTGCGGAAGACCGCGACGGGCTTGCCCGACTGGACGAGGAGCGTCTCTTCGTCACCCAGCGTCTCCAGCTCGCGCAGGATCGCCTCGAGGCAGGCCGGGTTGCGGGCGGCCTTACCCGAGCCGCCGTAGACGACGAGGTCCTCGCGACGCTCGGCCACGTCGGGATCGAGGTTGTTCAGCAGCATCCGGTAGGGCGCTTCCGTGAGCCATGAGCGGCAGCGAAGCGTCGTGCCCCGCGGGAGGGCTGGCGGGGCGTAGCGGGCTGGGGCGGAAACGGTGCTCATTGGTGGATCCTGTTAGTCCCGGCCCGGAGCGCGCGGCGTCCGTGGCCCGAAGGCCCGGACACCTCGTCCCGACAGGGTCCGACGCGTCTCGCGCGGCGCGCGAGCGACAGGCCCTGCTTGACAGGAATTACGCGGTGCGTTATTTTTCCCCGCGATGAACCATCGCCTCAGGGAAATCGTCCGGTACCGGAACCGGAAGCTCTACGAGAAGAGCGAACGACGCTTCGTCACCCTCCACGACATCGCGCGAAGCGTCGCGCAGGGCGACCGCGTCCGGATCATCGCGGCGGACACCGGCGACGACATCACCGCCCGGATCCTTTCCCGCGCCCTCGCGTCCGAGCGCGTCTCCATCCCCGCCTCCTCCGACGCCATCGCCCTGCTCCTGCGCGCAGGGAGCGACGCGGCCGAGACGGTCGCGGGCGTGGCCGAACGCGTCGGTGCCTCGCGGATGGCCGGAGCCGTGAGAATGGCCGCGCAGCCCGACAGGATCGCGGAGACCTTCGCTCCCGTCACGCGCCGTCTCGAGACGGCCCGGCAGGACGTGGAACGGATCGTCGCCGGGCTCGTCGGCCGCGGCCGCCTCTCCTGGGAAGAGGGCGCCCGCCTGAGGGACGACGTCGGCACGGTATTCCGGGAGAGCCTCTCCGACGTGGTGGCCCGCGTCCGCGATCTCGTTCGGAAGGTCTCTCCCTCAGCGTCCCCCGCCGTCCACGCCGAGATCCAGGAGCTCGCACAGCGGCTCGATCACCTCGAGGCCCTCGCCGCCTCGTCGTTCCCGAAGGACGCCCCGCCGAAGAACCACTCGAAAGCCGATGGCAGGCCCTCGCCTGCGCGAATGAAGGAGAAGAAGACATGATCAGGAAAGCCGCCCGCCGCGCCGCTCCCGCCCGCAAGACCCTCCCCTTCGACGTCCCGCCGCAGATCGACCGTGCCCTGAAGTCCGCAGCCGACAAGGTCGGCGTCGTCCGTGACGAGACCCGCACCGTGGCCGCCAAGGTCGAGAAGTCGGTCCGCGCCGCCGCCTCGAACGTCCGGAAGACGGGCGAGACGATCGCGAAGGACCCGAAGCACTTCGTCGAGGACGTCGTCCGCAACGCGAAGTCGAACATCGACACGGTCCGCGCCGACGTCTCCCGCGAGGCGAGCCGGATCGCCGACGAAGTCGCCCGCCGCGTCACGGCCGTCGTCGAGCCCGCGCTGGAGAGCGCGCTGCACCGCCTGAACGTCCCGACGCAGAAGGACCTCGAGAGCCTGATCGCGAAGGTCGACGGTCTCAGCCGGAAGATGGATGCGCTCCACCCGGCGGCGCCCCGCCGCCGGACCCGCAAGACGGCCTGAGCCGGGGCTCCCCCGGAGACCGGATAGACTGGCGCCGGGCGTTCCGCCCGGCGCCGTTTCCATTCCGGAGGAGCTGTGACCACACCAAAGCTGAAGCTCGTTTCCTCCCGGGGGAGCACGGCGGCCCGCGCCCTTCCGCTCCGGCGAGGCCTCGTGTGCGCCGGAGGCGGCGTCACCGGAGCGATCTACGAGATCGGGGTCCTCGCGGCCCTCGAAGAGCGGCTCGACGGATTCTCCCTGACGGAATGCGACGTCTTCGTCGGCGTTTCCGCCGGCTCCTACGTCGGGACCCTCGTGGCCAGCGGCGTCTCGCCGTCCGTCCTCTTCCGGAACGCGACCCACCCCCGCACCTCCGACCTCGACCAGCTCTCCCTCTTCCGCCCGAACCTCGGGGAGATCGCCTCGCGCCTCGTCTCGGCCCCCGTCACGATCGCCCGCTCACTCCACGACTTCTACGAGAACCGGCAGGACGCGACCGTGACGGACCTCGTCGCCTCATTCGCCGGCCTCCTCCCCTCGGGCTTCTTCCTCCTCGACGGCCTCGAGTCGTGGCTCGCCACCTGGCTCTCCGAGGAGGGCCGCACGAACGACTTCCGGGTCCTCGCCAGAAAGCTTCGCGTCGTCGCCGTCGCGCTCGACACCGGTGAGACCCGCGTCTTCGGCGAGCCCGGCAACGACACCGTCCCCATCTCGCGGTCCGTCGCCGCCTCCTGCGCCTTGCCGGGCTTCTTCCGACCGGTGCGGATCGACGGCGTCGACTACATCGACGGCGGCGTCAGGAAGACCGCCCACATCTCGCTCGCCCTGAAGGAGCGGTGCGGCCTCGTCCTCTGCGTCAACCCGATCGTCCCGGCCCGCTACGACCTGGCGAAGGGACTCCTCCCCGACGGGCGCGACCAGGGCGCGCTCGCGAGCCGCGGCCTGCTCTCGATCCTCGACCAGGTTTTCCGCCTCACGCTCCATTCGCGGCTCCAGTACGGTCTGTCCCGGTATGGGCGCGAGAACCCCGAGTCCGACATCGTCCTCTTCGAGCCGAAACCCGAAGAGCTCCCCCGCCTCATGCGGAACATCATGCGGACGTCGGGCCGGATCCGGATCGCCGAGTACGCCTACCGTTCCACGCTGAAGAAGCTCGACGCCGAGCACGGACGGCTTTCTCGGGTCTTCGAGCGCCACGGGATGGCATTGCGCCCCGCGGTCTCCCTCTCGAAAGCGCCGCGCCGCCCGGAGGCGGCGCGGACGGGATCGCCAGCGGGCTGAGGAGGGGCCGCTACTCGCCGGTGAAGAGGTTTCCCCGACGGGACAGGCGCGAGTCGATCATCTGCTGAATGGTCGAGCGGACGACGTCGGTGACCTCGTTGACGATCATCGGGCGCTCGGCGAAAGCCGGGTCGAGGCCGGGGTCGATGGGCTTTCCGACGTCGATCCACCACTTCGTCGGCGCCGGGACGAGCCCCCCCGCACCCAGGAGCGGGAACGTCGGGGTGATCGGGAAGTAGGGAAAACCGAACGCCCGGCCGATGAAATCGGGGCGGAACAGGATCGGGTGGATCTCTTCGGCTCCGACGACGGAGATCGGGATGATGGGCGAGCGGGTCCGGAGCGCGAGCCGGACGAAACCGCCCCGGCCGAAGCGGGCGACGCGGTAGCGGTCGCGGAAGTACTTTCCGACCCCCTTCACCCCTTCCGGAAAGACGGCGACGAGCTCTTCCCTGAGAAGAAGCCTCTCCCCGTTCTCGGGGCAGGCCCGGACCTCTCCCAGCTGCCGCAGCCAGGGCTGCAGGAACGGAAGCGTCGTGAACATGTCGAGGGCGAGCAGTCGCGCCTTCCGGCGAGTGGGGTGCTCCTGCGCGATGCCGTGCTTGACCATCGCGCCGTCCCAGGGCAGCACTCCCGAATGGTTGATCACCAGGAGGGCCCGTCCCTCGTTCGGGACGTTCTCCACGCCCGAGAGCGTCACACGCCACCAGACGCGGTACAGGAAGTCGAAGAGCGGGTGCCAGACCCTGGCCGCCGCCTCGTCGTAGCCGAAGTCGTCGAGGTCGAGCGACTGGTTGCGGTGGCGGAAGAGGTTCCAGAGGTCGATCCACGCGCGCGGCGAGGCGAGCTCGGGGTGCGCGACGAGGAGCTTCCCCGCCTCTCCGAGAACGTCGTGCAGGAGGTCCTCGTCCGTAGATGCCGGCACGAGGCTCGGGACGAACGGCGGGGCGGCGGCCGCATTCGGCTGGCTCATGACGCCATCCTCGTCGCGGCCGGACGTCCGGCCGTCTCTCCCCCGTCGGGTCCTGGGGCCGTCGCCGCGGCGGGCCGTCTCATTCTCTGCTCGAGCCTGTAGGCCGCCATCCGCGCGACCTCTTCGAGCGCTTCGAAGTCGATCGCGCGGCCGGCGCTCCGCCGAGCCCGGGCGGCCTCGAGGACCGTCTCGAGAGAGGTCGTCCGCGGGGTGAACCCGAGGACCTCGCGCGCCTTCTCGTTGGCCGCGACGCACGGGTAGCGAATGTAGTGCGCGTGCGCTCCGGGCGCGGTGCCGAGGCCGGCGATCCAGGCCGCCTCTGCCGCGAAGTACGCGGCGCCGTGCGGCAGCGGAATCGACGGCGTCCCGAAGAGAAGGAGGGTCGATGAGAGCGGAAGGACCCCGTCCGGAGCGATGTTGAATGTCCCGTGGGCTCCCGGAGTATCGAGCGCGCGGAGGAGCCCCTCGCTCGCGTCGTCGGGATGCAACCACTGGAGGAGAGGGTCGTAGCCGAGCATCGTGAGCGCGACCGGGCCCTCGAGGTAGCGGATCCTGTAGTCGCGCCGCTCCGCGGCGAGGATCGGCGCGAAGCGCAGGACGGCGACGCGCGCATCGGGGTGCCGCCTCGCGAAGTCGCGGCAGTGCCTCTCGGCCTCGACCGAGTCGCGGACGAAGTGGTCCGAAACGTCGGCGCGCATGAGGTGGTCCTCGGAGAGGAAGGCCGGGTTGTCGCCCCTCGCTCCGTAGACCATCGTCGTCGAGTAGTGGATGAGGCGCTTCACGT
Organism: uncultured Holophagales bacterium; assembly: GCA_963696015.1. Taxonomy (GTDB): domain Bacteria; phylum Acidobacteriota; class Thermoanaerobaculia; order UBA5066; family UBA5066; genus UBA5066. Next base: position 50,987 of record CAVOJA010000095.1, read on the forward strand.
CCGCCTCGCCCGCGGCCCCGAAGACGTTCAGCGTGCCGATGGAGTTCAGCTCGTGGGCGTAGACGGCGTCCCTGAGGGGGCTCCTCACGCCGGCGAGATGGACGAGAACGTCGGGCCGCTCTTCCTTCAGGATCTTGTAGACGGTCCCGTCCGAATGGGGCAGGTTCAGGTCGAGGAAGCGGTGGCGGACCTCGACAGGGGTATTTGCCGCGGGCGCCAGGTCGAGGACGACGATGTCCCACGTGCCCCGCGCGGCGAGGGCCCGGACGAAACGGGCGCCAAGGTAACCGCTTCCGCCCGTGACGGCGACCTTCGGCCGCGCTCCTGCCGCAGGCGCCGCGGGCTTGAATCCGACCACCTGCCCCTCGGGCCGTCGCCTCGCTCGAGACGCCGCCTTCTTTTCCGGCTCGGTCACGGGCGGACCCCTCTCAGACGGCCTTCTTTCTGCGCGGCTTGCTGCGCGGCTCCGGAGCCTTCGCAGCCTCGAGCTCGGCTTCGAGCGCCGCGATCCGCGCATCCATCCGGGCGAGGTCCTTGCGCGTGGCGACGTTCATCCGCTTCAGGGCGTCGGCGACCTGCTTGTCGACGATCTCCTTGACGGCAATCCCCTTCTTGAGCATCTCGACGAACGCCTCGTTCGCGAGCAGGGTGTTGGTCACCTCCGTCGCGAGCTCCCCTCCACGACTCATGAGCTGTCGGATGATCGTCTCGGCCATCGATTCGTCCCTCCCTCCGCACGCGCCCCTTCCGCCCTCACCGACGGGCGTCCGTTCCAGGACGTGCGCGCGAGTTTCCATTATCGCCGCAACGCGGAAACGGAATCGAGTGGAGAATGGGCCATGGCCTCGGGCGACCCGCTTTCCGGCCTCGCCGACGCGCGGCTCCTCTTCGTCTCCGGAAAGGGGGGCGTCGGGAAGACAGCCGTCGCCGCAGCCCTGGCCGCCCGGGCCGGCGCCGCCGGACGACGCGTCCTCCTCGTTTCGACGGACGGCCGGGGTGACGCCGCGGCCCTTTTCGGCCGATCCGACCCGGGCTATGCCGAGACGCGGCTCGCGCCGGGTCTTCACGGCCTGACGGCCCGGTTCGATCCGCTTCTCGAGGACTTCGTCCGGACCATCGCCCCGGTCGGCTTCGTCGCCAACCGAATCCTCTCCTCGGCCACCTTTCGGTACTTCACCCACGCCACGCCCGGTCTCGCCGATCTCCTCCTCCTCGGGAAGATCCGCGAGCTGTTCCGCCAGAAGAAGCCCCACTACGACCTCGTCGTCGTCGACGCCCCCGCCACCGGCCACGCCATCTCCCTCTTCTCGATGCCCAGGACGGTCATGGCGACCGTTCCGGCGGGGCCGATACGTCACGTTGCCTCGGACCTCGACGCGATCTTCTCGGATCGCGGCCTTGCCCTCCTCGTCGCCGTCGCCGAGCCAGCGGAGTTCGCTGCCCGCGAGGCCGAGGAGCTCATCCACGCGGCCCGAGAAAAGGCCGGCCTCGAAACGGCCCTCCTCGTCGTCAACCGAATCGGCCGGAGCGGAAGGGCGGAGACGCTCCCCCGAGGAGACCTGCCGCTCCTCCGCGTCCCCGAGCTGGACGTCTCGAACAGCTCCGCCGAAAGCCCCTTCGCCCCGGACGAGGCCTTCTTCGCCGCCTTCCGGCCTGCGCTGGAGGGCGCTCCTCCTCCCCGACGCCGAGGCACCGTCGCCGCCCCGCCGGGTCCCGGGAACCTCGACCTCGAAGAGGCGCTCCGGGACGAGCGGCTCGTCGTCCTCGCCGGTCCCGGCGGGGTCGGCAAGACGACCCTCGCCGCGGCCGTCGGAATCGCATCGGCCCGGTCCGGGCAGAGGACTCTGGTCTTGACCGTCGACCCCGCGCGCCGCCTGGCGCAGGCGCTCGGCCTGTCGGGAACCCTCGACCGCCCCGTGGAGGTGCCGCTATCCGGCGGGGCCGAGCTCCGAGTCCTGCAGATCGACCCTCGCGCGACCTTCGAAAGGCTTCTCGCCCGCGTGGCGTCCCCGGCTTCGCTGAAGCGGATCCACGAGAACCGCCTCTACGACGGCCTCGTCGGCTCCCTTCCCGGTGTCGTTGAATACATGGGTGTCGAAGCTCTCGCAGAGCACGTGAACGACCCCGGAACCGACCGGATCGTCCTCGACACGGCTCCGGCCGCACGCGGCATCGATTTCCTGAATGCGCCGCAGCGGATGGTCGAGCTCCTCGAGAACGACGCGCTCCGCTGGTTCCTGAGGGGCGACTCCCTCCTCTCCAGGGCCCTCTCGGGAGCCTCCCGCGGGGCAGCGTTCGTTCTCCACCTCGCCGACCGGCACCTCGGTTTCAGCTTCCTCGCCGACCTCGCCGACTTCTTCCGGGCGTTCGACGGCCTTTACGACGGTTTCCGCGACAGGAGCGTCCTCATCCGCGGGCTCCTCGCCGACGCCCGCTACCTCATCGTCTCCTCCGCGGACCGCTCGGCGCTCCGGACGGCATCCGAGCTGGCAAAGCTCCTTCCGTCGGGGCCGGGCCAGGCGGGCCTCCTCCTCAATCGCGTTTCACCGCGCTCAGGCCTTCCGCCTCTTCCCTTGTCTCTCCGCGCGCTCCCGAGGCGGAACTTCCTCGAGGAACCCGGTTCTGTGGAGTCGCTCCCTTTCCGCCTCGCCGACCAGCTCTCGCCGGCCTCCGTCGCCTCTCCGTCCTGAACCCTACGCCAGGCCCGCGAGGAGGTCGTCGATTCCCGCGACGAGGACGTCTCGCGCCGTGTCGATGTCGACGGCCGCGTAGCGGTCGGCATCCCAGGGGGCGACCCTCGCTCTCAATCGGGCGTGAAGGGCCTCCAGGGGGGGGCTCGAGCGGAGCGGGCGCCTCAGGTCGAGCGCCTGAGCGGCGGCGAGGAGCTCGATAGCGAGGACGTTCTCGAGGTTCGCCACGTTCCGCGCGAGCTTGCGCGCCGCGATCGGCCCCATGGAGACGTGGTCCTCCTTGCCCGCCGACGTCGGAATCGAGTCGACCGAAGCGGGGAACGAGCTCGCCTTGCACTCCGAGACGAGCGCCGCGGCCGTCACGTGGATCATCATGAAACCCGAGTTCAGCCCGCCTTGCTCCACGAGGAAGGCCGGCAGATCGCCGGAGAGGGTCGGGTTCACCAGGCGCTCGGTCCGGCGTTCGGAAATCGACGCGAGGTCCGTCGCTGCGGCGGTCAGCATGTCGAAGACGAGGGCGACGGGTGCGGCGTGGAAGTTCCCGCCGGAAACCAGCTCTCCCTCGCCGTCCGGCCCGGTGACGAAGACCATCGGGTTGTCGGTCGCGGAGTTCATCTCGGTCGTGACGACGCGGAGCGCGTGCGCGGCGGCGTCGCGGACGGTGCCGTGCACCTGGGGCGCGCAGCGAAGCGCGTAGGCGTCCTGGACGATCCCGCAGTCGCGGTGGCTCTCGCGGAGCGGTGAATCGGCCAGAAGCGCGCGCAGGTTTGCGGCCGAGATGGCCTGTCCCGGGTGCGGACGCGCCGCGTGGATCCGCGCGTCGAACGCGACATCCGTTCCCTTCAGCGCGTCGATCGTGAGCGCCGTGATGAGGTCCGCCGCCTTCAGGAGCGAGAGGAGCCTTGCGAGCGCGAGGCCGCCGACCGACGTCGTCAGCTGCGTGCCGTTGATGAGGGCCAGCCCCTCCTTCGCCTCGAAGACCGCCGGCGCCAGGCCAGCGGCCGTGAGCGCTTCCTTCGCCGAGACGGTCTTCCCGCGGACATCGACGTTCCCCTCCCCCATCACCGCCCTCGCCAGGTGCGCCAGCGGCGCGAGGTCGCCCGAGGCGCCGACGGAGCCCTGGCAGGGGACGTGCGGGTGGATCCCCGCGGCGAGCATCGCCAGGAGGAGCTCGACGGTTTCCCGCCGGACCCCCGAGAAGCCGCAGGCGAGGCAGTTCGCCCTGAGGAGCATCAGGGCGCGCACGGTTTCGGAGGGAAGGAGCTCTCCGACGCCGGCGGCGTGGCTCTCGACGAGGTTGCGCTGGAGGAGCTGAAGCCTGTCGCGGGGGATCACGACGTCGGAGAACTTGCCGAAGCCGGTCGTCACGCCGTAGACGATTCGGTCTTCTCGCACGGCACGGTCGATGACGGCGCGCGAGGCGTCGATGCGGCGCCCCGCGTCGTCCGAGAGGACGGCGGAACGGCCCCGGTCGGCCACGTCGACGAGGTTCTCGAGGGTCAGGGAGCTGCCGGTCAGGACGAGGGATTCGCTCATCGGTCGGCGATTCTCGCATTCGGGCGATCCCCGCGCCCGCGGGTAGAATCGCGCGGTGAATACGTCCCGCAACGCCTTCGTGATCGTCGGGGGGCAGTGGGGCGACGAGGGGAAGGGGAAGGTCGTCGACCTGATCTCCCCGGCCTTCGACGTCGTCGCGCGCTACCAGGGCGGCCACAACGCCGGCCACACCGTCAAGTTCGAAGACCGCCACTTCGCCCTTCGCCTCGTCCCGTCCGGCATCTGCCGAATGGGCGTCCTGAACGTCATCGGCAACGGCCTCGTCGTCGATCCGAGGGCGCTCGTCGCCGAGATCGCGAGCCTTCGGGTCGCAGGCGTCGAGGTGGGCGAGAACCTGAAGCTCTCCGACCGCGCCCACGTCATCCTCCCGACCCACGCCCTCCTCGACGGCGCACGGGAGCACGCCCTCGGCGGAGCCAACATCGGCACGACCTCTAGGGGCATCGGTCCGGCCTACGAGTCGAAGGCGAACCGGACAGGCATCCGCGTGGCCGACCTCGTCGACCCCGACCGCTTCGTCTCCCTCGCCCGTCCCCTCCTGACGCACCACGCGGCCGTCCTCTCCCACTTCTACGGCCTCGAGGCGCCCAGCGTGGACGAAACGATCGACGCCTACCTCGTCTGCGCGAGAGAGCTCGCCCCCTTCGTCGCCGACACCCGGGCCCTCCTCCACCAGAAGCTCGCCGGCGGAGCCCGCCTGCTGTGCGAAGGGGCGCAAGGCGTCATGCTCGACGTCGACCACGGGACCTACCCGTTCGTGACGTCCTCCTCCTGCGGGCCGGGTGGCGCGTGCACGGGTCTCGGCATACCGCCGTCAGCCGTCGGCGCCGTCGTCGGCATCATGAAGGCCTACACGACGCGGGTCGGCTCCGGGCCCTTCCCGACCGAGCTCTTCGACGAGACGGGCGACCGGATCCGGGCACGCGGAAACGAGTTCGGCACCGTGACCGGCCGCCCACGGAGGGTCGGCTGGTTCGACGCCGTCGTCGCCAGGACGAGCCTCCATGTCGGCGGCCTGGACGCCATCGCCCTGACGAAGACGGACGTCCTCGACGACCACGACGAGGTGAAGATCTGCGTCGCGTACGACGTGAACGGGACGGTCGTCACCGAGGTCCCCGCCCGTTCGGACCATTACGAGGCCGCGAAGCCGATCTACAGGACCTTCCCCGGCTGGAAGAAGTCCATCGTCGGCACGGCCGATTTCGGCGCCCTTCCGGGGGCGGCGAGGGCCTACGTCTCCGCGCTCGAGGAAGCGATCGGCGCCCCGATCACACTCCTGTCGACGGGGCCGAAGCGGGAAGAGACGATCATCCGGCCCGGGACCGTCCTCGACTCCTGGCTCTCCCTCGCCCACCGCTGACCCGGACGGCGAGCCGGGTGCCCGCCCGATCCCCGCAGGGACCGGGCGGGCGCGGGCTCTCCCCTCACGGAAGCGGAACGTCCCTGAAGACGAACGTGAGGCGGACGAGACTCGTGTCCGACTGCATCAGGATCTTCATCGTCCAGTCGGGCTTCGGCTCGTCGCCCCAGAATTCGAGGATCGTGAAACCGGCCTGCTCGGACTTGCCGTTGAACTGTGGGCTCCCTTCGCCGTCCGCCATCTTGAAATCCTGGATCGCCTTCTTCGGGTCCTTCACGCGGAGGACGATCTGCCCCTCGCCCCCCTTCGGGAACGAGTCGACGGCGTACTCGACCATCGACCGGATCGTCTCTTCGTCGGTCATGCCCTCCTTCTTCGCCTTCGCCCGCTCGGCGTCCCCGGCCTTCTTCCGTTCCACCGCGATCTGATCCTCCGAGAGGACCGCGATCCCGACCCCGTTCGCCTTCAGTGCCGCGTGGGCGAGGGGTTTGCCGGACATCGACAGGATTCTCGGCACGTCCGCCTCGCCATTCGGGTCGCGGCTCGGGATGTAGAGCTCGATCTCGCCCGAGACCTCCCTGAGGGTCTTCGCCTTCCGCGAAGGGTTCTTCAGCTCGGCGAAGACGATCGGCGGCGGCGCGGGCCCTTCCTTGGGCCTGCCGAGCTGGCCTCGCTGGGTCGGCTCGAGGCGGGCTTCGGCCGCGTCCTCGCGAACGAGATTCGTCCCGAGGTCGTCGACCGCCTTTCTCACGACGACGCGCGAAGCCTTCGCGTCGACGGCCGGGATGTCGGGGAGCTCGATCCCGAGCGTGCAGCGCGGGAAGCTGCCGCTCGAGCGGCGGTCCTCGACCGAGGTCAGCTTCGTGTTCGCCGGGGTCGCGTTTGCCGGTGCGGGAGTCGCTGTCTTCGCGGCCGCAGCCACCTTCGGCTTTGATCTCGCCTTCGATTGCGCGGCGGCGGGAGCCGCGACGAGGGCCATCACGACGAGGAGCGGGAGGGGATTGCGGGCGACCTTCACGGGAGCCGGACCTCCTTGATGTCGAATGGCACGGAAACGATGGCCTTCTCGGTGAAGAGGCTGAGGACGAGCACGGCGTCCTTCGGCAAGGCCTTCTTCACGTCGATCTGCTGCAGGACCGTCTCTTCGTCCGTGCGCGAAGCCGAACCGCCGGTCTCGATCCGCTCCCCCGCCGGGGTCTCGAGCCAGAGCTCCTGGATCTTCTCCTCGCTTGCCTTCGGGATCCGCAGGTAGAGGCCGTGCTCGGGGAAGTCCGACTCCCCCATTTCGTCGAAGGCCTTCGCCATCTCGATCAGGGGCCCGATCTCCTCGTCCTTCATTCCGCGCTCCTTCGCCTCGGCGCGGATGGCGGCGATCTTCTTCTCGTCGAGCCGGTTCTTCTTCCGCGCCTCGACGTAGCTCTCCTTCGACAGGACCGTCAGCTCGACCTTCGCGGCCTTGAGGCCCTTCGACGCGACCGGCTTCCCCGGACGGGCGAGGAAGCCCGGGACCTTCACGACGCTAGTTCGGGTCCCGCCCCGGGACGAAGAGGTCCGCCGTCCCCGAGATCGACATCGACGTCGCGCTCCGCGGAGGATTGTCGAGAGCGACCTGGATGTTTCTGGCGTTGCTGTTGCGGTCGCTGAACTCGGGAGGGCGGGTCTTCGGGTTGACGAGGTTCTTCCCCGAGCCGTCTTTTGCCTCCTTCGCCCGCATTCGGGCCGACTTCACTGCGTCGAGTCCCTCCCCGTCGAGGTTCAGGATCAGCACGAGCCCGCCCGACCCCATCCCGTCCGAGATCCGGTCGTCGACGACGTCGGAGAGGACGACCTTCACGTTGCTCTGCCCCGCGGCCGGCAGGGCCGCGCACAGAATGACGAACGCTCCGGGCGCGACGACACGACGAGCCGCGATTCGTTTCATGGTCACCTCGAGTCTTGAGATCGGGCCCGGCCTAACGCATCTTCCCGCCGCCGGACGGCGCCGTGACCCTCCTCACGGTTTCCGTTCCGCCGTGCAGCACGGCGAGCGCACGCGACCCCGCCTCCCGGCCGCCAACGCGGTAACATCGGTGTCGGCGGGCCGTTAGCTCAGTTGGTTAGAGCATCTGCCTTTTAAGCAGGGGGTCCCGGGTTCGAGTCCCGGACGGCTCACCAGTCACTCCGCCTGACACTCCCATCTGTCGCTTGCTCGCTCAGGTGTCGAGCGTGAAGCGCGGGAGCCCATCCGACGTCGGAATCGCGCGAAGCTGCTCGATGGTAAAGACGAGGGACCTCGTCCACTCCACCCACTCCTCCGAAGTCATCGGTCCGGGCCGATTCCGTTCGAGGGCCTCCGCGATCTCCGGTTCGACCTCGAATGCCCCGTCCGGCAAAGGCTCAGGGGCGCAGCCGCTCCCAGAGATCGGTGAGTCCGGCGCGAACGAAGGCTTCACGCGCCGCATTCTGGTCGATTCCCTCGAGCCTGAGAAGTACGCTCAGGTCGTCGCCGTCCCGAAATATCCGCGTCGGACGGTTTCGTATCGCCTTGACCTTCATCTCGACGAGGTGCTCAGGGGCCGGGACCCGAACGAGGGTGCCGCCCGGTAGGACCCTATCCCGGGCGGCAGCGAAGAGACGCCTGCTCGTTTCCCCCTCTACCCAGATCAGGTCGAGCCTTCCGAGCGCCGGGTCCGCGTGAAGGAGGTTCGTGAAGCCCTCCGAGTCGAAGAGCATTTCAAAACCCTCCGCCGCGAATCGCGGGAGCAGTCCGCCCTTCGCCGCGTCGTCGACGATCAGGTCGAGATCCGCTGTCGAACGCGTCGAACCCCAGGCGAGGAGGGCGAATCCCCCCGCGAGCATCCACCTCGCCCCGCACGACTCGAGGTGCGGCCGAAGCACGTCGAGGAGGCGGACGACGTCCATGGCCCGGGATCTTGGCACGCACGAGCCTGCCGCGGCGCCCCGTGGTAGATTCCCCGAGCCGTCGAGAGGCGGTCCTCCTGCCCGGGTGCCCCCATCGTCTAGCGGCCTAGGACGCTACCCTTTCAAGGTAGAGATCGCGGGTTCGAATCCCGCTGGGGGTACCACCTCTCCCTCCCTCTCTCCCCACCCGGCCGCCGCCTGCCAGGTGATTCGCCCGGGCCAGCGGGTCCCGGTGGCGAGGGTGCGCTTTGCGTCGGCTCCATTTCGCCCTTTCGCCGCGTAAGATGGCGGGTCGGTCCGCCGGCCTATTCAAGACGCGTGCGGGGAGATGTAGGGAGGAAGTGCATGAAAAGAGTCCTAGCTGCCGTCGCCGGCCTCGCGATGGCCATGCCGTGCCTGGCAGAGACCTCGTCGGTGCCGAATTCCGAGACGAACCCGTTCTTCACGGAGTGGGAGACGCCGTTCGGCATGGCGCCGTTCGACAGGATCAAGGCCGCCCACTTCGTCCCGGCTTTCGAGGCCGGGATCGCCGAGCGGAAGAAGGAGATCGAGGCGATCGCGTCGAACCCCGAGACTCCGACGTTCGCGAATACGGTGGAGGCGCTCGAGAACGGCGGGCTCGCGCTGTCGAAGGTGAGCGACGTCTTCTTCACGCTGTCCGGCGCCGAGACGAACGACGAGATCCAGGCGATCACCCGGAAGGTCTCCCCGCTCCTTTCCTCGCTTCGCGACGACGTGCGGCTGAACGAGAAGCTCTTCGCCAGGGTGAAGGCGGTCTGGGAGAAGCGGGACACCCTCGGCCTGACGCCCGAGCAGAAGAAGCTCGTGGAGGACGGCTACAAGGACTTCGTCCGCGGCGGCGCGAACCTCTTCCCCGAGCAGAAGACGCGGTTCCGGGACGTGAACCAGGAGCTCTCGGCTCTCGGCATCCGGTTCAGCGACAACCTCCTCAAGGAGACGAGCTCCTGGCGCCTCGTGGTCGAGAAGAAGGAAGACCTGGCCGGGTTGCCCCCCGGCGTCGTCGCGGCCGCAGCCGACGCGGCGAAGGCGGCCAAGCTGGAGGGGAAGCGGGTCTTCACGCTCCAGTCGCCGTCGATCTGGCCGTTCCTGACGTTCGCCGAGAACCGTGAGCTCCGAAAGGAGATCCTGACGGCGTATACGACCCGGTGCGACAAGGGGGGCGAGACGGACAACAAGGAGCTCCTGTCGAAGATGGCGGCCCTCCGCTCCGAACGGGCGAAGCTCCTCGGCTTCCCCACCTGGGCCGACTTCGTCCTCGACGACAACATGGCGAAGACGCCGGCGAGGGTCTACGAGCTCCTGGACCGCGTCTGGAAGCCGGCTCTCGAGGTGGCGAAGGTCGACGCGAGGGACCTCTCGGCCGCATTGAAGGCCGACGGCAAGGTCGGGGCGCTCGAGCCCTGGGACTGGCGCTACTACGCCGAGAGGATCCGCAAGGCGCGATACGACCTCGACGACCAGGCGCTGCGTCCCTACTTCGCCCTCGACCGCGTCCGCGAAGGGGCCTTCTCCGTGGCGAACCGGCTCTACGGGATCACCTTCACCGAACGGACCGACGTGCCGAAGTACCACCCCGAGGTGAAGACGTTCGAGGTGAAGGACGCCGACGGCTCGTTCCTCGCGATCTTCACGACGGACGACCACCCGCGCCCGGGCAAGCGCGGCGGCGCCTGGTGCGGACGCCTGCGCGAGCAGTGGGTGAGGGACGGCAAGGACGTCCGCCCCATCGTCACGAACGTCATGAGCTTCACCCGGCCCTCCGGAGACGCCCCCGCGCTCCTCTCGCTGGAAGAGGTCGAGACGCTCTTCCACGAGTTCGGGCACGCCCTCCACAGGATCCTCTCGCGCGTGACGTACCGGTCGATGTCGGGCGTCCCGCGTGACTTCGTCGAGCTCCCTTCCCAGATCATGGAGAACTGGGCTCTCGAGCCCGAGGTCCTGAAGAGCTACGCGAAGCACTGGAAGACGAACGAGCCGATCCCGGCCGCCCTCGTCGCGAAGATCCACGCGTCGGAGCTCTACGGCCAGGGATTCGCCACGGTCGAGTACGCGGCGGCGGCCTACCTCGACATGAGCTGGCACACGCTGGCCGAGCCGAAGGTCGAGAACGCGACGGCCTTCGAGAAAGCGTCGCTCGCGAAGATCGGGCTCATCCCCGAGATCGTCTCCCGCTACCGGAGCCCCTACTTCCAGCACATCTTCGGACCGGGTGGCGGCTACTCCGCCGGGTACTACAGCTATCTCTGGAGCGAGATCCTCGACGCCGACGCCTTCGAGGCGTTCCGCGAGAAGGGGATCTTCGACAAGACCACCGCCACGGCCTTCCGGAAGAACATCCTCGAGAAGGGGGGCACCGCCGAGGCGATGTCGCTCTACAAGGGCTTCCGGGGCCGCGAGCCGTCCGTCCAGCCGCTTCTCGTGCGGCGGGGGCTCACTACGGCAGCGACCGCAACGACCGCTCCGGCGACGCACTGACCTGACGCGCGGCGGGGGGAGAGGCCCGGCCTCTCTCCCCGCTCCCGCGCCGGAGGCGCCAGACGGTGCGCGCTATCCCAGGAGCGGGCCCGGGTGATTCCTGCGGATGATCCGGGAAGCGAGAGGCCCGGGCACGGTCTCGTTCATGAGGAGCGCGTTGACGAGCTCCTCCACCGGTCCCCACAGGTAGGCGAGCCTCACGGCCGTCTCGCGGAAGATGGCGTCGATCTCGAGGCCGGCCCGCCGGGCGAAGACGGCGATGCGGTGAGTGTCGACCTCGATGCCGACGTGCGGCTCGACCGGGAGCTTTCCTCCGGCCATCACCACGGCGATCGGGCCCGACGCGAGGAGCCGGAGGTAGACGTGCTGCTCCCTCCGGTCGCCGTCGGAAACGCCCGAGGGAAACTCCTGGCCAACGAGGATTCGGCCGCGCGTGTGCTCTTCGGGATAGATCGAGACGCGCGGAAGGTGAAGGCCGGCGTCCCACGCGACGACGGCGCGGCCGGCTTCGTGAAAGGCGACGAGACGACGGAACCTCAACGGGACCTCCTGCGACAGATTACAGGTTCGGGAGGAGGAAAGGTGCGACGCCGGATCAGTCGCCGGGACTCTTCTTGCTCCCCGAAACACCCCCGTTCCTTGTCGGCCCGGCCGGGCCCCGCCAGAATGCCCGGGTGACCCTGCCCGTTCGTCCTTGCGCGACGCGCACGCCGATTCCGATACGGCTACCCGAAGGTCGGCTCGAGGCCTTCCGGATCGTCCCGGACGAGGCCCGGCCCGGCCTCGCCCCCATCGTCTTCCTCCACGACGCCCTGGGCGCCGTCTCTCTCTGGCGGGACCTCCCCGATCGGCTCTGCGGGGCACTGGGCCGCGAGGGGCTCGTCTTCGACCGAATCGGGTTCGGCCGGTCCGATCCCTGGCCCGAGCCCCCCGGTCACGCCTTCTTCGAGGTGGAGTCGAGGCGGCGTCTCCCCGAAGTGCTGCGGCAGGCGGAGATCGCCCGCCCGGTTCTCTTCGGGCACAGCGACGGGGCCAGCCTCGCGCTCCTGTTTGCAGCCTTCTTCCCGGAGGTCCCCGCCGCGGTCGTTTCGATCGCCGCGCACGTCTTCATCGAGGACGCGACGCTCGTCGGGATCTCCGCGACGGCCGCGACCTGGCAGACGTCCGACTTGCCGGCTCGCCTCGCCCGTCACCACGGGAAGAAGGCCGGGGTCGTGTTCCGGAGCTGGGTCGAGACCTGGCACGACCCGGCTTTCCGGAGCTTCTCGGCGGTGGAGGCGATCCGCGCGATCCGGTGCCCGGTCCTCGTGATCCAGGGCGAGGAGGACGAGTACGCGACCCGCGCGCAGGTCGAGGCGATCGCCTCCGCGGTCTCCGGGCCGGTGCGAACGGCGCTCCTTCCCGGCCTCGGCCACTTCCCGCACCGCCAGGACCCGGCGAGGGTCCTCGCCGAGACGGAGAGGTTCCTGATCGACCTCGGCGCCTGAGCCCGTCCGCCGCGGGCGGCCCGGCGACCGGACCTGGGGGTCAGACCTTCGCCAGCGCCTGCTCGAGATCCTCGCAGAGGTCGAGGGCGTCCTCGCAGCCGAGGGCGATCCGGACGAGGTCGTCGGAGATCTCGGCCTTCTCGCGATCGGCCCTGGGGACGCTCGCGTGCGTCATGGAGGCGGGGTGCTCGATGAGCGTCTCGACGCCTCCCAGACTCACGGCGAGCGTCGCGAGCTCGACGGAGTTCATGAGGGTCCGGCCCGCCTCGAGCCCCCCCTTCACGCCGAACGAGACGATGGCCCCGCCGCCCGACATCTGCCGGCGCGCGAGGTCGTACTGCGGGTGGCTCGGCAGGAAGGGGTAGCGGACCCAGGAGACCTTCGGGTGGGCCTCCAGGAACCGCGCGACCTCGAGAGCGTTGGCCTGCGCCTTCTCCAGCCTCAGGCCGAGCGTCTTGACGCCCCGGAAGACGAGCCACGCCTGGTGCGGGTCCATCGTCGGGCCGACGTTGACGTGAACGGAGCGGAGCCGTGCGCAGAGCGCAGGGTCCTTCGCGACGACGATCCCGGCGACGACGTCGCTGTGACCGTTCAGGAACTTCGTCATGCTGTGCAGGACGACATCCGCTCCGAGCTCGAAGGGCTGCTGGAGGAGCGGCGTGGCGAAGGTGTTGTCGACGGCGACGAGAGCGCCACGGTCGTGGGCGATCTTCGCGATCGCCGCGATGTCGCAGAGCTTGAGCGTCGGGTTGGCGGGTGTCTCGAGGTAGACGAGCTTCGTCTCGGGCCGCATCGCCTTCTCGACGTTCGCAACGTCCGAGGTGTCGACGAAGGAGCCGGTCACGCCGAAGCGGGAGTACTCTTTCTCCAGGATCATCCGGCTCGCGCCGTAGAGGGCGTCGGTCCCGACGACGTGGGCCCCCGCGCCGAGAAGCGTGAAGTAGACGGTGTGGACGGCCGCCATGCCGGTCGAGGCGGCCATCGCCCCGCAGCCTCCCTCGAGGTCGGCGATGCACTCTTCGAGCGCCGCGACCGTCGGGTTCCCCAGGCGCGTGTACTTGTAGCCGGGGTCCGTCCCGCCGAAGCGCGCGGCCCCTTCATCCGTGTCCTTGAAGGCAAAGGTCGACGTCTGGTAGATCGGCGTCGCGACGGCTCCGGTGAGCGGGCAGGTGCGCTGACCCGAGTGGATGATCCGGCTGGCGATGCGCAGGTTCTTGACGTCGGACATGATGCGAGGCACCTCTTGCGGGAGTGGCGACAGCGAGGATTCCGCGCCGCCCGGCCGGGCATCCTAGCACCCGGCGGCCTCCCTCCGCTTCCTTGACTTCTCCCGCGCCCCCGCCTACAAGACTCGCTGGACTCTCGCCGGGGCGTGCGGCTCCCCGAGGTCCCCGTGGAGCGTTGCATGCGCGTCGTGGAGAGCGTCGTCGAGCTGATCGGGCGGACCCCGATGATCCGGCTCAGCGCCCTGAGAGAACGGGGCGAAGCGGACGTCTACGCCAAGCTCGAATACCTGAATCCCGGGATGAGCGTGAAGGACCGGACGGCCCTTGGGCTCATTCGCGCGGCCGAGGAGAGCGGCGACCTGAAGCCCGGCGGGACCATTCTCGAGGCGACCGCCGGAAACACCGGGGTCGGCCTCGCCCTCGTGGGGGTCTCGCGCGGCTACCGCGTCGTCATCGTGATGGTCGAGGGGTACGCCCGCGAGAAGATGATCCTGATTCGCGGCCTGGGCGGCGAGATCGTCCTCGTCCCCCAAGAGGCGGGAATCCAGGGCGCCGTGGCGAAGGCGAACGAGCTCGCGGCGTCGATCCCAGGTGCCGTCCCGATGAGGCAGTTCGAAAATCCCGCGAACCCGCAGATCCACTACGAGACGACCGGCCCGGAGATCTGGGAGCAGATGGACGGAAGGGTCGACGGCATCGCCTTCGGCGTCGGGACCGGGGGAACCTTCTGCGGCGTCGCCCGCTTCCTGAAGGAGAAAGCCCCGTCCATCCGCTGCTGGGGAGTGGAGCCACCCGATTCGATCTACGGTACGACGGACGGGAAGGGCGAGCACATGGTCGAGGGGATCGGGAACAGCTGGATCCCCGCCACGTTCGACCGCTCCCTCGCGGACGGCGTCTTCACCATTCCCCACTCCGAGAGCTATGAAATGGTCGACCGCCTCGGGAGGATGGGCCTCCCGGCCGCCGCCTCGTCCGGAGCCGCCGTCGCCGGGGCGAAGCGGCTCGCGGTCCAGCTCGGCGAGGGGAGGCGCGTCGTCACGCTCCTGAGCGACCCTTCCGAACGCTACTTCTCGAAATACGTCTACGACGGGCTCTACGAGGGACGCTGCATCCCCTGATCGCGGCGAGGAGGCGGAGTTGGACTATCCCATCCGGGAATTTGCGATGGGGGGCGGGATCCTGATCGCCCTCGTCGCCATCCTGCACGTCGTCGCCTCGCACTTCGCCGTCGGCGGAGGGCTCGTCCTGGCCGTTCTCGAGACGGCCGCCGTGAAGCGGAACGATCGTCCGCTCCGCGATCTCGTGAAGCGGTCGTCGATGATCCTCCTTCTCCTCTCGACCGTTTTCGGGGCGATCTCGGGTGTCGGGATCTGGTTCACGATCGGCGTCGTCCACCCGGCCGCCACGTCGTCCCTCATACATACGTTCGTCTGGGCGTGGGCGACCGAGTGGACGTTCTTCCTCCTCGAGGTCGTAACGGCACTCGCCTGGGTCGCGACGTGGGGGAAGGTCTCCCCGCGAACACATCTCCTCCTGATCTGGCTCTACGCCTTCGCAGCCTTCATGTCCCTCGTGGTCATCCAGGGAATCCTCGGCTTCATGCTGACGCCGGGGAGCTACCCGAAGACGTTCTCCTTCTGGGACGGCTTCCTGAACCCGACGTATCTGCCCGGCATCCTCTTCCGGACCGGGGTCTGCATCCTCCTCGCCGCAGCGTGGATGGCCTTCGCGGCTCTCCGGGAGCCCGATCGCGGTGCCCGCGCACGGCTCTCCCGGATCCTCGGAGCAGCGGGAGCCCTCGGGATCGGCGTCGCCGGAATCGGCTGGTTCGTCTGGGAGCGGGCGCTCCCGGAATCGGTCCAGCGTCTCTTCCTCGGCGAGAAGCCTCTCCTCGCCGCTCTCGCGACGGGCCGGTCGCATACGTTCCGGATGTTCGCCGTCGCCGCGGTGCTCGCCCTCCTCGTCCTCGTCCTGCCGAGGCTCCAGTCGTGGCCGGTTGCGATCCTCGCCCTCCTCGCCGGCGCCGGGATCCTCGCCGGCTACGAGAGGGTCCGCGAGGGAATCCGCAAGCCTTGGGTCATCGCGGAGCAGATGTTCTCCAACGGGGTTCTCGTGTCGGAGATCGACGCTCTGAACGAGAAGGGAATCCTCTCGAAGGCCGTCTGGGCGGCGAAAGAGGCGGGCGGGCGCGCCCTCCCTCTCGGCGAAGCCGTCTTCCGCGCACAGTGCGCCTCCTGTCACACGCGGGACGGCTACCTCGGGATCCGGAAGCTCGCCTCCGCCATGGACGCCGAGTTCGCAGAGATGTTCCTGACGGCGATGCGGGACGACGGCGCCAACTGGAAGGCCCGCGCCGCAGGAAAGGACGTGAAACCCGACTATGCGTTCATGCCGCCGTTCGTCGGGACCGACGAGGAGCTCGAGGCGCTCGCCCAATGGCTCGCGGCGCTGAACGGGGCCCAGGTTGCGGAGACGGCCCATGCCCGCTGACGCCCTCCTCCCGGCCCTCGACCCGATGCCGATCCCGGGGCCTCCGTGGCTCTTCCACGCCCTCTGGCTCGTGACGTTCGCGATTCACGTCGTCGGGGTGAACGTCGTTCTCGGCTCCTCGATCCTCGGCACGATGGCGTCGCTCGATTCCGACCGCACGTTCGGCCGCGGCATCGCGGGCTTCTTCGCCGAGGTGAACACCTGGGCGATCTCGCTCACGCTCACGTTCGGCATCGCGCCCCTTCTCTTCCTTCAGGTGCTCCACGGCCGTCTCTTCTACTCCGCGACGGTCATCCTCGCCCCCGCTTGGCTCTGCCTCCTCCTCTTCCTGATGGCGGCCTACTACCTGACCTACGGGGCCAAGTACCGCCTGCGGGCCGGAAAGGGAGCCGCGGTTCACCTCGGCCTCTCGGCGCTTCTCTTCCTCGGCGTCGCGGCGATCCAGGTCGTCGTTCACCTTCTCTCGGTCCAACCCGGCCGCTGGGAAGGGGTCCTGGCGGCGCCCTGGACGGCCCTGTCCGACCGCTCCTTCCTCCCCCGTTTCCTCCACTTCGTCCTGGCCGGCATCACGCTCGCGGGAATCCTCCTCGCATGGGTCTCGGTCCGCCGCGTCCCCGAAGACGGTGCTCGCGCCGAGGCGTCGGCCCGAGCCGCGTTCGGCGTGAAGATCGCCCTCCTGGCGACGCTGCTCCAGCTCGTCGACGGACTCTGGCTGACGATCTCCGTCCCGCGCGAGGTCCTCCTCGGCCTGATGCGGGGCGGCGCCGCGACGATGCTCCCGCTCACCCTCGGCATCGCCGCCGGCTTCGGCCTCCTCGTCTTCCTCGCGCGGGTGAGGGATCCGATCGTCGACCGGACCTCGGTGCGGAGATCGCTCGAGCTGTTCGGTCTCGCGATGGTCCTGATGCTCGTCACGCGTCACCAGCTGCGCGACCTCACCATCGCCGCAGCCGGCGCCGACGCCACCCCCGCGACGACCGGTCAGTGGAGCGTCTTCGCGACCTTCCTTGGCTCCTTCGTCCTCTGCACCGCCCTCGCGATCGTCGCGGTCGTCAGGAGCGCCCGGGACCGCCCAAGCCCGGGAGAAACGACGGCGTGAAGCTCGTCGCAGGGAGCGCGGCGATCGCCCTCGCCGCCGCGCTCCTTTCCTGCTCCTGCTCTCCCGTTCCCACGCCCGCTCCTCCTCCCCTCCCGACACCGGCGCCGACGCCCGTCCCGACACCGGTGCCCACGCGTGACGTCCCGCCGAGAATCGGCCTCGCGCTCGGTGGCGGGGGCGCCCGCGGCTTCGCCCAGATCGGCGTCCTGCGCGTCCTCGAGCAGGAGAGGATCCCAGACCTCCTGAGATAG
>CAVOJA010000096.1:0-3552 GCA_963696015.1 uncultured Holophagales bacterium
TTCGGGCTCTTCGATACCGCTACGGGGCCGGGCCGGGCGTCGAGGAACGGTATCCTCGAAGGCGGGCTCGAGGTGGACGACGGCCGGGTGGCCGTGTCAAACGGGGCCGCCTCGCGGCCACCGGCGGACATGGACCTGACAGCGTGGACGGCCGCAGTCGGCGCCATCCGGGAGGCAATCGCCCGCGGCGACGTCTACCAGGCGAACCTGACCCGTCGCACGGCCCGGGAGCTCCGCGTCTCCCCACGACGCCTCGCCGACCTCCTCTGGACCGACAACCCTGTTCCCTGGGCGATCTGCACGGAGACGGGAGGTCCGGCCGTCGTCTCGAACTCGCCGGAGCTCTTCCTGGACGTCGACCTCGATTCCCGGCGGGTGGCTTCGGCGCCGATCAAGGGGACCATGCCGCGCCTTCTCGGTGGAAGCGAAGAGGCGGCTCGCGAGGCTCTTCTCGCCTCGGAGAAAGACGCCGCCGAGCACCTGATGATCGTCGACCTGGTCCGCAACGACCTGGGGCGCGTCTGCGAGGCCGGGAGCGTCCACGTGCCGAGCTTCCGGGCGGTGAGGAGCTTCCGGCACCTCCATCACCTCGAGTCGACGGTGGCGGGGACCCTGCGTTCCGAAGCCCGCCTCTCGGACCTCCTCGTCGCGACCCTTCCGGGCGGCTCGATCACCGGCGCCCCGAAGCGCGCCGCCCTCGGCGTCATCCGCGCCCTCGAGCCCGTGGCCCGAGGGCCGTACACCGGCGCCGCCGGCTACGTCCGGGGCGACGGAAAGGCCGTCTTCAACGTGGCCATCCGAACGGCCGTCGTCGACGGGGAGGCGGTCTCCTACCATGCCGGCGGCGGAATCGTCTGGGACTCGGACCCTCTCCTCGAGTGGGAGGAGACCGAGACGAAATCCCGCGAGTTCTTCCGGGCGCTCGCCCTGGCGGCGAGAGAGAGCGAGGCATCATGAGCCACGATCCCATCCCCTTCGACGCTCCTGCCATCGAACGCGGCTTCGGCTTCTTCGAGACGCTCCTCCTCCTCGGGAGGCGGGCCGTGCTCTGGGGACCCCACGCTAGGAGGCTCCTGGCGACCCTTCAGACCCTGGACCTTCCGGCCCCGTCCCTCGAAACGCTCGAATCATCCTCCCGCGCCGCCCTTGGGGGAATCGAGGACGACGGGAAGGAGCAAGCGTTGCGCCTCTCCTGGATAGCGGTAGGGCAGGACGTCGAATCGCCGGCCTCCTGGAGGCTCGACGCCTCGGTCCGCCCGATCCCGCCAAACACCCTCTCCCGAAGGGCCGGGTCGCGGGCCATCACGGCGACGGAAAGGTACCGGCGGGATTCGCCCGGGTTCAAGTCGACGAGCTACTTCGGAGCGGTGGCGGCGCTTCGTCACGCGCGGCGTTCGGGTGGCGACGAAGCCCTCTTCACGGACGGGGAGCGCTACCTGGAGGGGGCCTCGACCGGTCTCGTCGCCTGGAACGGCGGACGGCTCGCCGGCCTGGGGCCGGGAGGCCTCCCTTCCGTCACCGCCGAGGCCTTTCTCGAAGGGGCAGGCGAGCGCAGAGGCCTGGAACGGGAGGAGCTCCTCTCCGGAGCGATCCTTCTCGGTTCGCTGACGACGGCCGTTCCGCTCCTCTCCCTCGACGGGGTCGACTGCGTCCGGCCGCCGGCGATGCTCCGGGCCTGCGAGGCGTTCCGGGGGCGGCTCCGGACCGACGCCGCGTTGCAGAAAAGGCTCTAGACTGTCGAAAAGAGAGGCACGGTATGGCCACGAGGAAAACGCGTCCGACCCCCGCCGCGTCCCACGTCGTTCTCTTCACCGGATTCCCTGGCTTCATCGGAGCCCGGCTCATTCCGAGGCTTCTGGAGCTGAAGCCTGACAGCGTCTTCCACTGCCTCGTGCAGGAGAAGTTCCTCGACCTGGCCCGAAGCTCGGTCGAGCAGCTCTCCGGGGCGCACCCCGGCACGAAGGGGCGCATCGAGCTCGTCACGGGAGACATCACTGCACCCGGCCTCGGGATAGGGGAGACGGAAGCCCGGATCCTGCACCGGAAGCTGACCGGCTGCTACCACCTCGCGGCCGTGTACGACCTCGCCGTGAAGCGTGACGTGGCCATGCGGATCAACGTCGAGGGGACCCGGAACGTCCTGGGATTCCTCGAGGAGTGCCCCCACCTGAACCGGTTCGACTACGTCTCGACGGCGTACGTATCGGGGACGGCGGTCGGTACGTATCGCGAAACGGATCTCGACGTGGGACAGTCGTTCAAGAACTACTACGAGGAGACGAAGTTCCTCGCCGAAGAGGCCGTGAAGGGGAGCGCGCTTCCAACCGCGACCTACCGTCCGGCGATCGTCGTCGGCGACTCCCGGACGGGAGAGACGGCGAAGTTCGACGGCCCCTACTTCGCCTTGAACGCGATGAGGCAGCTTCCGTCGCCGGGCGTGTTCGTGAAAGTCGGTCCGGGAACGGCCCCCGTGAACCTCGTTCCGATCGACTACGTCCTCGAAGCGATGGCGCGCCTCTCGACCTGGGAGGGGTCCGTCGGGAAGACCTACCACCTGACCGACCCGGCCCCCCTATCCGCGTACGAGATCGAGGAGCTCTTCGCCAAGGCCATCGGGAAACAGTTCCTCTACATCCCGGTGCCGACCGTCCTCGCCAAGCTCCTGTTCTCCCCGAAACCGGTTCAGGACTACTTCGGCATGCCCGCCGTGACGGTGGAGTACTTCGACCACCCGGTGCGGTACGACAACACGCAGGCGGCCGCGGACCTCGCCCCCTTCGGCGTCTCGTGTCCGCCCTTCGTCGACTACGTCCAGAACCTCGTCGCGTTCTATCGCAAGCACGTCGAGAAGATCACGCGAGGAGCGATGATTTGAGGAAAGGCCTCTTCGTGCCGGCGGGGCCGATCATCGACGGCCAGGAGGTCACGACCGGGAAGACGTTCTTCACGCGGAACCCGGCGACGGGGGAGAGGCTCGCCGAGATCCACCGGGCAGGGCCGGAAGAGATCGATGCCGCGGTCGCGGCCGCGCAGAAGGCGTTTCTTCACTGGGGCGGGTTGACTCCGAAGGTGAGACAGAAGCACCTCGCCAGGCTCCTCGAAGTTGTCCGGACGTCTCACGACGACCTCTCGCGCCTCATCGCGCTCGAGCAGGGAAAGCCCGTCGCCGAGGCGCGGGCCCTCGATATCGTTCCGGCCGCGGACGCTCTCCGCTACCTCTCCCGCTACACCGAGGAGCTGCTCGCTTCCAGGCCGGTCGAGTACGAGCAGATTCTCTTCGCTCACAAGACGGCCGCGTTCCGGTTCGAGCCGCTCGGCGTCATCGCGGTCATCACCCCCTGGAACTTCCCCTTCGCGATTCCGATGGTCGAGCTGGCGGCCTGCCTGGCGGCCGGAAACACCGTCGTCCTGAAGCCCGCGTCCGCGACGGCCCAGACGGGGCTGGCGATCGGGGAGCTGTGCAGAAGGGCGGGGCTGCCTCCCGGCGTCGTCAACGTCATCACGCCCACCGGTGCGGACGTCGACCGCCTCCTAGAGCATCCGGGGCTGGCC
>CAVOJA010000097.1:0-13229 GCA_963696015.1 uncultured Holophagales bacterium
GACCTCTTCCTGGGCGCGATGACCGGGGGCGCCGTCGGCATCGTCATACGAGCGTGGGCGCCGTTCCCGACGGGCGATCCCGGGGCCTACGCGCTCGTCGGGATGGGAACGCTCTTCGCCGGCATCATTCGCGTGCCCATGACGTCGGTCTTCATGATCTTCGAGCTGACGCAGGACTACCAGATCCTCGTTCCGCTCATGGTGGCGAACCTCCTCAGCTTCCTGATCTCGAGGCATTTCCAGCCCAAGCCCGTCTACCACGCGCTGCTCGAGCAGGACGGCGTGCATCTCCCCGGAGCGGCGAGTCGAGTCACTCCGGGGACGTGGCGCGCGCGGGACATCATGGTGTCGGATCCTGTGTTCATTCCCGAGGGGAGCTCGATCGGGGCAGCCTGGAGGGTCGTCGAGAAGGACACGTCGGGCGCCTTCCTCATTGGCAGCCGGGAGAAGCTCGTGGGTCTCGTGAAGCGTCGGGACCTCGAGGAAAGCGCTCGTTCGGGGCGAGTGGACGTCCCGGTCATGTCTCTGGTCATTCCGGAACCTCCTCACGTCCACCCCGACCATTCCCTCGAGCTCGTTCTCGAGCGCTTCCGCAGCAGCCCCGGACTGCTGCCCGTGCTGAGCCGGGGCGAGGTCCATCGGGTCGAGGGAGCGATCACCCTCGAGACGATCGTCCGGTTCGTGCGGAGCGACCCGCAAGCCTGAACGGGGCCGACCAGGGGAGGGGGCTCGCGGAGGCGAGTTTCGAGAAGCCCTTCCCGCAGATTTCGGACCGATACGAGCCGCTGCGGACGCTCCGAAACCTTTCTTCGGGCGCATGCATCAGAGATGTGATCGCAAGTTCTGGCCGGGCAGGGATGACCCGAAGCGGCCAAGAAAGATCAGACAGGGAAAGCCTGTCGAAGAAGGAGACACCATGAAGAAGAACCGCCCGTCCGCAGCCTACCTTTCCGCCGTCGTCGCCGGCCTCATCGCCGGCTCGTCTTTCGCCGGCAGCGCGCTGGCCCAGGACAAGGCCGCCCCGTCGAACACCCCTGCGGCCTCTCAGAAGGACAAGAACGCCTGTAGCGGCCCCAACGGCTGCGGCAGCAAGAAGGCCGGCGACAAGAAGGCCGGTCCCGAGGCCACCGACAAGCACGCCTGCAAGGGGCAGAACGCCTGCAAGGGCAAGGGTGGCTGCAAGACCGACAAGAACGCCTGCAAGGGAAAGAACGCCTGCAAGGGGCTGGGCGGCTGCGCAACCGACGGGAAGGCCCACACCATGCCGACCCAGAAGCCTGCCTGACGATTCGGAAGCGGGAGGTCCCGGCCGGACGACGGCGGGGACCTCCCCCTGGAAGCACGGAGAGGAGGACACTCTTGGCCAATCGCTGGAATCTCCCCGTTCTCGGCTACGGCATCGGCCTTCGGACGGTCCACTTCGCCGACATCCTCGACCGCCGTCCGGCGGTCGATTTCTACGAGGCGATCACGGAGAACTTTCTCGACACGGGGGGGAGGCCTCTCCACGTCCTCGACCGGGTCGCCGAACGGACGCCGGTCGTCCTCCACGGCGTCTCCCTGAACATCGGGAGCACCACTCCGCTCGACTTCGCTTACCTCGAGAAAGTCAAGGAGCTGGCCCGGCGCGTCGACGCGCCGTGGGTCACGGACCACCTCTGCTGGACCGGCGTCGCGGGACGAAACACCCACGACCTCCTCCCGCTGCCGCTGAACGAGGAGAGCCTCGAGCACGTGGCCGCGCGGGTCCGGACGGTCCAGGATTTCCTCGAGCGGCCGCTCCACCTCGAGAACCCCTCGACCTACCTCGAGCTCTCGGCCTCGACGATGGGCGAGGCCGAGTTCCTGGCGCGCCTGACGGAGAAGGCCGGCTGCGGCCTGCTGCTCGACGTGAACAACGTGTTCGTCTCCGCCTTCAACCACGGGTGGGACGCCGAGGCGTACATCGACGCGATCCCCGCGGACCGGGTCGTCCAGGTCCACCTCGCCGGCCACACGGACAAGGGGACCCACCTCCTCGACACCCACTCCGATCACGTGCGCGACGAGGTCTGGGCCCTCTACGAGAGGCTCGTCCGGAGGACCGGCCCCGTCACGACTCTCGTCGAGTGGGACGAGGACATCCCGGCGCTCGACGTCGTCCACGCCGAGGCGCTGATGGCGAGAGACGCGGCCTCGAAGGCGCTTCGGACGGATGCGGCAGTTGTCGCGGGCGCGGCGAATGCCGCGGATGAGGCGGTGGCCGCGTGAGTGCGCTCCCGCTTCCACTCGCGGACTTCCAGGCATGGATGCAGGCGGTCCTCGTCCACCCGGACGGCGCGGCGATCGCCCTCCGGGCGCCGGAAGCAAGGGAGTTCGTCGCCCCGGAAAATGCCTCGAGCGTCGTCCGGGAGCGAGGCGGCCTCGAGGCGGCGGAGCGGCTCCAGATCTACGCGGGGATGTACCCCCTCCGGATGCGCGACGCCCTCCGCTCCGACTACCCGGCCCTGGCCGAGCTCCTCGGCGAGAGGCGCTTCGAGAAGCTCGTGGGCGACTACGTCGCGGCCTACCCGTCGCGCAGCTTCACGCTCGCGCGCCTGGGCGACCACCTGCCGGAATTTCTGGAGAGCTGGGGCAGCCCTCGCCGCCGGGGCCTTCTCACCGACGTCGCCCGCCTGGAGCAGGCCGGGGCGCAGGTCTTCGACGCGGAAGAGATCGCGCCGATCGACCCTTCGGCCCTGCAGTCCGTTCCCGCCGCGGAGTGGGCGAACGTCAGGCTCCGTCCCGCGGCGGCGTTCCGGCTCGTCCAGGTTCGCTCGGGTGCGGTAGACGTCCTCGACGCCGTCCTCGAGGGGAATCCGGTTCCGGAGAGGACCGGCCGCGGACGCGTCGAGGTGGCCTACTACCGGAAGGACTACGTGGTCCTTCGCCGGACGATGGGCCCTTTCGACGGGGACCTCCTCGCATCCCTCGCAGCCGGGGAGACCGTCGGGTCGGCGCTGGAACGGGCGGCGAGGAGCTTCCCAGGGGGCTTCCCCTCCGGCGAGATCCTGTCTGGCTGGTTCGCGGAGTGGAGCCGTCTCGGGTTCTTTGCGGGGGTCGAGCGAGCGGGGGAGCCTCTCCCCGCGTAACCCCGGGCTTCGCTCCGGCATCGAACTTCCGCCGAGAAGGCGATCGAACGAAAGCGAAGGTGACCCCGTGACCGATCCCGCCACCAGCTCCGGAACCCGCAAGGCCACGATCCTGAGGATCGTCGTCACGCTCGCAGTGATCGGCGGCCTCTTCGCCCTCTTCCGGCTTCTTCCGGTCGGTGCGTGGATCGACGAGTTCAAGGCCTGGGTCCGAGGGCAGGGCCTTCTGGGAGTGGTTGCTTTCGCGCTTGCGTACGTCGGTGTCTCGCTCGTCCCGGGCGGGCCCGCCGCCGTGATGACGCTCGCGGGCGGAGCGGTCTTCGGGTTCGTGAAGGGAACGGTCGTCGTCTCCCTCTCCTCGACCCTCGGCGCGACCCTCGCCTTTCTCCTGGCGCGGACCGTCCTCAGGGAGCGGGCTGGCCGGATGGCGGCTTCGAGTCCCCGATTCGCGGGACTGAACCGAGCCATCGAGAAGGAGGGCGGGAGGATCGTCGCGCTCGTCCGGCTCTCGCCCCTCTTTCCCTTCACCGTCGTGAACTACCTCTTCGGCCTCACGCCGGTGCGTCCTCTCTCCTACGTCCTCGCGAGCTGGGTCGCCATGCTTCCCGGCACCGCGGCCTACGTCTACTTTGGTGCGGCGCTCGGCGACGCGGTATCCGGCGCCGATCCCGTCCAGAAGGCGATCAAGCTCATCCTGGGCGTTGCCGCCATCGTCGCCACGGTTCTCATCGCGCGCTTCGCGGCGAAGGCGATCCGCGCTGCCGGGCTAGAAGCCGGCGACCCGGCCGCGAGCCCTGCCCCTGAAAACGCCGCGACCGTCGCAGCTTCAAGCGCGAACTGACCCTCAGGAGCACCGAATGACCGTCCTGGCGGAACGCACCCCCCTTCACGTCCCCAGCCTGCATTTTTTCGCGAAGGCCGACCTGCACTACGCCGTCCACGCCGAGGCGCCGAACTGGATCGCGGTTGACGCCCGCGGTCGCGAGATCCTCGACACGATCCGCGACGGCCATGCCTC
Organism: uncultured Holophagales bacterium; assembly: GCA_963696015.1. Classification (GTDB taxonomy): domain Bacteria; phylum Acidobacteriota; class Thermoanaerobaculia; order UBA5066; family UBA5066; genus UBA5066. The sequence continues at coordinate 4,129 of CAVOJA010000097.1, forward strand.
CGGCGCGCCGCTCGCCTTTGGTGCGCTCGTCGCCCGGTACGCTGGCCAGTACCAGCTGGAGGCGGGGAAGGGGTGGCTCCACGTCCACGACTTCCTGCGCGCTCTCGACCGGGCCGGGCTCCTCTCGGACGCGCCCTTCGCGGGCGAACCGTACCCGGGCCGCGCCGCACTCGTCGCGCCTTCGGGGCTCCGGGAGCTCTGGCTCCAGGTCAACAATGCCTGCAACCTCAGCTGCACGCACTGTCTCGTCTCGTCCGGTCCCGGCGGCGCCCCGGGCGTCGAACCCGCCGCTCTCGTCCGTCTCGTCGACCGGGCGAAGGAGCTCGGGATGGAACGGCTCTACGTGACGGGGGGCGAGCCGTTCCTACGGAAAGACATCTTCGACCTCGCCCGGCACGTGACGGGAGACCTCGGCTGCGAGCTGATCGTCCTGACGAACGCCACGGTCTTCGCGGGCGCCGTGAGGAAGGGGCTCGAGTCGCTGGACCGCTCGCTCGTGAAGATGCAGGTCTCGATCGACGGCGCACGGCCGGAGACGAACGACCCGATGCGTGGCGAGGGGACGTTCGTGAAGGCGCTCGACGGGGCGAAGCTCCTCGCGGATCTCGGCTTCGAGGTATCGCTCACGACGGTCACGACGAAGGAGAACCTCGGCGAGCTGGCGCTCATCCCGGCCCTCGTGAAGAGCGTCGGGGCGAAGAGCCAGCACCTGATGTGGAGCCACAAGCGGGGCCGCGCCCTGGCGAGCGGGAACGGGTTCTTCCCCGAGAACCTCGCGCTCGTGCGCGCGGTCTTCGACGTCGTCGACGCCGCCTCGCGCGAGGGGACCTCGCTCGACAACCTCGAGGCCATCAAGCGGCGCGTGAACGGCGTCCCGGGCGTGAAGTACGACTTCGGAAACGGCGGCTGGGATTCCGTCTGCGTCTACGCCGACGGGAAGGTCTACCCGACGGCCGCGCTCGCAGGCGAGCCGGCGCTCGTCTGCGGCGACGTCACGCGACAGGACCTCGGCGACGTCCTCGCGACGTCGCCGGTCGTAAGGCAGCTGCGCGAGGCGACGCTCGCGAGGAAGCCCTCGATGACGGGAGACCCGTTCCGCTTCTTCACGGGAGGCGGCGACCTCGAGCACGCCTGGTGCTTCACGGGCGACTTCCACGGCGCCGACCCCTACTACCCGATCGCCGTCGAGCTGACGAAGCGCGTCATGACAGACCTCGGGGAGGAGAAGCGCGGCCGCCGGAACACCCGCTCCGGCTACGACGCGCCGCTCGTCCTCCACGCGATGGGGCAGGGGGCGATCGCCTGCGGCACAGCCGACGGCGCGATGGCCGAGCAGCCGGTCCTGACGCTCCACAGCAACTGCGTCCTCTCGTTCGACGTCGACCGGCCGCGGGCCAAGATGCGCGAGTTCTACGGCGCGGCCGCCGAGACCCCGCAGGCCGAGCTCTGCTGCCCGACAAAGTACGACGATTCCGCCGTCGCGCACATCCCGAAGGACGTGATCGACCGCTTCTACGGCTGCGGCTCGCCGATGACGACGGCCGGCATAAGAGAAGGGGAGACGGTCGTCGACCTCGGCTCCGGCGCCGGGATCGACGTCTTCATCGCGGCGAAGTTCGTGGGGAAGAGCGGGAAGGCAATCGGCGTCGACATGACGGACCGGATGCTCGCCGTCGCCCACGAGAACAGGCCGAAGGTGGCCGAGGCGCTCGGATACGACGTCGTCGAGTTCCGCGAGGGGTATCTCGAGAAGATCCCCGTCGAGTCGAAGTCGGTCGACCTCGTCACGTCCAACTGCGTCGTCAACCTCTCTCCCGACAAGCCGAGGGTCTTCGAGGAGATCTGGCGCGTCCTCAGGGACCACGGCCGGATCGTCGTCTCCGACATCGTCTCGGAGAAGGACGTTCCTCCCCACCTGAAGGTGAACCCGCAGCTCTGGGGCGAATGCCTCGTCGGCGCGCTGACCCAGGAGGAGTTCCTCGCCGAGCTGGAGAGGGCTGGCTTCTACGGCCTCGAGGTCCTCTCGAAGACCTACTGGAAGGACGTGGATGGCTATCCCTTCTTCTCGGTGACGGTTCGGGGCTACAAGCTCGAGAAGGCCGCCGGATGCGTCTTCAAGGGGCACCGGGCCGTCTACCTCGGGCCCGGGAAGGCGTTCGTCGACGAGGAAGGGCACCAGTTCCCGCGAAACGAGCCCTACGAGGTCTGCACGGACACGGTCGCGAAGCTCTCGCGGCCGCCCTACGACCGGATGTTCGCGATTCTGGCGCCGGGCGAGGAACGGGCCGGCTACGCCTGCTGCGCTCCCGGGGAGGGGGGCGCGTGCTGCTGAGGAAGGCGCTCTTCTTCTCCTTCGGCGGGCTCCTTCTCCTCGGCGGTCTTCCCGCAGGGGCGGCAGGGCCGGCCTTGAAGGTGAACGGCTCGACAACCGTCAACCTCGTGGCGGCCGAGGCTGCCGAGGTCCTCCGGGCCGAGAAGGGCCTGGTCATCACCGTCGACACGCAGGGGGGCTCCTCGGGCGGGATCTCCGGCGTCGGCGACGGCTCGATCGATGTCGGCATGTCGAGTAAGCCGATCTCCGAGGAGGACCGGCGGAAGTACCCGAAGGTGAGGTTCGTCGAGACGCATGTCGGCCAGGACGCCGTGGCGCTCGTCGTCTCCGCGGACGTCTGGGACGGCGGAGTCAGAGCGCTCACGAGGGAGCAGGCGAAGGCTCTGTACGAGTCGAGGGTGACGAACTGGAAGCCGCTCGGAGGCCCCGACCGGCGGGTCGTCTTCTTCAACAAGGAGCCGGGCCGCGGGACGTGGGAGGTCTTCGCCCACTGGCTCTACGGGAGCGCGAAAGCCGCCCCCGAGGTGAGTCTCGCCGAGGTCGGCGGGAACGAGGAGACGCGGAACAAGGTCTCGTCCACGCGCGGGGCGATCTCTCAGCTCTCGTCGTCCTGGGCGGACGGAAGCTCCGGAGTCCACGCCCTCTCGCTGCGGAACGCCGACGGCACGCTCGTCCGTCCGGATGCTGCGAGCATCGCGAGCGGCGCTTACCCGATGAGCCGGCCGCTGTTCTTCGTCACGAACGGGCCGCCGTCCGGCGCCGCCAGGACGTTCGTCGACTTCGTCCTCTCCCCGCGCGGGCAGGAGATCGTCCGGCGGCACGGCTACCTGGCGCTCGCGGACCTCGTCCGGCGCGAGGAGAAGAGGTGAAGCGGCCCGACGCGGTCCGCGCCTTTTCGCTCGCGGGCTCGGCCGTCGCCGCGGGTTCGCTCCTTCTCGTCGCGGGCTTCCTGGTGGTCGGGAGCCTCCCGGTCCTCCAGAAGGAGGGCTGGGGCTTCCTCCTCGAGAACCGCTGGTCGTTCCGCCGCGAGAGCTTCGGGGCCGCGGCGATGCTCTACGGCACCGCCGTCGTCTCCTTCGTCGCCCTCCTTCTCGCTGCCCCCGTGGGCCTCGGCGCGGCTCTCTTCTCGTCCGAGATCTGCCCCCCGCGCTTCCGCGTCGCCGTGAAGACGCTCGTCGAGCTCCTCGCCGGCGTCCCGTCGGTCGTCTACGGGCTCCTCGGCGTCCTCGTCCTTCGCACGTTCCTCTACGACCTCCTCGAGAGGCTCGGCTTCGAGCCGGTCTCCGGGGACTCGCTCCTGACCGCGGGCGTCCTTCTCGCGATTATGGTGCTGCCGACTGTCGCGACGCTCGCGGACGACGCCCTGCAGTCGGTGCCGGCCCGCGCGCGCGACGCGGCCCGCGGCCTGGGGCTGACGCGGGCCGAGACCGCACTCTCCGTCGTTCTCCCGCAGGCGCTTCCCGGCCTCGTCGGCGCCTTCCTCCTCGCCCTCGGGCGGGCGCTCGGGGAGACGATCGCGGTCTTCCTCGTCGTCGGTCGCGCGGACAACCGCCTGCCGGAGGCCTTCGGGTCGCTTCGGCCGTTCGTCGAGGCGGGACAGACCCTCACCTCGAAGCTCGGTGGGGCGGAGACGGCGATCGCCCTCGGCGACCCGCTCCACTCGGCCGCGCTGCTGGGGCTCGGACTCGTCCTGATGACGACGGTCCTCGTCCTCGTCGGGGCCGCGGACCGGCTCCGTTCGTGGGTGCGCCGATGAGGGGGCGGTTCTTCGACCGGCTCTTCACGTTCGGCGCGGCCGGGGCCGCCGCGCTCGCCGTCGGGGTCCTCCTCGGGGTCCTCGGCCTCGTCGCCGTTCGCGGCGCGGGCGCCCTCTCCTTCACGTTCCTCACGGAGCAGGTCCGGTCGGTCGGCGCCGAAGGAGGGATCTTCTTCCAGGCCGTCGGCACGCTCATCCTGGTGGCGACGGCGGCGGCGTTCGCCGTTCCGGTCGCGGCGGCGACCGCTCTCGGCGTCCTCCTCTACGCCCCGTTACGCCTCCGCCGCCCTCTCGAAGCGGCGCTCCACGCCCTGAACGGGATCCCCTCCATCGTCTTCGGGCTCTTCGGCCTGGCTTTCTTCTTCCAGTTCCTCGGCCTCGGGAAGTCCTGGCTGTCGGGCGGCCTCCTCCTCGGCCTGATGATCGTCCCGACGGTCGCCGTCGCCTTCCTGGAAAAGCTGCGGGCGATCCCGGTCGCGACCCTCGAGGCGGCCTCCGGCCTGGGGCTCTCGCGGGGAGCGCTCGTCACGACGGTGCTCCTTCCGCAGGCGGCGTCGGGCCTCGTCACCGGCACGCTCCTCGGTCTGGCTCGCGCCGCGGGCGAGACGGCGCCGATCATGTTCACGGCGGTGATCTTCGCCGGGGCCACGGTTCCGCGGGGAGTCGCCGACAGTCCGGTCCTGGCGCTGCCGTACCACATCTTCGTCATGGCCCAGGACTCCTTCGACCCGCGCGTCGCCGAGAAAGTGTGGGGGGCGGCGATCGTCCTCCTCGGGCTCGTCCTCGCGCTCTCCCTCCTCGCCCTGCCCGCGAGGCTGCGGATCCACGAGGAGGCGCGTCGTGCCTGAGCCGGTCCCGGTTATCTCCGTCCAGAGGCTCACTGTCGCAGCGGGGACGAAGACCATCCTGCGCGACGTCGCGCTCGACGTGCCCGAGGGGCGCGTCACGGCCGTCATCGGGCCCTCGGGCGCCGGCAAGTCGACCCTCCTGCGGTGCCTGAACCGCCTCGTGGACCTGACGCCGTCGCTCCGGACGTCGGGGACCGTGCTCTTCCGCGGGCAGGACGTGCGGTCGCGGGGAGTCGACGTTGACGACCTCCGCCGTCGGATCGGGATCGTCTTCCAGCAGCCGGTGACGTTTCCCGGGTCGATCGAGAGGAACGTCCTCTTCGCGGCCCGAAAGCTGGGGCTCGTGACGCGCCGGGACGAGGCGGAGGCGCTGGAGGCGACCCTCGTCGCCGCCGGGCTCTGGGCCGAGGCGAAGGACCGGCTCGGCTCGCCGGCCGCGACGCTCTCGGTCGGCCAGCAGCAGCGCCTTGCGGTGGCCCGCTGCCTCGCGGGGAACCCCGAGGTGCTCCTGATGGACGAGCCGACCTCGGCCCTCGACCCGCGCTCCACGGAGGCGCTGGAGGAGACGATCCTCCGGCTCAAGGCGACGACGACGATCGTCCTCGTGACCCACCAGCTCTCGCAGGCGAGGAGGGTCGCCGACCAGGTCGCCTGCATCTGTCCGAGAGACGGAGCCGGCGAGCTGACTGAGGTCGACCGCTGCGACGTGATCTTCGACTCTCCCTCGCGAAGAGAGACGAGGGAGTACCTCGGCCTGCCCCCTCTCCCGGGCCTTGCCGTCGACGGGCTCCCGGTAAACTGAAAGACAAGGCACGAACCTGATCCGATCCCTCGAGAGGCGACCGCGATGAAGGTCTCCCGGCCCGGCACGAAGATCCTCCTGCTGGTCGCAGGCGTCCTGTTCCTTGCGGGCGCGGAGCTCGAATTCCACGCGCTGTCCGGCCTTGCCAGGGCGCTCGATCCGGCGCGCCTGGAGGCCTGGATCAGGACGGCCGGACCGCTTGCACCGGTGCTCTTCATGGCGATCATGGCGTTCGCCGTCGTCTCGCCGCTGCCGACGCTGCCCCTGACGCTTTTCGCGGGCAGGATCTTCGGCCCTCTGGCCGGTACTCTCTACTCGGTGCTGGGTGCCACGCTCGGGGCGCTCGTGAGCTTCCAGCTCGCCCGGTGGCTCGGCCGGGACTTCATCTCGCGCTTCTTCAAAGGGCACATTCTCTCCTGCGAGAGGTGCTCCGACCGGCTCCTCACCAAGGTCGTCCTCCTCGGGCGTCTCGTCCCCGTCGTGCCGTTCGACCTCGTGAGCTACGCCGCCGGTCTGACGCGGATGTCGGCCTGGAAGTTCGCCGCCGCGAACCTCGTCGGCATGCTGCCACTGACTTTCGCGTTCAGCGCGGCGGGGGAGGTCGCCCTCGGCAACTCGTGGGCCCGATGGGTCGGCGGTGGGGTGATGCTCGCGCTCTTCTTCCTTTTCCCCTGGTGGATCGAGCGCTACGACCTCTTCTCGATGAGGAAGCTCTTCCAGCACCCAGAGAGCCCGGGCGCCGGCCCGGCGCCGTCGGAGTAGTCGCGATGCGACGGCTGGTCCTCCTCGGTGGGGGGCATGCGCACGTCCACGTCCTCTCGCGGGCGGCGTGCGAGCCGCTCGACGGAGTCGAGCTCGTCCTGATCTCACCCTTCGAGCGGCACCACTACTCGGGGATGGTCCCGGGATATCTCCAGGGGACCTACGGAGAGCCGGATCTGGCCTTCGACCTCAGCTCGATCGCGGCGCGCACGGGCGCGCGATTCGTGAAGGGTGCGGCGGAGCGCATCGACACCGGTGCTCGCACGGTGGAGGTCAACGGCGACCGGATTGCCTGGGACCTGCTGTCGGTCGACGTCGGTTCGGAGCCGGCGGGCCAGGAGACTCCCGGGGTCCGCGAGCACGCCTCCAGCATTCGCCCGCTGAGCCGGGCCGTGGCCGTGCGCCGGCGCGCCGAAGAGCTCCTCTCCTCGGGGCGGGGCCGGGAGGTCTCACTCGTCGTGGTGGGTGGCGGGGCGGCAGGTGTCGAGGTGGCGCTGGCCCTCGAGCGGCTCGGCCGCAGTCGCGCGTGCCGGCCGGAGGTGACCGTTGTCGAGGCCGAGGATCGGGTTCTCCCGGGGTTCTCGCCGCGTGTGCGGCGCCTTGCCGGGAAGGTCCTCGCCGAGCGCGGGATCCGGGTTCGAGCCGGACGAAGGGTGATCCTGGTCGAACCCGACCGCGTGCGGCTCGACGACGGGACGGACGAGCGGTCGGAGCTGACGATCTGGCTCGCGGGTGCGGCCCCGCCGGCGCTCTTCGCCCGGTCCGACGTTCCGAAGGGCTCCCGCGGGTTCCTGCTCGTCGACGACACGCTCCGGGCCGTCGACGGTTCCCCGGTCTTCGGCGCGGGCGACTGCGTCGGGATCGCCGGGCATCCCGACCTCGCGAAGGCTGGCGTCTACGCGGTGCGCGAGTCGCCCGTCCTCGCCCACAACCTGCGCGCGGCGCTCGACGGAGGGCTTCCTCTCCGCTACCGGCCGCAGGAGACCTACCTCGCGCTGATGAATACCGCGGACGGCCGGGCTCTGTGGCGCTGGCATGGGCTCTCCGGGCGCTCGCGCCTGGCATGGCGGCTCAAGGACCGGATCGACCGAGCTTTCATGAGGCGGTACCAGTGACCGGAAGGCTCCGGAGCGCGGAAACGCGAACCTTCCGCCCGTCGCCGGAGCGAGCGGAGATACGCCGCGTGTGAGGCGGCCACTCCTCGTCCGTGCGGTCCTCAGCCTCACGGTCCTCGCCATGGGCACGGCATTCCGGGCGTCGGCAGGTCCGGCCCGGATCGTGACGGCGAGCGAGCTCTCCGCGGCACTTTCGGCGGCGGGCCGAAGGCCACTCGTACTCGACGCCAGGCCCTCCAGGGATTTCCGGGCCGGACACGTCCCGGGAAGCCTCCAGGTCGATTGGCGGGATTTCTCGGAGTCGAGGCCCGGCGCCGCCTCCTACCTCTTCGGCGATCCGGCGAAGTGGGGCCTTCTCGCCGCGGACTGCGCCTCCCTTCGCGACCGCCTCCGCGGGCTCGGGCTCTCGGCCTCGCGCCCGGTCGTCGTCGTCGGGGAGCCGTCGGGTTGGGGCGAGGAGGGGAGGATCGCCTGGATGCTCCTCTACCTCGGCCACCCGGAGGTCGCCCTTCTCGACGGAGGCTTTCCGGCCTGGAAGGTCGAGGACCCCGGACGCATCGAGAGAGGTGCCTCGCGTCCACCTCCGCCGGGAGACTTCGAGCCGATGCCGCTGCCCGCCCGCCGCATCCGCCTCGACGCGCTCCGAGCGGCGCTCGCGGCCTCCGAGGTGGTGCTTCTCGACGCCCGCACTGCCGAGGAGTTCGCGGGACGGCGAGAGCGGGGACAGAAACGGGGGGGCCGGATTCCCGGCGCCAGGCTCGTTCCGGCCGCCGCGCTCCGGTCGGCAGACGGAAGGTACGTCGACGGGGAAGAGCTCGCGAAGCTGGCCGGCCCGCGCCTCCCCGGCGTCCCGGTCGTGACGTACTGCACCGGGGGCGTTCGCTCCGCGCTACTCGCCGTTCTCCTCGAGGCCCGCCTCGGAGGCGTCGCCGCGAACTACGACGGGTCGCTCTGGGAGTGGGGCTCGCGCGACGACCTGCCGCTCGAGACTGGCCCCTGAGGGGCGCGGCGCGACCGTCGGGCCACCGAGGGGTGGACGGGAAGGCCGCCCTCGAGGAAGCGGCCGCTCTGCGGGTCCCAGAGCGGCGCATCGGCCCCGTACCCGAGGGCGAGCGGCTTCAGGATGATCTCCTCGCGGCGCGCGTTGTGCTCGCACATCGAGACGGGCCCGTCGTCGGTCATCACCATGAACGAGCAGTTGCGGATCCTTTCCGGGTCGAGGTCGTCGGCCGGCTGGAAGTTCTGGATGAAGAACGTCAGCTTCCCGGTCTTCCCGCGCGTGGCGAGGAGGCCGCGCCGCAGGCCCCAGATCTTGCGCGCGAGGAAGACGCTCCCGTGGACGGACCAGTAGGGCGTCTTCAGCGCGGCGCCGATGACCTTCCGTGCCGTTCCCCTCACGTCGCGGCGATCGAACGGGACGTGCCGGAACTCCTCGAGGAACCGCTCGAAGAGGGGGCGATCGTCGAGGACCTCGACGAACGATCCG
>CAVOJA010000098.1:0-17922 GCA_963696015.1 uncultured Holophagales bacterium
GTGCAGTCGTACGGGATCGAGGAGCTCGTGGCCGAGAAGACGCGAGCGCTCCTGGAACGAACCCGACCACGGGATCTCTACGACGTCCTCTTCCTCATCGGGAGTCGAAGCGGCGACATCAATGCCGAGGAAGCTCGCGACCTCTTCCGCCAGAAGTGCGAAGTAAAGGGCATCACTCCCCCGTCGTCGGAGACCCTGCTCGCCGCAGTGCGATCCTCCGGTGAGCTTCGTGCCGACTGGGAGCACATGCTCGCGCACCAGCTTCCCGTCCTCCCTCCGTTCGAAACTCAGCTCGTGCGCCTGGCACCAGCATTGCGCTGGATCGACGCGGCGCCACCGGAGGCGCCGACGCTGCCGCCGGTGGCCGCCGGATCCGCGACGCTGGAGGCCCCAGCTGGGGCGACTTTCTGGGGTCTCGGAGTTCCTCTCGAGGTCGTGCGCTTCGCTGGCGTGAACCGGCTACTCGTCGAGTTCACCTACCACGGCAAGTCCCGGAGCGCCGAGCCGTACTCCCTGCGCAGGACCCAGGCCGGCAGCCTCGTCCTGTACGCCTGGGAAGTCGGCGCGACGCACATCAAAGCCTTCACCGTCGCCGAGATCCGGGGCCTACGGGTCACCACGAAGGCATTCGAGCCACGCTACCAGGTGGAGTTCAGTCCGGCCGGAGGGCTCTTCGCGCCAGCCATCACGCGCGCATCGTCCGGTGGCAGCTGGCGGCGTGGTTCGAACAAGCGCCGCTACGTCTTTCGGTGCGGGACATGCCAGAAGCTGTTCCTTCACACGACGAACGACTCGAGGCTTCGACCGCACACCTCTCCCAGCGGCTCGCGCTGTTCGAGTCGGCGGGGGCACCTCGAGCGGACCGACTGACACCCGCTTCGGGAAGTTCACCCTGTTCCGTTTCTACCCTCGGCCGGTTCACCCTGGGTGCCGTCTCCTGTGGGCAAGGCAACTTCAACGTCGCATCCCGAGGCGATGGCGCCATTCACCCGGTCTAGGACCTTCGCGACCTCCCCGAGCACCCGATCGTCACCCCTGGCGTAGCGGGCCGTCGTCGCGATGTCGGTGTGTCCGAGGAGGTCAGAGACCACCTTGAGGTTCACACCGGAGGAGACGAGGGTCGAGGCGAACGTGTGGCGAAGGTCGTGGATGCGGAGCCTCCGGGTGATCCCGGCCACGCCCTTCGCCATCGCAAACTTCCGGGCAATCTTCTCCTTCGTGAGCGGCTTGTTGTCCTCGTCGAGGAAGACGAACTCCGAGATGACCGGCCGCTTCTTCAGGGTCTCGAGGACGGTCAGGACGGCATCGGAGAGCGGCAACTTGACCGCCTTCTCCTTCTTTCGGGTCACGAGCCGGATGACGTTCTCGTCGAGCGACACGTTCACCCAGCGGAGATCAAGCGCGTCCGAGAGGCGAAGCCCCGTGTCCAGGAGCATCCGGAAGAACGGACGGTAGTGCTGAAGGCGACGGAAGTTCTCCTTCGCGGCCTTGCCGTCCGGGAGCCTTCCGCCGCCGACGCGCTTCATGCCGCCCGACGGGTGCGGCACGATCTTCGGCGGGGTGCGGATGCGGCCGAGGTAGGCCTGGAACAGGGCCTCGTCCTCGAAGGCCGAGAGGAAGCGATGGCGCTCCTCGAGGGAAAGCTCGAGCTCCGGACGGGACTCGCGGACCCACTTCACCTTCTTCTTCACGGGGCTCCCGTCGAGGACGTCGAGCTCGACTGCCCAGCCGATGATGACCCGAAGAACATGAGCAGCGCCGTTGATCGTCGACCCGGCGTACGGCCGCCTCACGCAGGCCGGCGTGCAGCCGTGGAGCTTTCGCTCTCGGCCACGCTTCGCGCACCACCCCTCGGAGATCATCGAGCCGATGAGCGCATTCACGCGCTGGGACGTCAGCTGGTCCATCGGCACGTCGCCGAGTCTCGGGACGAGGTGACGACGGAGAAAGTCGCCGTAGCAGCGCCGGGTCGCGGGCCGGAGACGGGCAGTCATCTCGACGAAGCGCTCCGAGACGAACTCGGCGAGCGTGGGGGGCCGCGTGAATTTCGCCAGCTCGAGCGCCTCGCGTTCGAGCTCCTCGTGGAAGTCGGTCCAGAGCCGGATCGCCTCGGCTCGGGACGGGACGTCGGTGAGCGTCCGCTTGTGGCGCTTCCGGCCGTCCGTTCCCGGGACGAAGCAGTAGAACGTCGCGACCCGGCGACGCGCGTCGTACGCGAAGCCGGGGAGCTTCATCGGACACCCCCGGCGGGCGCTACTGCTTCGGCCCCTCCGGCGTCACCGTCGGCACGGCCGGCCGGTCTCGCCGGTCGAGGCCCGCCCGCTGCTCGCGGAGGAAGCTCTGCACCTCGGTCTCCGGGTAGACGACGACGGTCGCCGAGAGGGCGTACCACCCCTTCGGCCCCTTGCCCTGTCGACGCCACTTCCCGAGCGTCCCCGTCTTGACCCCGATTCGCCGGGCAACTTCGGATGCCTTGATCGCCATGCGACACCTCCGCGCGAAGCATCCGCGGACATCGCAGGACCGACCGGGACGGCGTCGAAATCACCGTCCTCGAATCGAGAATTAGATACTTTGTTAGATACCCCCCCCAAAAAACTCGCAGGGCGCCTGTTCGACGCTGCCTGCTAAATCCTTTGTGTTGAGTATCTTAAGTGGTCGGGACGGCGGGATTCGAACCCGCGACCCCTTGAACCCCATGAGCCACCTCCGTCTGCGGACAGCCGCAACCAGCTCTAACCATAGATTTACGTTGGCACGATTCTTTCCGTGGGTTTCCAGGGACAGCATGGGGCAACGAAATTAGATACCCGAGGCGCTTGGCTCCGCACATGGCGATGAACACAGGAATCACGAACGAATTCCGGGAGAAAGCCTTCTGGACACGACGGGCAGGAGCCGCGCGGAGTTCAGGATGAATGTGAGCTCGGACGCGACGTGGATGAACGCCGCGAGGAGCGGATTCAGCAGGCCGAAGGCTGCGAGGCCTACACCCACGCCGTCGACGATCAGCGTTCCGACGACGTTTTGCCTGATCACCCGACGCGTCCGCCGGGCTATGCGAATTGCCTCGACGAAGTTCGAAAGGTCATCCCCGAGGAGAACGACGTCCGCGCTCTCCCGCGCGACGTCCGTGCCGGACCCCATCGCCACCCCGACAGTCGCTGCCGCGAGGGCCGGAGCGTCGTTGACGCCGTCGCCGACCATGACGACCTTCCATCCTCCCGAGACGAGACTGTTGACGCGATCGAGTTTCGCCTCCGGCAGGAGCTCCGCTTCTACTTCGTCGACTCCAAGCTCGCGTCCCACACTCTCGCCGACTCGCCGGTCGTCCCCGGTGAGAAGGATCGTTCGCAGCCCCATCTCCTTCAGCGCAGCGACCGCCGCCAGAGCTTCCGGGCGAAGCGCATCGGCGGTGAGAACGACACCGAGGAACCGTCCTCCACGCGCGACCAGAACTTCGCTCGCGGCTTCTCCCTCGTCGCGCGTCGCCGGCACGTCGACGCCGTGCTCCCCAAGGAGAATTCGGTTTCCGGCGAGGATCTCCTCCTCTGCGATAGACGCAACCACGCCCTTCCCGGGCTCGTAGCGGAAGGTGTCAGGCTCCGTCGGCGAGAGGCGTTCCCCGTCCGCGAGCCCGGTGATCGCCTTGCCGAGGGGGTGCTCCGATCGCCGCTCCGCGATCGCGGCAGCCTCGAGAAGGGCCCGGCGCTCAACGCCGGGCGCCGGCCGCACCTCGCGGACCTCCGGTCGACCGAACGTGAGCGTCCCCGTCTTGTCGAGGACGACCGTCTCTACGATGGAAAGCGACTCGAGGAATAGCCCGCCCTTCACGATGGCCCCGCGTCGCGCCGCCTGTCCGATTCCCCCGAGGACCGCCAGCGGCGTCCCTGCGGCGATGCCGCACGCCCCCGCTACGATGACGACGGAGATCGTCGAGCGCGCGTCGCGCGTGACGACGAAGGTGAGGATCGCCGCCCCGATCGCGAAGTAGACGAGGTAGCCCGCGAGACGGTCCGCGAGCTTCTGCACCGGGGCGCGGGAGTGCTCCGCCCGCTCCACCGCTTCGACGATCTTGCCGAAGCTCGTGTCCCGGCCGAGGCGATCGACCCTGAACTCGAGTGCTCCAGACTGGTTGATCGTTCCGGCGTAGACGGTCGCGCCGGCCGTCTTCTCGACCGGCATCGACTCGCCCGTGATGGCCGACTGGTCTACGAACGAGTCTCCCGCGACGACCGTTCCATCGGCTGGCAGACGACCACCGGGGTTGACGAGGACGAACTCGCCCGGCTGAAGGTCCGGAAGGGGTATCTCGTGGACGTTCCCGTTGCGTCGCACCGTTGCGGTTCGCGGGAGGAAGTTGAGGAGCTCCTCGATCGCACGCCGCCCGCGCGACACCGTGAGATCCTCCAGGACCTCTGCCACGAGAACGAAGAGCGCTATCACGAGCGCCGTGAAGAACTCGCCGATGGCTGCTGCGGCGATGAGCGCGATGCTCATCGACAGCTCCATGGTCATCCTTCGGTGGATCGCGTTCCGTGTCGCCTCGCGGAAGATCGGCCAGCCGCCGATCACGAGCGTTGCGACTCCGATGATGCTCAGGTCTGGGAATGGCTCCCAAATGCGGAACCAGACCGCGGCCGCTCCCGCCGCTACGAAGAGGATACGAACCACGTCTCGCCAATCGACGACGAGCCCCTGGTCCAGGCCCTTCCCCTCATGTTGCGGGACACGGGGACTCACCCCCTCGACCAGAACAGGGCCAGCGACGCCCCCCCTGTCGGCCGACCAGGGAGCTTCGTTCATGCGGGCTTGCGCCCCGTTGTGCTGGGTGTCCGCCATGGCGACGGCTACCTCAGATACGCGCGGACGACATCGATCAAGTCCTCGGCGGCGCGAGCTGCCTCCGAGCCCGGCTTCTGGGACTCGAGCACGTGCGCCCGGACGTGATCCTCGAGAACCATGGCCATAAGACTGGCCATCGCCCCGCGAGTGGCTGCGATGAGACGCAGGACTTCGCCGCACTCTCCCTCGTTTTCGAGGGCTCGCTCGACTGCGTCCACCTGCCCTCGTAACCGGCGAACTCGGTTCAGGAGCTTCCCCTTCTGGCGGATCGTGTGTGACATGTGCGATAGTATATCCGGCTATGGTATCTGGAGTCGCCTCGAGCTCACCGTGTCGATCTGCGGGTGAGAACGTCTAGGACGTGCGACGCGATGGCCCTCTTGACGTCTACTATCGAGACTAGTAGCATTTGCCGCGTGACGAACCCTCGCGGGCCCTTCGATCGCATCGGACACGTCCTCGGGCCGCTCGAGGAACGGCTGATGGACGTCGTCTGGGCCGATGGCCCGCTCACCGTTCGCGAGGTCTGCGGCCGTCTCCGAGGCCCAGGAAATCCCGTCTACACCACGGTCATGACGACACTGGACCGGCTCTTCCACAAGGGTCTCCTCGTTCGTCACAAGGAAGGGAACGCATTCGTCTACGCGGCCGCGATGACCCGGCAGGCCGTCCACCGCCGGATCGTGGAGGAGACCGTCTCGGCGCTCATCGAACGATCGGGCGATCCCGTCCTGGCGGCCTTCGTCGATGCCGCCGCCTCGGCCAACGAGGAGAACCTGCAACGACTGGAGAAGCTGATCGCCGACAAGCGGAGGTCGACGGCTTGATTCAGCCCGGCAGCCTCCTCGGGTTCGGGCTCGTCTTCCTGGCCGTCAGCTGGGCGGGCGCGGCCCTCCTCGGAGGCGCTCTCCTGGCCTCGCGAATGCGTCTGCGCCGGACCGGGCCGCGTACCGAACGGGCGCTCGCCGCGGCGGCGCTGATCGCCCCTCCGTTCGCCGCGGCCACTCTCGTCGTTTCCCTCGCAGGGCTGTCGCTGGTGCAGGCTTTGTCCGGACGCGGAGACCACTGCACCGCCCACGACCACCACATTCACCTCTGCCTCCAGCACGGAGGCGACTGGGCCACGAACGCAGCAGCGGGGATCGCGTTGTTCCTCCTCGGTTCCGTCGTCGTTGGCGGCCTGGTCCGGCGCCTGCTGGCGTATCGAGTGACGACCGGACTCCTCCGTGAAATCGAGCGACACGCCATCGTTCACCCGGGCCTCCCCACGAACGTGCGCCTCGTCCCGTCCGAGACCCCGCTCTGCGTCACGGCGGGAATCCGATCCCCACGCATTCTCATTTCCACCGCGTCGTGGGGTCTCCTGGCGGACGACGAGCGCCGCGCGGTCCTCGCCCACGAGCAGGCCCACATCGAGCACGGGGACACTCGCTGGCGCTTCGCGCTGAGCCTTTTCGGTGCCTTCGGCGTACCCGGTCTCGGACCGAGCATTCTCTCCGTCTGGATGCACGCCTCGGAGCGGCTCTGCGACTGGCGCGCCTCGACCTGCGTGGAGGAGCCGACCGTCATCGCGCAGGCGTTGGTTCGCCTCGCCAGAGCGTCCTCGATGGCGCGCGCGCCCCGAGTCGCCGAGACCCTGGCGTTCGCATCGCCCGACGCCATCGCCGATCGCGTCGAGGCGATCCTCGGCGCCGAGCCGGACGGTGCCGCCCTGGGCGTGCGGGCGCTGACGGCCATCGCGCTCGCTGCGGTTGTCCACGGCGTGGCGACCATCTTCTTCGCATCCCCGCTCCACCACCTCCTCGAGACCCTCCTCCATTTCAGATGAGGTTCCACAGATGCCACCACCGGCCCTCGCGCACCCTCGCCTACTATCACCGCTCGTAGGTCGCGGCCTTCGTCTCCTTACGGGACTGGCCTTCCTCGCCGTCGCGGCCGTCGCCGCTGCGGAGGAACCAACCGCCGTCACCCAGGGCGAGCTGCTGGTCCGCGTCCGGGCAACCGACCCGCGTCTCGCCGCCCTCGACGCGCGGAGCGCGGCGGCCCGGGCCGAGCCCCGCGCCGCGCGAATCTGGACCAACCCGACCCTCTCCTGGCGCCGGGAAGAGGTTTCGGCCTCCAGCGAGACCGCCACCGACGACTTCCTCGAGCTCTCGCTCCCTCTCGACGTCTCGGGTCGCCGGGCGCACCGCGCCGCCGCCCTCGAAGCGGGAGCTGACGTCGTGGCTGCGGATGCCGGCGGAGAACGCCTCGAGATCGAGCTGGCCGCGCTCGCCGCGTACCGGGATGCCGCGTCGGCTCGTGAGCGAGCCCGGGTCCTCCAGGAAGGACGGGACGCGCTCGCGCGGGCGACGCTGAACGTGAGGAAACGCCGGGAGGCGGGAGACTCTTCCGGCTACGAGCTCGGACGCCTCGAGATCGAGCTCGCGACCTTTGAAGACCTTCTCGCCGAATCCCGAACGGAGCTCGGCGTCGCCCGGCGGGCCCTGGCCCGCGCGGCTGGAATGCCTGCCGGGCTCCTCGACGCGGCGACGAGCCTGACGCCGCCGCCTGTCCCCCCGTCTCCGGAGTCGCTGGTCTCCGAGGCCATGGCGAAACGTGGACACCGGCTCGCCGCCCTCGCACGGGTGCGCCAGGAGGAGGAGTCCTCGATCGTGGCAGGACGCGCGTGGGTCCCGGCCTTTGAGCTGGCTGGCGGATCGAAGACCGCAAAGGCCGCGGGGATCACCGCCTCGGGATTCACCGCGGGCCTCGGTCTGACGCTGCCCCTCTTCGACCGCGGTCAGGCCGACAGGGCGCGTGCCGATGCCCGGGCCCGGGAGGCCAAAGCCGCCCTCGAGGCGGTCGACCGTCAGATCCGTGGCGAGGTCGAGGACGTGTCGGCTCGCCTGGCCGACCGGCTCGCGCGATCGACTCAGTTCGAGGCCGCCCAGCTTCCGCGCCTCGAGCAGCTCGTGCGTCAGGCGGAGACGTCGTACCGCGAGGGCGAGATCACCGTTTTCGAGCTGGTGGATGCCCACCGGACGGCTCGCGACACTCGCCTCCGCACCCTGGACCTGCGCCTGCAGGCGAGCCGCGCCGAGCTGGAGCTCTGGCGCGCCCTTGGACGGAACCCGTGAAGGAAGGACCCATGACCAGATCGACTCTCTCTCTCGCGGCCTTCTCCATCGTCCTCGGTGCCGCCCTCGTGAGCGGCGGATGCGCGACGAAGGAAGACGCCTCCCACGACGACCTTCCCGCCGTCCCGGTGACGGTCTGGACCTCGAAGACGGAGCTCTTCCTCGAGCACGAGCCGCTCATCGCGGGACGGGAGTCACGCATGGCGGCACACGTCACGGCGCTGGAGACCTTCAAGCCGCTGACCGAGGGAGCCGTCACGCTCCGGCTGCGCATGGAGTCCGGAGACGTCGTCACCGGCGAGGCGAACGGGCCGGTGAGCCCGGGGATCTTCCGGCCCAACGTGAAGCCCATCACGGCCGGCAAGTGCCGGATGGAGGTCGAGGTCCGGTCGGCGAAGCTGACAGACAGCTTTTCGGCGGGGGACTGCCAGGTCTTCCCCGACGAGGCCGCGACGCGGGCCTCAGCCGCCGAGCAGAAACCGGCCGGAGCGAGGATCGCTTTCCTGAAGGAACAGCAGTGGAAGACCGATTTCGCGACCGCGCCGGCAACGGAGCGGGACGCGCAGGCTTCGGTCGAGGCGAGCGGGAGGATCGTCCCGGTCGCGGGTCGCGAGGCGAGCCTCTCCGCGCCGGCTTCGGGCCGCGTGGCGTTCGGCGAGACCATTCCCGTTCCGGGCCTTGCCGTCCGAAAGGGCCAGCTCCTCGCCTGGATCTCGCCTCGACTCGCGGCGGGCAGCGACCGCCCCTCTCTCGAAGCGGAGATGCGGGCTTCGGAGGCGGAGCACGCGGCGGCCGAGTCCCAGCTCGCGCGCGCGGAGCGCCTCCTCGCGGACGACGCCATCTCGAAGAAGGCCTTCGAGGAAGCCCGGACGCGAGCCACGGTCGCGGGAGCGCGCTCCGCGGCTTCGACGGCGCGCCTCGCCCAGTACGACGCTTCGGCCAGCGGCGACCCCGGGGCCGGCCTGAAGGGCCGCTTCGAGATCCGGTCCCCCCTCGACGGCACTCTCGCATCCGTGGAGGTCGCGCCCGGCGAGACGGTCGAGGAGGGCAAGCCGCTCTTCGCTGTCGTCGACGCCGCGCGCGTCTGGCTGGAGACCCGAGCCAACGAGGCAGATCTTTCCCGACTCGAGGGCGTCCGCTCGGCCTGGTTCACGGTCGAGGGCGGTCCCGCGCCCTTCGACGCCGGCAGGCTCATCTCGTTCGGCCGCGTCGTCGATCCGGCGACGAGAACGGTTCCGATCCTCTTCGAGGTGCCGAACCCCGAGGGGCGGCTGCGGATCGGCCAGGCCACGAGGGTGCGGCTTGCGACGGGGCCTTCGGTCAAGGCCCTCGCCATCCCGGAGTCTGCTGTCCTGGACGACGCCGGAAAGGCGGTCGCCTTCGTGCACGTTTCGGGCGAGGCCTTCGAAAGGCGGGTCCTCCGCCTCGGCGTACCAGGAAAGGGCTGGGTGCAGGTCCTCGAGGGCCTCGCCGCGGGCGAGAGGGTCGTGACGAAGGGTGCCTACGAGATCAAGCTCGCGGCCGCCTCCGGCTCGATCCCGACGTCCGGCCACGTCCACTGAACGGGCGACGATTGCCATGATGGACCGCCTGATTCGCTGGTCGCTCCTCAATCGGCTCTTCGTCGTCGTCGCGGCGATCGCCGTCTCCGTCTACGGAGGCCTCACCGCGCTGCGGATGCCCGTCGACGTCTTCCCCGACCTCACGGCGCCGACCGTCACGATCCTCACGGAGGCGCACGGCCTGGCCCCGCAGGAGGTCGAGACTCTCGTCTCGTTCCCCATCGAGTCGGCGATCAACGGCGCCACCGGCGTGCGGCGCGTTCGCTCGGCCTCGGGCATCGGCATCTCGGTCGTCTGGGTCGAGTTCGAGTGGGGCCAGGACATCTATGTGGCGCGCCAGATCGTCAACGAGAAGCTCCAGCTCGTCGCGACGCAGATCCCGCCCGGTGTCGGGCCGCCGGCCCTCGCCCCGATCTCCTCCATCATGGGCGAGATCCTCTTCCTGGGGCTCGAGAGCGACGTGCACTCGCCCCTCGAGCTCCGGGAGGCGGGAGACTGGGTCGTCCGCAAGCGCCTTCTCTCGCTCCCCGGCGTCGCGCAGGTCATCCCGATCGGCGGCGGCGTGAAGCAGTTCCAGGTCCTCGTCGAGCCCGCGAAGCTCCGTGACTACCAGGTCACGCTCGAGGAGGTCATCCGCGCGCTGGAGGAGTCGAATCAGAACACCAGCGGCGGGTTCCTCGTGCGCGGCCCCCAGGAATGGCTCATCCGGGGCCTCGGGCGCATCGCGACGAAGGAGGACGTCGCGAGCACCGCCGTCGCGGTGCGCAACGGCGTCCCCGTTCTCGTCGGGCAGGTGGCGAAGGTCGAGGTCGGGCCCGCGCTGAAGCGCGGGGAGGGCTCCGCGAACGGCAAGCCGGCCGTCATCCTCGGCGTCCTGAAGCAGCCCGGGGCGAACACGCTGACCCTGACGGAGAACGTCGACCGGACTCTCGACGAGATCCAACGCACCCTGCCCAAGGGAATGACGATCGAGCGGCAGCTCTTTCGCCAGGCCGACTTCATCCGGTCCGCCGTCCGGAACGTCTCGGTGGCTCTACGCGACGGCGCCATCCTCGTCGCGCTCATCCTCTTCCTGTTCCTCGTCAACCCCCGGACGACGCTCATCTCCCTGGTCGCGCTTCCGGTCTCGCTCATCATCGCCGTCCTCGCCCTGAAGGCGATGGGGGCGACGTTCAACACGATGACGCTCGGCGGGCTGACGATCGCGATCGGAGGCCTCGTCGACGACGCCATCATCGACGTCGAGAACGTCTTCCGGCGGCTGCGCGAGAACCTCGCCCGTCCCGAGGAGGAGCGGGAGTCCGCCGGGGAGGTCATCTACTCGGCGTCGACGGAGATCCGCGGCTCGATCGTCTTCGCGACCCTGATCGTCATGCTCGTCTTCGTCCCTCTCTTCTTCCTCACGGGCGTCGAGGGAAGGCTTCTCGCGCCGCTCGGCTCCGCCTACCTCGTGGCGATCTTCGCGTCGCTCGTCGTGGCGCTCACCGTGACGCCGGCGCTCTGCAGCTACTTCCTGGGGAACGCGAAGTCGCTCGCGCACGGCGACAGCTTCCTCGTCCGGCGTCTCAAGGCGGCCTACCTTCCTTCGCTGAGGCTCGCTCTCCGAAACAGCAACCTCGTGATGGTGGCCTCTCTCGTCCTTCTCGCCGCCACCCTCCTCCTCGTCCCGTTCCTCGGTCGGACCTTCCTGCCGGAGTTCAACGAGGGGGCGCTCACGCTGAGCGCCGTGACTCTCCCGGGGACGTCCCTCGAGGAGTCCGACCGCCTCGGGCGTCGCGTCGAGCAGATCCTCCTGTCGCACCCCGAAGTTATCTCGACGGCGCGGCGGACGGGCCGGGCCGAGCTCGACGAGCATGCCCAGGACGTCAACTCCGCCGAGATCGACGCGAAGATCGAGCTGAAGGAGCGCTCCAGGGAGGAGTTCCTGAAGGCGCTTCGCGCGGACCTCTCTGTGATCCCCGGCATGATCATCCAGATCGGAGGCCCGCTCTCCCACCGGATCGACCACATGCTCTCGGGGACCCGCGCCAACATCGCCGTGAAACTCTTCGGAGACGACATCTCCCAGCTCAGGTCGACCGCGAAGGAGATCGAGCAGGCGATGTCCACGGTGGACGGTATCGCCGACCTCTCCGTCGAGCAGCAGGTCGACATCCCGCAGCTGACGATCGCCTTCGACCGGGAGCGTATTGCCCGTCACGGCCTGCGGGCGGGCGAGCTCGCCGAGGTGATCGAGGCCGCCTACGCCGGCCAGAAGGTGACGCAGGTCCTCGAGAGCCAGCGGACCTACGACGTGATCGTCCGGTACCCCGACGCGAACAGGGAGAGCGTCGAGGCCGTCCGGGCGACCCTCATCGACACCCCTTCGGGAGCGAAGGTTCCCCTCGGGGCCCTCGCGACGATCCGGCAGGACGCCGGGCCGAACGTCGTCATGCGCGAGAACGCCCAGAGGCGCATCGTCGTCATGGCCAACGTCGGCGGGCGCGACCTGAAGAGCGTCGTCGACGACGTCCGGACCGCCGTGTCTCGCGACGTCAAGATGCCCTCCGGCTATTACGTCGTCTACGGCGGCCAGTTCGAGAGCGAGAGCGAGGCGACGCGGACGATCGGGCTCCTCAGCGTCTTCGTCGTGGCCGGGATCTTCCTGATCCTCTTCCTCGCCTTCCGCGCCGCCCGCACCGCGCTCCTCGTCATGGTCAACCTCCCCCTCGCGCTGATCGGCGGGGTCGTCGCCGTGAAGCTCGGGGGCGGGATCCTCAGCGTCGCCTCGCTCGTCGGCTTCATCACGCTCTTTGGAATCGCGACCCGAAACGGGATCATGATGGTGTCTCACTACGAGCACCTCATGCACAAAGAGAGAGTCCCCTTCGACGAAGCGATCGAACGCGGGTCGCTCGAGCGCCTCTCGCCGATCCTGATGACGGCCCTTTGCGCCGGCCTCGCGCTGATCCCGCTCGTCATCGCCGGCGATCACCCGGGCAACGAGATCCAGGCGCCGATGGGGGTCGTCATCCTCGGCGGGCTCCTCTCGGCGACCGCCCTGAACATGATCGTCCTGCCGGTTCTCTACCGCCGGTTCGCACGGCCCCGGCCGGCTTCAGAGCCCAACGACCCCATAGAGGGATGAGACCTCGCTCCGCCGAAGACGGACGGCTGAGGGGCGCGCTCTGCGGCCTCACCGCAGCAGCCCTCTTCGGCGCGAGCGCCCCCGTTGCCAAGCTCCTCCTTCCGGGCGCTTCACCTCTCTCGCTATCGGCTCTCCTCTATCTGGGCGCCGGACTCGGCCTCTGCCTGCCCGCCCTGCGCCGGAGACCTCGGCCTTCCGGCGTCCAGGCCGAGGCCCCGTTTCGCGGTCGGGACTGGGCGCTCCTCGGGGTGATCTCCGTCACCGGCGGCGTGATCGGCCCGCTCCTCATGCTCTGGGGCCTCGGCCGACTTTCGGGAGTCGTCGCTTCTCTTCTCCTGAATCTCGAAGGGCCGTTCACGATCCTGATCGCCGTGACGCTCTTCCGCGAGCACCTCGGGCGCCTCGAGGCGGCGAGCGCGGCCCTCGTTCTCGTCGGCGCCGCCCTCCTCGGCTTCCGACCCGGGCAGGTCCACGTCGACGGGCTCGGCGTGCTGGCCCTCGCGGGAGCCTGTGCCGTCTGGGGAATCGACAACAACCTGACGCAGCGGCTGACGCTGAGAGACCCGCTCGTGCTGGCCAGGGCCAAGACGCTCTCCGCCGGCACGATCAGCCTGATCCTCGCGCTGGCGCTCGGCTCGCGGTTCCCGACTGGAAAGGCCGTGGTCGCGGCGCTCCTCCTCGGCAGCGTGAGCTACGGCCTCAGCGTTCTCCTCGACGCCTATGCCCTGCGTCTCCTCGGTGCCAGCCGCGAGGCGGCCTTCTTCGCGACCGCCCCCTTCGCAGGCGCCGCCCTCGCCATCCCGCTCCTCGGGGAGCGACTCACTCTCGTCGACGCCGGTGCGGGCCTTCTCCTGGCGGCCGGTGTCGCCGTGCTCCTCGTTGCCCGGCACGGCCACGAGCACGCCCACGACGCCCTCGAGCACGAGCACGCCCATACCCACGACGCGCATCACCAGCACGAGCACGACGGCCCGGTCCGGGAGCGGCACAGTCACTGGCATCGACACCTGGCGCTGACCCACGACCACCCTCACGTCTCCGACGCCCACCATCGCCACCGTCATGCCGACGGATCGGCAGTACACGGCGCGACGACCTGAAGGCCGTCCTCAACGACTTCGGTCGCCCGCGCCGGAATCTCGAAGGAGCCCCGTCCGTTTCAGGAAGGAATCGTTGCGACAAAAGGTGCAGAAGTGCATACAGCATGGTGAGCCGCATTCTTCGCCGTTGCAGCGCTGCTCGGCGGCCATCCGTCCGGGGCCGAGCCTCCGGCGCCTCCTGCGGCCGGTACCGGTGCGCCCAGGAGCGAGCGGTACATCGCCATGCTCGAGAGGAAGGAACGTGACGTCTTTCAGAAGCCAGACGAGGTGATGAGGGCTCTGGCCCTACGACCCGGCGAGAGAGTGGCGGCCGTGGGAGCCGGGTCGGGCTACTTCACGCTGCGCGTCGCCCGCGCTGTAGGGCCCACGGGGCTTGTGCTGGCGATCGACATCAATCCGGACCTGCTCGAGTTCCTCGACCGGCGCGCGAAGGGAGCGGGCCTTTCGAACGTGAAGTCCCGCCGCGTCGAGAAGGACGACCCGGGTCTTCCTCCCGCGGGAATCGACACGATACTGATGGTCGACACGTTCCACTATGTCAATGAGCGCGCCGAGTACGCGCGAAAGCTGCGAGCCGGCCTCGCCCCAGGCGGTCGCATCGTCGTGATCGACTACCTTCCGTGGACGGGGTGCCCTGGAGCGCCACGACCGGAGCGGCGTCTTTCGCGCGAGGCGGTGGACGAGGCGATGGCCGCTGCCGGCCTCGCTCCTGGCAAGGTCCACGAGTTCCTCCCCGAGCAGTTCTTCGTCGAGTACATGGCGAGGCAGGGTTCTCGGGTCGACAGTCTGAAGCCTTGAAGGCTGAGCTTGTCGCGACGCACCCGCGACCGGGCGACCGGGGCTTCCCCCGATCGTGAACGAAGCAACCCTGTGCTATCTTCCGCGCCGGTGTTGAGAAGGATATTCTTCTTGCTTTTCGCGGTCTTCCTGGTCCAGGAGACGAGTCTCGGCTCCCTTTTTCTCGGGGCCGAGTGCGTGGAGACCTGCCCCGACGACACCAGCCCCGGCCATTGCCCGCCGACGTGCGCCACGTGCAGCTGCGGCACCCGCGTCAGCCCGGTCTCGCCGGTGATTCCCGCCCTCGCTAGCCCCGCCTCGCGCCCGTGCCGCTCCTCGTTCGAGGCGTCCGCGCCTCCGACCACGCTGCACGTCGGCGATATCCTGCACGTCCCGAAACCGGCCCTCGCGTAGCAGCGGCTGAGAGAGGCTCCTTCCGGATAGCGTCGCGAGAAAGCGACGCGCCCCGGAGGCGGCACTCCCCTCGGACCTCTTCGCTGACGGATCGGCCATCCCGGCCGGCACGCCGCCACCGCGACGGGACGACGCACGCGGTCCGGGTCTGATTCAGTCGGTTCCGGGCCAGACCCTCGGTCACGACCAGGGAGCGCGCCTCTCTCCCGCCGCCTCCAGGAGGACGGAATGGGAATTCGATCGTATTGCCGCGAGCTGCTCGCGTTAGCAGCGCTGGTCGGCACCCTCGAGACACACGCGGACGACGGGCTCCGGATGGACGACTACGTCCGGCTCGTCCTGCGATCGCACCCGTCCGCGCGGGCGTCGCTGGCGCTCGACGCGAGCGCCTCGGCGGAGTCGAAGGCGGCACGCCTCCTGCCCGACCCGACGCTCGAGCTGAGCCTCGGAGAGGGTCGGGCGGCAGACGGTATGGGGTCGACGAAGACCGAGAAGGGCTTCTCCGTCTCGCAGTCGATCCCCTGGCTCCCGGCCCGATCGGCGTCGATCGAGGCCGCCGACCACGAGGCCCGCGCGCTGCGGGCTGAGAGTCTCGCGAGGCGTTGGGGCCTCGAGCTCGACGCGCGGGTCGCGTACACCCGGCTCCTGTTCGCGCGGGCGCAGGTCGAGGTGAATCGGGCCTCCACGGAGGACGCCGCGTCCCTCCTCGAACTGATGACCCGCCGCTCCTCCCTCGGTGAGGCGCGCGAGGTGGATCGGATCAAGGCGCGCGTCGAGTGGCTCCGGCAGGATCGTGAGCTGAGCGCCGCATTCAGGGAAGAGCTCGCCGCGGAGGGCATCCTGAGGACGCTCGCGGGAGAGCCCCTGCCCACTCCGCTGCGCCTCGCGGGCGAGCTTCCGCGGCACAAAGACGCGATGCGCGCCCTCCTCGACGCGCACCCCGAGAACCTCGAACGGAGCCCGGCGCTGATTCGAGCACGGGCCGAGGCCTCCCGAGCCTCGTCGCTTCTCTCGAGCACCCGCCGCGGGCGGGTCCCGGACCTCGGCTTCTCCTTCTTCCGGCAGAACGAGCTCGATCGCGAGGCCTGGGGCGGGGCGCTCGGCCTCTCCCTGCCGCTCTGGAACGCCCGGCGTGGAGACGTCGCGCGCGCCGAGGCCGAGAGCCGCCTCCGGGCCGCCGACGCCGAACGCGAGCGCCTCTCTCTCCTCGTCGACCTCGCGACGCGCCGCCGGGACGTCGAAACCCTCGCCGTCCAGGTCGCCTCTCTCGAAGGAGACCTCCTTCCCTCCGCTGCCGAGAGCGTCCGCCTCGCTCGCCTCCTCTTCGAGGAAGGCGAAACCTCCCTCCTCGACCTCCTCGACGCTCAGCGCACGGCCCGCGAGGCGCGCCGCGAGGAGATCCGCGCCCGCTTCGAGCTGGCGACCGCGATCGCGGAGCTCCAGCGGCTCCTTGGTCCCAACGACGCGCCCTCCGGGAGATAGACGACCATGAAGATCACCGCTTCCGTGCGGCTCCTCGCCGCGACCCTCGGCCTCACCCTCGCGCTCTCCGGGTGCGGGAAGACGAAACCGACCCCCGGGAAGGGGGAGGATGCCGGGCACGCCGCGGAATCCGTAGAGGAGACCCACGCCGCAGAGATCCCCGACGAGGTCCGAATCACCGCCGCCGCGATCTCCGAGGCCGGGATCGCGACCTGGAAGGTCCAGATCGTCGACCTCGCGCATCTCCTCTCCCTCAACGGAACGGTCGGCTACGACGAGAACCGCCTCCTCCAGGTCGCGGCGAACGTGAAGGGGCGCATCGCCTCGATCCCGGTCGACCTCGGCTCGCCGGTCGCCAAGGGCCAGCCGCTCCTCGTCATCGAGAGCGTCGACCTGGGCCGGGCGCGCGAGGAGTTCGTGCGGGAGCTCTCCACTTTCAACGTCTCGGCGCGCGCCTTCGAGCGGGCCCGCAAGCTCGTGGAGGAGAAGGCGATCAGCGCCGGGGAGTTCCAGTCCCGCGAGGGGGATTACCTCGCCCGGAAGTCGAGTCTCGCCTCGGCCGAACGGACGCTCCACCTGTACGGCGACGACGACGAGGCGATCCGCCGCCTCCGCGCTGCCGCCGCTTCGGACGCGCACACCGCCGAGGACGGCGCCGCCCTCACGCTTCGCGCGCCGTTCGCGGGGCGCGTCGTCGAGCGCAAGGTCACCCCCGGCGCGCTCTTCGAGGCGCTCCAGCCCCTCCTGACGCTCGCCGACCTCTCCACGGTCTGGGTCTTCCTCGACGTCTACGAGAAGGACCTCTCGCAGCTCCACGAGGGGCTCGCGGTCACGCTTCGGACCGAGGCGTACCCGGAGGAGACCTTCCCTGGGAAGGTCGACTTCCTCGGCGGCGTCGTCGATGCCCAGACGCGGAGCACCCGCGTCCGCGCGACCGTCGCAAACCGCTCCGGAAAGCTCCGGCCCGGCCTCTTCGTCAAGGCCCTGGTCGACGTCCCCCGGCCGAAGAGCGAGTCCCACCCCGTCGTCGCCGTCCCGCAGGGGGCGATCCAGACGCTCGAGGGGCGTCCGACGGTCTTCGTCCAGAAGGAGCCCGGTGTCTTCGTCCGGCACGTCGTCGAGACGGGGCACACGTTCGAGGGCTTCACAGAGGTCCTCTCCGGCGTCAAGCCAGGCGACGTCGTCGTCACCGAGGGGAGCTTCGTCCTGAAGTCGGAGTTCGCGAAGGCCTCGCTCGCCGAGGAGCACTGAGATGCTCCGGAAGATCGTCGACCTCAGCCTCGAGAACCGCGCCCTCGTCCTCCTCGCCTCGCTTCTCCTCGTCGTCGGCGGCGGATACGCCCTCACGCAGCTCCCCATTGACGCCGTCCCCGACATCACGAACGTCCAGGTCCAGGTCCTGACGAAGGCTCCGGCCCTCGGCCCGGTCGAGATGGAGCAGTTCGTCACCTACCCGGTCGAGGCGGCGATGAACGGCCTCCCGCGCCTGAAGGAGA
>CAVOJA010000099.1:0-24259 GCA_963696015.1 uncultured Holophagales bacterium
CTCGACGTCGTAACGGTCGAAGGCGGCGTCGGCAGTGAGGATTGGTATGCGTTCGACGAGGGCCTGGGCGATGAGGAGACGATCGAAAGGGTCCCGGTGGTGCGGGGGAAGGGTTGAGACCCTGAGCGCATGGGCGTGCGTGATCGGAAGCGCCGTGATGCCCTGCCGCGCCATGCGTGTGGGGACGTACGTTTCCACCGGCTCGGGCAGCTCGATCTTCCCGAGCGCAGCTTTGATGGCGAGTTCCCACGCGCTCGCCGCGGAGAGGTAGACGACGTTCCGACTGGAGGAAAGGAGGCTTCGAGACTCCGGCGACAGCCGGTCCGGGCTCGCGAGACTCCAGATCCAGACGTGGGTATCGACGAGGACGTTCATCGCTCGAAGTCGCCGAGCACATCCTCCGGGAGCGGAGCGTCAAAATCGCGAGCGACACGAACGATACCGACATCGATGCCGAGGGGCCGGTCGGTAGAGCCGGCCTGAACGGCAACGAGGCGCGCTATCGGCTTGCCGGCGCGGGCGATGATGACCTCCTCACCGGCTTCAACCCGGTGAAGAAGCTGCGACAGCTGCGTCTTGGCTTAATGGACGTTGACTTCGGTCACACAGAAAGACTAAGTCATGTCGTTGACTAAGTCAATCACAAGATGTCCCTCACCCCCGCAGCGCCACCTTCGCCGCGGCCGAGGCGTCTTCCCGCTCCTGCGCGTCGCCGTAGCCGTAGGTGCCGTCCCCCTTGTAGGGGTAGTAGCCGCCGTAGCCCCGGCCGGGAGCCGGAAGGTTGTTGATCAGCACCCCGAGCACCCGCGCTCCCGGACCGCGACAGCTTGTCGCGCGTCCGCACCACCACCTCGCGCGCCGTCGCGCCCCCCTTCACGCAGAGGACGACGCCGTCGCAGAGGTTCCCGAGGATCAGCGCGTCGGCCACCGCCTGCACCGGGGGCGAGTCGACGAGGACGTGATCGAACGTCCCCTTCAGCCCCTCGAAGAGCTTCTCCATTCCCTCCGAGGCCAGGAGCCCCGAGGGGTTCGGCGAGACCGGGCCCGGACGTGAGGACCGAGACGCCCGGTAGCTTCGTCGGCTGAATCGCCTTTCCGACGTCGGCCCCTTCGGCCAGCACGGAGACGAGCCCCGACCGGTTCGAGACGCCGAGCACCTCGTGGACGCGCGGCTTGTGAAGGTCGGCGTCGACGATGAGCACCCGCCGCCCCAGCTGCCCGAGGACGACCGCGAGGTTCACGGTCGTCGCGGTCTTCCCTTCGCCCGGGAGCGACGACGTGACGACGAGCGTCTTCCACCCGCCCGCTCGCGCGAGAAGGAGCGACGTTCGGAAGCTCCGGTACGCCTCCGCCACCACGGACCTCAGCTGCAGGTGTGGCAGCAGCTCGATAGCCGGCGTCTCCGTCGCCTTTCCCTCACCTTCCGGCTTCTTACTCCTTACCCCGTAGGCATAGCGCCCGTAGCCGTACCCCCTCCCGGTCGAGTCACTCACGGACGGAATCACCCCCAAGGCCGGGAGCTTCAACAGCAGCTCCACCTGCTCGGCGCTCCGGATGCTCCGGTCGAGGTACTCGAGGAAGAAGGCCAGCCCGAGCCCGCCCACCAAGCCGAGGAAGAGCCCCAGCATCCCGTTCTTTCGGTACGACGGCGAGAAGCGCCCCCCCGGCGGGAGCGCCCGGTCGACGATGCGGATGCTCGACTCGCGCGTCCCCTTCATGCGCGACATCATCTCCGTCTCGCTCTGGCGCTTGAGCAGCGTGTCCATGAGCGCCCGCTTCGTGGAGACCTCCACGCGCAGGTTGTTGTACTCGACGGCGTTGCTGTTCAGCGTCATCGCCTCGGCCTTCTGGCCGCGGAGGACGTCCTTCAGGCTCTCCTCGCGCCGCTGCGCCGTCTGGAAATCGGCCTTCGCCTGCTCGCGCGCCTTGGCCACCGTCTCCTCGACGACCGTCGCCAGGTGCTCCTTCCCCTTCTGAATCTGCGCGCGGAGCTGCTGCATGGCCGGCCACTCCGGCTTGTAGACGTTCAGCTTCTCCGAGTACTCCCGCTCCAGCTTCAGGAGGTCGTTCCGCAGCTGCGTGACGAGACCGCCCGAGAGAGCTCTCTGCCATCGCGTCGGGCTTCGCGTTCTGCAGCTCGTAGTGCCGCGCCTCCTTCGAGATCCGGTCGCCCAGCGCCTCGGCGTAGTCCTTGTTCAGCGACTCGAGCTTCTGGAGCGTCGAGTTCTGCGTGGGGTCGATGGAGACGATGTCTTTCTGCCGGCCGTAGGCCTGCAGCTCCCGCTCCTTCTCGTCGATCTCCCCCTTCACCTGCTCCACCTGCGCCGTGAGGAACTTCGTCGCCTGGCTCGCCATGTTGAAGCGGGCCTCGAGCGTCCACTCGATGTACGCCTCGGCCACGGCGTTCGCCACGTCGGCCGCCGTCCTCGGCTTCAGCGCCACGTAAGACAGCTCCACCAGGTTCGTCCCGCGGATCGGCGCCGTCGCCACGCCCCCCTGCACTCTCGCCGCCGCCTGGGCGATCGGCCCGCTCTCCTCGGTCTCCGCCACCGTCGCTGCCCCGGCCTTCCGCACTGCCCCCGAGAGCTTCGGGACGAAGTCGGGATCCTCGGCCAGGTTCAGGCGCAGCGCGGCCCGACGGGCGATCTCGCGGCTCCGCATCAGCCGCGTCTGTGTGGGGATGAACTCCGGGTTGTACCAGTCGTAGGACTGCTGCCCGCCGATGTCCACCGGGCTGCCCCTGTCCTTCTCCACGTTGATGACGACCGTCGCCCGGTAGAGCGGCGTCGTCAGAATCGTCTTTCCCGCCGCCGCCACCAGCGCCGCCGCCATGCAGACGGACACGATGCGCCACCGCTTGACGACGACGGCCCAGTACTCCGAGAGGTGGACCTCGCGCGGAGCGTCGGCGAAATCGTCTTCGAACCGTTCCTGCACCTGCGACATCAGAAGAACGACTCCTTCACGACGACGACGTCGTCACCCTTGAGCGTCGGGTCGGGGTCCTTCCCCGAGACGATCCGTCCGTAGTTCGCCTCGATCTCGGCGTCCTTGCCGTCCGGCCCGCGCCGCTTGATCCGGATGCTCCCCCGGGCCGCCCGGTCCGTCAGGCCACCCGCCTTGGCGATAACCGAGAGAAGCGTGATCCGGTCGTCCGAGTCGAAGTCGAGGGCGCCCGGGGTCCGCACCTCGCCGAGGCAGAAGACCCGCACCGGCGTCCGCGCTGGGATATTGATGACGTCCGACGGGTAGATCGTCACGTTCCACTTCGGCGAGGGGTTGACGAAGAGGTCGTCCGTGGCGATCTCCAGCCGGTCACTCAGTCCGTTCTCGCTCCGCCTCAGCACGTAGATCTTCTTCCCGGCGTTCTGGCCGAGGCCTCCCGCAGCCGAGATGGCCTGCAAGAGGTCCCACTTGCCGGAGACGTTCAGGGAACCAGGCTTCTGGACCGCCCCGAGAACGGAGATCGGCTTGTTCGTGTATTCCTTGATGACGATCGTCACGTTGGCCCGGTTCACGTACTTCGCAGTGAGGATGGAGCTGAGTCGGTCGGCCGACTCCGTAGCCGTAAGACCCGCCACCGGCACGTCGCCCACCAGAGGCAGGCTGACCGCCCCCGTGTCGCCCACGCGGCGTTCAACATTCAGCTCGGGCAACTCGAGCACCTTGATCTCGAGCAGGTCCCGTGGGCCGATACGGTACTCCCCGGTGAGGGGCTGGGCCGCGAGCGGCGCCGAGCCGAAAAGGAGGAGAAGGGCAAGAAACGGCATTACCCGGAGCATACCTTTGCGATCGTCCATCCCCTCAGCGCCTCTCTTCCGCCCGCCCGAAGTCGCCCGAGATTCGGAGCCCCCCCGAGATTCGGAACGCATTCCGGTCGTAGTAGTCGATGTTCGAGCTGTAGCGCTCCTGCGTGGCGGTCAACCCGACACTCACCGCCCTGGAGATCTTTAAGTCGAAGCCCCCGCCCCAGAGTCTCGTGTCGTCGATCCTCGTGACGATCTCGCCGGTGGCCGTGACGAGGACCGGATTGACGTACCGGTTCGACCCCAGCTCTCCTCTCGCGTTGAAGCTCAGCCGTCGGCCAATCGCGAACTTCAGAGTCGCCCCGTTCCGGGTCTCGAAGTAGTAGGGGTTGTCGAGGAAAAGGCTCGCCTCGGGCCTCCTCGAACCGAGTACCTGCACCTCGAAGGCGCGCGTGACGAAGTACGACACGAAGTAGCCGTACGTCCCGACCCGGAATTCGGGGTAGTACTCGTTCGGGTTCGTGGGTTTCCCCTCGCGCACCCCAAACGTCCCTTCCACGTAGAACCGCTCCCTGTCATACCGTGCCACGAAGAGCAGCCCCGTGACGTCGTTGTCCTGTAGCTCCCCGTTCTTGTCGAACCGCGTCTGGACTTCCTCGGCCATGACACCGACCGAAAGGACCGACGAGAACGCGTACCGAAGGCCACCTCGGTACGCGGTTTCCTTCCGGTCCAGGTCCGAAACCGGTGCGAGCCCGGGCGTGTTGGCATTCGGGTCTTCCTGTTTCAGATCTGCGAACTCGGCCCCGCCGAACAGCGACAGCCTGTCGAGAATCTTCACCTCGGCCTTCGCCGTGCCGCTCGTCGTCGTGTTGAAGACGTCGCGTGCCACTTCCGACGAAACCGTGCTGATCCTCTCTTCATACCCGCCGCCAGCCCCCAGCGTGAGTCTGTTGAAGAGCCCGAGGACCTCTCCGGAATAGTTGCCGCCGAAGCCGCGCAAGGCCTCGGTCCGGTAGTACCAGTCGTAAGTAGGCGCTATGTTTCCTCTGAGATAGACCTTCTGACCAAACGGGACGACCAGTCTGGTCCCGGCGGCTACGGAGGCCGTGTAGTCGTCGACCTGCCCTTCTGACGTAACGAGCGCGTTGTTCGTCCAACCGACGTTGTAGAGCCGGAAGAACGGCAGCATCCGCACTGGCCCGATCCGGAAGCGGGCCGTGGCCATATCCTGTCCGACCTGCTCCGTATCAGGGAGAGTTCTCTGAGAGGGAGGCGTCTCCGTGGAGATCTGCCCGACGGCAAGTCGCCCGGTGAGCAACACCGCCGCTCCGATCAGTTCCAGGCTACGGGCCAGAATTCGCGTCAAATCACAGGCTCCATGGCTCTCACGACGGCGGTCGAAGCGACTCCCGACGTCTCGTCCTTCCGTGGGAGGAAGGAGCCCTCGGGCACCAGGGCCGCGAGCGCCTCTCGCAGCGCAGCCTCGTTACCGTTTCGCGCCTGCTCAACAAGGCGCTTCAAGCCGTCGCCGACCAAATTCGCATCCATCGTCGGAATCCTCCCGATGAAGATCTTCGGGTGCTTCGTCCTCTCCACTCGGTCTTCCGTCGTTCCCAGCTCCTCGAAGAGCTTTTCCCCCGGCCGAAGTCCGCTGAAGACGATCTGGATGTCCTCCTCGGGCCTGAGGCCCGATAGCCGGATCATGTCCCGAGCCACGTCGACAATCTTCACTGGTTTTCCCATGTCGAGAATGAAGATCTCGCCCCCCTCCCCGAGGGCCCCCGCCTGCAGGACCAGTTGGGCCGCCTCGGGAATCGTCATGAAATACCGCGTCATGTCGGGGTGAGTCACCGTTATCGGTCCGCCACGCCGGATCTGCTCCTTGAAGATCGGGACAACCGAGCCGGTCGAGCCGAGGACGTTCCCGAACCTCACCGCGACGAACTTCGTGCCGGCTTTCTCCTGGAGGCTCTGAACCACCAGCTCGGCAACCCGCTTCGACGCCCCCATCACCGACGTCGGGTTCACGGCCTTGTCCGTGGAGATGAGCACGAAGGTCCTGCAGCCGTGTTCCGTCGCGACGCGGCCGAGACGCTGTGTCCCGAGGACATTGTTCTTGACCGCCTCACCTGGGTTCCATTCCATCATCGGCACGTGCTTGTGCGCTGCCGCGTGAAGGACGACGTCTGGCTCGTGCGCAGCGAAGATCGCCGACATCCTCTCCTCGTCGCCCACGTCGGCGATCAGGGGAACCACCTCGGCCACCGGTCCCTGCCGTCGCATCTCCTGCTCGATCATGAAAAGGAAGGGCTCGGCTCGCTCCACCAGGAGGACCTTCCGCGGTCCAAAACGGACGATCTGCCTCACTAGCTCTGACCCGATCGAACCGCCGGCTCCCGTCACCATCACGACGCGATCCCCGAGGAATCCTCGCAGACCGGCCTCATCCAGCTGGACCGGGTCACGCCCGAGGAGGTCCTCGATCTCGATGTCCCGGATCGGGTTCAACGCCACCCGCCCCTGAAGGATGTCGTACAAACCGGGAATTATGCGGACCTTCAGCGGAACGCGATCGCAGACGCCAACGATCCTGAGGATCTCCGCCCTCGAACCCCGTGCGATCGTGATGACGACGTGGTCGATGTTCATCT
The DNA here is from genome assembly GCA_963696015.1 of uncultured Holophagales bacterium. Taxonomy (GTDB): domain Bacteria; phylum Acidobacteriota; class Thermoanaerobaculia; order UBA5066; family UBA5066; genus UBA5066. The sequence goes on from CAVOJA010000099.1 coordinate 6,401, forward strand.
CCCGGGCGAGGCGCGGAATATCCTCCGACGTGCCGAGCACTTTCACGTCGTTGATGACCGAGCCGACTTTCCGCGGGTCGTCGTCAACGAAGCCCTTCACCTCGATGCCGACGTCGCCCCGGCCGAAGATCTCGCGCACCGCCAGAACCCCCGCCCGCCCCGCGCCGACCAGCAGGACCGGTTTTCGCCCCCTGCCGCCGCGCAACCTCGCCGTCTCGACCTTCTCGAGCCTCTCGTAGGCGAGCCGGCGGACGACGCGCAGGCCCAGGACGGCGCCGAATCCCAGCACCGCCGCGATGACCGTGACCGACACGGGGACCACCAAGACGTAGAGCGACGACGGCAGGAGAATCCGGACGAGAAAGAGCGGAAACGCCCCGGTCGCCGCCGCCCCGACGAACCTCCAGAGCTCCCCGAGCCCGACGTATCGCCAGATGAGGTTATAGACACCGAACAGCCAGAGAGCGGCCAGCTGCGTCGCCACCACGATGGGCAGCTGGAGCAGGAGGCCCTTGCCGGCCGAAGCCGGCAGGACGAACTCGAACCGCAGGAGGTAGGCGAGACCGAATGCGACGCTCAGGGCCACGACGTCGAGACCGACCTGAAGCCGTTTGCCGAGGAAGCGCCTCCACCGGCGGTTGCCTCTTACGTTGTTCGTCGTTCCGACGACTTCGTCGCTCATCGGCGCGCCGCTCCCGCCTCGTTTCGCACTGTCTCGATGATCCTCTGCCGATCGTCGCTGGTCAGGTCAGACCCGCTCGGAAGGCAAAGTCCGGTTTCGAAGATCTTCTGTGACACGGCTCCTCCGACCGCCCGACATCCCTCGAAAATGGGCTGGAGGTGCATCGGCTTCCAGACAGGCCTCGCCTCGATGTTCTCCGCTTCGAGGGCCAGCCTCACGTCTTCCCGGTTCGCGCCGGACCGTGACGGGTCCAGTGTGATGCACGTCAGCCAACGGTTCGGGCGGCCCCATCCCGCCTCCGGCATGAAACCGAGCCCTGGAATGTCCGACAGTCCCTCGACGTACGCCTCGAAGTTGTTTCTTCGCGCGGCCACCCGTTCCTCAAGCGTCAGGAGCTGGCCCCGTCCGACCGCGGCGAGGAGGTTGCTCAGGCGGTAATTGAAGCCGATCTGCGAGTGCTCGTAGTGAGGTGCGGCGTCCCGTGCCTGCGTCGCGAGGAACCGCGCCTGTCGGATCAGCTTCTCGTCGTTCGAGAGCAGCATCCCCCCGCCTGAGGTCGTGATGATCTTGTTTCCGTTGAAGGAGAGCACTCCCAGCTTTCCGAAGCTGCCCGCCCGCCGTGCCCCGCACGTCGCGCCGAGCGCCTCGGCGGAGTCCTCGACGAGGGGTACCCCGAACTTCCCGCAGAGACTCTCGATCGCCCCGAAATTGCACGTCTGCCCATAGAGGTCCACGGCGACGAGCGCCCTGGGCCGCCTGCCCGACCGGGCCGACCGCCGAAGCTCGTCCTCGAGGAGGTTCGGGTCAAGGGTCCAGCTGTCGTCGCAGTCGAGGAACACCGGGCTGCCGCCCTGGTAGGCAATCGGATTTGCCGAGGCGCTGAAGGTCAGGGACGAGCAGAGGACTTCGTCGCCCGCCCCAACTCCCAGGAGCACCATGCTGAGGTGAAGCGCCGCCGTTCCGGACGACAGCGCCAACGCATGAGACACGCCGACGAACTGTGCGATCTCCCCTTCAAATGCGTCCACCTGAGGCCCGAGCGGCGCGATCCAGTTCGAGGCGAACGCCTCCTCGACGAATCGCTTCTCGTCGCCCGTGAGATACGGCGGAGACAGATAGTTACGCGGCCGCTGTGGAAGTGTCTTGCTCATCCCCTGTACTCGGGAAAGAACCCGGGTCTCGGCGCCCACGGCTGCCCGCTCATCTCGGCAGACCGGCTTCTCAGTGACGTGAGGCGCGAGTACTCGTCGGGCCGATGGATGCGTCGTGCCACCCGGAACGGCCGGGTGTCATTCGGTGCGAATGCGAGCTTGTAGCGATAGATGCCGTCGTTCTGCTCATATCCGCCCCCCAGGACGAAGCCGCTCAGGCCTTGTCGGAGGCCCCAGAGCGCGGCTTCGTGCTTCAGAAGATCGTTCGGCCTTGCCCGAAATGCTGCCGCCCGGGTTCCCCCGAGAAACGAGTACATGTATCGATCGGACAGCAGGACCAGCTCCGAAGAGACCATCTCCCCACCTTTCCACACATGGAAGAACACGTAGCCGCCACGTTGATTCTCGACGATCCCCTCGAAGAACCTCGTCGAGTAGTTGTAACCAGCTGGGGCTCCTCGCCGCTCCATCGTCTCCCGGTAGATCTGCAGAAACCCCGGAAGCCCGCTCCCTTCGCCATCGACCGTCACCCTCAGACCCGACCTAAGCGCCGTGTTGACGTTCTTCCGCACCTTGTGTTCATAGCCGCTCCAGAGGCGATCCTCGCTCTGGTTCAGGGGAAGGACCACGTTACTGCGCGCTTCCACAACGTCCCACGGTGGACTGCCCCCCTCTTCCAGGAACAGGGCCAGCCGAAGGAACGTGGTTACCAGGCGCTCCTGGTCGGCCCACTCCTCATAGGATCTCCAGAACGCGGCCGCGGTTGCCCGGCTGCTGACCTCACCGAAGGGTCCCCCGTAGCCGTACGGGCTGACGGCGTCTCGCGCGACCTCCTCGGGGGAGCACCAGGCCTCCGCCGCCAGTCCCTTGAGGACCAGCGGCAGAGCGATTCCGGGCTCGTCCGCACGGTCGACGAGCAGGACCGCTTCATCCCCGTCAGCCATGAACGCGCGTACGAAGGAGGGGTGAGCGAACGGCTCGCGGCCCAACCTGCTTTCCCAGATCTCGAGCCACCTCACTCGCTCTGTCGGGATCGACGCGCTGAGCTTGATCACGTGGCGCCTTCCCGGACCGCCTTAAGAACCTCGTCGGCAACCCGCTGCAGGTCTTCCTCCTCGTAGCGGAAGTCACAGTGAAGCGCGAGCACCCGCCGACTCAGCTCCACGGCTCCCCCATCGACTTCAATTCGTGGACTCTCCAGGTTCCACAGAATGGCCGGATATATCGAATGGTCGATCAAATAGCTTTGGACCCGATCTCGAACGACACCCGATTCGAAGAGCAGTACCGTCATGAAGGGATGACTGCCCTCCTCCGGCAGGAGAACGGAAAAATGCCGGCTTCCATCCAGCGCGGACGCAAGGAATCCGAAGTTCGCCGTCCGTCTCTTCCGCCACTCCCGTACCGGGAGCGTCGAGAGCAACTCCGCAGTCCAAGGCGTCATTCCCGAGGGCGAGCCTCCTGCGATTTCCCGCTCTCCCCTCTCATACAACGCCCGAAACGTCGCCTTCTCGACCGCATGCCCCTCCAGGTACAGGCTCTTGAGCATCATCGCAGCCAGTCGGTCCCCCGATGCTCGAAGCCGGAGGGCACTCACCGGCGGCGGCTCCCCGACGACGTGTCCCTTCGGCGACCACAGAAGGCCGCCATCCGGCACCGGCAGCGTCTTCCGAAGCGACACCGCGACGAAATCCGCCTGGCTGCGTCGCGCCGATTCGGCGACGGGGTCGTGGCTATGGTCCTCGATGATCGCGATTCCGGGCCCCGGGGCGGGCCAGCTCCCCCTTTTCAGAGCGAAGCAATTCCGCCGGAGAATCACGTCTCCGGGGCTGACCTTCTCCGGACCGGCCCCCTCCGCTCCTGGCCTGTCGACATAGCCCTGCAGCGGAAGCCCCACCTCTTCCATCGCTCCGACCACGGCCTGGCAGAAGTACGAGGGCACCCAGACTCGCGTCCAGCCCAGCGTGTCCCGACCACGCGCCAGGAGCCATCGGAGCGCGTCTCGCCCGCTCCCGAACCTCAAGGCGTCCCGAGGCCACCCCGGAGCCCCCTCGGCGGAGAGCGGCGGCTCCGCCCAATGGAAATCCGAGCCGTGCTCCCAGCGCTCTGCCCTCATCAGCGGCCGGACTCCCCCCGGAGGAGCCCCATCAGCAGCACGTCCACGTAAGCACCATTCCTGTATTGCGCCGCCCGGAGACGCCCTTCATCCTGGAACCCAACCGATCGATACAGGCGATGCGCCCGAACGTTCGTCTCCAGGAGGCTCAGTTCGATTCTCCGGAGGTTTAGCTCCCGGAACGCATACTCGACCACGCCTTCCGTCACGACTCGCCCCAGTCCCTTGCCCCGCTCGTTCGGATCTCCGATGAGCAGGGCGAACTCCGCCAGGCCGACCCGATGGTCAATCCGATAGAGTCCCGCGTGGCCTATGCAACCGTCGTCCGCCTTCCGCGCGATCGTCCAGACCACTTCATCGGCCGTGGACCGGTGCCGCTCGATCCACTCGTCGATGTCGCGCCGAGAGTACCCCCTCGAGAAACCGCCCAGGAGGCCGACGATCTCCGAATCGTTCTTGAATACGAGGAGCACGTCCGCATCCCGGGGCTCCGGCCGCCTGAGCAGGACGTCCTGTAGTATGAGTGTCATCTCTTCCGGTCCTTCTCTCGTTTGCCACGTTGATCCGCAGAGAGCCCGAGATCGTCGACGTCGCTGACATCCTGGCCGGGCAAGACGCCCTCCCGCCTGAACAGGCTCACGACCGTCCGACCGAGGATCCTCATGTCGAGCATGAGGCTCCAGTTGTCAATGTACCAGCAATCCAGCTCGAGCCGCTTGCTGAACGGCAGGTTCTGCCGCCCGTTGACCTGCGCCCAGCCCGTTATGCCCGGCGGCATCTCATGGCGCGTCGACTCCCTCTCCGTGTACTTCTCGAGATACTCCATCAGGAGCGGACGAGGCCCGACCAACGACATCTCACCAATCAGCACGTTCCAGAGCTCCGGCAGCTCATCGAGACTCGACGCGCGCAGGAATCGCCCCCACCTCGTAAGGCGGACGGCGTCGGACCGGAACCAGACCTCCCCCTCCCTCGGTGCGCGCATCGTGCGGAACTTGACTATTGAGAAGGGGCGACCTGTCAGTCCAGGCCGGACCTGCCGAAAGAGAACGGGTCGACCGAGGACCGTCAAGCTGACAATCGCCAGGAACATGAGAACCGGCGAAAGGACCACAAGGCCTGCAGCCGATACGGACAGATCCAGCCATCTCTTCGCGGCCCTTCTCCAGCCGGACCAGCGCACCGGGTTCCGGTGCGCCGAGACTCCGTTGGCGTCAGCCACGCTGGTGTCCCGGCTCGCCCGGCGGCCGAACCTCGCCGAGGGTCACCCGCTCCGGAATCCTCGTCATGCGCATCCGGCGACCTTGCCATAGAACTTCATCAGTTCCGCCGTGACCGCCCCCGTGGCGAAGTCCCTCCTCGCTCGTTCCTGCGCCCGGAGGCCCAGGGAGGTTCGGAGAGTGGCGTCCGACGCGAGGAGCCGCATGGCATGGAGAAGACCGGGCACGTCACGAGCCTCGTGCAGCAGTCCCGTACCGCCTTCCTCGATCGCATCCGTCACGCCATAGATCCTCGAACCTATGGCGGGGAGACCCACGGCCGCCGCTTCGATCACGACCGAGCCGAAGCCTTCTCGATAGCTCGGAAGACAGAGGACGTCCGCCGCGTTCATGAAGCGCTGCGGATGGCTCGTGAAGTCCCTTCGTCGAACGCGGTCTGCCTCCTTCGCGCATATCCTGAGGATTTCCGGGGTAATGCCCTCTTCGTCCGACCCGACGAGCACGAGGTAGGAATCGCTCCTCTCGGTCGAGAGCGTGTCGAACGCACGGGCCAGATCCAGCAGGCCCTTGTCGAAGGTGAAACGACCGACGAAGAGGAACATGATCCCGTCCGGCGGGACACCGAGTTCCGATCGCACCTCCCGGCGCGTCACGAGATCCGGACGGAACCGTGTGACGTCGACCCCGGAGATCGAGCCCTTTCCGAGCACCTCCATCTTCTCCCGCGGAACGACGCCCTCCGCTGCCAGGAACTCCATCTGGGACGGGCTGTCCACCAGCACATGCGTCGCGAGGGCTGTCGTCGCCAGATCCAGGAACTTCAGGAAGGTCTTCACGGGGTCCCGGCGCGTCGCCCAGACCTGGCCCGTGCACCAGTGAATCCGTACGGGAACCCGTGCGAGCCAGCTCGCCGCCATCGCCAGAAGGCCTGCCTTCGGCGTCACGGAGTGAACCGCAGCGAAACCCTCCGCGACGAACAGCCCGGCGAGTCGAAGTAGGCACACGGCGTCACGAACGGGCTGCGGCTTCCGCTGAATCGGCATCGAGACGCCTCGAACGCCTTGGCCGAGCGGCGCGAGGAAGTCGAAGTTCTCGGCATTCGCCACGACCGTGACATCGTACCTTCCGGCGATGGCCTCCAGGTGCCCGAGAAGAGATGCCTGGACCGTCAAGGGGGAGGAGACGACCCAGCAGACCTTCCGTCGCTCCGTCTGCACTCAGCCCTCGAGGCCGGGCACCCTGGTCGCAAGCACGCGGGAAATGGCACCCTCGACGTACCTCGCGATCTCCGGGGCCGTTTCCCGGCGGTTCCGCACGACGCGGGTCGCCCACGGGAGGAGGCCGATTCCCGCGGCCCCTCGAAGCACGCCGCACCTCAGGTGCGAACGGAGCAGCTCACGCCCGGTCTCGACTGGGCCGAGAGTGACCGGACCGTACGTGCGGATCAGACCCCGCAACTCCCGATGCGCCAGCATCGCCTTCCTCAGGTTGATGCCCGCCTCCTCGCGACACAGGTAGAGAGGCTCGTCGATGATCGCGAGGTTCCGTTCGTTCAACGTCCCCGCCGAATACGCCCGGCACCAGAGCTCGGCGTCCTCAACCCTCCTGGCCCTTTCCTCGTACCCGTTCGCCACGAACCAGGCCGTCCGACCCAGCAGCGCAGCGTGCGCGATCCCGTGCCCCCTCAGCAGCGCCCGCATTCCGCCGGCGAGACCCCCTCCCCCGCGATAGCCGACCATCTCGTTTCGTGCCGAGAGCATCGCCATGCCCGAAGAGACGATCGCGACCGCGGGGTCCTCCAGCCGAGCCGCCTGTCGCTCGAACCGCTCCGGGGCCATCAGGTCGTCCGCGTCCATCCTCGCGAGGAGGCCGTGGCGAGCCTCCCTCACGATCTGGTTGAGGCGGGCAGCGAGGCCCCGATTCACACCATCTGCGACGACACGGACCCGGTCGTCGCGCACGGCCCGTGCGATCTCCAATGAGCCGTCCGTCGAACCGTCGTCCACGAGGATCAGCTCCCAGTCGTCCCGGGTCTGCGCGAAGACGGCTCGAATCGCGTCTCCAAGCGTGTCTGACGCGTTGAAGAACGGGATGCCAACTGTTATGGCCATGCTCACGAACCCGGAAGCCAGCCCCGGACGAAGGGATTTATCGAGTACGGCACGAGGTTCCCAAAGGCCTGAAGGGTGAGGACCCAGTACGCCCCGTAGACCACCACGAACAGGATGGCGAAGATCCCACGCTTCTCCGCTTCGATATTCGCGAAGACGATGGGCCAGAGGAGCGCCTCGGCGGGAAGGAAGTAGAGCGCCAGCCTCCGGACGCCCGACGCCCCCGTCCCTTGCAGGGCGCTGATCACCGAGACGGCGATGCCGATCGCGAAGAGCCGAAGTGCGAAGTCGTAAAACCGTCGATACCGGCCAATCAACCTCCGCGCGAACAGGAAGAAAGCGAAGAGCACGCAGAGCACGAAGAGGATGCGGAGCCCTTTTCCAACTTCCGATACCTCCCCGTACTGGACGTAGCGCTCGTTGATTCTTCCGCTCAGGCCCAGGAGCTCGTCGAAGCGGGCGACCGCCGCGACGCATCCAACCCCCAGGAGCCCAGCGAACCGGGAGAACCGTCGCTGCCGGACCAGGAAGTAGACGGGCAGCGCCCAGGCTGCGCTCGTATGGAAAAGCATGGCAAGGCCGACCAACGTCGCGTACCAGGCCAGCCTGCCGTTGTAGAGCGCAGGCATCGCCGCGAAGACGACGGCTGCGGCCAACCCCTGCCGCGCGCCGTTGAACGATACGAAGTAGCTGCCCGACGCGATGAGGACGAACCAGCTCACGGGCGCATTCACCGACAGCCTGTGAATACCGTGCGCGAAACAGGTCGCAACGATCGCAGCCACGAGGAGGAAGACGATCGCGAAGTTGTCCGACACGAAGTGCCCGAGCCAGCACAGGAAGAAGTAGCCCCGCTCCAACCTCGCATTCCGAACGTCCTCGAACGTTCGCGTCATGTCGAAGTACATGACGTAGTAGCCGGCATCGGTACCTACGAAGAGGCTGCGGGCCGCCGGCACGCTCGTGAGCGCGAGAAGAGTGAGGCCGTGCGCTCCTCCGACAGTCAACCTGTTGCGCGCCTCTTTCGCGATCCAGGCCCCGGCGCAGACGATGAGGAGCTGGACGAAATAGACAGTCATCGGCCCGGCACTCGATACCCTGTCTGCTCTGCCGTTTCGCCCAAGTCCTCCTTCTTCTCGGTCATCAGACGACGAATCCGATGCCCGAAGAGAGAGCCGTCCTCATCTCCTCTTTCTGTGCGTCCGTCATCGGCCTCCGAAGGGTGTACTCCTCCGAGAAGACGGGGCGCCCTCTGATCGCCTCACGATTCCGCGCGAAAAGCTCCTCCGTGGTGCAGACGAATCGCGCCGGGCTCCCGGCGAAAACGCAGCCCGAAGGGACATCGCGCGTCACCGTGCTGTTTGCACCGATGATGACGTCGTCTCCTATTCGGACGTTCGGAAGCACAACCGCCTCCGCACCGATGAAGACACGGTTTCCGATGTCGACTCGGCCGATCCGGGTGTAGCCGAGAGCTCGGTTCGTGCTCGCATCGTGGGCGAGCACGTGGACCCGCGGAGCCATCGTCACGCTATCTCCGATCGTGATCAGCCAGCAGTGTGCCGGGTCGAGGATGACTCCGTGAAGTCGCAGGAAATCCTTCCCGACCCGGAGGCCGAGCGAGACGAGTTGTTCCGTAGTGTGATCTCCCCTCAACCGGTACAGGACTCGCCGGAGGAGGGCCCTCGCGCTGAGCATCTCAGACCGCCTCAGTCGCCCCACTCGAGGGACCTTCCCGTCCCAGTCGTCGGGCGTAGAGCGCCACCGTCTCCCTCAGGGACGCCGCGATCGAGAAGGGACTCTTTTCCACGAGACCAATGCCCTCTGTTGCTGCGGCGCGTCTCCGGACCCCATCCTCGATCGCGTCGGCCCATCGCTCCGGATCCGCGTCCAGCGAGAGGGCCTGGATTCTGTCCGGGAAAGCCTCCGTGAAGTCCCTCGTGATGGAGCTCGAGCAGACCGTGAAGAGTCCCGCCGCGACGGCCTCGAGCCCCACGACAGGCAGGCCTTCGCGGAACGACGGTAATGCATGCACGTCGAACGCGTGAATCATCAATGCGGGAACATCCGCGACGAGGCCTGGCATCAAAACACGATCCGTCAGGCCGTGCCGTCGAATCTCATCCGTGATGTCCGGCCGGAGAGGGCCATCACCCGCGAGAAACAGGAAATAACGCGTGTCCCGTGCCGCCAGGGCCGCAAAGATTCGCACGAGGCCGATGTGGTTCTTCGTCGGAGTCGGACCCATGCTTCCCGCATGCCCTACGACGATCGCCTCCGTGGGAATGCCATGTGCGGCCCGGACCTCCCCGCGCGAGAACCGAGTCGTTGCATCGCGGAAGGCCCGCAGAGGCACGCCGCAGTACAACAGCCGAGACCTCCTGTCGATGTTCCACCGCTCGTCGAGAAGGAACCGCCCCGCATCGCTGCTGCATGCGACGATATCTGTCGCGTGCCTCAGTATTCTGTGCCGGTCGAGCGTTCGGAATCGGAGGGATCGCAATGCCATCTCCGGCGACGTCTTGCCTCGAGCCAGGGCCGTGCAGTGACAGTGGACGACCCTCACCGGCACTCCCGCACGGTCGGCGATGCGCACCGCGTCGCCCATGAATTCCTCGCCGTGAATGTGAAAGACGTCGTAGTGCTCGCGGGCGAGGACGTCCTCGAGAAACCGCGATCGAGGGGCAAGCCCCGCAATCCGCAGTCGTTTCAGAACCCGGCTCGGCGGCTTCTCGAAGTGGAAGCGGCTGCCCAGCCCCTGCGCCTCCTCCTCATACCCGCCCCACATCCCCCCGACGAGAAAGTCGAACTGCACTTCGGGCGATCCCTCGCGGACGAGGTTCATGAGCCACGTCTCGATGCCTCCACGCCCCAGGCAGTAGATGGAATGGAGGACACGGATCGGCCCGTAACTCCGAGGCTCCGGACGAATCAGACTCGCGGCCATGCTTCCCTGCCTAGCTCAGCCAAGCCTTCAGGGCGCGGCACGTCGTTTCCACAGTGAAGGCGTCGTCGGGGATCGCGATCCTCGGAATCGCGAATGGCGTCGTCTGCCGCTCGAGGTCCAGGAAGGCGTTGCCGGAATTGGCGGATGCGCGGACTCCGCACCCCGGCAGCAGGAGGTCCAGGTCGGCGGCCCAGGATCCGAACGGGTAGAACAGCATCACCGGCGGTCGCCCTACCCACTCCCTGATCCGCTCGTTGGCGTCCCGCACCTGTCGTCGAAATTCCTCCTTCGTACAGTTCGTCGCGTAGACGTGATCGTGAGTGTGGTTCTCGATCGTGATCAGAGGCTCCGCCGCCAGCTCCCTGATCTGCGCGACCGACAGCAGGGGCCGTTCCGCCACTCTCCCGTATTCCTGTCGCAGCCTCTCCGCGTTTCTCGCTCGTTCCGCTTCCGCCTGGCAGCCCATCCGGTCGAAGCTCATGTCGCCAACTCCGTGCTCGATCGCCAGCGTCGGCCATGCCTGTTCCCTTTCCGTCTCTCCCGGAGAAATCGCGATCGTGGCCGGAATCCGATGCTTACGCAATGTCGGAAGCACGTTGGCCAGCAGCCCCTTCCATCCGTCGTCGAAGACGAACCAGACGGCGCGCCGCGGAAGGCTCACCCCGGTCTCGATCGCCGTCAGGACCTGGTCCTGCGAGACGAAGGTGAAGCGGTGCCTCTGCAGCCACGCCACGAGGCTCTCGAAGGTTCCCCGTGTCGGGTTGTGCGCGCAGAGGCCGATGACGCACCGGTGCTCGTCCAGAAAGTGAAGCGCACGCTTCCGGGCGCCCGAGGCCACGAACAGAGAGGCAATCGCCGCCCCCGCGACCCGCCGCCGCCTGCCGGTGTGTCCCAGCCGTCTCGCCAGCCGCGCGCTAATAGCCATCGTTGCAGAATTCCGGAATGCGCCAGTGCTCGGCCCTGCTCATGTCCAGGCCGTTGCGGTGCCAGTCCGCCTCCGTGGCGTCCTTCCGCGTCGGATGGATGAGCACCGGAACGGGGGGACGGGCGAGGAACACGTTGAGGAGCGGCCTGTAGTCGTGGACTCCCGCTCTCCTCAGCGTCATGCGCTGCTTCTCGTCGAAGATGCTCCCGTTGAAGTGCAGCCGCGGGACCCCGAGGCGTCCTCTCATGAGCTTCACGAGCGGTTCGAGCGCGTCGGCGCCGGGGCGCTCGCGAAAGTCCAGAAGGAACGCGTCCCGCCGGCTGACCATGCAGGTCGCGAAGGCGAGCAGTCTCCCCTGCTTCTGCAATGGGAGCCCGATGTAGGTCTCGGTCGGATTCGAGTATCTCCACTTCACGTAGGCACCGTCGGGACCCGGTATGCACCCCTTGAACGCCGGGGGCGCGGCCTCCGGCAGCTCCTCGTAGAGGCTCGCGATGGCCCCGGCGTCGACAACGACACCCTCGTCGGCCTTCCCCGTTCTGCCCATTCCGGCCAGATACCGGATCGTTGACCAGACCTGAATTCGCGAAAGGTCGCACCGCTCCGACATGCTCCTCCAGCCGATCTTGAGGAGGCCGGCCGCGGAGACAGGGTTCGCCGAAAGCGAGATGAAGAAGTCGTAGCGATCGGCCAGCTCCTCGTGACCCCGGAGAAAGAGCTTCGTGTAGAGGCCGAACCGCCGGTGATCAGGAGATACGTATCCGTCACCCGGGCACACGACCGTGATGGAGCGGTCCCCAAGCTTGAATGGCGAAGGGAAGAACCCGAGCGAGGCGACCACCTCTTCCGCCGAGACGGCGACGAAGAAGAGCGGCGCGTCCGTCATCGGGCAGTCGAGGTACTTCCACCGAAGCCGCAGCCTCGTCTCCTCGACAGGAAGGTTCCACATGGCCGTCAGGAGACGGGCCGTCTTCTCGAACCAGCGCTCGGAGAGCGGCTCGATGACATACGGCGAGACCGAATTACTCATGCTCCCTCATCCTCGATTTCCTCAGCCGGCGACCCTGCCGGGAGCGATGCGATGCCACGCCCCGCGTGCCGCCAGCCAGGCAGCCTGCCCCGCCATCGCTCTCCATTCGCCTCTCAGAGCCCGGAAGAACTGACATGTGCGCGACCCGACGCTGCGCCGGTCTACCGCAATGCACCAGCTCTCCTCGTTCATTCTGGCAAGGATCATTCGCCTGACTTCGACACGATGTCGCGGGTCGATCGTGTCGTGGAGCACTCGGTAGGCCTCCAGCCGTCTGACCTGAAACGTCTCAGCGTACCTGCCGTATAGGCCGCTCGCCCGGAGGTAGGCCTCCACTCGATCGTAGACGTGTATGTAGTCCGCTCGCCGGAGATCCCTCCGGTAGGCGATCGAACCGGAGCGTTGCCGATAGAACGCGAGTCGTTCCGGAAGCAGGCTTATCTTGGGCGTCTGGGTGAGGAGCTCCCAATGGAACGGAATGTCCTCGTACGTGAGACCGACCGGGAAGCGGAGGTGCAGGCGTTGGATGTGATCCGTCCTGACCAGCTTCGTCCATGCGAAGGCGTGCCACGAGAGGAGGGCCTTCGAGTCGCCTGGTTCGATCAATTTGAGGTCCGACGGTTTGCTCCGCGCTGATGGGAGCTCCGAATTCGTCGTGAAGCCTGCGAAGTCGAATATGACGACGTCCGCCGCGCTCCTGGCAGCCGCTTCATAGGTCCGCGCGCAGAGGGTAGGGTCGATCAGGTCATCCGAGTCGACGAACGCCAGATACTCGCCCCTCGCCTCGTCCATGCCCGCGTTCCGCGCTCCCGACAGGCCGACGTTTGCGGGCAGGTCGATGAGTCGCACCCGTCGGTCGCAGCTCTCGAAATCTCGGACGATTCCCCGGGAGCCGTCCGTCGAGCAGTCGTTCACGCAGAGGACCTCGATCTCGCGGAGCGTCTGTCCGACGATCGTCTGGAGGCACTCCCGGACGAACGGCTCCACGTTGTAGACAGGGACGATGATTGAGATGAGGGGACCGCTCACGGCGCACCCTCCCGCAGAACCCGTCTGAGCTCCCCGAAGGCACTCTCGAGGCTCGGCACGTTCCGAGAGGCGGTGGGGACGGCCTCGACGCGCGCCACCGCTTCCAGGATGGCAGCGGCCGACGTAGCTGCCACGATCTCCACGTGAGGGAGCTGCCCGAGCCACTCCCGATGGGTGGCGATGACCTTGTGATTGCTGTTCGGAAGCGCGACGCAGGGGGTGCCGGTGATCGCCGCGAATATCATTCCATGGAGTCGATCCGTCACCACCACGCGGGCTGCCCGGAAGCGGCCGAGAATGGCCTCCAGCTCCTCCTGCCGCTCCTGCAGCGACAGCCGATCCGTCCGCGCCAGAAGCGTATCGGTGACCGTGACCGCTTCGAGCTCCCGGGACAGCTCCGAAACCAGTGCCCTGCGCGCGCTCTCGGGAATCGCCGATTCGGCGTCCGTCCGGATGCAGAGAAGTCTCCCTGTCCGCCCCGTCTCCGGTGAGGAGGCATCGAGCGACAGGACGATGTCCGGAGCGAGCTGCACGTCGGCGTTCGGAAAGGCGGCGCGCATCCTCTCCAGGGAGAGCACTTCGCGCGCGAAGAGCTCCAGCTTCCTGTGCCGGTCATACGCACGCTGGCTCGAGCGCAGTTCTCGGCGCCCCTGCGCCGTCGGAGAGAAGTCCATCGTCTGGGGAAAGGAGATGATTCGGTTACGGGGGAACCGACCGATCACGAAACGCCGCGCGTCCTCGATCGAGGGGTAGAGATCGCACATGTTCCCGCCGCCCACGATCGTGATGACGTCCTCAGGCGAACAGACCGCCTTCAGGTCCTTCATCGCGACGTATGTGCGGGCGCAAGGAAAGTCAACGACCTCGTGATCGGGGAGCTGCTCGCGGAGGAATCGGGCCTGCGCGTGCGAGATCGCGATATCGCCGAGGTTCGGGTAGTCCGCCGCGAGTGCGACGACGACCTTTCGGCGTCCGGTCAGGCCGGCGAACTCACTCCCGTTCGTGCGGCTCGCCAAGTATGTCATCCTGGACTTCCAGCGAACCGGAATCAGGCGCTTCACGTACGACGTGGCGTTCATTCCGAAGACCCGATAGCCCGACTGGCGGAGAACGCTCCGCGCAGCGCCCCCAGCACCTTCCTGCCCGCCGACACGGCAACGATCCCGACCGAGATTCCGCCGGCGGCGGCCAGGGCCAGACCCACCCCCCAAATGGATGCCGGACGGAAGGCGGCGAACAGAAGGTGCGTCACCACGAAGACCGCAGCGCCGGCCGTCGTGCCCCTGATCAGCTCAGATCCCAGCGCCTTCAACCGCACGCCGCATTTCACCGAGACATACCAGGGTGCCCAGAGCGTGTTCCGCAGTCCCAGCGAAATGCAGCCGGCGATCGCGATGCCCATAAGCCCGAGGCCGGCCGGGCCGGCGAGCAGAATCCCGAGCAGGACATTCCCGGCGCCCATTCCCAAAGTCACGAGCGCCGGCACGCGCACGTCTCCGATCGCGACGAGGGCATTCCAGCACGGCATGAGCCCGAGTGTCGGAACAAGGTATGCCGTCATCACGACCGCCACCGGTGCCATCGCCTCGAAGTCCTTCCCGAGCCAGACTCCGAGGACCTGTGCGGCGGAACCGCAGAAGACGCCGACGATCAGGGCCATCACGAGAGTGGTCAAGCGGACAGACCGCAGGAGATAGTCCCCAAAGGCCTTTCTGTCTCCCGAGAACGCGAGCGCGACCTGGCTCGGGGTGAGCAGCTCCGTGAGCATCCCGGCCACGGCTCTCACCTGGACCGACACCAGCGCGAGCGCCCCGAGCTTCCCCGCCGCCGCCGGACCGAGGACGCGATTCGCCACGACCAGGTCCGTCTGCAGGAACAATAGCGCTCCGGCCTGAATCACGATCATCCAGCCGCCCAATGAAAGTAGCTTCAGGAGCGCCTCGCGGTCGACCACCCCGGCGAGGAGCCGCGCCTCCGGGAGCAGCGTCCTCGCCGTCCAGAGGCTCAGGAGGAGCGCCGTCGCCGCACTAGCGAGGACCGCCGCTCCGTAGGACACGAGGTTGGGTCTGGCCATGGAGAACAGGATGACGACGAACACCGCGAAGGCGATCGTCCGCGCCAGGGCCGTCAGACTCATGAGGTCGACGCGATTTCGCGCGAACGCCACGGCGCCGAGCGGACCCGCGATCGCCGTCACACCGAAGCCGCCAAGAGCGAGACCAGCGAAGGTCTGCGCCTCTCGCCTCAGCTCCGGCGGAACGACGAACATCACGTCGACCGAGCGAGCCAGGAGGAGACCCGGAACCGCGAGAACGCCGAGAATGACGACCAGGCCCGTCAGCGCCGTCCCGATCACTGTCCCGGCTTCCGCGGCTCCACCGGCTCGGAGCGCACGAACCGTCTCGCGACCGACCGCGCCGGTAATCGCTACTGTGACGATCGACATGAAGGCCACGAGGGTGTTCATGACGCCGATGATTCCGAACGCCTCGATGCCTACCCTCCTGAGCACGAACGGCATCACCGCCAGGTTCACGGCCGCCGAGGCAACGTAGACACCGAGACGAACGACCGCGTTCCTCGCTGTCAGACCCGTCTCGGTACCTTCGAACAGGCTCATATTCTGCTTTGGCCCACCCCGATCTCAGGCTCCATTCGACGCCATCTGCGCACTCCCCGCATCCCCGCCGTCGGGCCCGCCTACAGCCTCCGGAACGTGACGATCATCTGCGTCTGCGCCGCGACGGCATTCAGAGCCCGGTGGAGGAGCTTGCTCAGGGTCGCACGAACCGTCGAGGACTCCTGCGAGGTCAACGCCTTCGGAGCCACCGGCGTCAGCGGCGTGGCCGGAATTGGATCCACCAGAGTGCCATCGGATCTCCTGTAGACCACGTTCCCCGAGCAACGCGTCGGGCCTTCCGGGCTCCAGAAGTCCAGGACCGTTCCTCTCGTCTTCCACCAGTGCCTCAGGCCCACGACTCCACCGCGGTACGAATAGCTCTCGCGCCGCAACCCCGTCCTCCGAGCGAGCGTCGTCAGCGTCTTCACGCCGAAGAAGTTCACGTGCGACGGCGCGCAGAAATGCTGACAGCGTTCGCCGTAGAGGCGAAAGTCGAGAGAGTCGATGTTCGGCGTCGTGATGATCAGCGTGCCCGACGGAGATATCAACTTCACCACGTCGCGGAGCCATTCGAAAGGCTCGGCGACGTGTTCAATGACCTCCACTGCCGTTACGAGATCGACCGTTCCCTGTTCCGCGGCCAGGTCACTCATGCTGCCTGCGATTCGAAGCCCGTACCGTGACCGCGCGAAATCGGCAGCAGCGTCGTTGAACTCCACGCCGATGCGCTCATAGGCATCCGCCGGAAGGGCCGCAAGCAAGCCTCCCAGGCCGCACCCGACATCGACGACGCGCCCGGCCGGGCAGATCTCCCTCACGGTCTCGACGAACGCGGTCAGCTGGTCGCCAAACGTCCGGCAGTAGGGACCGTCAGCCTCGTTGATCGGCCTCTCGTTGAAGTCGCAGTACGCCCGGTAGTAGTCCGAGTTGTAGTACAGCCTGGCGCCCGTCTCGTTCAGGCGAGGGTTCACGAACAAGAAGCCGCAACCGAGGCATCGGTGATGCGCAAATCCCCTCGCCGTGAAGAGGTACGCGAACGCGCCCTTCTCACAGACGGGGCACCTCTCGAGAGAATGGGCATGCAGGAGCTTCCCATCCGCGAATAGCGGCTTAACGGCTGCTGACAGAAACACCATGTGTGCCCTTCCTGCGACGGCGATACGCGGGAAATTGATTCGGGCTCTCGGCGACGGAAACCATCTCGAGGGCCCGTGGAGGTCGTCGCCGGGTCCAGGCTAGAGGCATTGGCATCCGAGTCGGCGAGCCTCAGCTCGATTCGTCTCTGCCGCCTTTCCGACGCGCCCCTATCGAGGCTGCGAGGCGAAGGCCGAGGTCGACGGGCCTGAACAGCTGCCGCGCGAGATACCCACCGGGTCTACTGGGCCGCCCGTAGATGGCATCGACACGTTGGCGCGAGAGGAAGAGCACCTTCCAGAGCCGTCTCAGGGCCAGCCGGGGAAGGTCGAGATCGGACAGGCCGAGGGCGTAACGGGGGTCGGACTTCAGCGCGACACTGTAGGACGGGTCGAGCGGACCGGCCAGGAAGTGTTCGAGGAGCGCGCGCGGCGCCCCCGGGGGGAGTTCGAGGGCGGCGCCCCTCTTCAGCGCGTCGAGAAGAGTTTCGACGGCGTCGAGATCCTCCTGGTCGACCTCCCGCAGGAAGGGCATCGCGCTTGGCAGCTGTGCTCCGGCGGCCTGGAGGTCCTGGAGGTCTGCCAGGAGTCGGAACAGGGGATAGGAAGCGGGCCCGTAGCCGTGCTGCACGAGGCCGTGGGCCAAAACGTGCGCGGCCAGCACCGGAATCGAGGGTGCCCTAACCTTCGCACCGAAGGCCGGTATGTTCTGCGAAAGCCCCGGGTCCCGCATCGAGGATCCGTCGAGGGACCTTCGAGAACCCGGCACGCGCACACCCAGGATGCATCGATGCAGCTCGATGGTCCCGTGCGCCGGGTGGGACATCGGCGGCTCCTGATGCTCGCTCGGCGGCAGAGGCGCGGCCTTCCATCCGGCATCCAGGAGAGCGTTCCT
>CAVOJA010000100.1:0-5869 GCA_963696015.1 uncultured Holophagales bacterium
CAAGGGGTTCAGACATGACAGCCTCCCGTTCGTTGGAGCCTACCAACGAAGCGAGCGTCGACCTGCCGATTCCGGTGAGCTCGACCTCTCGTCCTTGTCATTTCTTCTCTCCGTACGAGGCGGGCTTCTCGGCGATGTTCAGGGGCGTGAGGCGGTCGTACTCGTCGACGAAGGAGAGCGTCGGGCGA
The DNA here is from genome assembly GCA_963696015.1 of uncultured Holophagales bacterium. Taxonomy (GTDB): domain Bacteria; phylum Acidobacteriota; class Thermoanaerobaculia; order UBA5066; family UBA5066; genus UBA5066. Next base: position 189 of record CAVOJA010000100.1, read on the forward strand.
ACGTACGGGCCGGCGGCGGAGCGGCCCGTCAGCAGAAGCACCGTCTCGCGGATCGAGGAATAGAGGATCGACATCCCGTTCACGTACGCAAGGCGGCGGGCCGCGTCGGCTTCCATCTGCGCAACGACCCGAAAGACGCCCAAGACCGAGACTTCGATCTCGTACGGGAGGGGCCGCATTTCGTCCGCGGGCCGGACGACGATCGCGAGGTCTGCCCTCCAGAGATTCGGCTCCGTCAGGTCGGCCAGGCCCGTTTGCGCCTGGATGGTCGCGGGTGGTGGCGAGCCGGAAAGGCGAGGGGCCGCAGCCTGAAGCCGGATCGAGTTCAGGAAGGTGCTCTCCACCTGGAGCGCCGCGGTCTGCATGTCAGGCCGCCTCGATGAGCGCCGACGCGGGCGGCCCGGTCTTCACGACACGCACCGTCGTCTCCGACTTCTTCGTCACGCGGGCCGGGGGCAGCTCGTCGAACCAGTGCGTCATGGCGCCGCGAGGAGCGAGATGAACCCGGACCTCACTCTCGAGCGCCATGGCGATCCGGACCATCGACGAGAGGGTGAAGTTCGAATTGCCGCGCAGGATCTTCGTCACGTAGGCGGGAGACGTGCCGATCCGGCGAGCAAGCTCGGCCCGCGACACGTCCTTCTCCTCCATCAGGCGGCAGAGGTCCTCGGTGAAATCGATGATCGAGCCTTCGAGGTTGTACTCGAGGGTCTTCTCGGCTTCCCGGAACATCTCCCGGAAGGTCTTCGCCGTCATTCTTCCTCCTCGATCAAGAGCCGCCCCTCGCGCTCCGCCTTTGCGACTTCCACACGAAGCCGCTCGGCTTTCGCAGCCTCGGCGAGGACCTGGTTCTTCTTCGGCTTCTTGACGCCGTGCGAGCAGACGATGCGGTAGCCCGAGTAGTTGAAGTAGAAAGCCCGCACGTGCTTCCCCTTGACTTCGAAGATTCCGTCAGCGCCCTCGATGGCCCGCGACTGCCCCTCGTTTCGGATAGATCCCAGCTCCGACAGCACCCGTAGCCGCCGCTTGAGGCGTTCGGCGTCGGGCGCCATCTCGCTCGACAGGCCCTCGAGGAATTCCAGCAACCCGCAACGGCCGTCCTCCCCGACGGGAGTCAGAACGCACCACTTGGCCCGTCTGACGACCCGGAGCCTCTTGTTAACCCATAGGTTAAGACCGTCAAGCCCTTCATTCCCCGCCCCCGACCACCGTCTGCACCTTCGCCACCGGGCTTCCGTCCGGTCCGAGGAGGACGACGAAGGCGGCCGCGCCTTCGCGCTCGTCGCTTGCGAAGAGGGAGACCTCGCCGTCGCCGCACACGAGCTTCACCTGCGGCTTCTCCTTCACCGGTGCGAGGACGGAGCTGGCGGCGTCTCCCGCCTTCTGCCGCAAGTCGAGTCGCGAGCCCTCGGCGGCGCCCTCGACGGCGACCTTGCACCGCAAGCCGGTCCACTTCACGGCGCCGATCTTGCCGGCGGAGCCAGCCCCCGCCGCGCTCGCGCGGACGGTGACGACCGGGATCACGCTCTCCTGGAGGCTGACGCCGCCGTGGGCGTACTCCATCCCCTTGTAGAAGGTCGCGACGCCCGGCGCGACGGCGACCCAGACGGCCGGGTCCCAGCGCCACGGGACGAGCGGGAGGTTCGGCGTGACGCTCTCCTTGAGCGCCGCGCAGCGCCCCCAGCGGCTCTCGGCGAGGAACTTCGGGAGGTCGACCTTCGGGAGATCGCCGGGAACGAGGAGCCAGCCGTGGTCGGTGACGACGCGCACCTCGCGCCAGCCGGCGTCGAGGAGGGCCTGCACCCGGCCGGCAAGCTCGCGCACCTCTTCCGCCACGCGCCGGGCGAGCTTCCACCCCTGGTCGTGACCGTACTTGTCGAGCGAGCCCGACTCCGTCCAGGCGCGGCCCGAGGCGTCGCCCGTCGCCTCGCCCGAGAGCACCTGAATGCCCGCGGCGTCGAGGAGCTTCTTGAAGCGTTCGGGCGTGAGCGGCTTGCCGTCGCCCGTCGCGGCCTGGAAATCCGCCGCAGGCCCCGCGACGAGGCCCGACGCGACGGGTGAGACCGCGGGCTTCGCGGTCGCCGTCACGGTCGGCAGCGCCGCCCAGCGCCACGCGAGGTCGACGTTCGCGCCGTCGTCCCTGAGGCGCGCTTCCAGCTCCCGCGCCACGTCGAGGCGAAGGCCGTCGGCGAAGAGGACGCACGTTCCGGCCTCGGGCGCGGCGAGCGCCTCGGCCACGGGAAGGCCCTTCCCCGAAAGCTCCTGAAGACGCCGCCCGCCCGCGTCGAGCCACGGGAGGTAGACGGCGCGAAGCGCCGCGTGCACGGCCTTTACGTCGGGCGCCTTGTCCACCGCCGCGAGAGCGCGGAGAGCCGCCGCGTCCACTTTCCAGCCGCCACCGGCCCACGCCTCGGCGAGGTCGGCCGCGGTCGCCCCCGCGACCGGCGCCGCCGCCGCGACCGCGGCGAGGGGTTCGAGCGCGACGGCCAGGGGCGCCCGCCCGAGCTTCGTCCAGAGCCATCCGCGCCGCGCCCCGTGCCGCGTCTCCAGCTCGGTCAGCTTCTTCGCGGCCGCCAGAGGCGCCGCATCGGTCAGCGCGAGGAGGTCGGCCCGCAGGGCTTCCTCTTCGCGGTCCGTCGCGCGCGGCCACGACTCCGGCTCGTAGAAGAGGTCGCCCGCGCTCCCCTTCGGCTCGGCCTTCTCGAGAAGCGGGACTATCCCTGGATAGAGGCCGGGCGCTTCCTCGAACCGGTGCCACACGGTTTCCCAGCCGCCGTCCCGGCTCCCCATCCGCTCGGCCGCGTCCAGCTCGCCGTCCCGCCCCGGGTCGAACCGGAGGGTCTCCTTGCACTCGTGGACGAACGCCTTCCACCGCTCCGCGGCCCAGGATCCCTTCGTCCCCTTCGGGTCGCTCATCCACGAGAGGAGGCTCTTGACGAGGTCGGGCGCCAACATCTCGCTGAAGTCGATCGCCTCGAGCCGCTTCCCCGAAAGGCTCTGCACGGTGCGCTCGGCCAGCGGGAGAACCGCGTCGAGCATCGCCCGCCCCGTCGCCTCGTCGTGGGCCACGTCCAGGCCGAGCCCGCCCTCCGACTCGAGGAACGCGCGGACGGTCCAGTCCTTTCCGTTCTTCTGCGAGAAGAAGGCACCGCGGTACTGGAGCTCCGCGAGCGGCTGCAAGGGGCGCGGGCACTCCTCCACGGCGCGCAGGTCGGCCCGGCTCACCCCGGGCAGGTAGAGGACCGGGACGGCCCCGCCCGGGAGCGCCGCCTCGGGAAGCGTCCCGCCGAGGACGCACCGGAGCCAGATGGCCGGCCCCGTCCGCTCCCCGGGCGCCCAGCTCCCGAGAACGAGGAGCGACGGGAGCCGCTCCTTCAGCACGGGGAGGAGCGGCTCCCACTGCCGCTCCTTGTCGGTCCAGAGGACGGCCGCGGGGCCGACGCCCCCTTCCGAGACCTCCGCCGCGCCGCGCCCGACCGCCTCCACGAGGGCGTCGAGGACCGTCACGTTCGCCTCCTGCGCCGGCACCCGAACCACCGGCTATCTGTCGAGCCGCGAACGGAACTCGGCGCAGGCGCGCTCGAGTGACGGAGGCGCGGGTCTTCGCAGCTCCCGACTTCTGCACATCTCGGCGAGTCCGGCCGCCATCGACCCACATTCCTTCTCGGAGGCCAGCCGCGGGTACTCCGTCACCTCGTCGACGTCCGCTCCTCCCAGATAGGCGAGCCAGGTCTCGATGTTCCGGGCGGGTGCACCGAGAGCGACCCGTTCCGTTGCCCCAAGCGGAGGAGCCCCTGCTGCCTGCAGCTCCCGGGCGAGGTCTCTCGCGCGGGTTCCCGGACCTCTCAGGTCTTCGTCGATCGCCACGACGAGAGCGGCGTCGACGTGGGGGGCCGAGCGAAGCTTCTTCACCTGGGCCGGGTACTCGGCCCTCACCCATTTCTCGGCTGCCCCGCGGCCCTTCGGGCTCCGAACCACGGCCAGCTGCCTCTTCTTCCAGCCCATCTGCTCGAATAGGCGGCGCAGGAAGGCCTCGTGCTGCCGATCCTCGCAAAGCAGCACGAGCCGCACCTTCCGCCGGCTCATCGCTCCCAGCCCCGGCCGATCACTTCCGACAGCCGAAGCGTGTCGTCCGTCGCGACGTCCCGAAGCGGCCGCACACGCGTCGCGTCGTTCACCTCGCGTTCGAGGAGCAGGCCCCGGTCTCCGAGGTAGTCGATGACCTCGGGGTGGTGCGAGCAAAGGACCACCTGAGCCAAACCCTCCCCGGCGGCGTCGGACATCTCCATGAGCAGCGGCTGGATCTCCGCGAGAGCGACGAAGTTGTCGGGCTCGTCGAGGAAGAGCGTCGTACCGGCTCCTTTCGTCAGGTGGATCAGGGCATAGAGCACCAGCAGCGCCCTCTGCCCGTCCGAGAGCTCGTCGATTCGCAGCTCGTGCCGGGCCGCGTCCTCACCCACGATCACCTTGAAGGAACGCGCCTCGGCCCCGACCCTCTCCAGCCGGATACTCTGGAATCCTCCCACCGCTCGACGGCTCGCTTCGAGGTAACCCTGCACGTTCTCCTGGTGCTCCTGGGACATGTGCCTGTACCAGGAGACGAAGTTCGACCCATTGCCCGAAAGCCCCGGGTCCTCGCCCGCGGATTCGGGCTCGAGGGACGCCGGCTCGAGGCGGCAAACGACGATCCTTCGGATGAACTCGAGGAAGCGCGTCGCCCTCGTGTTCTCCCTTCGTGGCACGAGTCGCGCAAGGGCGGACTCGGCCCAGTCCGCCGGGAAGACGGGGCCTTCCGAATGGTCGTCGCGATGGAGGTGGACCTCGCCCCCATCGAAGGCGAACAGAGGCCTTCCCTCGACCGTGAGCGTCTCCTTCCAGATCCGAGACTTGCGCTCCACGGGCTCGTGCTCGACCTCCAGGCGATAGCGGAAGAGGTCGCCGGCGAGCTTCACGTCCAGCTCGAACACCTGCTTGTTCCGCTGCTGCCAGCGGGTCCGCGTGGACGGCGGGAAGACGCCCTCGTCATGCACCTTCGCCGTGCCCGAGAGGAGCTGCCGAATCGCGCCGAGGATGCCGAGCACGGAGGACTTCCCCGATCCGCTGAGGCCGACGAGGAGCGCCACCTCGGACAGCGGAAGGTCCATGTTCACGAGGCACTTGTAGTTGTCTGCGTAGATTCGCGTGATCACCGTTCGGCCTCCTGCCGCCTATTGTGGCCCTTCCGCGCCTTCCGCTTCTCGTCGAGCGTGAGGTGGAGGTCGTTGAGCCGCTCCTCGCCCCAGGGCGCGCCAGGCGGGTTCTTGCCGCGGTCCTTCTCCCACTTGACGTTCGGGCGCTTGCGAAGGACCTCGGCTTCGACGAACGGGCGGATGTTGAGCCGCACGCCGTCGTTCAGGTCGGGCTCCCAGCCGATCGGCTGCTCCTCCTTCGGCTTCCAGCGGACGAAGATGTCGTACGGGTCCTCGCCTTCGAGGATCGCCTCGAGCCGCTCCTGGAGGTCGACCGCCGCCGCGAGCCGGGTCTCCGCCGTCGCCTCGTCCCGCTTCACGGCCTGCCGCAGCTGCTGGATCCAGCCGCCGAGAGTCGTGAACGTCAGCTTCTCGAGGAGCTTGTGGTCGAGCTCGTGGTAGTTGACGAGGGCGTGGAAACCGTCCTTCTTCCGGCCGTCCCAGACGTGCCAG
>CAVOJA010000101.1:0-35538 GCA_963696015.1 uncultured Holophagales bacterium
TCGGCAAGCAGGTGGTCCTTCGCCGGGCCGATCTTCTTCGAGGAGAAGACCCCTCGGCTACGTGGAGGCGCAGGCGCAGAAGGACTTCCCGGAGCCCACATCCCACCGGGGTCCGACGCAGCCCCTCTCCGGGCTCGCCCCAGAGCTCGACTGTCAGGCCGAGAAGCCCTATTCGGACGAAGGCGAGACCCCTCTAGGCTGCGAGAGCTGACCGCGAGCTGTGCAGAACTACCCGACGTCCCCCTACACGGCCGAGGCCCCTGTGCGTTACCGGTCGATGCTCGACCCGCCCGCCGAGCACGACTTCCTGGTCGCTCACTTCTACTTCAAGAGGAGCGCCTGGGAGGTGTTGCGGAGGCGCTTCGAGGGGCTCTTCGTCGCGTTTCCCGAGACTCCCGGATGGAGCAAGCCCTCGATGGGCCGGCCTCACGGAGCGACGTCTCGGCCGGGACGCAGGATGCCCGTGCCCTTCCAACGCCTCCGCCGGACTACCCGGAAAGCCGGTTCGCTCCGGGAAGCTCCCGCAGCCGCGGAGCCCCGAGAGACGCGTTGGTGCACTTTGAGAAACGGCGTCCTCGCGGTGCTACCTCTTTGAAAGTCCGGAAGAATGGACTGATGCTGTCGGGCGCGGTCGCACCGCGGCGTCCTCGAGGAGGTTGGAGCCGTGAAGACGTTTGTTTCTCGTCCCCGTATTCAATTTGCCTTTTGGCAGTCGCCTTTTGGGCTCCCCGGCTGCCGGGGCCGGCGCCCGCCGGCTCCCGCAGGAGCGCCGCTGCCCGTCCCGCAGGAGGGGTCCAGCCGCCGCCGGAGGTCGAGTTCCTGTCGGTGGACAAGAAGCCGACGGCGAGTGGCTCTTCTGGTCGGCTGGGACACGACGTCTACTGCGCAAGGGCCGGATTCTGCGCGACGTCCTGAGCCCCGCGACCGGCCAGTTCGCCGCCGCCGCGCAGCACCAGGACAGCCGCCGCATGTACGGAGTGGGCGACATCGTTGACTCCGACGTCGGCGCCCGTGAAGTGGGCCATGTGACGCTTCTGGGTGATACGCCCGGTGACTGCTTCGGCTCGGTCACGGACACCATCGGCCGCTTCTACCAGACGCCAGCCCGGCTGAAGGTCGTCTGCGTGCAGGAGACGACGGCGATCCTCGAGATCACGAATCGTGCGAACGTCTTCGGCGACCTGATCGTTCCGTTCGAGCCGATTCCGATCCCTCGCAGCTGAGCCAGCGCACCGTTCACCCAGTGCGGATGCGCCGCTTCGGGGCAAGGTCACCGGCGCATCGTCGAATTAAGGATCGCGCCACACCCGTAGGGACCGACTCCGTCGTCCTCCTCGACCTCGGCGAGGAGGACGGCCTCTATCCTGGGGATTTCCTGACGGTTTTCCGCGCACGGAACGACAGCGGGACGATTCGAACGCTCCTCGGGGAAGTCGCGGTGCTCTGGACGAAGGGCCGCACCTGCGTCGCGAAGGTGACGTCGATGGTCGACTTCATGGGCGCCGGCGATTTCGTCGAGATGAAGTAGTGTGACGCGCCGCAGAGAAGCGCCGGTTTCTCTCTGCGGCGTTCCCCTTCGCGCCGTCACGTGATAGGTTCCTCATCCCCTTCGCCCCGGTCGGGGCCTACTTTCGACGAGGAGTGTGAGGTCACCGTGACGCTCGACGGACAGCTTCAGCGGATCATCGACGAGCTCGTTTCCAAAGGAATTCCCCTCGAGACCGCGAGGAAGGAGTTCGAGCGGAAGTACGTCGTTACGGCGGTAACGAATGCATCGGGCAACATGGGCCAGGCGGCGAGGTCTCTCGGGATCCACCGCAACACGCTTCGCGCGAAAATCTCGCTGCTGCGTCTGAAGGCGCCCCTGAAGCGACGCGACCACGCATGAGAGTTCTGGGGAAACCCGGACCGCCGGGTTTCCCCAGGCCCCTTCCGCGCGGAAAGGCAGCTCGCTTCGCTCGCACGGGATGACGGGTTCCGGGGAAACCCGGACCGCCGGGTTTGACGTGAAATGAACGGGGGAGGCGCGGAACCGCCTCCCCCGAGCCCCTTCAGCCCCTTCCGCGCGGAAAGGCAGCTCGCTTCGCTCGCACGGGATGACGGAAGTTCCCGGGGAAACCCCTGCACCGCTGGGTTTGACGTGAATCTAACGGGGAGGCGCGAACCGCCTCCCCCGAGCCCCTTTCAGCCCCTTCCGCGCGGAAAGGCAGCTCGCTTCGCTCGCACGGGACTTCAACACTCTGTCTCGGAAGCCACCACCCTCCGCCCCGTTTTTGTCCATAGCGGCCACCGGTCAGCGACAAGCCACTTGCGCTCAGCATCATCCCGCGCCGGAGGCGTGCGGGCGCGGCCCGCTTCTGACGAGCACACCCGGCAGTTTCCGGAAAGCGCTGAAGACGGATGACGGAGTTCCGGGGAAACCCGGACCGCTGGGTTTGACGTGAGATACGGGGAGGCGCGAACCGCCTCCCCCGAGCCCCTTCAGCCCCTTCCGCGCGGGAAAGCAGCTCGCTTCGCTCGCAGGGATGAACGCGTTCCAGGGATGGCTCGAAGAAGGACAATGGCCGGTGCTCGGTGCCCCGGCCTCTCTCTCTGGCGAAAACGGGGGCGGGCGGGGGCCTACACCATCAACTCCTTCACGCGCGCGACGGACTCCAGCGGCGGGTGAGTCGAGAAGAACTTCATCAGCGCGGTGGCCGGAGAGGTCCGCGTCTGGACGGCGACCCGACCGACCGCCAGGTCGCCGTCCAGACGCTCAAGATCTCCGGCCACCCGCGCGGCCTGATGAAGTTCTTCTCGACTCACCCGCCGCTGGAGTCCCGCATCGCGCGCCTGAAGATGATGGTGTAGGCCCCCGCCCGCCCCGCTTTTCGCCAGAGAGAGGCCGGGGCACCGAGCACCGGCCTCTTCTTCTTCGAGCCATCGATCCGGGTTTCCCTGGAACGCGTTCATCCCCTGCGAGCGAAGCGAGCTGCCTTTCCGCGCGGAAGGGGCTGAAGGGGCTCGGGGGAGGCGGTTCGCGCCTCCCCCGTTCATTTCACGTCAAACCCGGCGGTCCGGGTTTCTTCAGAACTCCGTCATCCCGTGCGAGCGAAGCGAGCTGCCTTTCCGCGCGGAAGGGGCTGAAGGGGCTCGGGGGAGGCGGTTCGCGCCTCCCCCGTTCATCTCACGTCAAACCCGGCGGTCCGGGTTTCCCCAGAACTCCGTCATCCCGTGCTTCAGCGCTTTCCGGAAACTGCCGGGTGTGCTCGTCAGAAGCGGGCCGCGCCCGGCCGCGCCTCCGGCGCGGGATGATGCTGAGCGCAAGTGGCTTGTCGCTGACCGGTGGCCACGCTCGGCCGGCTATAGACAAACGAGCGAGGGTGGTCACTTTCCGACGAGTGTTGAAGTCCCGTGCGAGCGAAGCGAGCTGCCTTTCCGCGCGGAAGGGGCTGAAGGGGCTCGGGGGAGGCGGTTCGCGCCTCCCCCGTTCATTTCACGTCAAACCCGGCGGTCCGGGTTTCTTCAGAACTCCGTCATCCCGTGCGAGCGAAGCGAGCTGCCTTTCCGCGCGGAAGGGGCTGAAGGGGCTCGGGGGAGGCGGTTCGCGCCTCCCCCGTTCATCTCACGTCAAACCCGGCGGTCCGGGTTTCCCCAGAACTCCGTCATCCCGTGCGAGCGAAGCGAGCTGCCTTTCCGCGCGGAAGGGGCCTGGGGAAACCCGGCGGTCCGGGTTTCCCCAGAACTCTTATGCGTGGTCGCGTCGCTTCAGGGGCGCCTTCAGACGCAGCAGCGAGATTTTCGCGCGAAGCGTGTTGCGGTGGATCCCGAGAGACCTCGCCGCCTGGCCCATGTTGCCCGATGCATTCGTTACCGCCGTAACGACGTACTTCCGCTCGAACTCCTTCCTCGCGGTCTCGAGGGGAATTCCTTTGGAAACGAGCTCGTCGATGATCCGCTGAAGCTGTCCGTCGAGCGTCACGGTGACCTCACACTCCTCGTCGAAAGTAGGCCCCGACCGGGGCGAAGGGGATGAGGAACCTATCACGTGACGGCGCGAAGGGGAACGCCGCAGAGAGAAACCGGCGCTTCTCTGCGGCGCGTCACACTACTTCATCTCGACGAAATCGCCGGCGCCCATGAAGTCGACCATCGACGTCACCTTTGCGACGCAGGTGCGGCCCTTCGTCCAGAGCACCGCGACTTCCCCGAGGAGCGTTCGAATCGTCCCGCTGTCGTTCCGTGCGCGGAAGACCGTCAGGAAATCCCCAGGATAGAGGCCGTCCTCCTCGCCGAGGTCGAGGAAGACGACGGAGTCGGTCCCTACGGGTGTGGCGCGATCCTTGACCTCGACGATGCGCCCGGTGACCTTGCCCGACGGCGCGTCGCACTGGGTGAACGGTGCGCTGGCTCGTACGAGAGGGATCGGAATCGGCTCGAACGGAACGATCAGGTCGCCGAGGATGGACGGCTCGCACGATTCGGTGATCTCGAGGATCGCCGTCGTCTCCTGCACGCAGACGACCTTCAGCCGGGCTGGCGTCTGGTAGAAGCGGCCGATGGTGTCCGTGACCGAGCCGAAGCGGTAGACGATATGGCCCGGGCGTATCACCCAGAACTCCTGCCCGGGCATCAGCCCTTCACGGGCGCCGACGTCGGAGTAGACGATGTCGCCCACTCCGTACATGCGGCGGCTGTCCTCGTACTCGGCGGCGGCGAGCTGGCCGGTCACGGGCTCGGACATCGCGCCGATCCAGCCTGCGCAGTAGACGTCGTCCTCCCAGCCGACCGGGAAGGGCTTCGCCATCGAGCTCTTGTCCACCGACAGGAACTCGACCTCCGGCGGCGGCTGGACCGCCTCCTGCGGGACGGGCAGCGGCGCTGCCTCCGGGAGCCGGCGGGCGCCGGCCCCGGCAGCCGGGACCGAAAAGGCGACTGCGGAAAGGGCAACCAATACGGGGACGAGAAACGAACGCTTCACGGCTCCGACCTCCTCGAGGACGCCGCGGTGCGACCGCGCCCGACGGCCTCGGCTCGATTCTTCCGGACTTTCAAAGATAAGTTACCGCAAGGACGCCGTTTCTCAAAGTGCCGCCGACGCCGTCTTGGTTGCGAGGGGCTCCGCGGGCTTCGGGAGCTTCCGGACGAACCGGCTTTCCGGGTAGTCCCGGCGGAGGCGTTCGAAGAGGGCACGGGCATCTTCGTCCCGGCCGAGACGTCGCTCCGTGAGGCCGGCCCAGTAGAGGGCCTTCTCCATCCGGGAGTACTCGGGAAACGCGACGAAGAGCCCCTCGAAGCGCCTCCGCGACGCCTCCCAGGCGCTCCTCTTGAAGTAGAAGTGAGCGACCAGGAACTCGTGCTCGGCGAGCAGGTCGAGCATCGACCGGTAACGCACCCGGGCCTCGGCCGTGTAGGGGGACGTCGGGTAGTTCTGCAGCAGCTCGCGGTAGCTCTGGGCGGCGAGGCGGGTGTTCGCCTGGTCCCGATCGGGCTTCTCGGCCTGACGGTCGGAGACCTGGGCGAGCCGGAAAAGGGCGTAGTCGGACCCCGGGTGGGAGGGATATCGGCTCCGGAAGTCCTTGTACCGCCCCTGCGCCTCCACGTAGCCGAGAGGGGTCTTCTCCTCGAAGAAGGAGTCGGCCAGGCGAAGGGCCGCCTGCTTGCCGAGCGCGTCGTTGGCGTAATTTTCCGCCACGAAGCGGAGGTACTGCCGCCCGACCTCGTACTTGCGTTTCGCGACCAGCGCCTCCCCCCGGGCATACGCTTCTTCCTTTGACATCGTCAGGAGCTCCCGGGTCACGCTCGACGAGTCCATGGAGGAGCACGCCACGCTGCCCAGAACGGCGACGGCGAGAACGGCAGGCGCGACAGGGATACGTAGGTTTCGGTGGAACATTCTGCTTCTCCGGATTCAGCCCGGCTAGGGCTCGGGCGAGGCTACGACGAAAGAGAGGGTATCCCTGAGACCGACTGCGGCACCCGCGAGCGGAAACTGCCTCAGGATCGTCCCGGCGGCGGCCCCCTCGTAAGGCTGCTCCCGGATGCCACCGAGCCGGAACCCTCTTGCTTCAAAGGCCGGGCGGACACGTTCGAAGTCTCGACCGATCAGGTCCGGCATGACGTAGAGAATGTCCGTCGGGCCCCGATTCACGAGGATGTCGACCGGGGTATCGGGGTCGGTCGAAGCCCCCGGGACCACTCCCTGCGCTACGACGCCCTCCGGCCCGGGCAGCCGGATGGCAGAGACGGCCCCCTCCGTCAGACCTTCACGGGCGAGGGCGAGAGCCGCCGTTCGGGCCGTCAGGCCGGCGAGGTCTGGGGACCGGACGATTTCGGGCCCCAGGGAGAGGAACACCCGAAGATCCTGTCCCGCCTTGACTGCCATCCCTGCAGCCGGAATCTGCCCGCGGATGCGGTGAGCGGGTATTTCCTCGTCGAACGCTTCCTGCGAACGGTCCACGACGACGCGCAGGCCCCTCTCGGCCGCCTGCGCGGTCGCCTCGTCCACGGACCGCCCGGTCAGGTCGGGGACTTCCTCCGCCTTGCCGAGGACGAACCTAGAAAACGAGATCCACGCCGCCACGCCGAGAATTCCGGCGAGGAGAAGGGCGTAGAGGGTCCGTGCCAGAACGCCACCCATTCAGCCGGACTTTAGCAGGGCCGTGCCTTGACCCCGGCCCCCCGGCCGGTGAGACTCCGGCTCGATGCCCGAACACTCCCGGGGAACGAGGTCCCAGCGGCCAGCCGTGGCGCCCGCCCTTCCGCTTTCGCGGGCCGACCTACACGTCCACACCAACGCGTCCATATTCAAGTATTTCAAGGCGGCAAACAGCCACGACTCCTACAACGACCCGGAGGAGGTCTACCGGCTCGCGAAGGCCCGCGGAATGGACTTCGTGACCTTCTCCGATCACGACACGGTCGAGGGGTGTCTGAGGTTCCAGGACCGTCATCCCGGCCTGACCGACTTCTTCGTCTCCGTCGAGGTGGAGACCTGGTTCCCGAAGACCGGTCACCGGATCCACGTCAACGTCTTCGACCTGACCCGTCCGCAGCACGCCGTCATCGACCGGAAGCGCCGGAGCATCTTCGAGCTCGTCGACTACCTCCGGGCCGAGGACCTCCTCTACTCCGCCAACCACCTCTTCCAGTCGTACCGGATGCGCCAGGCTCCGGAGGTCTTCTTCGAGACGATGCTCACGCTCTTCGACGTCTTCGAGGTGAAGAACGGCTCGATGGCCTACCAGCACAACGCGCTCGTCGAGGACCTGATGCTCGTGGCGAAGGAGAAGAAGGGGAATCTCGCCCTCGTGGGCGGTTCCGACGCCCACACCTATCCCCCCGTCGCTTCGGTCTTCACGATGGCCCCCGGCAGGACCTGGCAGGAGTTCCTTGCGTCGATCCGGCACGGCGAGTGCCTCTCCTGGGGCTCGGAGATGGGCTTCACCAAGGTCCTCGGCGACGTCTACCGCAGCATCGGAAAGCACTACCGGCAGGTCTCCGACCTCAAGAACCCCGAGTACACGCCCCGCGAGAAGGCGCAGCACATCTTCTTCTCGCTCATGTCGGTCCCCCTCTTCGCCAGCGGGTTCCCCGCGGCCGTCTTCAGCCTCAACTACGCCAAGCAGGTCGCGCTGTCGAAGAACCTCACGCGGCATTTCCGCAAGAAGGGCTTCTCCCGATCGAGGGAGGGATGACGAAACGGCCCGCAGGCGCCGGCCCTCTCGTCGGAGCCCACATGAGCGCGGCGGGCGGTCTCAGCCGCGCCGTCGAACGGGCGGTCGCGATCGGCTGCCGGACGCTCCAGGTCTTCACGAAGAATTCGAACCAGTGGGCCGGCAAGCCCGTCGACCCCACCGAAGCCACGGCTTTCCGGACAGCGGCGAAGGCTGCCGGGCTCGCTCCCCTCGTCTCCCACTCCGCCTACCTCATCAACCTCGCCTCTCCCGACCCGGTCGTGCGCGCCCGCTCGGCCGAGGCGCTCGTCGACGAGATCGGGCGGTGCGACGCAAACGGCATTTCGTTTCTCGTCCTCCACCTCGGCTCTCACGGCGGGGAGGGCGAAGAGCAGGGACTCGACCGGATCGCCCGCGGCCTCGACGAGGCGGCGGTGAAGACGCCCTCCTCGGGCACCACCGTCCTCCTGGAGACGGCGGCCGGGCAGGGGGCCTGCCTCGGCCACGATTTCGACCACCTCGCGGCGATCCTCGCCCGTGCCGACAGCCGCCGCCGCCTCGCCCTCTGCTTCGACACCTGCCACGTCCACGCCGCCGGCTACGACGTCGTCTCGAAGGACGGCTGGCGCGCCACGCTGGACGCCCTCGACACCGCCTGCGGCCTCGGCCTCGTGAAGGTCATCCACGCGAACGACTCGAAGAAGGAGCGGGGGTGCCGCGTCGACCGCCACGAGCGGATCGGCCGCGGTCAGATCGGCGAGCAGGGCTTCGTGAACCTCATGACCGAGCCCGCCTTCGCCGAGGTCCCGAAGATCCTCGAGACCCCAAAGGACGAAGAGGGCCGCTGGGACCGGGAGGGCCTCGCGGCGCTGAGGAGATTCGCGCGGCGGAAGGGAACGGCATAGGTGAGGCCGGCGCTCGCCGGCACCCCCGCCCGCTCGCTCAGACCGCTGGACGCCGGTAGCGGATGAAGACGAAAAGGGAGTACCCGGCGACGAGGGAGATCACGGCGAGGAGGACGACCAGCAGGGACGTCAGGACCGTCGGCGTCGCAGCCGAGCTCGCGATCGTCAGGCTGTGGCCCGCTTCGCCGAGTGCAGGCACGACCCGCGGGTAGAGCCCCTGTCCGATGATTCCCCAAAGTGCGGCGATGACGGTGGAGGAGGCGAGGAGCGCCGCTCGCCCCCGGCCAGCCTTTGCGAGAAACGGCACGGAGACCAGAGACACGAGCATGACGACGGGAGCGATCCATGTCAGGGGGTGGTGGTAGCCGCCCCAGAGGTGCGGCGCTGCCCAGAGCGACACGAGACCCGTGAGTCCGTGGCACGCCACGACCGCAACCCAGGCCTTCAGCGTCGCGTCCTGAGAGCGCTCTGCGGCGGCCTTGCCTGCCCGGAAGTTCAGCCAGCAGGCACCCTGCAGCGCGTAGAGCGCGACGACCTCGAGGCCGACGACGAGCGCAAAGGAGTTCAGGAGATCTCCGGGCGCGCCAACGGACCTCGCCTGCGCGTCGAGAGGCAGGCCGCGAAGGACGTTCGCGAGAATCAGCCCGGGGAAGAACGCAGCGAGGACGCTCAGGACGCCGAAGGTGACGTCCCGGGACTTCGGCCGCTCGACGTCCTCGGAAGCCCGCCCCGAACCGAGGGCCGCAGCACGCAGGATCAGAACGAGGACGAAAGCCGCGAGCAGCGGCAGGAAAGCCGCGAGCACCGTCGCACGAACCGGCGGAAACGCCGTGAACAGGGCTGCCGTTCCGGCGACGAGCCAGAGCTCGTTCCCGAACGTCGCGGGGC
Organism: uncultured Holophagales bacterium; assembly: GCA_963696015.1. GTDB lineage: Bacteria > Acidobacteriota > Thermoanaerobaculia > UBA5066 > UBA5066 > UBA5066. Next base: position 9,449 of record CAVOJA010000101.1, read on the forward strand.
CGAGGGACCCGAGAGCGAGACGCCGCTCTCGCTCGTCGCGCCCAAGTCCGAGCAGCAGCGTCCCGACGCCACCGTCGATCCCGTCGAGAACCGAGTAGCCGGCAAAGAGGATTCCGACCAGGAGGAACCAGGTCAGCTGAAGGTCGGTCATCTGCGCACCTCCGCGGGATTGCCGCTCACGTGACCCCCGTGGCTCGATGAGAAGGTTAGCGCCGGTCGTCTCGGGTGCGTAGAGAGAACCGCGTCCGCTCGTTCGGCGGCTTGCGGGCCCAGCGTCCTTCCGTCTCCCGGAGAGGCTGGGCAGCGCGTAGAACGTAGACCAGACCCCATGCTGGAGAGCCGGCTCAACAGCGCTTGTGCAGGATCACCACGATCGCGATTGGTATGCCGAAGAAGAGGCCGTAGACGACGAGCCTCTGTGCGCACCCCCCGAGGTCGTTCCACAGCCGGTCGAGCCGGTGGAGCGGCAGGCCCGTCAGCGCCTGCAGGAGACCCAGTAGACCGAGGGCCAGCGGAACGACGAAGGCCATCATCCACTCCCCGAAGGCGAACGCCCCCCGAGTAGACGAGGAGCCAGATGAACCCTCCCATGCCTCCCAGGCAGCTCAGCGCGAGGATCGCCCCACGTCGCCGGACCGCCCCTTTCGGAAGGTCGTCTCGCTCCATCTTTTCGAGACCCCGGAACATCCCGTTGGGATCCACCCTCCCACCTCCGAGCGCTTCCCTCGCTCCGCCCCGACGAGCGGCCGGAGTCCAGGACGAGGGTGGGGCCGCGCTCCACCCGGCACTTCCCTATCCCGAAAGCCTGCGGACGACCTCCCCGACGGCCTTCTCCACTTCCGGGTCCATGGGCGCACCCAGTTCGAAACTCCTCGCCGAGATGCCGATGAGGACGAGGCTCTTCGGGAGCTGACCGAGGATCCTCGCGAGCTCGATCCCCTCGGCCACTCCGGCGCCGTGCGTCGTGGCCCAGCTCACGTCGGCCGGGAGGGGCGCGGCGAGGGCGTCGATCTCGACGATCGTGCCGGGCGGCTCGTCGCTGACGACGGCGTCGACGACGACGACGTCGTCGTCGGGACCCCAGAGGGAGATGAGGCCGGGAGCGTCTCCCCCGTGCTCGCGGAGAACGAGCGAATCCGAGGGGACGAGGCGCCGGACCGTTTCCCAGCCCGCCGCGTCGTCCCCTCGAAGGTCGTTCCCGACTCCGATGACGATGCGCGCCATGCGCGCACAGTCTCTCTCAGTCTCTCTCGATTCGGACCCTCACGGCGTGCGTCGCGCAGGAGATGCAGGGGTCGTAGTTTCGGACGGCCTGCTCGCACTGCCAGGTGAGCTTCTCGAGCGGCATGTCGAACCGCGCCTCGACGAAGGCGCGCAGGTCGTCCTCGACCTGCTTCTGGTTCTGGGACGTCGGCGGGACGATCTTCGCCTCCTGGATGAGTCCGTCGGCACCGATCCGGTAGCGGTGGTAGAGGATGCCGCGCGGCGCCTCCGAGATGCCGGCGCCCGACGCCGCGCGAGGCGGCACGTCGACGAAGGGAGCCGACGGCGGCTCGTACGCGTCGATGATCCGGAGCGCCTCGTCGATCGCCCAGAGCGTCTCGACGGAACGGATGACGATGCTCTTGAAGGGGTTTCGCTCGACGGGTCCGAGCCCGGCCGCGAAGGCGGCCTCCTGGATGTGCTTCGGGAACCGGTCGAAGTTGAGGGCGTAGCGGGCGGCCGGCCCGACGAGGTAGATGCCACCCGACTTCTTCCTCGAATGGAGCGCGTTCGCGTGCTCCATGTGCTCCTCGACGAAGTGGTTCTCGTACTCCGAGACGGCGATGTCGAGGCCGCGGCTCGAGACGAGCCGCCCCTCGCAGAGCGGGTACTCGTCGGGGTGGCGGAGCGAGACGAACTCGTAGTCGGGGGCGAAGTCGGGGAACGTGAGGCCGCCGGCGACGGTCAGGAGCTCGGCGGCGATCGGTCGAACGGCACGAAGCTTCTCGGCGAGGGACTTCAGGTCGGCCTTCGCCGGGGCCCTGTAGAAGCCGCCCACGCGGACGTTGATGGGGTGGATCTCCCGGCCGCCGACCAGCGTCACGATCTCGTTCCCCGCCTTCTTGAGGGCGAGGCTCTTCGTGACGAGCTCCGGGTGGTCCTTGGCCATGTGGATCGCGCTCTCGTACCCGAGGAAGTCGGGGGCGTGGAGCATCGCCACGTGAAGGACGTGGCTCTCGATCCACTCGCCGCAGTAGAGGAGCCGCCGAAGCTCGCGAAGGGCCCCTCCCACCGTCACGCCGCAGGCCGCTTCCATCGCGTGGACCGAGCTCATCTGGTAGGCGACGGGGCAGATGCCGCAGATGCGGGCCGTTATGTCGGGCGCTTCGGTGAACTTCCGGCCCCTCAGGAACGCCTCGAAGAAGCGGGGCGGCTCGTAGATGTCGAAGCGTGACTCGACGACCTTGTCGCCCTTGATCTTGACGTAGAGGCCGCCTTCCCCTTCCACCCGGGCTAGCGCCCCGACGGAGACGGTTCGCGAGCCTCCCTTCACCTTCGGGGCCGGCGCTGCCTTGGCCGCTGCCGCCACCTTCTTGGCAGCAGCCTTCTTGCCAGGGGCCGTCACGCTACTTTCTCTCATGGATCTCGCTCTCCCGCCGGAAGGGCTCGGCACCCGCATTGAAGGAGCGGAACGCCCGAACGATGCCGCCGTTGTCGACACCGAGATGGGTCCATCCCGCAGCGAGGGCCGACGTGTTCGGGGTCTCCATCGGGCCGAAGCAGCCGTAGCAGCCACGGGCGTAGGAGGGGCAGAGCGCGCCGCAGCCCGTCATCGTGACGGGGCCGAGGCAGGGCGTGCCGTGCGCGACCATGACGCAGGGCGTCCCCCGCCGCTTGCACTCGACGCAGACGCTGTACGTCGGCACGATGGGCTTGCGGTGGTTCAGGAAGGCGCTGAGGACCTCAACCAGCTGGGCCTTGCTGACCGGGCAGCCGCGCAGCTCGAAGTCGACGAACACGTGGTCGACGACGGGTGTCGACTTGTTCAACGTCTCGATGTACTGAGGCGAGGCGTAGACGGCCCGGGTGAGCTCGGCGACATCCTTGTTGTTGCGGAGCGCCTGAATGCCGCCCGCCGTCGCGCAGGCACCGATCGTGACGAGGAAGCGTGCCGAGCGGCGGATCTGGTGGATCCGCTCGGCGTCGTGCGGCGTCGTGATGGAGCCCTCGACGAGGACGACGTCGTAGGGGCCCTTCTCGACCGCCCGGGACGCTTCGAGGAAGTTGACGATGTCGACCGCTCCCGCCACGGCGAGGAGCTCGTCCTCGCAGTCGAGGAGGGACAGCTGGCAGCCGTCGCAGGAGGCGAGCTTGAAGACGGCGAGGCGCGGCTTCGGAGCCTTCGTCACGTCACACCTCCCGCTGCGTCATGAGGTCCCGCACCTTCGAGAAGGGGAAGACGGGGCCGTCCTTGCAGACGAAGTTCGGGCCGTGCTGGCAGTGGCCGCAGAAGCCGATGCCGCACTTCATGTTCCGTTCGAGGGAGACGTGGATGTTCTCCTGGGCCACGCCGCGCCTCTCCAGCTCCATGACCGTGTAGCGGATCATCACCTCGGGCCCGCAGACCATCGCCACGGTGTGGTACGGGTCGAACGGGACGCGCGGGATCAGCGTGGTGACGACGCCGACGTTCCCGCGCCAGTCGCGCGTGGCCCGGTCGACCGACACGTGGACCTCGAGTCCGAGGTCCGCCCGCCATTCCTTCAGCTGCTTGCGGTAGAGGATGTCCTCCGGCGTCCGCGCGCCGTAGAGGAGGACGACGCGGCCGTAGCGTTCCCGGTTCGCAAGGACCTGGTAGAGGGCGGGCCGGAGGGGCGCCAGGCCGATCCCCCCCGCCACGAAGACGACGTCGTTGCCTTCAGCCGCTGCGACGGGCCAGTTCGTCCCGAACGGCCCGCGGATGCCGATGGAGTCGCCCTTCTTCAGCTCCTCCATTCCCTTCGTCACCGCGCCGACCGCGCGCGTCGTGTGGACGAGCGCCTGCGGCACGCCCGGGTCGCCGCTGATGGAGATCGGCACCTCTCCGATGCCGCAGACGTAGAGCATGTTGAACTGCCCCGCGGCGAACGCGAACCCCGCGTGCCCCGCCTCGGGGAGGAGCTCGAGCGTGAAGGTGTCGCTCGTCTCCTTCGTCACCCGGTGCACCCGATAGGGCCTCGGGAACATCGGATCGGGAGAGGACGCGACGGCGCTCATTTGCGGTGGATCCCCTTCGTGGGCATGTCGTCGTAGAGGTCGAGGAGCTGCATCCGGGTCACGTCCAGCCTCTGGGACATGATCTCGGAGAAGCGCTTCAGGAGCTCGTAGCCGAGCTCGTGGTCCTTCTCGCACTTCGTCCTGAGGCACTTGCCGTCGAACGCAATGGCGCGAACGAGATCGGTCGCGTGCCCGTCGAAATGCCAGCGGTAGGGCGGCACGAGCCACGCCCAGCCGATGATGTCGCCCTCCCCGACCGTCTGGAGGACGAGCGGCCCGTGCGCGGGGGAGAAGGCCTCGATGGCGATCGTCCCCTGGCGGATGATGTAGAACTGGTCGGCATCCTGCCCCTCCTTGAAGAGGTAGGTTCCCGCGTCCCACTTGACGTTCGAGGCGCAACCCGTGATGAGCGCCAGGTGTTCCTTCCTCATTCCCTTGAGGAAGGGGTGCTCGGCGAGGATGGGCTCCAGAGTCGTGGGACCGTCGAACATCGTGTCGCCGAGATCGGGGAAGAAAAACTTCGTCATGGGTCACTCCTTTCCCCGGGCCGGCGCCGGCTGGAAGGCCCGCGCCTCCGCCGTCAGGTCGATCCCGACGGGACACCAGGTGATGCAGCGCCCGCAGCCGACGCAGCCCGACTCTCCGAACTGGTCGATCCACGATGCCAGCTTGTGGGTGAGCCACTGCCGGTAGCGCGAGGCGCCCGTGCGCCGCACGCTCCCGCCGTGTATGTACGAGAAGTCGAGCGTGAAGCACGAGTCCCAGCGGCGCCAGCGCTCGGAGACGTGCCCGGTCAGGTCGGTCGTGTCCTCGATCGTCGAGCAGAAGCAGGTCGGGCAGACGAGCGTGCAGTTCGCGCAGGAGAGGCAGCGCTTCTCCACCTCTTCCCAACGGGGGCTCTCCACCTTCGCCTGGAGCGCTTCCCTGAGCCCGGCAGTGTCGAGGGTGCGCCCCATTCCCTTCGCGGCCTTCGCCGAGGCGGCCCTGGCCGTTTCGAGGACCTCGGCGCTGGCGGCCTTCTTCGGAACGTCGGCCAGAAGGGCGGCGCCCCGCTCCGAGCCGACCTCGACGACGAACTCGTGAAGCCCTTCCCGGAAGAGCTCGGTGAGGGCGAGGTCGAACCCGGCTTCCGCCCTGGGCCCCGTCCCCATCGACGCGCAGAAGCAGGTCCCGTGCGCTTCCGTGCACTGCGCGACGACGAGAAGCGCCTCTTGCCGGCGCGCGGCGTAGGCCGGCTCCACGAACGGCCCGCCGAGGAAAACGTGGTCCTGCCTTCCGATCGCCGCCAGGTCGCACGGCTTGATGCCGAGGAAGGCGATCCTCGGCGCCGACGTGTCCCCCTTCTCGAGCGTGAACCCGGTTTTCTCGCCGCGGTGCGCCCGGAACCGGAGGAAGGCGGGCGGGTGGAGCCAGCGCTTAGGGGAGTCGGGGCCGACGGTGTGGCCGAAGACGGCCTGGTCGGAGCGCTCCTTCAGGCGGTAGCTGCCCGGACTCTGCTCGTCGGTCCGTCCCGCGGGGAGGTCGCCCGGCGACTCGACCTCCCGAAGGGCTATGGCGCCGTCGCGTGCCGTGGGGGCCACGACGGTGTGGCCCGAGTCGACGATCGCGCGAAAGAGGGTGGACAGCCCGTCCGCCCCGAAGATGAAGGCGGTCCCGGATTCCAGGCCCATCGAAGGCGCCTCCCGGAGGTGAGGCGCGAGTCCCGCTTGCCGCAGGCGGCGCGACCCGGCTTCTCACCTCTCCGTTTCCATCAGCCTGCGCGGCCTGCTCGAACGCTGTCAAGAAAAGGCCTCACCCGGAAACGAAAAGGATGAGAACGCATCAGATCCGGACATTTCGAGTCCGGATTGAGGGAGACCCGTGGACCCGCTATTGCACCCGCCAGATGCCCGTGCCACGAGCGGGGAGATTCACGCGGATGGCGCCCGGGGCCCCGCCCGGGTCCGGGGTCCCGGCGTCCACGAAGACCCTCTCGAACGACGTTCCGTTCACTGCGTACGGGCCTGCGGAGACGAACGCGTCAGAGAGGTTGTGGGCGACGAGGACGGTCTCCGTGGGCGTCTTGCGGAGGAACGCGAGGACGGGCGACGCGCCGGAGAGCGGCGAGAGGACGACGAGAACTCCCTTCGCGAGCGCCGGCGCTGCCTTCCGCGCCCGGATGAGATCCCGGTATCGGGAGAGGAGCGAGCCCGGGTCGTTCGTCTGGGCCGCGACGTTCGCCGTCTCACGGCCGGGAGCGAATCCGAACCAGGGCGTCCCCGTCGTGAATCCTCCGCCGGGGGAGGCGTCCCAGGGCATCGGCGTCCGCTTCGACTCGTCGCCGCCGGTCGGGCCGTTCTCGATCCCGACCTCCTCGCCGTAGTAGAGGAACGGCGCGCCCGGGAGCGTCAGGAGGATCGCCGCGGCGTTTCGGAGCCGTCCCTGGCTCTTCCCGAGCTGCGTGGCGAGGCGGGTCTGGTCGTGGTTCGTCAGGAAGGGCGCGTCGAGGGCGCCCTGCGGATAGGTCTTCTGGACCTCGTCGAGCTTGCTGGCGATCGGCGTGGCGTTGCCCAGGGCCAGGGCGCTCAGGATCCGCTCGGAGAGGGGGAAGTCGAAGCTGGCGGGGAGCTCGTCACCGCCGGGAACGGAAGGCGATCCGTAGTAGGTCGCGATGACCCTCGTGTCGGCCCAGTTCTCCCCGACGAGGAGCGCCGCGGGCTTCACGCGCCGCACGTGTGCGGCGAGCTCCTTCAGCGCCGCGTGAGTCTCGGGCGTGTCGGCCTGCAACGGCCCGGCACCCGTCTCGACGAGGTAGCGCGTCGCGTCGAGGCGGAAGCCGTCTACGCCCCGCTCGAGCCAGAGGGAGGCGATCCGCTTCACCTCCTCGCGAAGCGCCGGTGAGCGCCAGTTCAGGTCGGGCATCCCGCTCCAGAAGACGCCGTAGTAGTACGCGCCGCCGCTCGGGTGCCAGGTGCCGGTGTTCCCTCCCCACGGCTGCTTCCAGCCCGGGTCCGTCGGGCTCCACACGTAGAAGTCTCGGTAGTACGAGTCCGCGGAGGAGGCCGCCGAGACGAACCACGGGTGACCGACGCCGCTATGGTTGACGACGAGGTCGACGATGACGCGGATGCCGCGCCGGTGGGCCTCGTCGAGGAGCCTCAGGACGTCGGCGTTCGTGCCATAGTCCGGGTTGATTCTTCCGTAGTCGGTGGTGTCGTAGCCGTGATAGCTGGGGGATTCGAAAATCGGCATGAGCCAGAGGGCGTCGACGCCCAGATCCGTCGTCGTCTCGGGGTTGCCGTCGTTCAGGAGATCGAGGCGGGAGATCAGGCCCTTGAGATCTCCCTTCCCGTCGCCGTCGGAATCCTGGAAGCTCCTCACGAAGACCTCGTAGAAGACGGCTCCGTGCGCCCAGTCGTTCTTCCACTCCGAGGCCGCGGGCCGTGCGGGAACCGGGACGACGTCGCGTTCGGCGGTCGAGGAGCTCCCGCACGTGAGCGCCGCCAGCGCCAGCGGGAGGGCGAGGAAGAGACGAAGAGAACGCATGGAGACCTCCGGGCCTCGGCCCGGAGGGAGAATATCGGACGAGGTACGGGTTGAGCGGCTTCGACGCCGCGCGCCTCGGCGCCGTCATGCAGGACCTCCTGGCCCTCGTCCGCCAGCGGCCACGGGATCTCCTGCCCTTCGAGGAGGTCCGCGACCGGCTGAAGCTCCGGCGCGTCGTCGATCGGGGGACGCGGGACGTCCCGCTCGGCCAGATCGTCGGAACGTTCGGCCGGCGCGGGGAGTTCAACCGGGCGTTCCTCCCCAGGTCCGAGTCCCTCCGGGAGCGCTGGGAGGACGTCCGCGACCTCGCCGTCGGGGCGGCGGGCTTCCCCGTCGTCGAGCTCTACCAGGTGGGCGACGCCTACTTCGCCGTCGACGGCCACCACCGGATCTCGGTCGCCCGCTCGCTCGGCGCCCCTTCGATCGAGGCGCACGTCCTCGAGTTCCTGACCCCGGTCCCGCTCGGTCCGGACGCCTCCCTGGAGAGCGTCCTCCAGAAGGAGGGGCTCGCCGACTTCCTCGAGACGACGGGACTCGTCCCTTCGTGCCCCGACGAGTTTCGGGTGACGCACCCGGGCGACTACGCCGAGATGCTCGAGCACGTCGCGGTCCATCGCTACTTCCTCGGGCTCGACCTCGCGCGCGACGTCTCCTGGGAGGAGGCGGTCCGGTCCTGGTACGGGACGCTGTTCGCACCGATGACGGAGACGATCCGTGCCAGCGGCATCCTCGGCGACTTCGCGGGGAGGACCGAGGCCGACCTCTACCTCTTCACGGCGCGGCACCTCCACGACCTGCGAAAGAGGTGGGGAGACGACGTGAAGCCCGGGCGGGCGGTCGAGCACTTCCGGCTGCAGACCCGCCTCCAGGCGAAGAAGCGGCCCTCCGTGCGGTCGCGGGCGAGGAAGCGCCTCGAGGAAACGGGCGAGGGCTGAACGGCTCTTCGTCAGCCTTCTTCGCCGGTTCCGTTTCCGTTCGCCTCGGTACGCTGCTGGAATCGCCCCGTCAGCGTCGCCAGCTCCCGCAGCCAGCCGGCCCGCTCGCCGTTGAAGTCCCACTTCCGCGCCCGCCAGGCCCAGTTCCCCGCTCCCTGCCCCGGCGTGTTCATCCGCGCCTCGCTCCCGAGACCGAAGACGTCCTGCACGGGGAGAACCGCGAGAAAGGCCACGGAGGCGTAGGCCGCCCGGACGAGGAGGCCGATCGGGTCGGTGCCGTCGCCCCCGAGGTAGGCCCGGACGCGGTGGCGCGTCGCGTCGTCGACCTTCTCCCACCAGCCCCGGGTCGTGTCGTTGTCGTGGGTCCCGGTGTAGACGACGCCGTTCGGGACGTGGTTGTGCGGCTGGTAGTCCTGGTCGTCCCCGTCGAAGGCGAACTGGAGGATCTTCATACCCGGAAGGTCGAGAGCCTCGACCAGGGCCGTGACGTCCGGCGTGATCTTCCCGAGGTCCTCGGCCACGAGGTCGAGCTCCCCGAGCTCGGCGGACAGAGCGGAGAAGAGCTTCCTTCCGGGTCCGGGCTCCCAGGTCCCGTCGATGGCCGTCTCGGCGTCGGCCGCCACGGCCCAGTAGCCCGCGAAGCCGCGGAAGTGGTCGAGCCGGAGGAGCTCCGTCATGCGCAGGTTCGCCCGGAGGCGTTCGACCCACCAGTGGAAGCCGTTTCGTTCGAGGACGTCCCAGCGGTAGAGAGGGTTCCCCCAGAGCTGCCCTGTCTCGCTGAAGTAATCGGGCGGGACGCCCGCGACGCGTACCGGGTCGCCCGCCTCGTCCAGCTCGAAGATCTCCGGGTGCGACCAGACGTCGGCGCTGTCGGGAGAGACGTAGATCGGGATGTCGCCGAGGATCCGGATCCCCCGTTCGTGAGCCGCCACCTTCACGCGGTCCCACTGGCGAAAAAAGAGGAACTGGAGGAAGACGTGCCAGGCGATGTCATCGGCCAGCTCGCGCTCGACGCGCGCGAGCGCCGCCGGCTGGCGTCGGCGAAGCTCGTCGGGCCACTCCCGGAAGGCCGCTCCGCCGTATCGCACCTTCAGCGCCATGAAGAGGGCCCAGTCGGGTAGCCAGTACTTCTGGGCCGGCGCTTCTCCGAACCCCCGCAGCTCCGCTCTCAGGTGCCCGGGTCCGTCGGTACGGAACTGCCTCCACGCCTCGCGCAGCAGCCCGTCCTTCCACGCGATCACCCGCTCGAAGTCGACCTGGTGCTCCGGGAAGCCCGGCACATGCGCGAGCGCCGCGCCCGGGAGGAGCCCGTCGGCGACGAGGAGCTCGGGCGAGAGGAGCATCGGGTTGCCGGCGAAGGCCGAGAGCGTGCCGTAGGGCGAATTCCCGAAGCCCGTCGGTCCGAGCGGCAGGACCTGCCAGACGGTCTGCCCGGCCGAGGCCGCCCAGTCGAGGAAGGCGTCGCACTCCGGTCCGAGGTCGCCGATGCCGTAACGGCCCGGAAGGGACGTCGGGTGGAGAAGGAGCCCAGCAGCGCGCGTTCTCATTCCGACGATCCTACCGGAGCGGCGCAACGTTGCGATGCTCTCTCCCGTAAAACAGGCGGGAATGACACGGGGCCGCTCCTCCCGGCTCGCGCTCGCGGCGGTTCTCCTGCTGGCCGCCGCGAGCGTTTTTCTCGGGTGCCGGGCGGGTATCGGCCGCTGACCGCGTCCCGTCTCAGCTCGCCAGCAGCGCCAGGAGCGCGGCGTAGTCGGCGGGGAGCGGCGCCTCGACGTCGATGCCCGCGGATGCGACGACGACGCGTGCGGCGTGGAGGAGGGGGTGTGCGACGGCGCAGAAGGCTGCGCGGGCTCCGGGATCGCGCACTCCGCGCCACCGGGTCGCCCCTCCGTAGAAGTCGTCGCCCACGATGGGATGTCCCTTGGCGGAGAGGTGGACCCGGATCTGGTGCGTCCGGCCCGTCTCGGGCGTCAGCTCGAGGTCGGCGACCGACGGGTAACGTCGGAGTGTCGTCCAGCGTGTGACCGCCGGCTTGCCTCCCTCCCGCACCGCCATTTTCCGTCCGTCCTTCGGGTCACGCGCGAGCGGTGCGTCGGCGAGACCTCGCGACGGAACGGGGTGCCCCCAGACGAGCGCGCGGTACGTCTTGTGCGCGGCGCGTTCCTGGAAGGCCATCGAGAGAAGCCGGTGTGTCGCGGCGTCCCGGGCGAGGAGAACGACGCCCGACGTCCCCTCGTCGAGCCGGTGGACGAGGAGCGGAGGGGCGGGCGGAATGGAGACTCCGCATGCTTCCAGAAGGCGGGCTACGACGTCTGCCTCGGACTTGCCCGGACGCCCCGACGTCGCCATCGAGAGACCCGAGGGCTTGTCGAGGGCGAGGACCGCCCCGTCGTCGAGCAGGAGCCTCGGGGGACGGGCCCCTCTTCCGATGGAGGCCCTCGAGTCGACGGGCGGCACGCGCGGCCTCAGTCGGACCTGCCCGGAGCGCGCCGCACCGGCGCGGCGTGGACCTCCGAGCTGCCGACGGAGGAAGCGGCCGGTGGGGCGCCGTGCGCGACGAGGACCCGGTTGCGCCCGGCGGCCTTCGCGGCGTAGAGGGCGGCATCGGCCTGCCTCAGCCAGGCCGAGACCGAGACGCTCGCCCTCACGGTCGGGTCGAATACGGCGATCCCGGCCGACGCCGTATCGCCCTCCTCCGCGCCTGCGACCCGCGTCCGCGCGATACGGAGACGGATTCGCTCGAGACAGGTCAGGGCCTGGGTCGCGTCGGCCTCAGGCAGGAGGACGACGAACTCGTCGCCGCCGAAGCGGGCGGCCAGATCGGTGTCGCGGATCGAGTCCAGGAACGCCCGGCCGACCTCGACGAGAAGCCGGTCTCCCGCGACGTGCCCGTAGCGATCGTTGAAGGGCTTGAAGGAGTCGAGATCGAGGATGCCGAGCGCCACCGGGTGCCCGTGCCGGCGGGCGCGAGCGATCTCGAGACTCAGGCGGTCGAAAAGGACCGTACGGTTCGCGAGCCCCGTCAGCGGGTCTGTCGAGGCGGCCAGGCTGAGCCGCGCCAGCCGGTCGGCCATGGAGGCGAGAAAACAGCTCATCAGGACGAAGCAGGCCGGACCCGAGAGGGTGAAGTCGACCGAGGGGCGGACTCCCAGTCCGAGGACGCTCGTTCCGTCGAAGGCGGCGGCCGCGACGGTCAGGAGCGTTGCGCCGAGGACGAGGCGAGAGTGGGGGGCTCGCCGCCGGGCTGCGATGGCGAGGTGGTAGACGACGTCGGCGGCGGCGATTGCCCCGAGAGCGAGGGCCAACGGGAGAAGGTAGTAGAGGTCGTCTGCGCGGGGCCACAGGAGGCACGCCACCGTTCCGGCGCCCTGAGCGGAGAGGAGGGCGACGTGGCCCTTCGCGACCGGCCGCTCGAAGAACTTCAGGAACAGAAGGAGAGTCATGGCGGGAACGGCGAACGTCCCGGCATGCCCGACGCGGAACAGGAACGTGAGCGGGAGCCCCGAAATCGCCCAGAAGGAGAGCCAGGAGACGATGAAGACGGCCGTTCCGGTCGTCGTGAGGAAGAAATAGAGGAAATCGGCCTGCCCGCGATCGCGCAGGAAGAAGAAGAGCGAGAAGAGGCCGAGCGCCGCGAACGCCGCCGCCAGGAACGCCCGGGGAGCTTCGCGGAAGGCCCGGGCGTGAAAGGCGCTCGAGACGGAGTCGATGCGCGGCACTCCGGTCATTCCGCCTCCCCGTGGGCCGGCGTTGTAGACCCTCATCGCGAGGGCGTGGCGACCGGGAATCGCGCTCCTCGACGGGGGGAGCTCGTAGATCCGCTCGATGACGGTTCCCTTGTCGTAGTCCGGAGGGAACTCCCCTGTCCGCCCGATCGGCTGGCCGTCGAGGAAGACCTCGTCCACATCGCGGATCTGCGGACAGGCGAAGGCCAGAGGGACGATCGCCAGAGACGGATCGAGGTCGAACGTGACGCGATACCAGCCGGTGCCATGCCCCGGGACGCCCCCCTTCTGCCAGCTGCCGGGGACCGGAACGGGCCGGAACGTCAGTCCGTCGAGCTCGGCGACGCCGCCCGGCGGGTCCCCCAGCGCGAATTCCCACGTACCAGCGAGGCTCGCCGGAAGCCGGTCGACTCGGAGAACGTCCGCCACCTGCCCCCGGGCCGGGAGAACGACGAGGACCGCCGCGAGAGTCGCCGAGACGAACGTGCACAGCCGCCGGACCATTCGAGGCAGCATCGCGCAGGTCGGCCCCGGTCGCAACGGCTCCTGCTGCCGGCCTATCGCTCCGGCGCCCGACCATCCGGATATCACCCGTGGAGGACTCCCATGGAGCTCGAGGAATCCGTCGTCCGCGTCACCGGCGCAGGCCGCGGAAGCGGTCGCGCCGTCGCACTCGCCCTCGCCGGGGAGGGGGTTCACGTCGCCCTGATGGGCCTGATCGGCACGCATCTCCTCGCCGTCGAGACGGACGTGCACGCGCGCCGTGTGAGGAGCGCAGTCCTGCCGGGCGACGTCTCCGGCGAGGGCAGCGTCTCACGCTGCGTCGCAGCCGCCGAGGAGCCCCTCGGCCCGATCGACGTTCTCTCTACAGCGCCGGCGTCTACCCGCACGGACCGGTGGACCGGCTCGACGCCCTGGCCTTCGACCACACGTTCGCCGTGAACCTGCGAGGGCCCTTCCTCATCGCACGCGCGATCCTCCCTGGAATGAAACGCCGCCGCCGGGGCCACGTGATCGACGTCGCATCGACCGCGGCTCGCCGGGGGAGCGGCCGACCGCGCCTCGAAGCTCGGCCTGGCCGGCCGGTCCGAGGCGAGGCTGCAGGACGTCCGCGGGTACGACGTCCGGGTCACGTGCGTCCTCCCCTCGACCGTCGCCACGGACATGGCCCGCCGGGGAGATTTCCTGAAGGACGCCGCGAAGGCGATCCGACCCGAGGACGTCGCGCAGGCAAGCGTCGGTCTCCTGAAGCTCGACGTTCGCGTCAGCCGACGTCCCTCGAGCTCTGGCACGCGAACCCGTAGCTCCCCGCGGCTTTCACGCGGGCGGGCGTCCGAGGACGCCGCGCCCGCACCGCCTTCAACGGCGCTCCGGCCCCTCGGGCCCGACGACGCGATAGACCCAGCCCATGTCGCGTGTCCCCTTCCCCACGAGCTCCTCGCGCACCGACTTGGCGTCCTGGGCCGTCGCGAAGGTACCGATCATGACCCTCTGCCACACCCCTTTTTCGCCGAGGTCGACCTCGGCAACGTAGCCCTCGCGCCCGACGATCCCCTGGATCCTTCTGAGGTCGCGCTCCGCGGACGCACGGTCCTTGTACGAAGTGAAATGGATCGAGAAGACCTGCTCCTGTCCGGCCCGGTCCTTCGTCACGATGAGCCCGTCCCGGCTCTGGCGAGCGGGAGCGGTCGCCTGCGCCGCTGGGACCGGAGCGGTCGACACGGGAACGGGCGCCGGAGCAAGGCCGTGGGCGGGAGCGGGAATCTCCCGCGTCATCGGCGTGGGAACGGCGGTGGCCTCGGCGGGCGGCGCGGTCGCCTCGACCAAGGGCGTGGACGCGGGCACCGGAGCCTCCGCGGTGGCTGCGGCGGGAACCGGCGGCTGCGCGGGCGTGGGCGCCGCCACGGGCCGCGGCCTCGCCACGGCGACCGGCGGCGGGGCTGCGCTCCGTTCGACCCAGAGCCCGACGAGGAGGTACCCGAGGCCGGCCAGTGCGACGAGAACCGCGACGATCCCGAGGATGAGCCCGACGCGAGATCCGCCCTCTTCCTCACCTCGACCGGAGCGGCCTCCTCGCGGAATCGTCAGGACGGTGTCCTCGTCGTCCTCGGTCGGTTCCGGCCCGGTTCCGGGTCCAGTGCCCTCGGCAGACAGGCGCTCTTCTCCGTCTTCCCTCTCGAGGGCGAACGGCACGGCGGCGGGCGCGGGGTCCTTCGGGAAGACGGCATTGAGGTCCATCGACTCGGCGTCCCGCGACAGGCGAGTGAGGGTCTCGTTCCCCGGACCTTCTGCCGAGTCGGACTCCGAGGTGAAAACCGCCGGAGGCTCCGCCTCCGGTTCCGGCTCCGCGAAAACCGGCACTTCTTCCGCGGGAAGAGCGAACGGGATCGGGACCTCCGGTTCCGCCGGATTCGCCTCGGTCTCGAACAGGAGAGGGACTGGGCGGGCGTCCTCGATCGGTTCGGCCTTTGCCTCGGGCACGCTCCCCGCGGGTCCGCCGGCGGCCGGCGTCTCGCTGAAGGGCTCGCGTCCGTCGCGGTCCCAGCGCAGGTCCATCGCCCCCGTCGTCTCGCTGAAGGGGTCCTCCGCCTCGGGAGACCCGTCAGGGGCCGGCGTGTCGGATACCTCTGCCGGCTCCGGCATCGGAGGGGGCGGAGGGACGAAGAACGGCGAAGGCGGAGGAGGCGCCTCGGAAAGAGCGGCCCCCGTCGCCAGAAGAAACGCGCGCTGGACGAGGTCCTCCAGGGGAACGCTCTCTCCTCCGGCGTCGCGGATCCGCTTCAGCTCCTCGGCACAGACCTCCCTCGCCGCGCGGAAGGCGATCTCGGGCTCGATCGGCGCACGGGCCGTCAGCTCCTTCAGGACCTCGGAGACCGACGGGAGCATGCGCCTCACGCGCGAGGAGGTGAGGTCTTCTCCGCTCATCCCGCGAGGCGCTCCCAGTCGCCCTCCGGGGCGTCGGCGGCGATGGCCAGGGAGCCGTTCGCTCCGGCGTAGACGGGGTCCTCGACGACGCGGACCTTTCCCCCGCCCACGTCCTCGAGCGTCCGTTCGAGCGCCGCGGCGAGACCGGGAATCTGCGACCCGCCACCCGCCAGGACGACGTTGCTCCTCACGCGCTGCTGGAACTCCGGGTCGACGCGCGAGAGGAGGTCGAGCATCGTTTCCGAGAGCGGCCCCACGAGACTTTCGCAGGCCTTCTTCATCTCGGCGGTGATCTCGAGGCTCGTCGGCTTTCCGCGAACCGGTGCCTCCACGACGACGGGACCTTTCGGGTCGCCGACGAAGCTGAACTTCTCCTTCCAGTCGCGCACCATGTGGATCGAGAAGTTCGCGTCGGGGTGGCGGGTGCGGATCTGGAGGACGAGCTGCTCGTCGACCGAATCTCCCGCGTGGGTGAGGGTCCGCTGGTCATCGTCGGTCGGGTAGCGGCCGTTCATCACGCAGAAGTCGCTCGTGCCGGCGCCGATGTCGATGATCATCGTGTGGAGGAGGGCGTCCATCCCGTACGCGACCGCGAACGGCTCCGAGACGAGGAGCAGGCTGTCGGCCACCCCTTTGACGGCGTTGCGCAGGTGCTGCCGGGAGACGCGCATCGCCTCGGCCGGGACGCCTACGACCGCGTGGACGGTCTTGCCGGCCCCGCCCGCCCTCTCGATGAGGTGCGCGAGGAGCTCCCGCACGGCGGCCTCGGCCTTGGTCGAGCCTTCCTTGATGAGGCCCCGTTCCAGCGGGCGGTGGAGGTCGAGCATCGGCCGGTTCTCGAGGGCCTCGTGCCCGAAGAGGACCGCCTTCTTCACGACCTTCCGGGCGACCATGTCCACCGGCCAGCCGACGTAGCTCTCCACCACGTGGTGCTCCCCGTTCGAGGCGGCGATCGCGCTGCGCGATGTGCCGAGGTCGATCCCGACGTGGAAGACGTCCTTCTTCCCGCTCATCCGTTCCCGCTCCTTCCCGCTCCCGCGAGGTTTCGTGCGTCCGCCCAGGCACGCACCCCCCGCGCGAGCGCATCGGCAATGGTCTCCCGGAACGCCCCGTCCCGCAGGAGGCGCGCCTCCTCCGCGTGCGAGACACAGGAGACCTCCGCGAGGATTCCCGGCATCTCGGACGCGATGAGGACGACGAACGGGGCGCTCTTGACGCCCCGGTCCCCGACCCCGGGTGTGATCCTGCGGAGCGAGGAGACGAGCTCGCCCTGGACCGACTCCGCGAGCTGCCTCGACTCCGCCTGGCGCACGTCCACGTAGACCCCCTCCAGAAGACCCCTGAAATCCGAAAGAGAATAGCCCGACGAACGGTTCTCGGCGCTCGCCAGCTGCCGGATCGCCGGGTCGTCGGTCGGTCCGAGGTAGTAGGTCTCGATTCCGCCCTCGCCGGTGCGCGGGATCGAGTTCAGGTGGATCGAGACGACGACGTCTCCGTTCGCCTCGCGGGCCCGGCGGGCTCGCTCCCTGAGCGAGACGGTCTCGTCGCCCTCGCGCGTCATCACGACCCGGAAGAGGCCACCGAGGAGCTTGCCCCGGACCCTTTCTGCGATGTCGAGGGCGATCTCCTTCTCGACCAGGCCGGCGCCGGCGCCGGCACCGGGATCCGTCCCTCCGTGCCCGGCGTCGAGGACGATCGTCTTCACGTCGAGGTGGAAGAGGGTAGGGTCGATCGACCTCGGCGCGGGCCAGGAGACGGCCTCCAGGCCGGGTTCGGGTGCCGGCGCCGCGATCGTCCGCTGCGCGATGACGACGACCTCGGGAGAGGGGGGCCCGCCGCCGGAGAAGGCGTTGATCGACGCGAAGAGGGCGAGGGGCACTCCCACCAGCGCAGCGGCGCGGACGGCGATCCGCGCCCGCCGCCCCTCCCTCCGAACGGCCGCCGGGGCACGGCCCTCGATCACCTCCAGGTTTTCCCGGACGGCGTCGCGCAGCATCTGGCGCTTCATGCGATCGACACTCTGCATGACCAACCTCTGATTTTCGCAGCTTTTCCGGCCCGTGGTGGAAAGACCGGGGCCCTCAGGGCGCGACGAGGACCGCGCGCACCGGGGAGCCGTCGCCCCCCTCGATCCGGAGAGGCAGGGCGACGAGGTCGTAATGGCCCGGCGCGACGCCCCCGAGGACGAGCCCCTCGAGCCAGGAGATCCCTTCGCGGACGAGCGCCCGGTGCGCCTCGAACGTCTCGTCCTCGAAGGGGTCGACGGACGGCGTGTCGATCCCGACCAGGACGACTCCCCGGGAAGCCAGCTCGGCGGCGAGCGACGGATCCAGTCCCGCAAAGTCGCCCGTGAACCGCTCGCGATCGTGAAACGTCCCGGTCTTCACGAGGAGGCGTGGTGCGGACGGCGACTCGGCGAGGTCCTCGAGACGGACCCGCCCCCGCGTCCCGACGCGCGCCTCGACGACCTGACAGGGCCCGATCCAGGTCTCGAGCGGTACGGCGTCGATGGCGGGGGCGCCGGGCACCACGTGAAGCGGCGCGTCCGCGTGAGAACCGATGTGGAGCGTCGTTTCGATCGAGGAAAACGTCGTTCCGTCCGGGTGCGACGTCACGTCCCTCGAGAACGCCACGTCTCCCGGCCAGACGGCCAGCCGCGACGAGAGCGGCGGCGAAAGGTCGATGAACCGCGGCATCGCCGGCACGTCACTGCCGCTCGAGCCAGGCTGAGACGTCCTCCACCATCCGCCCGAAGGAGGGCGATACGAAGAGGACCTTCTGGTACTGCGTCGGGTCGTAGGGGATCGAGGCCGCCTCGTCGCAGTCGAGCGGCCGGATCTCGGCGTGAATCTCGAAGTCCCCCAGCTCGCCGAACGAGGAGAGGAGCCCCGCCCCGCACGCCTTGCGCACGCCGTCCTCCTCCACGAGGCCGAACTCGAGCGTGTACCAGTAGAGGTACTCGAGGCGCTTCAGCGCCGCGTCGTCGACGCGCCAGGCGGCCTCGCCGAAGCGGCGGGAGAGCTTCACGATCCCGGGATGGAAGAGGCTCGCCGCGTGCCCCACGAGCTCGTGCACGACGTCGGGCTCCGGCGTGTAGAGCGGCACCGAGTGGTGGCGCATGTACTGCGTCGACAGGAAGACGCCCTTCCCCATCATGCCGAGAAACATCCGTCCCGAGACGAGACCTGCGACGGGGAGCATCCGGAACCCCGCGCCCCGCTTCAGCGCCTCGTTCACCTCGGCCAGCTGCGGCACCCGTTCGCGGTCGAGGGAAAGCGCCGCGGAGCTCTCCTTCCACTCCCGGCACGCAGCCTTCTCGTGGAGGGGCGCCAGGTGCTCCCACACCGTCCGCCAGACGGCGTGCTCTTCCTCGGTGTACTCCGCGTGCGGCAGGGGAGCACCGTCCTTGTACTCCAGGGCCAGCCTCGCGATGGCGTTTCGCCGCGCCCGGTAGACCGGGTCCTTGAAGCCCGGGTGGTCCGGATCGAGCGGAACGAGCTCCTCGGTGCCCCCGGCGTGGGGAACGTCTTCTCCCCTGGTCACCGCCTCGATCCTGCTCTTCATCACGCTCACGTTTCCGCTCCCTGGCAGTCAGTCTATCCGAGCGCCTGGAGGCCCCGGCGGTCCGTTTTCCGGATTCCAGGGGCCCATCCTCGTGATGACCTCCACCCTCCCGAAGGCCGTTCCCGGCGGCGCCGGCCCGACATGCTACGGGCCGACGCGCCCGCGCGCCTCCAGGTCCCTCAGGAGCTCTTCCAGGCCTCCCCGCCTCGGCTCGAGCGCGGCGGCCTCCCGAAGGAAAGCGAGGCCCGTCGCAGGCTCGCCCCGGAGAACGTATGCCGCCCCCACACGATGAAGAATCGCCGGGACCATCGGGCGGACGGGCGGAAGGCCGAGCGCCCCGCGGAGAAGCAGCGGCGAGAGATAGAGCAACGCACCGGGCGGCGCGTGAGTTTCCGTCGCGCCGAGCCGAGCCGCGGGCGAGGCGAGTCCGAGACCGAGCGACCGTGCAAGGAGGAAGGCGTGCCCCCTCACGGGGGAGAGCGACGGGACGACCGACACGGTGTCGGCGCCCGAAGGCGGCCAAGCCGTTCCCGCCAGCGGCCTCAGAAGTTCGACCCAGGAGATCCACGCCCCCGCCGCGACGAGGACGCCGAGGAGGTTGACCGCGATGCCGGCCGCGACTGCGGCGCGGGCGACCCGTTTCCCGGCGAGGACGGCCGGCGCGGCGAGGAGCGGGAGGACCGGCAGGAGATGTCGCGGCCCCCACGCCGAACCGCCGTGCCACCCCTCGAAGCGGGCGACCGTCAGGAGGAGGAGGAGCGGGACACCGGCGCAGAGGACCCGCGTCGCGGGTGCTGCTCCGCGCAGGACGCGGACGAGGCCGACGAGCGCGAGCGGTGCGTAGAGGAGGAGCCCCCGGTTTGGCGAGAGGAGGAGGCCCCAGAGCCCGGCGAGGAGCGGGTTCGTGAAGCGGAGCGCTTCGTCACCGTAGCCGAAGTTCTCGCCGCCGCCGAAGCGGAGCACGCTCGCCGCCCAGGCCGCCACGAGGCCCGTACCGAGGCACGCCCCGAAGGCGACGAGGCGCGCCGTCGTCCGCTCCCTCCCCCGCCAGGCGAGCGCCGCAGCCAGGACGAACGCGGGCGCCGTGACCCAGAGAACGGGCTTGAGGAGCGCGGCGCCGGCGAAGGCGGCCGCCGGGAAGACTGCGCTCCCGAGACCCCGCCGTTCTCCGCCTTCGAGGAGCCCGGCCGCACCGTAGGCGAAGCCGGCCGCCGCAAAGGTCTCGAAGTACGAGTCGGCGGCGTAGGCCCAGAGGAACGTCGAGGCGAGGAAGGCGGGCGCCCACCACGGAGAGGCGGTGGGGGCGAGGACGCGGACGAGCCGCCGGAACCCGAGAACGGCGAGGAGAGCCCCTGCGGCCCAGACGAGCGCAATGCCCGCGTCGAGCCCCGTCGCGCCGAGGACGCCGCGGAGCGCCCAGGGCACGGCCGTGAAGGGAAGGAGGAGAAGCGAGGGAAAGACTCCGTAGTGCGAACGGAATGCGTAGGCTCTACGGATCTCCGGGCCGGCGGCAGGAATCGTCGCCGCCTCGAGACGCCCGGTCACGAGAAGGCCGAACGTGTCCGAGATCGCCTCCGCAGCGTCGGATGAGATGACGGCTCTCCCTATGAAGGCCGCTGCGAGCAGGACGAGGACCAGGAGCATGGGGCCAAGCGCTTTCCCCGAGGCGCTCGGCGACGCGCAGGACGGTTCGGCGGTCCTCCCGGTGCTCGACATCTCTCGACTCCGGGCTCAATGCCCGAGGGCGAGAGGCATCAACGGACCCTCTTCCGCCGCGGGAGCATGTTATTCGCCTCTCGCAGCGCCATGGCGAGCCCCTTCTCCACGCCGGGTTCGACCTCGCCGCGCAGCGCCTGCATCTCCGCTTCCTCCTGAAGGCGCTGGAGGTTGTGGGCGAGAGCCCTCAGGATCGTCTCGACGGCTTTCTGCTCCCCTTCGGTTCTCTCACGTGCCATGGACGGCATTCTGGACGAGACGACCTCGCCTTTGGAAAATGATGCAGCCGTGAGCGTCGACGTCCTCCTCGCGAGGCCCCACAGCCCCGGAAACCTCGGCTCGGCCGCGCGGGCCTGCAAGGCGTTCGGCGCGGGGCTCCTCCTGCTCGACCCGCGGGCCGACGCCTCGCACGAGGACGCCCGGGCCTTCGCCTCCGGGGCCGAGGACCTCCTCGACGGCGCCGTCCGCCTCGCCGACTGGGAGGAGGCCGAAGAGGGCACCCGCGCCGTCGTCGTCCTCACGTCCCTCCGCGGTCGGAGTGTTCGCGGCCTCCCGCCGGCCTGGACCTGGGCCGCGGCGCGGCGGGCGGCGCGGGACGGACGCCTCGTTCTCGCCTTCGGCCCCGAGCGGTCCGGCCTGACGACCGACGAGGTGCGCCGCGCATCGGGGCGTCTCTCCATCCCGACACGCGCCGGCTTTCCCGTCCTCAACCTCGCGCAGGCCGTGGCGGCTTCGCTCGCGCTCCTGGCGGCGGGAGGCTCCTCGCCGCGAGCCGGGAAGACGGAGGCCGCGCCGGCCGGGGCGCCCGCCCTGCGGCGACTCCGCGAAGAGCTGGCGGCCGCGCTGGCCGCCTCGGGGTATCTCGGGCGCGATGACGACGCCGTTCTTCTCGAGCTCTTCTCGCCGCTCCTTCGCGCCCGGCCGACGGAGCGGGAAGCGGAGCTCTGGACCGGCGCCCTCCGAAAGCTGGGGGCTCGCGTCCGGGGCGCGTAGGGGGCTTCCCCACGCGCCCCGGCGCGCGATCCCGCCGGCTCGGCCTACCGCAGCTCCGGGATCCTCCCCGGCGTCCAGGGCGCTCCGGCCGCTTCGGCCTTCGCCTCGAGGGCCGAGAGGTCCTTCACGATCGAGCGGAGCGTCGCGAGCGCCGTCTCGAGGCCCGATGCAGCGGTCTCCACCTCGCGCTCCTGCGTCGCGGTCGGCGCCGTCGTCGTCGACCAGTGCCCCGAGACGACGGTCTGCACGCGGTCGACGAGGCCCGGCAAGGCCGGCTCGTTCCGCTTTCCGAGAGTCGAATCTCCGTTCAGGACGATGTCGAGGTCGGCGAGGGCGATCCTGAGCCTCCGCGCTTCGGCGAGGAGCTCGGGGCCGGCGGCCGGCGTGTCGAGAAGCGCCTTCTCGAGGTGGTCGATGCGCGTCTTCGCCTCCTTCGCCGCCTCGACGGCGCCGAGGGCCGCGCGCTGGACGCGGGCCGTCTTCTTCGAGAACGCCAGGACCGCGGCGCGATCGACGGGCCCGAGCGACGAGGCGCCGAGAGGGACGACCGCGAAGGACTGCGGCTCTCCGAGCGGGGTGACGACGCCGTCCACCCTCCTCGAGAGAGAGACCCGGTAGGTTCCCGGCGCCACCATCGGCCCGCGCGGGCCGGGGCCCCAGGGGTCCTCCTCCGGCTCCTTCAGCTGCGTCGGATTGGCGGCCGGGGTGCGGAGGTCCCAGGCGACGCGCGCGAAACCCGCCTTCGCCGGGGCGGTCAGGCGCCGCACGACGTTCCCCGTCTCGTCGACGACGGTCAGGAGAAGCGACGGCTCCTCTTCGCGGTCCTCGGCGCGGAGGTCGGCCCACGTCGGGTAGAGGACGTCCTCCCCCTTCTTCGCCTTTTCCTTCTCCGCCTCCTGACGAGCCTTCTTCCGGCCCTTCAGGTCTTCCTCGAGGTACGTCGTGAAGACGGCCCCGAACGGCGGGTTCGCGGCGGTGTAGAAGGACTCGCCGAGGAACGCCTTCCCCTTGAGGCCGTACGGGACCCTCGGGACGTAGGCCCACGCGTCGCGGACCGGGAAGAGCGTCGCCTCTTTCGCGAGCGTCTCCGGCGTCGCGAGGCGAAGCGGCGTGACGTCGTCGAGGATCCGGACGCCGCGGCCGAACGTCGCGACGACGAGGTCGTTCTCTCGCTCCTGGAAGGCGAGGTCGCGGACGTTGATCGTCGGCATCCCGCCCTTGAGCTGGACCCACTTCTTCCCGCCGTCGTGCGTGAAGAAGAGGCCGAACTCCGTCCCGCAGTAGAGGAGGCCCGGCGTCTTCGGGTCCTCGGCCACGGTGTAGACCGTCCCGCGCGCGGGGAGGTCCCCGGAAATCGAGGTCCACGTCTTTCCGCGATCCGCGCTCTTCAGGAGATAGGGCTTGAAGTCGCCCCGCTTGTGGTTGTCGAAGGCCGCGTAGACGGCGTCCTCCTCGTGCGTCGAGGCCGCGAGGTCGGCGACGTAGGTCATTTCCGGAACGCCCGGGAACGAGGCGACCTTCCGCCAGCTCCCGCCGCCGTCCTCCGTCACCTGGACGAGACCATCGTCCGTCCCGGCGTAGACGAGGTCCGCCTTCTTCGGGCTCTCGACGAGAGAGACGATGTTCCCAAAGAACGACGTCGAGGCGTTCTTGGCGACCGCGTCGACGCTCCAGACGCGCCCCATGACCGGGAGGCGGTTTCGGTCGACCTGACGCGTCAGGTCGGGACTGACGGCTTTCCAGCTGCTGCCGCGGTCCTCGCTCCGGAAGATCCTCTGCGCCGCGAACCAGAGACGCGTCGGCGAGTGGGGCGAGATGATCAGCGGCGAGTCCCAGTTCCAGCGCAGGGCCGCGTCGTTCGGCCCCGCCTGCGGCTGGATGTCGACCTGCTCGCCCGTCTTGCGGTCGAACCTCACGAGGGCACCGTGCTGCGCCTCGGAGTAGACGATGTCGGGATTTCCGGGCTCGATGGCGGCGAAGAAGCCGTCGCCCCCCTGCGTGACGAACCAGTTCTCGTTCAGGATGCCGTGGACGTTGTCGGTCCGCGACGGGCCGCCGAGAGTGGTGTTGTCCTGCGTGCCGCCGTAGACGTTGTAGAAGGGCTTCGCGTCGTCGACCGCCACGCGGTAGAACTGTGCCACCGGGAGGTTCGCCTTGAACTGCCAGGTCGCACAGCGGTCCCACGACTCGTAGATGCCGCCGTCGTTGCCGTTCAGGACGTGGTCGGTGTTCTCCGGGTCGACCCAGAGGGCGTGGTTGTCGACGTGCTTGGCCTTCTCGCCCGCCTTGCCCCACGTCTTCCCGCCGTCGTTCGTCACCTGCATGTAGGTGTCCATCGAGTAGACGCGGCCGGCGTCCTTCGGGTCCGGGACGAGCTCCTGGTAGTACTGCGCCGAGGTCGTGGAGTATTCGCCACGCTTCTCCCAGCTCATCCCGCCATCGAGCGAACGGTAGAAGCCGCCGTCCTTTCCGCGCGCCTCGACGAGGGCGTAGACCGTATCGGGCGCCGACGGCGGGACGGCGAGACCGATCCGGCCCACGTCCCCCTTCGGGAGGCCGTTCGTCAGCTTCGTCCAGGTCGCGCCGCCGTCGGTCGACTTGTGGATGCCACTCTCCGGCCCGCCGTCGATGAGCGTCCACACGTGCCGCCGACGCTGGTAGACGGCGGCGTAGAGGACGTCCGGGTCCCGCGGGTCCATCCAGACGTCACTGACGCCGGTCTTGTCGGAGATCGTCAGGACGGCCTTCCACGTCTTTCCGCCGTCCGTCGTCTTGTAGAGGCCCCGGTCGCCGCCATCGGCCCACAGCGGCCCCTGGGCGGCGACGTAGACCGTCTTCCCGTCCTTCGGGTGAACGAGGATCTTCCCGATGTGCTCAGAGGCTTTCAGCCCGACGTTCTCCCAGGTCTTCCCGCCGTCGGGAGAGCGGTAGACGCCGTCGCCGAACCCGACGCTCCGCTGGCTGTTGTTCTCTCCGGTTCCGACCCAGACGACGAGGGTGTTCGTCGGGTCGAGCACCACGCACCCGATGGAAAAGGCGCCCTCGGAGTCGAAGACCGGTTCGAAGGTCGTCCCCCAGTTCGTCGTCTTCCAGACGCCGCCCGAGGCGACGGCGACGTAGTAGGTCCCCTTGCGGACCGGGTCGATGGCGAGGTCGCCGATCCGTCCCGAGGTGACGGCAGGCCCGATGTCGCGCAGCTCGAGACCCGCGAACGTCTCGGCCGAGTACGTGTCTTTCTTCTCGTCCGTGGTCGTCGCGCCCGTCTTCCCGGACTTCGTGACCGTGGGCTTCGTGTCGGCGGCGGCCTTCGCGGGAGCTTTCTCCTGTGCGGCGGCCGGGAACGTCACGGCGAGGGCGAAAGCGAGGAGAGTCGCGCGCGTTCTCATGGCGTTTCAGTTCCCTTTCGTGTGCGCCAGGACGAAGGCGTACTCGTCGGCGCGGGTTTCGACGGACGCCTTCACCATGTCGGCGCCGCCGTGGCCGGCGTTCCGCTCGATCCGGAGGAGGACCGGCCCGCCCGTCGAGACCGCCTGGAGCGCGGCCGCGAACTTGCGGGCGTGCATCGGATCGACCCGGTCGTCGCTGTCGGCCGAGAGGAGGAGCGTCGCGGGGTAGGCGATCCCCTTTTTCACGGCGTGGTAGGGGGAATAGGCGAGGAGGGCCTCGAACTGCTTCGGGTCCTCGGCTGAGCCGTACTCGCCGATCCAGGTCCTCCCGGAGCCGAAGAGGTGGTATCGCACCATGTCGAGGAGCGGCACGGCACAGAGGACCGCGGAGAAGGGTTTCGGGTCCTGCGTCATCGCGGTCTTTTTGATAGAGCTGCAGCGTGCCCTGCCAGTTGACATCAAACAGCACATCTTGTCCTGCCTTGAGCGCGTTCTCGACCGGGGATCGCGGCGTACCATAGAAATTGCCATGCACCTCCGCCCATTCCAGCAATTCGCCGGCATCGCGCATCTTCTCGAATTGTCGCTCATCGATAAATTGATAATGCACGCCGTCCACCTCGCTCGGACGCCGCGGCCGCGTCGTGACCGAAATCGAAAGCTGGAGGTTAGGATCGTCTTCCATCAAGAGCCGCGTGAGCGTATGGTGGACTCCTTTAGCGATCGACAGAGATCAACTGAACAACTTGACCTGGACGATCCTTGGGCGTACGCGAATCTGCTCCTATGAGTACGGAAGTCCGTCTGTAATTCACTTTGCTCGCAGGGTTCCTTCGACCTCTTCCGCAATCTTGTCGACATTCGGCCCGAGCAAGTAGAACTGGCCATTTCCTTTGCGCAACTTATAGAACGCCTCATTCAATGCTACCATCCGGTCCCCATCATCACTCAGGCCGAGTTTGTAGAATTCATCGATCACGAAGAAGTCCATGGGTCGGAGAGCCCTGGAAAGCCACCACCCTCTCTGCCGTAAGCACAAACAGATTGTGTTCCGCTATACTGAGCCAGATGTGTGATAA
>CAVOJA010000102.1:0-42151 GCA_963696015.1 uncultured Holophagales bacterium
CTGCGGCGATCGGTGCGTGCACGAGTGGAAGATCCGCAGCAGCCCGTGGTACGTCCGCCGGGAAGTCAAGAAGCGCGACAAGGGCATCTGCCAGCTCTGTGGCTTCAACGTCGTCAAGGCGCACCGCGAGTGGACGCGCTCGAAGCCGCCGAAGGAGGATCGCCTGGGACGAAAGGCGTGGCGGACGTTGAAGCCCAGGTGGGAAGCCGATCACATCGTCCCCGTCGCTGACGGCGGCGGCGAGTGCGGTCTCGATAACTATCGGCTGCTGTGCCGCGGCTGTCACCTCTCGGTGACGCTCGCCTGGCGCGCGCAGCGGGTGGTCAGCCGGAAGTCCTCCCAACAAACCTGCTAAACCATCGCGCCCCTCGCCCTTCACCGCCTTCGAGACGATGCAGTATTTCTCGGCGAGCGCCAGCGTCTTTGCCACGTCGGCCTCTCGCTCCGCGAGGAGAGCAGCGGGCACGTGCGCGGAGAGGTGGATCCTCTCGACGCGGTAGCCGCCGGCCGGGTCGACGCCGAGCTCGAGGGTCCCGTCGACGCGCGGACTTTCGATCGGCAGGCGGAGCTTCGCCAGGAAGATCGCCCAGGTCTGGACGAAGCAGGCGAGGAGGGCCCCGAGGAGGAGCTCTTCCGGATTCGTCCGGTCGACGCGCCCTCCGAGCGACGGCGCACCGCCGAAGGTCGTGGAGAGGTGGCCCGTCCCGCTCGCGAGAGCGCCGGAGCGTTCGTTCGCGGCCCACGTGACGGACGCCGTGAAGTGGTGTTCACCGGACATCTGACCCTCCCGTTCGCAGCAACGCGGAGCAGCTACTTCTCCGTCTCGGGGAGACCGTCGGGATTCCAGCTTCTCGGCGCCGTCCAGGCGCGCGCCGAGAAGAACGTCGTGAGGCCGAGGGCGACGAGGCCCCGACAGCCGCTCCTCGAATCGAACGCGTCGAGGACGCGGGCGACCGCGGGCGGGGCCGAGGCGGGGACGACCATCCGCGAACGGGCGAGGAGGCCCACGGGGGCTTCGCGGCGAGCGGCCGTCCAGGGCGCGCTCGCGTTCGACTCTTCCTCGGGGGGCAGCGGCGCGACGCCCGTGAGCGCGAGCGAACCGCGGAGGACGGAGAGAAGCAGGGGGAGGTCGCGAAAGACCGGGATCGCGGTCTCGAACCGGAACGTGAGGACTGGCTCTCGCGTCCCCGGCGTCGCGCCGTTGCCGGCGAACGAGAAGGGCCTCCTCGCGTGTCCCGCGTTTGCGACGAGCGACCAGACGAGAGCGACGGGCCAGAGCGGGAGAGACAGGAGGAAGAGGACGAGACCGGCAAGCCGGCTCCCGAGCCCCGCTCCGCGCGGCGCGCGGGGGGCCGGAAGGAGGTCCGTGAGGAGCGACGTCGCACCCGTCGCCGGGTCGACGACGAGGTTCTGCGAGACGACGGCGGCGGAGAGCGAGACTCCCTCGGGAATGGCGGTCCGCGGCAGGACCGACACGCCGTCGAGCGTGGCCTTTCCGAGGACGACCGCCTCCTCCGCGACCGTCGTCCCGCCGGTGAGCTTCGCGGAACCCGCCACGATCGCGCGGGGAGAGAGGATGGGCTTCCCCTCGGCACGGTCGAGCGCCCACCATCGGGGAAGACCGTCGAGGGGCGCCACGTCGAGGTCGACGTCGAGCGGGACGTGCCCCTTGTCGAGGATCCAGCCGGCGTCCGCGGGGTCGCGCGGCAGCTCGGTCTTCTTCAGCGCCTCCGGGCGGATACGCCACATTCCGAGGAGGCGCTCCCCGGACACGGCTGCGACCACCGGTTCCCCGCGGTGTGCCGCCCGACCCACGAACTCCCCGAAGGCTCCCTCCACGGCCGCGTCGCCGCGCAGAACGAACGTGTCTCCGTCGAGCCTGTGCTCGAGGCGGCGGAGGACGGCGCCCGTCGACTCGTCCTCCTCGCGCCGGACGTACTCGAGGGCGATTCCCCAGCGGATCCCCTTTCCGAAGCGCTTCTCGACCTCGACGGCACGCGGTCCGACAACGACGAGGGCCGACCGGATACCGGCCGACACGAGGGACTCGAGGGCTCTTTCGAGGATCGGGGCGCCACGCAGCGGCAGGAGGGCGGGGACGGTCTTTTCCGCGAGGGGGCCGAGGGCGTGCCCGTCGCGGTCCGCGAGAAGAACGGTCGTCATGGGCCGTCGATTATGAG
Source organism: uncultured Holophagales bacterium (assembly GCA_963696015.1). Classification (GTDB taxonomy): domain Bacteria; phylum Acidobacteriota; class Thermoanaerobaculia; order UBA5066; family UBA5066; genus UBA5066. The sequence goes on from CAVOJA010000102.1 coordinate 2,181, forward strand.
GGAGGGCGCGCGACGAAGACGCGAAGGCCGGTCGGACTCCCAGCGCGGGCATCGACCTCGGCGGTCACCTCGCGCGTATTCACGATCAGCCAGGTTCGGACGAGAGGCGCAGGTGCGGCGGCCGCGTCGAACGACTTTTCGCGGTATGCCCAGACGACCGTCGTGCCGAGCCGGGCCTCCTCTGCGATCCGATCGACGGTTGGGCGGTCGGACCAGGTGATGCCGGTGCGGAAGAGGCGGAAAGCGAGGGCGTCGGGCTCGGGCGCCCGGAACGTGACGGCTCGCGGCGGGAGCGGAAGGAGCGCGGGCGCGACCTGGTCGGCGAGCGCCCGCGCCCCCGTGCGATGGGCGAGGAGGTCGTGACGGATCGTTCGGGCCGCCTCGAGGCCCTCCGAGACGAGGAGGGCCGAGAGGAAGACGAGCCCGACGCGCCACCCGAACCGGCGGGATGCGTCCCCCGAGGCGAGCCACGCGGCCCCGGCCGTGCAGAGGACGATCGCCACGAAAGCGCCGGCGGCCGTCAGAGGGGCCGCCGCCCACCCGTTGAAGAGCGGCTCTTTCGAGGTGGCGACCAGGAGCGCGGCGAGCAGGAGGACGAACGTTCCCGACGCGATCGTCACGGCCATCTCGAAGCGGGCCCGGATCGCGGAGCGCGGACGCGTGAGGAGGGCCGCGCCGCCGAGTCCGGCGAGGGCCGAGAGGGCGGGAAGGACCGGCGTCGACGAGAGCTCGAGCGAGCCCGCCACCGCGACGAGGACGACGAGCTCGACGCCGTAGGCGCACCAGAGGGCCATGTGGGAGAGGCGCCGGTCCCCGCCGGTCGCGCCCGAGACCATCTCTTCTTCGCCGAGCGGCCGGGTCAGGTAGGCGATTCCGACGCCGACGAGGGGGAGAAGGACGAAGAGCGTCTTGACGATCATCCGGAGGTCGGCGCTCACGAGAGTGACATCCGTCAGCTGGCGCAACGCCTCCGGAGCGCTTCCGAACGCGCGCGCCAGGTGCGCCGCCATCGTCTCGGGACGAAGGAGGGCGACGAGAAGGAGCTGCAGCCCGGCCGTCAGCACGAAGGAGACCGTCAGGAGGGTGAGCGTCCTCTTCGTACGCCCGAGGGCGAAAAGGCGCGGTCTGAAAAGAAGGGCGACGAGGAGCGGGAGAAGGAAGAGGCCGATGGCATAGCCCTTCGTCAGGAAGCCGAGGCCGAACAGGATGCCGGCCAGGGGCGCCTCGCCCGGGCTGTCCTCTTCGAAAGCCCGGAGGCCGAAGATGACCCCGCCCAGGCCCAGGAGGGTCAGCATCGGCTCGACCGTCGCCGCCCGGCTCGCCAGGACGAGCGGCGGCGCGAGGGCGGCGAAAGCGCCTGCGATGTGCCCCGCCGGCTGGCCGTAGCCCCGCCGCACGATTCTCTCGAGAACGAAGGCGCCGAGGAGGCCCGCGAAGACGGACGGGAGACGGATCGCCCACTCGTGCGCACCGAACGTCTTCACCATTATCGCCAGGATCGCGGGGAAGAAGACCGGCATCCCGCTCGCGTCGCCGAGCGGTGTCGCGGAGAGCGCGAGGAGCTGGGGGAGCCCCCCCTCCACGAGGTTGCGGGCCCCCACCGCCCAGGCTCCCTCGTCGGGTCCGAACAGATCAGGAGAGCCCAGGTTCAGAAGCCTGAGGAGGAGGCCCGCAAGGAAAGCCAGAACGAACAGGAGGCGCCCGGACGCCCCCGGGTCGTCCGCCATCTCGGTCACGGACGTCACGGCGGCGGAGTATACGGCCCGCTCCTCGGACATCTCGGCGGCTCAGGCACCGCTGGCCAGCGTCGCGAGGCGGGCAACGAGCGCCTCACGCGGCGCTTCGTCGGGCAGGTCGAGCAGAACCGGCGCGATCGGCAGGTCTCCCGGGTCCCAGTCGAGGAGGGTCGCGAGCGCCGGCGCGAGCCGCTCCGCCAGTGGCCAGTCACGCACGGCGCGCCGCCCGGGGAGCTCGTCTCCATGACGGGCGCCGAAGAGGCCCGGCCCCGTGGAGGCGCCGTGACGGGCGGCGAGGGCTCGCAGGTAGTCGGTCCACGACGGCAGGATTCGCGCGAGCCGCTGCTCTTCCAGGAGGCGAAGGACCTCGAGAAACCGGTCCGAGACCCGCCCCGCCTGCGTGCGCACTTCGGCGAGCGTCTCCGGAAGGTCGACGCCCCCCGCGGCCTCGACGGCCTCGCGGTGCCGCTGGACGACGTCGCGAAAGCGGGTTCGCGTCATTCCGAGGTGGCAACCCTCGAGCGCGGCCCCTGCGTCGACCGGGGCCGCGAGGAGCCGAAGCTCCGCGGCACGCATGCCCTCGGTCGGCCGGAATCGGCCGGCAGAGACGAGGAGGGCCGTACCGAGCGCGAGGTCCATTGCGCGGATCGCCGCCTGCCCGGCGAGGACGGCGCCACGACCGGCGGTCCGGCGCGAGAGCGAGCGCTCGGCTGCGAGAAACGCCGCACCGCGCCGGACCAGGAGCTGGAGGGCCTCGCCCGGTGCCGGCTGCGCACCCGCCAGGTACGAGAGGGGCTCGAGCAGGTCGAGAGGGCCCAAGACGACGCGACCCGCCGCAGCGCACTCGATCGACTCGAGGGTCGGTGGCAGGCGCGCCAGCGCCGAGAGGGAGGCCGTGGCCAGACGGACGGTCGCATGGCGAGGGCGGGCCGTGGCGGCGAGGTCCCGCGCGAGCTGAGGGGTGAGAGACGCGGTTCGCCCGGGCGTCGTCCGAAGGACGACGAAGAGCTCGAAGGGAGCGACGGTGACGAACGCGCCTGCGGCGTCGACCGTCGTCGGGGCCTCGCCATGCCCGAGCGCCCCGCCCAGCGCCGCTCCGGCGAAAGTATCCCCGGCGGCATCCGAAAGACGCGAGAGGATCGCCGCGAGCGTCTCGCGGCAGCTCCGCTCGACCGCGGGGACCGCGGCTGCAGTGAAGCGTTGCCCGGCCTCTGTCACGGGACCTCGAGCTCCTCCACGACCAGATGGAGAGTGAGCCGATTCTTCCCGCCGTCGGAGGCGTAGTGCAGCTCGTCGCAGGCCGCGCGGATGATCGGGAGTCCCATCCCGCCCTCGGGCCAGGTCGAGGGGTCCTCCGGGTCGGGCTCGCGGGGCGGAGGAACGAGGGTCGGGTCGAAGGAGGCTCCGGTGTCGAGGACGGTGAGCGCGATCGCCTTCCCCTCGCGGGACAGCTCGACCTCGACGCGGCCGCCGCGCCCGCCGTAGGCGTGACGCACGACGTTCGTCGCCGCCTCGACGACCGCGAGCTCGAGAAGGGATCGTCGCTCGGAGGCGACGCCCCACTCGGCGAGGACGCCGTGACACGCGGCCGCGAGGAGACGGACAGAAGGGAAGTCCGCCTCGATGGAGAGGTGGATCGTCCGGCGCCCTTTCATGAGGCTCGCCAAGATCATAGAGCCGGGGCAGTCCCCCTGCGACAATGGACGCGTGATCCCGAATCGCGCCCCCTCGAGAACCTCCGCCCCCTCCGGCGCCGTCCTTCGTGCCACGATCGAGTACGACGGCGGGCGTTACCGCGGCTGGCAGGCCCAGATCAACGCGCGTACCGTCCAGGGGACGCTCCTGGCTGCTGCCCACGAGCTCTGGGGAGCGGGCGTGAGGGTCCACGGCGCGGGCCGGACCGACGCGGGTGTCCACGCGTTCGGACAGGTCGCCTCCGTCCACCTGCCGCCCCGCGCCCGCGTCTCCGACCCAGCGGACGCGCTGAAGCGCTGGAACGACCTCCTTCCTCCCGACGTGAACGTCGTCTCCCTCGCCGTGGCCGCACCGACCTTCCACGCCCGCCACGACGCCGTGACGCGCATCTACCGTTACCGGATCTCCCGCCGGCGCACGGGCTTCGGCAAGCCCTTCGTCTACTGGGTGCGGGATCCGCTCGACGTCGGCGCGATGGAACGAGCCGCCCGTCTCCTCGCGGGGCGGCACGACTTCAAGAGCTTCTGCGAGAACCCGGAGGGGCACGACTCGACGATCGTCGTCGTCGAGCGCGCGGAGGTGACGGCACCGCCGGAAGCCGACGGCCTCGTCCTCGTGCGGATCCGTGCGTCCCATTTCCTCTGGAAGATGGTGAGACGCGTCGTGGGCATCCTCATCGAGGTCGGCGCCGGCCGGATGACCGAAGCGCACGTGTCCCGGCTCCTCGTCGAACGAACCGGCGACCCGGCGCGGCTCACCGTGCCGCCTTCCGGGCTCTTCCTCGAATCGGTGAGCTACCCCGGCGAGCCCGACGCCGTCCCGCCCCACCCGCTCAGGCCCGCGTTCTGAGCCGCGGGCCGGGACTCCGTCGCGCGGCCGGCGTGTTTGACCCCCGGGAACGGACCGTGCTTACATCCCGCCCCATGCGCCGTTTCGCCCTCCTCGCGGCCCTCGCCTTCGCCGGCACCGTCCCACCCGCCGGAAGGGCCGGTGCACAGGGCATCGTCTTCACCGAAGGGACTCCATTCGCCGAGGTGCTGCGTCGCGCGCGTACCGAGAAGAGGCCCGTCATGCTCGACGCCTACGCGGTCTGGTGCGGTCCGTGCAAGCAGCTCGACCGGATGACCTTCGCCGACCCGACCGTCGGCGCGTGGGCCCGCAAGAACGTCGTCGCCGCGAAGGTGGACGCGGAAAAGGGGGAGGGGCGGCGACTGGCGCAGCGCTACGCCGTTCGCGCCTTCCCGACCATCCTCTTCCTCGACGCGTCCGGGAACGAGCTGGATCGGATCTCCGGCGTCTTTCCTCCCGCAGACTTCATCAAGGCCGCCGATTCGATCCTCACCGGAAACACGCGCCTGGGTGAGGCGATCAGGACGCTCACGAGCTCGTGGGACCCCGCCCTCGCCGGCAGCATCGCGGCGCAGCTCGCTCAGCGGAACGACCTCGCGCGGCTCGCGCTGATCGCGCGGCGCGCCGTGGAGGAGGACCCCGATCTCCTCGAGGACGGAGCCCGCGAGACGTTTCTCTATCTCGTCAGCCTCGAGGACGGAGCCGAGAAGCTCTCGGCGGAGACGCTCGACCTGATCGAGTCCCTCGCGCCGCGCCTCTCCGCCGACCCGAGGGTCGTCATCCTGCGCCTCGCCGCCTCACGCGAGCAGACGCGGCGGGGCGACGCGAAGGCGGCGCGGGCCTCCGCGCTCGCCGGCCTGAAGGGCCTCCCCGAGGACTCGCCCTTCTCGGCCGACCTCTACGGCGCGCTCTCGGCCGCGGAGAGGGCGGCGAAGAAGCCCGAGGCGGCCGTCGCCGCGGCGCGAAAGGCCGTCGCGGTGGGACAGAAGTCGGGGGACGGCGGCTGGGCCCGCGTCTCCCGGCAGCTCGCGCTCGCCGAAGCGCTCGCGTTCGCCGGCCAGAACGGCGAGGCGCGAAAGACGCTCGACGCCGCGCTCGGTCCGGCGTCGAACGACCCGGGTCTCCTCGCGCGCGCCTCCACCCTCCTCCTCGTTCTGAAGGACGTCCCGGGAGCGCTCGCGAACGCCCGGCGTGCCGTCGAGATCTCGCAGGGGGGCGACGCGAAGGCCCACGCGGCCCTCGGGGAGGCGCTCGCCGCCTCGGGCGACCGGACGGGAGCGGCTTCGGCGTTCGCGCGCGCCTCCGAGCTCGAGCCCGACAACGACGCGGTCCGCCGGCGTCTCGACACCCTCCGCCCGAAGAAGAGCGCCAAGGCCGCCTGAAGAGAGCGGGCCGCGGTGCGGTCCGTCAGGCGGCCGTCGGGCCCGTCGGGTCCGCGAGGCCCGTCGGCTCGGTGGCGTTCGCCGCAACCGCGATCGTCCTCCGCGGTTTTCGCGAGACGAGGACGAAGAGCACCGTCGACGCGAGAAGCCTCACGAGGAGGACGATCGAGGAGAACGCGTGGAGCCGGCCCCACTCCCTTCTCCCCGGGTCCGCCTGAGGGAGGAGGTCGACCAGCGCCGGGAGCCGGTCGCGCAGCGCCATCATCTGCGGCGTGATCACCTCGTGCGACGCGAAGGCCGCCGCTGCGATGACCGCCAGGAGCCTGAGCGCGAGCCCCTTCTGGACCTTCGTGAGGGGTTCGACCCGGTCGAGAAGCAGGACGAGGAGGAATGCCAGCGCCGCCGCGGCGTAGGACGTGAGATCGAGGACGTCGAGGAGGGCCCGGTTGACCGCTCCTCCCGCGTGGCGCGAAGGGGACTCCGTCAGGACGGTACCCGCCGTCCCCGCGAAGAAGCCGAGCGCCCCCGTGTACGTCCCGAGGAGCAGGAGGAGCGCCGTGCGCAGGGCCGAGGCCCGCGTGAACCTCTCGAGGCTCATTCCGCCTCGACCCACTCGGGAGTGACGCGCGCCGGGATCGCGCCGCACTCGAACGCGCGGTCGAGCAGGAGGCGGACGGCCGCCCTCCCCTGGTCGCCGTAGGCCCGGGTCCACTCGTTGACGTACATCCCGACGAACCGGTCGGCCTTCTCGCGCGGGAGACCTCGCGCGAACCGCATCGCGTCGGTGAGGGCCTCTTCGCGGTGGGCGAGGGAGTACTCGATGGAACGGCCGAGCGCGCGGGAGACCTTTCCGATCATCTCCGCGCCGAGGTCGCGGCGCACCGCGTTCCCGCCGAGCGGGAGGGGGAGTCCCGTCTCCTCTTTCCAGAGGGCGCCGAGGTCGCCGAGGAGCCGGAAGCCCTCCTCCTTCCACGTCAGCTGCCCTTCGTGGATCACGACGCCCGCGTCGACCTCGCGCGCCTCGACCGCTTCGCCGACGCGGTCGAACGGGATCACGACGGGGATCGCACCCGGCGCCCGCATTCGCAGCGCGAGCGCCGCCGTGGTGAGGACACCGGGAATGGCGACGCGCCGGCCGCCGAGAGCGCCGAGCGTCGACGGCGCGTCTGCGGATTCACGCGCGATGACGCACGGCCCGTAGCCGTCGCCGAAGGAGGCGCCGTGCGGGAGGAGGACGTACGCGTCCGCGAGGTAGGCGTAGGCGTGGAACGAGATCGCCGTGATCGCGAGGTCGCGGGAGAGGGCACGCGCGTTCAGTGTCTCGATGTCGGCGAGCTCGTGGCGGAAGACGAGGCCTTCCGTGTCGACCGCCTCGGCGCGCAGGCCGTAGAACATGAACGCGTCGTCGGAGTCGGGAGAGTGGGCGAGAACGAGAGGAGGGACGGAGGCGTTCGTCATCGCACGCGATGCTACCCGCAAGGCACGATGCGACGCGAGAGGAGACGATGGCGGCGGCTCGGAAGGGGCGTCCGCGCGACCGGCGACCGGCAGGCGAGAAAAATCTCGCGCGTCAAGAAAAAAGTTCTTGCATCCCCTTCGCGTTCCTCTACAATTTCGCTCGGGACAGAAAACAAAAACCGATGAAGCGATGGCAGTCACTTCATCGGCAAACGGGAAAACCTGACCCCTGGAAACGAGCGACTCCGGATAGGACGAGGAAATAAGAGGCAGTCGGCAGGTTCGTAGGTCGCGGGCCCCGTCCTTCGAGGGAAGGCCAACCTAGCACGCGATTTCCGGGTCTGTCAATCGAAACTGCCTGGAGGAGGTGACAGACTATGGCAACGAAGAAGGCTGCGAAGAAGGCCGCGAAGAAGGCCGCGAAGAAGCCCGCCGCGAAGAAGGCCAAGAAGTAGGCTTTCCGATCTAACTCCATATAATTCAAGTATTTCCGGGATACGGGGGCCGAACGGGCCCCCTTTCTTTTTCTTGGGCGGCCGCCGGACGAGCTCCGGCGGCCGCCGTCGTATTCCACAGGCGCTCGTCCGCGTTTTGCACCTCGGTATGGAAAGACTTTTATACTCTTCCCGTGTCGCTCCCTCACGTTCTTCTCGGGCTCCTCTCGCGCGGTCCGGCCAGCGGCTGGGACCTCAAGAACCGGATGGAGCGAGATCCTTCTCTCGGATGGGACGCCGAGCTGGCGCAGATCTATCCCGCGCTTCGTCGTCTCCTGCGCGGCGGCTTCGTCGCGATGAAACGCCGCCGGTCGGAGAAGGGACCACCGCGGCGCGAGTACCGGCTGACGCCCGCGGGCCGGCGCGAGTTCGGCGAATGGCTCGCAGAGCCGCTCACGCTTCCCCGCTCGCGCGACGCGTCGCTCGCGCGTCTCGCGTTCCTCGAGCGCCAGCCCCGCGAGCTCCGGACCGCGCGCATCCTCGAGTACCGCGTCCTCGTCGTCGCCGCGATGAAGAAGGCGACGGCGGGGTCGACGGCCGCACGGCGACGGTGGCGCGTCCTTCTCTCCGCCGAGCGAGCCTGGGCCGATGGCGAGAAGGCGCTTCTCGAAGCGGCACCGGACGAGCCCCCGGCGCCGCGCCGACCGCTCGCCGGGGGGCGCGTTCCCTTGCGCCCCCCGGACCCCCGGCCTGTCGCCAACGTCGGATCTCGCGGTGCCTGGAAAGTCGCGCGCTAGGCCTGCGTGAGCTGCGAGTAGCGCGCGACGAACTTCTTCCGTCCCGCTCGGTCGAAATAGACCGTCAGCTTCTCCTGGTCGCCGGAGCCCTCCACGAGGAGGACGACACCGACGCCGTACTCCGGATGCCGCACGCGCGCACCGCGCCGGAAGCCGGAGGCCGTCGGCGGAGGCGGGGTCCGGCGCATCGGCGGGACCGCGGGCCGCTGCGCGCGCGTCGCGGGCCGCGCGGCCGGGCGCGGAGGGGCGAAGGACTCCTGCGACTCCCCCTCGTAGTCCGGAAAGAGGCCGCCGCCGGGCTCGGGCGCCCCGAAACGGATCTCCCTTCCGCCGCCTCCACCGAAGGTCCGATCGACGACGGCGAGGGCGCGCGCCGGGATCGCGTCGAGAAACGGCGACGGCTCGCGGCTCATCCACTCGCCGTGGACCATCCGGCGCAGGACGCGTGAGAGCGTCAGCTTCTCCCTCGCGCGCGTCATCCCGACGTAGGCGAGACGGCGCTCCTCCTCCAGCTCGTCGTCGTCGTCGCGCGAGGAGGCGTGCGGAAGCGAGCCGTTCTCCATCCCCGCGAGGAAGACCTCGTCGAACTCGAGCCCCTTGGCCGCGTGGAGGGTCATCAGGACGATCCCCTTGCGCACGTCGACGTCGTCGGCGTCGGAGCGAAGGGTGACCGCGTCGAGGAAGCCGGCGAGCGAGGAGTCTCCCTCGTCCTCGTCTCCGGCGCGCTCGTGGTCGCCCGCCGCGGCGAGGAGCTGGTCGAGGTTCTCGCGCCGGGCCTGGTCCTGCGGGTCGTCCGAGTCCTCGTAGAGAGCGACGAGTCCGGTCCCCGTCAGGACCGCCGCCACGGCGGTTCCGGCACCGATTCCCTCCTTCGCGAACGTCTCGCGCAGGGAGGCGACGAGGTCGCGAAACTCGGAGAGCGCCTTCTTCGCCCGCTCCGTCAGGCCTTCGGGGAGCGACGAGAGGACGGCGAAGAGGGAGCTTCCCCTCGTGGCCGCCGCGGCCGCGAGCCCCTCGAGGGTCGTCGCCCCGACGCCGCGCGCCGGGACGTTGACGACGCGCCGGAAGGAGACGTCGTCGTCGGGGTTGCCCAGGAGCCGCAGGTACGCGAGGGCGTCCTTCACCTCCGCGCGCTCGTAGAAACGGGTCCCGCCGACGAGGAGATACGGGAGACGCGCCCGGACGAGCTCGTCCTCGAAGGGGCGAGACTGCGCGTTCGTCCGGAAGAGGACGGCGACCTCCGCCCCGGGCTTGATCGACCGGAGGCGCGAGATCCGCTCGACGACCTCGCGCGCTTCGTCCCGTTCCTCCGGAAGGACGAGGAGGGTGACCGGCTCGCCTCCCGGCTTCGTCGCCTTCAGCGTCTTGCCGAGACGACGGCGGTTCTCGGCGACCACGGCCCCCGCCGCTTCGAGGATCGGCGCGGTCGAGCGGTAGTTCCGCTCCAGCCGGATCGTCCTCGCCCCCGGAAAGTCCCGCTCGAACTCGAGGATGTTCGAGACGTCGGCCCCGCGCCAGCGGTAGATCGACTGGTCCTCGTCGCCGACGGCGAAGACGTTCCGGGCTTCTCCCGCCAGGAGGCTCACGATCTGGGCCTGCGCGCCGTTCGTGTCCTGGTACTCGTCGACGAGAAGCTGCGTGACGCTCCTCCGGAGGAGGCCGAGGACGTCGGCGTTCCCGGAGAGGAGCTTCGCCGACTTGGCGAGGAGGTCGTCGAAGTCGACGGCGTTCGCCTTCTTCAGCTCCTTCTCGTAGGCCGTGTGGAGCTCGGCGAGACGCGTCCCGACGAAGTCGCCGAAGCGCCTCGGGTACTCGTCCCGGGTCCAGCCCGCGTTGCGGGCCCGGGAGATCTTCGACGCGACCGCTTTCGGCGTCAGCGTCTTGTCGGTGATCCCGGCCGCCTTCAGGGCGTGCCGGAAGACGGCGACCTGGTCGTCGGCGTCGAAGACGACGAACCCGCTCGTCAGGCCGGCCTCGGGTGCGAAGCGCCTGAGGAGGCGGACACCGAAGGAGTGGAACGTCCCGACGAAGGAGCGCGGCCGGCGCGACCCGAGCAGGTGCGCGACGCGCTCCTTCATCTCCCCCGCGGCCTTGTTCGTGAAGGTGAGCGCGACGAGCGCCTCCTCCGCGGTACCGTGGGCCACGAGCCACGCCATCCGGCGGGTCAGGACGCGCGTCTTCCCCGAGCCGGCGCCGGCGAGGACGAGGAGGGGCCCCGGGCCGGCCGAGACCGCGGCGGCCTGCTCCGGGTTGAGACCTTCGAGGAGATCGTGGTCGCGGGAGTTCAACAAGGGACGCGGAGGATAGCCGACTGCGGTCCGCGCGGCCGTGACCTACTCGACGGTGACCGACTTGGCGAGGTTCCTCGGCTGGTCGACGTCGCAGCCGCGCCGCCGCGCCACGTGATAGGCCAGGAGCTGGAGCGGGACGACCGAAACGACGGGCTGGAGCGCCGGGTGGACGAGCGGGACCTCGAGGATCTCGTCGGCGAACGTCGAGACGTCCTCGTCACCGGGCGAGACGAGAACGACGAGCCGCCCCTCCCGCGCCTTCACTTCCCTGAGGTTCGAGGCGACCTTGTCGTAGAGGGCGTCCTTCGGGGCGAGGGCGACGACGGGGAGCTCCCCGTCGATGAGCGCGATCGGACCGTGCTTCATCTCCCCCGCCGGGTACCCCTCGGCGTGGATGTAGGAGATCTCCTTCAGCTTGAGCGCCCCCTCGAGGGCAACCGGGTAGTGCGCCCCGCGGCCGAGGAAGAGGACGTCCCGCGCGTGGGCGAGGGAGCGGGAGAGCCTCTCGATCGTCGGTTCGAGGGCGAGGGTCTCCTGGAGGGCGACGGGGAGGTGGCCGAGCCCGGACAGGAACGGGTCTCCCGGCTCGAGTCCGCCTCCGCCCCGCGCCTCGCGCGCGTAGTAGGCGAGGAGGGCGAGGGCGACGAGCTGCGTCGTGAACGCTTTCGTCGACGCCACGCCGATCTCGGGACCGGCGTGCGTCGCCAGAACGCCGTCGACGAGACGCGCGATGGCCGAGCCGGGGACGTTCACGACGCCGACGGTCGGCGCGCCGGAGCGCTTCGCGTCGGTCAGGGCGGCGACGGTGTCGGCCGTCTCGCCCGACTGCGAGATCCCGAGGACGAGCGTCCGCGGCCCGACGAGGTTCTTCCGGTAGCGGAACTCCGAGGAGTAGTCGACCTCGACCGGAACGCGGGCGACCTCCTCGAGGAGGAACTTCCCGACGAGGCCGGCGTGCCAGCTCGTCCCGCACGCGACGATGACGATCCGGTCGACCCCGGCGAGGAGCTTCGGGGAGACCCCCATCGCGTCCTCGCTGAAACGCCCCGTCTCGAGGGAGAGCTTGTGCCCGACCGTCTCGACGACGACCGTCGGCTGCTCGGCGATCTCCTTGGCCATGAAGTGGGGGTATCCCCCCTTCTCGGCGGCGACGGCGTCCCAGGGGACGCGCCGCGCCGGGCGGCTCCGGGGCGCCCCGTCGAGGCCGGTCACCTCGACCGTCGTCGCCGTGAGACGGACGAAGTCGCCGTCCTCGAGGAAGACGAGGTCGCGCGTGTGCGGGAGGAGCGCCGTCGCGTCGGACGCGACCAGGTTCTCCCCCTCGCCGAGACCGAGGACGATCGGGGGCCCGTTCTTGGCGACGTAGAGGACGTGCGGCTCGTCGGCCGAGAGGACGACGACGGCGTACATCCCGGTCATCGTCGCGAGGACCGTCCGGACGACCTCGCCGAACGGCACGTCCGGCGCGTCCGCGTGCGCCGCGCCGATCGCCTGGGCGATGACCTCCGAGTCGGTTTCCGACGTGAACGGGACGCCGCGGGCCAGGAGCGCCTTCTTGAGCGGCAGGAAGTTCTCGATGATCCCGTTGTGGATGACGACGACCCGGCCCGACGCGTCGCGGTGCGGGTGGGCGTTCTCCTCGGAGGGGCGGCCGTGCGTCGCCCAGCGGGTGTGGCCGATCCCGCTCCGGCCGGCCAGCGGCTCGCCTTCGATCCTCGCCGTCAGGTTCCCGAGCTTGCCCTCGCTCCGCGTCACGCGGACGAGACCGTCGTCGCCGAGGACCGCGATGCCGGCGGAGTCGTACCCGCGGTACTCGAGGCGCTTGAGGCCGTCGACGAGGATCGGCGTCGCCTCGCGCGGACCGACGTACCCGACGATGCCGCACATGAATTACTCCTTCTTCGACGTCTCCGCCGCCTTGCGCTCCCGGTATCGGGCTCCGCCCCCCTCGACCGTCTTCTGCGGGACCCGGGACGTCGCGAGGGCGTGTGCCGGGACGTCCTTCGTGATCGTACTCCCGGCGCCGATGAGGGCTCCGTCGCCGATCGTCACCGGGGCCACGAGCTGGACGTCCGAACCGACGAAGACCCCGGCGCCGATGCCGGTGTGGTGCTTGCCGAAGCCGTCGTAGTTGCACGTGATGACGCCCGCTCCGACGTTCGTCTTCTCGCCGATCGAGCAGTCGCCGAGGTAGGTGAGGTGGTTCGCCTTGGCCCCCCGTGCGAGGCGCGCCTTCTTCGTCTCGACGAAGTTCCCGACGTGGACCTCGGGTCCGAGGACGGTCCCCTCGCGGAGCCTGGCGAACGGGCCGACCACGGCCCCGTCGCCGACGACGGCGTTCTCGATGACGCAGTAGGGGCGGACGGCGACGTTCGCGCCGATCGTCGTCGAGACGACGACGCACCCCTGCCCGATCCGGGAGCCGGGCCCGACCGACGAGGCCCCCGTGATCGTGACGAACGGCTCCACGACCGCGTCGGGACCGAACGTCACCCCCTCGTCGAGCGTGATCGTCTCCGGGCGGATGAGCGTCGCCCCCGCGGCCATCGCCGCGCGGGCAGCACGCCGCCGCAACAGCGCGTCGACCTCGGCGAGCTCGGCGCGCGAGTTGACGCCGAGGACCTCCGAGGGGTCCTCGACCGGGATTGCGACGACCCCGATCCCTTCGGCGACCGCGAGGCCGAGGACGTCCGTGAGGTAGAGCTCCCGCTGGGCGTTGTCCTCGGTCAGCCGCGGCAGCTGTCGCGCGAGGACGGCCCGCTCGAAGGCGTAGATGCCCGAGTTGATCTCGCCGATGGCGAGCTCCTCCGGCGTCGCGTCTTTCGCTTCGACGATGCGCGCGAAGCGTCCGTTTCCGTCGCGGACGACCCGGCCGTACGCGCCGGCGTCGCCGAGCCGCGCCGTCAGGACGGCGACCCCGGCGCCGGTGTGGACGTCGAGCGCCCCCTCGAGCCGGACGAGCGTCTCGGCGGTGAGGAGCGGCACGTCCCCCGCGAGGACGACGACGCGCCCCGCGTCGGCGAGCGCGGGGACGGCGGCACGGACGGCGTCGCCCGTCCCGCGCGGCGGGTCCTGGACGACGACGACCGCCTCCGGCGCGGTCCTCGCGAGGTGTGGGATCAGCTCCTCCCGCCCGGCACCGGCGACGACGACGAGACGCGAGCCGGGACGTCCGGCCAGGAACGCGCGCGCCGTGCCGACGACGAGGTCGACCAGCGGTCTGCCCGCCGCCTCGTGGAGGACCTTCGGCCTGGCGGACTTCATCCTCACCCCCCGCCCCGCGGCCAGGAGGACGACGGTCACTGGGCCGGACACGGCTCAGCCCCTCCCGACGAGGGTCTCGAAGAGGGGCTCGGAGCGGAGCGAGGCGAGGTCCGCCTCGAGACGGGCCTGGATCCGGTTCTGCCCCGACGCCTCGATCGCGGCACGCAGGCGCTCGACCGCCTCGGCCGGCCTTCCGTTCAGCGCGAGGCAGCACGCGGCGAGGTACGCGAGACGTCCGTCGGGGTCCCCGTGCCCGTTCGCCGAGTGGACGAGCTCGAGCGCCTTCAGGCAGTTTCCCCGATTCTTCTCGAAGACGGCGGCATGGTAGATCTCGGCCGGGTCGTGCAGGGCCTTTTCCCGATCCTGCTTCCCGTTCCTGGCGACGGAGAGATACGTCCGGGCGCGGTCGACGAGCCCGTGCTCGTCCGGGTGGAGCTCGAGGATCTCGGAGAAGCAGCGAGCGGCCGGCTCCATCTCCCGTTTGTGGAGGTGCTCCATCCCTTTCTCGAAGACCCTGTGCGCAAGGGAGAGCTCCCGGGCCGCCTCGCGGTGCGTTGCGGGAGATTTGCGCACCGACGCCACCGACTCCGCCTGGAGCTCGCGAGCCATCCTCTCCACTTCGACGAGCGGGATCCCAAGGGCGCGGGAAGCGCTCTGGAGGTCCAGCCGTCCCACGTTGGCGCGCATCCAGCGGATTTCGTCCTGCGTCCAGTGCCTGTTCATCCCATGTCCTCCGGGCGCGCCGTTCGGCCGCGTATTCTCATCACGCCCCGGACGGAGGTCAAGGCGTGCCAACCCGCCGGACGCGACGGACCGTAGGGGGAACGTGACAAAGCGCACGTCCTGGGATGCCGTCATCGTCGGCGCAGGGGTCGGCAGCTTCGTCGCCGCGGGCCTCCTCGCCCGCTCCGGCCGGAGGGCCCTCCTGCTCGAGGCGCACGAGACGCCCGGCGGCTGCGCTGGGTTCTACGAGGCAGGCGGCTTCACCTTCGACGCCGGTGCCACGACGCTCATCGGCTTCGACCCCGGCGACCCGCTCGCCACCATCGCCGAGGCCCATGGGATCCGGCTCGGCGAGGACCTCCTCCTCGAGCCCGTCGACAAGGTCGACGTCCGGCTCCCGGGTGTCTCGTTCCTCTACGGCCGCGACCGTCCGGCCTGAGAGAAGTCCGCGGCGCGGCTCTTCCCCGGCGCATCCTCTTTGTTCTGCCGCCTTCGCCGGGACGCGTCCCTCCTCTGGGAGGCGAGCCGGAGCTGGCCGGTCCTCTCGCTCCTTTCCCCTCGCGACGCCGTCCGCGACCTCCGCCTCGTCTCGCCTCCGGCCGCTCCTCCCGTCCTTCGGGAAGACCGTCTCCGACGTCCTCGAACGGGAGCGCGCGCCGACGGACCCGGCATTCCGCGCCATTCTCGACCTCGCCCTCCTCATCAGCGTCCAGTCCCCCGCTTCCACCGCCTCCTGGTGGAACGGCGCTCTCGGCATCGACCTCTTCCGCCGGGGCGTGTCGCGTGCCCGCGGCGGGATGCGCGCGTTCGCCGAAGCGCTCGCCGGGGCCGTCGTACGCGCCGGAGGCGAGACCTGGAGCCTCGCCACGCGTCTCTCCCCGTCCTCCACGGGTTGGATCGTGAAGACGGCGTCGGGCGAAGAGCTCGCGGCGCGAACGGTCCTGCCGAACCTCCCTGTCCGCGACGTCGCGCGCCTCCTCGAACCGGGGCCGGCCCGGAGAGAAGGGCGTCGGGCGAGAGCATGCGCCTCGGCGACGGGTGGGGCGCGCTCGTCCTGAATCTCGGCCTCTCGCGCGTCGTGAACGACGATCCTCGCCGCCTGCACCGCCTCGTCGCGATGTCGGCCGCGCTCGCGGCCGAGCGGCTCGGCGCGGTACGGCTGGGGCGCGGCGGGGCCCTCGCATTCCCCGCAGCCCGAACGCGGTAGGCTCTCCGTCGTGTACGCGCGCCCCGTCTTCTGCACGCAGTGTGGCCAGCGACTCGAAGAGCGGCTCATGGGGGTGCACCACGAGAAGCCGGTCCCCGTCTGCGCCGCGTGCGGCGCCGTCCACTGGATCGACCCGAAGGTCGCCGCGGGGTGCCTGATCCTCCGAGGCGGGACGGTCCTCCTCGTGAAGAGAGCCATAGAGCCGGGCTACGGCAAGTGGGTCTTCCCCGGCGGCCACGTCGACCGGGGCGAGACGCTCGAGGCCGCAGCCCTGCGCGAGACGCGGGAGGAGTGCGGAGCCGCTGCGAGAATCGACGGGCTCGTCGGCGCCTACTCCTACCCGGGCCGGCCCGTCATCGTCGCCGTCTATCGCGCGACGCTCCTGCCGGAGAGCCCCGAGCCCTTCCCGGCCGACGAGACGCTCGAGGTCGGGTGGTTCACTCCGTCGGAGATCGACGCGCTCGACCTCGCATTCCGCTCCACCGCGGACGCCCTCACGGATCTCCTCGGCCGCCCCTTCCGGGCGCCGGCTCCCGCGCCGTAGAGCGCGTCTCTACCCGAGGCGGACGACGACGTCGGGGCGCGCGAAGGCGATCGCGACCGCCGTGTCGTTCCCGGCCTGGATGTAGAGCGTCGCCGCCGGGTCCGCGACGAAGGCGACGTGCCCGGCCCACACGTCGAGCCCCTCGTCGCCGTCGAAGAGAGTCAGCTTGCCGGTGAAGACCGCGATGCTCCGGATCCCGACGACCGCCCAGCGGGCCGCAGGGGGCGGGCCGAGGCGCAGGACGGCGTGAGAGGCCGTCCTCGCGAGGGCCCTCGCGCCGGTGATCCCCTGCAGTCCCGTCCCCGTGAGCGCGTCGCGAGGGATGTGCAGCGGCACGCCGCCATCGCCCCCGGCCAGGCCATCGAAGAGCGCCACCGTTCCCTCGGGCAGGTCGTGGACGCCGTCCGGCGCCAGGACCACGTCGCCGCGCGCCTCGCCCGAGAGGACGACCGCGGCCCACGCGAGTCCCCGGTCGAGCCGCGTCGCGCCCGCCGGTGCGACCTTCGACGCACCCGGCCTCGCGGGACTCCGCTCGGGCGCCGCGACCGCCACGTCGGCCGTCGCCGCGTGGACCGTGACCCCTGGCCGGTTCACCGTTCGGGGAGGAGGCGGGTCGGGGCCGAGACGCTCGTCCGGCACCTCGCCGGCCGCCGGGGCGCCGCCGCCACGAGAAACCTCCTCCGCGCGCCGCCCGAAGAGCCACTTCAGCACCTGCGCAGTCTAGGAGCATCGGGAAATCCCCGAAAGCCGCGCGCCGGATTCGATATCGTGCGGTGCGTGAGGTCCCCCGCGACGCTTCCCGGTCGTTGCCTCCCGCGCGCCTCGGGCCTCGCCTGCGCTCTGGCTTCTCTGCTCCTGCCGGCCACGGCGAGTCTCGCGGCCGAAGACGGGGACCGGCCGGCCCGCCGCCGCGACCTCCCGCACGCGAGGGCCGAGTGGACGGCGATGTTCCGCCGCGACACCGAGGGCACCGTCTCGGCGGCCCGCCGCCTGCGCGCGCTCCGGCAGGCGTGCGAGGTGCCGGCCGATCCTCTCCTCGCGCGTCCCCCTGCCGGCGGATTCACCCGTTCCGACGCGGGCCCCACGGCGCGCGCCCTCGCGGACGGGCTCGCGTGGCGGCCGCTCGGGCCCTGGGGAGCGAGCTCGGGAACGACATGGGGGAAGGTGGCCGGGCGGATCACGGCGCTCGCCGTCCACCCTTCGAACGCCGAGGTCGTCTTCGTCGGCGCGGCCACCGGTGGCATCTGGAAGTCCACCGACGGAGGTCGGAGCTTCCGCCCCGTCTCCGACACCGCCCCGTCGCTCGCGACGAGCGCGATCGTCTTCTCCCCGACCCGCCCCGACGTCCTCTACGCGGCGACGGGCGAAGCCGACAGCGCCTACCTCGAGGGGAATCCCGCCTCCTCGCTCGGAACCTATCTCGGCGCGGGGCTCCTCCGCAGTGTCGACGCCGGCGAGACGTGGAGCCGCGTCGACATCGACCTTCCAGAGAACGCGGTCGTCTCGCGCGTTCTCGTGAATCCGCGCGACCCGCAGCGGATCCTCGTCGCCGTCTCCGTCTTCCACGACGTCGCCGCCGGCCGGTCGCGCCCCGGTGGGACATACCTCTCGACCGACGGCGGCGTGAGGTTCACGAGCACGTTCGCCCACGCCGCGTCCGACCTCGTCCAGGACCCCTCCTCTCCCGACGGCGTCTTCGCCGCCTTCGGCATCGACGGCGGCTGCGCCTCCTGTGCCGCGCCGGGAGGCGTCTGGCGCTCGGCCGACTTCGGCCTCACGTGGTCACCCGCCCTGACGCACGATTCGCCCGGCGAACCGATCCCCGTGCAGCCGGGGCAGGTGAAGGTGACGATCTCGGCCACGGCGCCCCCCGTCCTGTACGCCTCCGTCCTCGACGCGAACGACGCCCACGCCGCCGGAGGGGTCTTCCGTTCCGCCGACGGGGGCGGCACGTGGGAGAAGCGGACCGTCCACCCGGAGATGTGCCCGAAGGACGGATTCAACCAGTGCGGCTACGACCACACGCTTCTCGTCCACCCGGCGAAGCCCGACCTCCTCTACCTCGGTACCGTCAGCCTCTACGTCTCCACGGACGGCGCGACGACGTGGAGCCCGCTCGTCGAGGTCTACGCCGCCGGCGCCTCCATCCACCCCGACCAGCACGCGCTCGTCATCCCCGCCTCCGCTCCCGGCACGCTCTGGGTCGGCAACGACGGCGGCCTCTACCGGACGACCGACGGCGGCGCGACCTTCGAGGACTTCAACGCCGCGCTGGGCCTGATCCAGTTCAACGGCGTCGCCTTCCATCCCTCGATACCGCCGTTCCTGATGGGCGGGACGCAGGACAACGGGAACCTGAGGACCCTCGACGGCCTCTCCTGGTCCGACCGGACCGGCAGCGACGGCGGCTTCGTCCTCGTCCGGCAGGACGTCCCGGCGCAGATCCTCGCGGCGAACTTCTACGCTTACCTGAACTACTCGACGACGACCGGCGCGACCTTCCGCGACGCCACGCCGATTCCCGTCCTCATGACCGAAGACGGAGACCCCGCCGAACCGATGGCGTTCTACCCGCCCGCCGCCGCCGCGCCCGCCGCCACGGGAGCCGTCTTCCTCGGAACGCAGCGCCTCTGGGCGAACGCCACGTTCGGCGCGGACCGGTCCGGGTGGGCCCCCCGCTCGACGGAGATGGCAGTCCAGGCCGGGGTGATCACGGCCCTCGACGTCCTCGGCGACGGGAACGGCCCCGTCTGGGTCGGCGGGTCCCGTGGGGACGTTCTCTTCTCGACGGACGGCGGGACGACCTGGGCGCGCAGGACGGGAGGACTGCCCGCCGCGGTCGTCACCGACGTCCGCGCCGTCTCCGGCGACGGGCGATCGGCATACGTCGCCTTCGGCGGCTACCTCGGGACTCCCTCGCGACACGTCTTCGTGACGACGGACGCCGGGTTCACCTGGACGAACGTCTCGGGGGAGATCCCCGACGTCCCGGTGACGGCCCTCGTCCCGGCACCCGGCGACCCGCGCGAGCTGTTCGCGGCGACCGACGTCGGCGTCTTCCGAAGCACGAACGGCGGCTCTTCCTGGAGCGCCTTCAGCGCGGGTCTCCCGAACACCACTGTCTCCTCGCTCGCCTTCCGCCCCGGGACCCGCGATCTCGTCGCCGCGACCTACGGCCGGGGCATGTGGGCGATCACCGTGCCGCCGGTGGGAGGAAACGGAGCTCCCTTCGCGGCCTTCGCCGTCCGCCCCGCCCTCCCCGCGCCGGGCCAGAGCGTCACGTTCTCGGACCTCTCGACCGGCGAACCGTCGTCGTGGCTTTGGTCGTTCGGCGACGGCGGGACCTCCACGGAGAAGAGCCCCCGCCACGTCTTCGCGAACGCCGGGACGTCTTCCGTGACGCTCACGGTGACGAACGCGACGGGCCAGGGCTCGACGACGAAGAACGTGGCCGTGACGGCCGGTGCCGCGAGCCCGGTCACGCTCCAGGTGCCGGTCGTCCTCGACGTCTTCGGGGTGGCGCCGACGCACTACACCTCGGACCTCCTCGCCGTGAACCGGAGCGGCACGCCGACACGCCTCACGCTCCGCTACCTCCCCGCGCCCGGGACCCCCGGCGCGGGCGGCCCGCGCGTCGGCGAGTCGCTCGAGGCCGGACAGACCCTTCGTGTCGAGGACGTCGTCGCGTGGCTGCACGAGAACGGATACGCGTTTCCCGCGAGCGGCCCCGCGATGGTCGGGACGCTCCGCGTCACGTTCGAGGACGTGGAAGACGCCTCGCTCGTCTGGGCGGGCTCCCGCACCTCGACGCCGAACCCGAACAGCGTCGTCGGAGGGAGCTTCGGTCTCTTCCTCCAGGGCGTAGCAGCGGCCGAGGCCCCGACGACGGAGGCCGTCGTCGTCGGGCTGCGAGAGGACGCCAGCTCGCGCTCGAACCTCGCCGTCGTCGACGTTCCCCCGTCCGACTCCGACCCCGGCTCTCCCGCCCGTTTCTCGGTCCAGCTCTTCGATGGCGATACGGGCCTTGCCGCGGGCGCGCCCGTCGAGATCGTCCTCGCGCCCGGCGAGTGGCGGCAGCTCGATCGCGTTCTTTCCCGCACGGGTTCGACGCAGGGCTGGGCGCGGATCAGGCGGACCGGCGGGACGAACCGTTTCCTCGCCTACGGCGTCCGGAACGACGGCTCCGGCAGCGGACCGGGAACGTCCGACGGGAGCTCGCTCCCGGCGGGCGCGACGGACGGGCTCGTGCCCATCGTCCTCAGGGTCCCGGCCGGTGCGACGACGTTCACGTCGCAGCTCGTCCTGGCGAACCCATCCTCGGCGGCTGTCACGGCGACGGTTGCGTACACGCCGTCGGCTCTTCTGGGCGGAGGCGTCTCCGGCGGCGGGACCGTGACGCTCGGTCCCGGCCGCCAGATCGAGATTCCCGACGTGATGACGTGGCTCGCGGGCGCGTTCGGCGTCGCCGTCCCCGCGGCGCCCGCGGGCGCGGGCGGCACGCTTCTCGTCCGCGGCGCCGTCGCGCTCGCCCGCACGTCGAACCCGAACCCCGACCCCGTCGTCGGCGGCTCTTTCGGCCTCTCCTACCCCGCCCTCGGTGCGGCGGTGCGCGCACGGACCGAGTGCTGGGTCCTCGGCCTGGCGCAAGACGGCGCGACGCGCTCGAACCTCGCGATCGCCGACGCCCGCTCGGGGGACCCGCGGGAGGTCGGCTACGTCGTCGAGATCTTCGCCGACGCCTCTCCCGGTACCACGCCGTCCCTGACGAAGAGAGTCGCTCTCTCCGGGGGCGGGTGGACCCAGCTCTCGGGAATCCTTCTCGAAGCGGGTCTCCCGCGAGGCCACGCCCGCGTTCGGGTCGAGTCCGGGAGCTCCGATTTCGCCGCCTACGGCATCCTGAACGACGGCTCCGCCCCCGGCAGCAGGACGTCCGACGGGAGCTACATCCCGATGACCGCCCTCCGTTGAGGTCGTTCCCTCGCCTTCCGTGCGAGAAGAACGGCACGGCTTTCGCTAGAATGCCCCGTTGGTGGCTCCGGCCACCAACGGAGGTTAGAGATGAACCAGAAGAGAATCCTCTCGGCCGGACTGATCGCGATCCTCGTCGCCGTCAGCGGGATCGCCCTCGCGGGCGCCCAGGCCCGGATCGTGGGGAAGGTCACGGATGGCACGGGAAAACCGCTCGAGGGCGTGACCATCACGGTCACCACCCCGAGCCTCGGGAACTTCAAGGTCGTCCTGACGTCCGACAAGGACGGGAAGTGGGGGACGATCCTCAACGACTCGACCATCAAGTACGACTACCTGTTCGAGCTGAAGGGCTACCTCACCGTCAACAGGCCGGGCTTCAAGGTCCCGATCGCGTCGACGGGCGAGCTGAACGTCGAGCTTCTGACGCAGGACCAGGCCGTCGAGAAGGGGGTCGTCAAGGAAGTCGTCGACCCCTACACGCTCGCGTTCAACGGCGCGGTCGAGAAGTTCCAGGCAGGCGACCTGGACGGCGCGATCGAAGGGGCGAAGAAGGCGATCGAGCTCGGACCCGAGAAGTCCGGCGCCTACGACATGGCGACGAAGGTCGCCGCAGCCCGGAAGGACTGGGACCTCGTCCTCCTCTGGGGCGAGAAGGCTCTCCTGCTCGAAGCGGACAACACCTCACTCTACGGGCCCCTGATGGAGGCCTACAAGGCGAAGGGGAACAAGGACAAGGCGGCCGAGTACGAGAAGAAGTTCGTCACGGCCAACCCCGACAAGCCCGAGATCCTCTACAACCAGGCGGTCGACCTCTACAACAAGGGGAAGTTCAAGGACGCCGAGCCGATCCTCAGGAAGATTCTCGAGGGGGCGCCCGAGTACTCCAACGCCCACTTCCTCCTCGGCATGGCCTGCGTGAACCTCAACAACATCCCCGACATGAAGAAACACCTCGGCGAGTACCTCCGGCTCGAGCCGAACGGCAAGGAAGCCGCAACGGCGAAGGAGATGATCGAGGCCTTCAAGTGAAGCCGGGCGGCGCGCCCGTGGCTCTCCTCTGCACCTCGCACGAGGAGAGCCGCGCGTGACGGCGTCGCCCCTCGTCATCGGAGTCGCCGGAGGGACGGGCTCCGGCAAGACGACCGTCGCGAATGCCATCCGCAACCGCGTGGGAGAGGACCGCATCGCGATCCTCTCCCACGACTGGTACTACCGCGACTGGGTCGACCTCCCGAAGGACATGCTCGACCACAAGAACTTCGACCACCCCGACTCCCTCGAGTCGGACCTCCTCGTCCGGCACCTGAGGGCCCTGAAGGGGGGGGCGACCGTCGAGGTTCCCGTCTACGATTTCAAGACCCACCGGCGCGCCCCCGAGACCCACCGGATGGAGCCCCGCAAGGTGATCCTCGTCGACGGCATCCTCATCTACGCCGAGCCGGAGCTGAGGAAGCTCTTCGACGTGAAGATCTTCGTCGACACCGACGCCGACGTCCGCCTCATCCGCCGCATCCGGCGCGACATCGCCGAGCGCGGGCGGACGCTCGAGAGCGTGGCGGCCCAGTACGAGTCGACCGTCCGCCCGATGCACCTCGAGTTCGTCGAGCCCTCCAAGCGCTACGCCGACCTCATCATCCCGGAAGGGGGCGAAAACGCGGTCGCCCTCGAGTTCCTCTTCGCACGGCTCGAAAAGATCCTGGACTGAACCCCGCGTCTCTCCCGGGTCGATAATCGCGTTTCGGATTCCGCCGCCAGGGGCGGAGGAGGCAGGCATGTCGATCGCCATTCGGTTCGTCTCCGGCTCCCTCATCGATCGCGAGTTCTCCTTCCCGAAGGAGCTCGTGCGGGTCGGCGACGCCGAGGGTGTCGACCTGCGGGTAGACCCGGCCCAGCCGGGCGACGGCGGCGCGCGCGGCCGCGTGATCGAGATCTCCGAGGAGGCGGGCGGCCTGCGCGTCCGGTCGGCGGGCGATCGCGAGCTTTCGGCTCAGGGCGAGTTCCCGCTCGACCACCTCGTCGCCGACGGCGGGGAGGCCCGCTTCGGCGCGTGGGGTCCCGTCTTCACGGTCCGCCATTTCACCTCGGAAGCGACCCGGACCGCGCCCGTGGCCGTCTTCGACGACAGTGCCTCCCACCGCCCCGACGACAGCGCCTCCCGCCGCCGGGCCGAGGACACCGCTTCGAGGAGAGGCCGGAACGTCCTGACCGCCTCCGGCGAGAAGCCGATCGGCCCGAAGACGGTCATGATCATGATCCAGGACGCGCTTTCGAAGGCCCGGGAGCAGGGGGACGCCGGGTTCGTCGAGAAGGGGACCGTCTTCGTCCGCGAGGTCGTCTCCGACACGATCCAGAGCGCGACGCGATCCCTGAAGATCGGCCTCCTCCTGACGGGCGCGGCTCTCGTCGTCCTCGCCTTCGCCCTCGGCTTCAACGTCTGGAAGACCCGGCAGACGGTCGAGAGGGTGACCCGCGCCGCCGACGAGAGCGTCCAGGGAGTGAGGAAGGAGCTCGGGAGCCGCGTCGACGAGATGCGGACCGAGCGCGACGCCCTCGCCGCCGAATCCGTCGAGGTCGCCAGGAAGATCGACGTCCTGGAGAAGACTGCGGGGGCGAGCCAGGACGCCGTCAGGGAGCTCCGCGGCCGCCTCTCCGACGCCGACGCGAGGCGGAAAGACCTCGAGGGGCGGATGCAGAGGGCACTCACCAGCGTCGAGGCCGACAAGGCGGCGCTCCAGCGGCAGCTCGCGCAGATGGAGAAGGACCGGGCCGCCGACCGCGCGCGGCAACAGGAAGAGATGGAACGGATCCGCCGCGAGGCCGCGGCGCCGCCCGCCCAGCCGGTCGAGCCTGCGCCGTCGCCCGTTCCGGTCCCTCGCTGAAACGAAGCGAGACGATCCGGCGCCCGCCCGGATCGTCTCCGACTCGGCCCTCGCCTCTGAGAAGATCCCGACGTGATCGTCCGGCCGAATCTCGTCCCGGGCTACACCATCGTCGAGCGACTCGGCACCGGCGGTCTTTCGGGCGTCTTCCGGGCGCTTCGGGACGGTGACGGACTCGAGGTCGCGCTCAAGGTCACGAGCCTCGCCGACCTCGACCCCGAGTTCCGGCCCCAGGAACGGTTCGAGCGGGAGGCCGAGCTCCTCGCGCGCCTGTCCCACCCCGCGCTGCCGCGTTTCCACGACTGGGGCGTGACGCTCGAAGGCTTCGGGTGGATCGCGCTCGAG
This sequence comes from uncultured Holophagales bacterium, assembly GCA_963696015.1. Classification (GTDB taxonomy): domain Bacteria; phylum Acidobacteriota; class Thermoanaerobaculia; order UBA5066; family UBA5066; genus UBA5066. The sequence continues at coordinate 26,756 of CAVOJA010000102.1, forward strand.
CTGGTGCGGGGCGTGCCGCTCTCGCACTTCGCGCTTCGCCCCGCCTGGGAGCTGATCCCGATCCTGATCCCGGTCGCCGAAGCGCTCGCGACGGTCGCGCGGGCCGGCATCGTCCATCGCGACGTCGCCCCCGACAACGTCCTCGTCGCCGCCGAGGGCGGGCGCTTCGCCCCGAAGATCATCGACTTCGGCGTCGCCAAGGACCTCTTCGCCGCCGACGCCGCGGGCCTGACCCAGCACGGCGCCTTCCTCGGAAAGCTCCTCTACGCCCCGCCCGAGCAGCTCCTCGGCCTGCCGAAAGGACAGACGCTCGACTTCCGAGCCGACGTCTACTCCTTCGGCCTCATGACCTGGGAGCTCTTCACCGGCCGGCCCGCCATCTCCGCCTCGACGCTCCCGGACGTCGTGAAGGCCCACCTCGCGCACGCATGGCCCAAGCTCGTCGTCCCGGCTACTCGCGGGGGGCCGGCGCCTCGCCTCGTCGACCTCGTCGAGCGGATGACGTCCCGCCGGCGCGAAGACCGGCCCTCCTCCTGGGAGGAGATCGTCGCCGCCCTCTGGCAGGCGCTCGACGAGGCCCGTCCCGTCGCCCGCGAGCTGGCCGAAAAGCGGGCCGAGCTCGCCCCGTTCGGCGACGGGCCGCCCCCGGAAGCGGTCCACGACACGAACGGAGTCGACGCGCCGTTCCCGGAAGCGGACGCACCTCGCGTCGAGGAGGTCCCGTCCCTCGAGCCCGCGTCGCGACTCCTCTCGCGCGAGCTCCTCTTCGGCCGGGTCGTCCTCCTCCTCGGCGTGGCCGCGTTCGTGGGCGCGCTCGGCTTCGCCATCCACGTCGTCGTCTCCGCCCCGGATCCTCCGTTCGCCGTCGGTGCTCCGGCCCCCCAGCCGCCTTCCGGATCCGAACGGCCCGCTCCGGCGCGTGCCGTCGGCATGCCCCCGACGGGTCGCCTTCTCGTGGCCCTCGTCCCCGAGGGATTCCTCGAGGAGGTCACGGGCCTCTCCGGACGCCGCGTCGCCGGCCCCGGGCCCCTCCCCGCCGCGCTCACGCTCCCGGCCGGGTCCTACCGCGCCGTCCTCTCCCACGCTGCGGGCGGTTGCGCGATGACGGTCTCCTTCGAGATCCGACCCGGAAAGACGACCCGCGTCCTGGAGAGCTGCCTGGGCCCGGACTGACCCGGCCTACCTCAGCAGGGCGACGAGGTCGTCGGGGTGCGCCGAGCGCAGGCGTGCCTCGGTCTCGGTGATCGTCCCCGCCTTCACGAGCCGGGCGAGCGAGTCTTCCATCGTCATCATCCCGAAGCGCCGCCCGAGCGTCAGCTCGGTGTGGAGCTGGTGGAACGACCCCTTTCGCAGGTGCGCCCGCACGCCGTCCGTGGCGACGAGGACCTCCGTCGCCACGACCCGCCCCTTTCCGTCGGCGCGCGGCACGAGCTGCTGGCAGACGACGGCCGAGAGGGCGAGCGAGAGCTGTTGCCTCACTGTGGCCTGCTGCTCGGCGGGAAAGATGTCGGTGATCCGGTTCGCCGTCTGGGGCACGTCGTTCGTGTGGAGCGTGGCGAGGACGAGGTGCCCCGTCTCGGCGGCCGTCAGCGCCGCCCGCGTCGTCTCCAGGTCGCGCATCTCGCCGACGAGGATCACGTCGGGGTCCTGCCTCAGTGCCGCGACGAGCGCCGCGGCGAACGTGGGTGCGTCGGCGCCGACCTCCACCTGCTCCACGATCGACGTCCCGTGGGCGTGCTCGTATTCCACCGGATCCTCGATCGTCACGACGTGACGGCGCGAGGTCCGGTTGATCCGGTCGACGAGGGCCGCGAGCGTCGTCGTCTTTCCCGACCCGGTGGCGCCGGTGACGAGGACGAGGCCGCGCGCCGCCTTCGTCAGCTCGTAGAGCGAGTCCGGAAGACCCAGCTCGGAGAGAGGCGGGATCCTCTTCGGCAGGACCCGGATCGCGGCGGCCGTCCCCCCGCGGGTCCGGTGGAGGTTCACGCGGAAGCGGCCGAGCGGATCCAGCCGAAGGGAGAGGTCGATCGCCTCTCCCTCCACGAAGCGCCGGCGCCGGTCGGCCGAGAGAGACGGCGAGAGGAGGTCCCAGGCGTCCGTGCGGTTGAACCGCTCGCCGCCCGCTCCGGCCACCGGCTCGAGCGTGCCGTGGAGCCTGATGATCGGGGTCGAGCCCGGAACGAGGAGAAGGTCGGTCCCTCCCCGGCGCACCGTCTCGACGAGAAGCGCCGCGAGGCGCGGCGAGACCGCACCGTCGGCGACGAGGGGCCCCGGGCCGGGAGCGGCAAAGGAGGGCGAGATCTCCTCGCCGCGCACGTGCTCGAGGAGCGGGGTCTCGCCGGTCGCGTCGCCGGACGCCGATTCTCCGGAGGCATTCAGCGACCGGATCAGCCGGTTCAGGTCGTCGGTCTCCACCCGGTCTCCACTTCGGTCTCCACTCGGGGAGTCTACGGACGGCGAGGGCGTCGCGTCGCGGGCCGGGGAGGCCGGACCGCTAGGCTCGCCGGGGGGCGCGCGCTCCGGGGGGCGCTATTCGCGGCCCCCCAGACCCCCCAGACCCCGCTCAGCGGCGATCGTCTCCGGCGTCACTTGTGCCACGCGAGACGCGGCCCCCCGGCCCCCCCCAGGTCCGAGCAGGAGCGAGCACTCGAACAGACAGGCTCCTAGAATCCGGGCCGTGCCGAACTTCCCTCCCGTCCCCGAACAGCTCGAGCTCCTCCTCAAGGGCGTCGAAACCTGCGTCCAGAAGGACGAGCTCGCCGCGAAGCTGGAAGCCTCCCGAAAGAGCGGAAAGCCGCTCCGCGTGAAGGTCGGCTTCGACCCCTCCGCCCCCGACCTCCACCTCGGCCACACCGTCGTCTTCCGGAAGATGCGCCACTTCCAGGAGCTCGGGCACGAGGTCGTCTTCCTCATCGGCGACTTCACCGGCCTCATCGGCGACCCGACCGGCAAGAAGACGACCCGCCCGCAGCTGACGCGCGACGAGGTCCTCGCGAACGCCGAGACCTACAAGGCGCAGGTCTTCAAGATCCTCGACCGGGAGACGACCGTCGTCGACTTCAACTCCCGCTGGCTCGGCGCCCTCGGCGCCGACGGGCTCGTTCGCCTCGCCGGGCGTTACACCGTCGCCCAGCTCCTCGAGCGCGACGACTTCTCCAAGCGCTACAAGGCCGGCCAGCCGATCTCCGTCCACGAGCTCCTCTACCCGCTCTGCCAGGGGTACGACTCCGTCGCCCTCGAGGCCGACGTCGAGCTCGGCGGCACCGACCAGCTCTTCAACCTCCTCGTCGGCCGCGAGCTGATGAGGAGCTACGGTCTGGCCCCGCAGTGCGTCATGACGACGCCCCTCCTCGTCGGCCTCGACGGCGTCGAGAAGATGTCGAAGTCGCTCGGCAACCACGTCGGCATCAACGAGCCGCCCGACGAGATCTTCGGGAAGGTCATGTCCGTCTCGGACGACATGATGTGGACGTGGTGGACCCTCCTGACGGACCTCTTCCCCCACGACATCGACGCGCTGAAGGCCGCCGTCGCCTCCGGCGCGAAGCACCCCAAGCGCGTGAAGATGGACCTCGCCCACCAGCTCGTCACCGACTTCCACGGCTCCGAGGCCGCCGCCACCGCCGAGGCCGAGTTCGAACGCCGCTTCGCGAAGGCCGAGGGGCCGGTCAAAGCCGACACCGTCGCCCTCCCCGACCCTGCGCCCGCCGATGTCGCCTCGCTCCTCGTGGCGCTCGGCCTCGCCGCCAGCAAGAACGTCGCGCGGCAGAAGGTCAAGGAAGGGGCCGTCTCCCTCTCGGACGACGGCGTCGCCTTCTCGAAGGTCGAGAACCCCGCGGAGCCGTTCGCGCTCGAAGCGGGCGCCGCGCGCTACGTGCGGCTCGGCAAGCGCTTCCTGCGCGTGGCGCGATAGGGCGGCGGCAAGGTGCCGGCAGGGCGCGGCGGAAGGCCGCAGGAGATGGCGACACCCGCCGGAAAGCGGCGACACGCGGCGGGGCCCAGGATCCTCCTCGTCGGCGGCGCGGGCCGGATGGGGCGCATCCTCGCCCGCGCCTTCCGCGATGCCGGCCACTCGGTCGCGATCCACGACCCGGGCCAGCGCCTTCCCGGCTTTCCGGCCGTCCCGCTCGAGATCGCGTCGGCCGCCGACGCCGTCGTCGTCTCCGTCTCTCTCGAAGCGACGCCGGCCGTCCTCGCCGAGATCCTCGCCCTCTCGCCTCCCGGCCTCGTCCTCGACGTGGCGAGCGTGAAGGGCCCGCTCCTTCCGATCTACGCGAAGGCCGCCCGGGACGGGTTCCGCGTCGCCTCGGTTCACCCGATGTTCGGCCCCGGCGTCCGCTCGCTCGACGGGCAGAACCTCATCGTCTGCGATGCGGGCGTCCCCACCGCCACGCGCGCCGCCGCGCGCCTCTTCGCCGGCCACGGACTGCAGCGCGCGACGATGCCGATCGGCGCTCACGACGCCTGGATCGCGCAGACGCTCGGCCTTGCCCACCTCCTCTCCCTCCTCGCGGGTTCGGTTCTCGCGCGCGAGGGGGTGAAGGTGAAGAGTCTCGACGGCCTGGCCTCGACGAGCTTCCGGCGCCTCTGCGAGCTGGCCGCCCCGATCCTTCACCAGGCCCCCGATCTGACGCTCCCGATCCAGGCCCGCAATCCCGCGACGCCCGCTCTCTTCGACCTCCTCGCGAGCGAGCTCGCCTCCTGGCGCGCGCTCGTCGAGCGCAACGACCTCGCGCCGTTCGAGAAGAAGCTCGCCGCCGCCCGCGGCGTCCTCGCCCCTTCCGTCAGAGGCTCAGCGGGCCGGCAGGGATCCGCCCCGCGTCGAAATCCCGCGCGGCCGCGCTGAGCATCTCGGGCGCCGTCCCCTCGATCGCCTCCTGCCCGAGGAGCCGGAGCGCGAGCCCGAGAGTCTCTCGGACGCGCTTCTCGTCGAGCCTCTCGAGCGGGAGCGCCCCGTCGCGCTTCCCGAGCTTCCTCCCGTCGGGACCGAGGACGAGCGGGAGGTGGGCGTACGCGGGCGTCGGCAGGCCGAGGGCCTTCTGCAGCGCGATCTGCCGCGCCGTCGACGACAGGAGGTCCCCTCCGCGGACGACCTCGCTGACCCCCTGTTCCGCGTCGTCGACGACGACGGCGAGCTGATAGGCGAACGGGCCGTCGGCGCGCCTCACGACGAAGTCCCCCACCGCGCGGGAGACTTCCTCTTCGACCCGCCCCCGGAAGCGGTCCTCGAAGGCGGCCGTCCCGTCCGGGACCCGGAACCGGACGGCACGCGCGCCGCGCCCGGGCGCCAGGCCCCCGCGGCACGTCCCGGCGTAGACGGCTCCAGCGCCGTCGACCGGGTCGGACACGTCGGGCGCCCCCGCGGCCCGCGCCACCTCGGCCCGCGTGCAGCCGCAGTCGTAAGCGAGCCCGACCGCCCGAAGCCGCGTGAGCGCCTCCTCGTAGAGATCGGTCCGCTCCGACTGGACGACGACCCTGCCGTCCCACGCGAGCCCGTACCGCTCCAACGCCCGCAGGATCCCGTCCGCGGCCCCCGGGACGACGCGCGGCCCGTCGAGGTCCTCCATCCTCACGAGCCACTCGCCGCCCGCACTCCGGGCAGACAACCACGACCCCACGGCCGCCACCAGGCTCCCGAGGTGGAGCGGCCCGGTGGGCGACGGAGCGAACCGGCCACGGACTGTCACGGCGCCTTCCGGCCTCCCTCTGCCCCCAGGGGCCTCGATGGGCAGGCTATCGCAGCTTTTCCCCTCGCTTGACGCTGCGGCCGCCGGTCTCCTAGACTCCGCCTCCCGCGCGGGTCTTGCCGTGCGGCTGCTCTTTCGAGAACGTTCCGCAGTAGCTCAATCGGTAGAGCATTCGGCTGTTAACCGAAGGGTTGTAGGTTCGAGTCCTACCTGCGGAGCCATCGATCTTCTCCCGCTAACCCGACCCCGGGAAGCGGTTAACACCAAGCGCCGGCCCTCGTGGCCGGCGTTTCGCGTAGCGAGCGGCCTGTAATGGCGCTGCTTCGCGCCTCTACCGCTTTCGCGCGAGTGTTCTCTGGCCGCCGACGCTCAGAGCGCCCTCGTCCCTGGAAGGACCGCTTTCGGGCCTCGTGGCGCTCTCAAAAGGGCAGCTTGGGGAGAGATCGGCCGAGAGCGGTTAACAGCTCATTCGTGCACCCTCGTTCTGTGGTCAACAGCACCGCGCCGCGAGTCCGCGCCGCTGGAGAGGTCGGTCATGTCGAGCGAAGGCTACGGACGATCGCATCCCTCGCCCGCGGCGGCCGAAGCGACCGGAGAGTCGTCGACGATCGCCCCGGCGATCACGCACACAACCCCTCAGCGTCGGCCGAGCGCGCCTGTTTCGAGATACGTGCGGAGCTGCTCCTGCGCAGCGACGACGTCGTCGTGGGCGAGCGCCGACTCGATAAAGATGAGGCGGTTCTTCCTGAGGAGATCGACGGTCACAGCGCTCTCCGGGACCTCTGCGAAGGGAACTCCCCAGGCCCACAGGTCGTCTATGAGATCGAGCGTCTGGACGCGCGTCCCGCCCCCGGGGGTGTGGATCACGACCAACCTTCCTCGTGTGTGGTCAACCCACCAGGCGAACTTCTCCACCTGTCCGTACAGGGCGTCGAAGAGGTAGACCTCTCGGACGTTCGCCGTCAGGCCCCCCCTGAGGAGGATGAACGAGATCACGCGGCCGGCACCGCTGTGCCCCGCCAGGACAATCGAGCCGGGGCGGGCCTTCTCGATCACGCCCCTGTCCTTCAGGGTTGCGAGGACGTCGGCCACGAGGCCCGAAAAGACTCCCTCCTCCTCCAGCCTTCCCCCGAATGAGTCGGGTGCGTCCTTCGGCCCCTCGGCGAGGACGAGGACCGCGTTGACGCCGCTCGCGCCGAGCTGCTCGGCGATCCGGAACGCCGCGAGCGTCCGGTCTACGTTGGTCCCCCACCCGTGAAAGAAGAAGACGATGTCGGTCGTCTCGCCGGGACGGAAGCCCTTCGGGACGAAGATCACGACGGTCCGATCGCTGTAGTGAGGGTCCGCCGGGTAGGCCTTCCCCTCGTACACGTGGCCGTTCGCTCGCTGCGGGTGCGGGAACATCGTGTGATCGGAAGTGGTCACGATGGTCGTTCCGAGCGCGGCGTAGCGCTCGGCGAGCGGCTGGCCGGAGAGATTCGGGGTCCCGAACGGCTCTCCAGAAGCACGTCGACTTCTTCGACACGGACCACGACGGCAGGATCACTCTCTTCGAGACCTACCAGGGCCTGCGGCGCCTCGGCCTCGGCGCCGCGCGAGCGGCTGTCTTCGGTGGAGTCATCAACGCCGCGCTCGGCCCGTCCACCTCGAGGGCTCCGACCCTCACTGTAGACGCAGATCGCATCAATGCCGGCAGGCACGGAAGCGACACGGGCGTCTATGACGAGGAAGGGCACTTCGTGCAACCGAGCTTCGATCGGCTCTTTGCCCGGTACGACGAGGACGAGGACGGGGCACTCGACCGTGAGGACCTCGCTCGTCTCTTCGAGGGAAACCGGACCGACTTTCTTGGCCACCTCGGTTCCATGGCCGAGTTCGGGTTGTTCCTCAGCCTCGCGGGTGAAGATCGGAACGGCCGGAAGGTGCTCACCCGCCAACGCCTGGAGGAGTTCTACAACGGTTCGCTCTTCTACAAGCTTGCCGCAGAGATCGAGGCCAGGCGGGCGGACGCGAGAGAGAGCCTGTCCGGGGCGCTCAGGAACAGCTTCGAGGAGCTTTTCTGACGCCACACCTCCTGGTGGCGGCGCGGCGCCGGCCGATGAGATGCGTGGTTCCAGAGATCAGGAATTCCTGGGTCAGCAACCCGTCTCGGAGATTCGCGTATCAGCGGTCCCGATAGCGCCTCGCCGCGGCGAGGTCCGTCCTCAGTTCCTCGGCATTGCGGCGCGGTCCGTAGCCCGGCGTGTCTCGCTGGATCCGCCAGCCTTCCTTCAGCGGGCCCGCGTCCACGGTGTCGAAGCCGAACTCGTCGAGCATCTCTGTGACGGTGGCCTTCGCGGACGGGTCGTCGCCCGCGATGACCAGGGCGCGGCGGTTCGGCGTGCCCGCTGGCTGCCCGTGCGTCGTGAGCTCCGCGGCGTAGATGTGGTTGAAGGCCTTGACCACCTTCGACTTCGGAAGGTGCGCCTGCAGGAGCTCCGACGTCGTCGTCGATTCGTCGTCGAGCGCGGGGATCTGCCCGTCGCGCTGCGGGTAGTAGTTGTTCGTGTCGATGACCACCTTGCCGGCCAGGGGCTCCACGGGCACGCTGCCGACGCTCTTGAGAGGAATCGTCACGACGACGATGTCTCCTTCGTTGGCCGCCTCGACCGACGTGCCGGCGCGTGCATGCGGACCGAGCTCCTGGACGAGCGCCGCGAGCGTCTCGGGGGCCCGCGAATTGCTGATCAGCACGCTGTAGCCGTGCGCCACCGCGAGGCGCGCGACCTGGCTTCCGATGTGTCCCGCTCCGATGAGTCCGATCGTCTTCATGAGCGAGATGATGTCATGGACGCGGGCAGGAGAGCCCCGGCGCGAGCAGCGATGTCGTTCGCTGCTCCACCCGCGAGAGCGCTCGCGCAGCCGGCGTCTTCGTCGAAGATCGCATCCTTCGGCTTCATTCCGAGGCTCTTTGGGCCGAATCGACTGGGGCCCGCAGGTCTCCGGGCGTGGCGTGGCCGGGGCGAAGGCAGATCAGTAGGTCAGCACGTCGAGACTGGGAATTCTCTCGAAGTCCCTCCGGTTCCGGGTGACGAGCGACACACCGCCCTCGAGCGCCGCGGTGCCGATGAGTCGGGGCGGGACTCGAGGAATCGCGTCGCCGGACCCGACTCTCCCCGGTCCGCTTCCCGCATCAGGTCGACGAGGCCGCCTTCGCTGCCGGCTACGGTGACCAGGCGACCCGAAAGCCGTCACTGTCGGAGGACCCGCGCGGGTTGTTGGCATAGCGGCTCGCGGAGCGTTCGAAGCTGAGGTTTCTCGGCGAGCTGCCGCCGCGAAGGACCCTCTTCGTCCCCTCCGGCGGACCTGTCGGGTCCACTTGTGGCGTCGCCGGGTAGGGCCCCTCCCAGTCCTCCACCCACTCCGCCACGTTCCCGTGCATGTCGTGCAGCCCGTACGGGTTCGGCGCTTTCTCACCCACCGGCTGGGGAGTCTTCCCCGAGTTCCAGCACCACCAGACGTAAGGACTCGCCTCGGCGTTGTCGCCGCAGGCGTCGTCCCCTGCGATCGCGTTCCCGAACGAGAAGCGCGTCGTCGACCCTCCTCGCGCCGCCCTTTCCCACTCGGCCTCCGTCGGAAGCCGGAACCTGGTCGTTCCCAGGAGCTGGTTCAGCCGGACGAGGAACCCGTCCCACGAGTGAATGTACTCCCACGGCACGCAGGTGACCGGATGGTCGCTGCCCCCTACGAGACCACCGCCGCATCTCTGAATCGGGTCTCCCATGACCGCCTGAAACTGCGCCTGCGTCACTTCGTACTTCCCGAGGTAGTAGTCCCGCGTCAGGGTCACCTGATGAGGAGTCTCTCCCGCGCCTCGACCGCGCTCCTCGGCCGGCGACCCCATCTGAAAGGTGCCGGCCGGGATCTTCACCAGGACGAGGGGAACTCCGCCCGGCAGGTAAAAGGTGACCTCGGAGTACGGGGCACCCACCGTGACGGTCGCGGCCGCGACCTTCGATCCCGCCGGTCCCCTGACCGTCAGCCAGTAGGTCGTCGTCTCGCCCGGAAAGACCTCGAAGGAGCCGTCGAGAGGAACGTAGCCGACGTCGTTGTCCACCTCGGCCGACGTCCCCCCCGTGCTCGTCCACGAGAGGGTGACCGGCTGCCCGGCTGCGATGTTCGAAGGGCTCGCCGTGAACGACGTGATCTTCATCGGATCGTCTGCCGGCGGCACGTCCAGGCTCGGGAGGACGGCGAACGGGTCGCCGGACACGTTGTGGATGACGGTCGCGTAAGCCAGGACGGGCTGGTCGCTCGTGAACTCCAGCCACAGGTTCCTGTCCGTCGTTCCCGCCACGCCGGGGAACTCCGCGCCGTTCAACGCCACCTGGCGGAAGCCCTCCGCCGGAAGCGGCCCGATCGTCCCCGTGGAGAGGAGCGCTCCCCTCCCGCGCCGCACCTTCACCGTCGCCGTCGCCGGCACGCTCCCCGGGTTCATGAACACGAGGTTCGTCCGGTAGCCCGATGCCGAGCTCGCGCTGACGGCGAGCTGCCCGATCACTCCGGCCCTCAGCGCACGCGACACATGAACCCCGGGTAGCCTCTGCCCCGACACCGCGCCCGTACCACAGGCGTTCACGTTGCTCACGCTCGCGGTGACGAGGATCGGTCCCGTCGATTCGAAGCGGATCGGGCCATACGCCCCGTCGCCCAAGGATTTCCCGAACAGCGACTGCAGGACGTTGTCGAACGACGCCTGGTTCCGCGCTTCGATGCGAAACGGGCTCGCGGGGAGCGTCGCCGCCGCGGCCTGGTCGTAGAACGTCGCGCTCACCGTCACCGCGGTCGTCTCACGGTTCAGGATTCGGACGTCCGTCCGGTACTCCGCGCCGTTCGTTCCCGACCGGAAGGCCGACGACGGAAGGATGTAGTTCTGGGCCTGCACCGGCTTCGGCAGGGCCAGAAGGGCTCCCGTCACGAGCACGAACCGCCACCGGACGCTCGCCATGTCGCGAACCCCTCCTCGCGTCGCCGCCGCCGGCCGGCGAGGCCGACCGGCACGCGGCATATTACTATGTCGTCGTCGCGCGCCCGCTGCGACGCGCCCGGAGTCGTGACCCCGTCATCGGCCACACGCGAGCGGGGGGCGCGGAGGTTGACGATGAGGCAGAGGTCGATCGTGACGTGGCTGGCCCGGGTACTCGCGGGGAGCCTCCTCGTGCACGCGGGATCGGTGACGGCCGAGACCTATTTCCTGCCCTCGTCGGCCTGGAGCGCCGGAGCGAACGGTGCGAAGTACCGGACGGACGTCTGGCTTATGAATCCCGGAACGGCTTTCGTGACGGTGACGGCCATGTTCTTCGACCAGGTGAACTACGGGACGCGCCAATCGCCCGAGATCCGGATCGACGGACGGACCCAGGCGGCCTTCGAGAGCGTTCACGACTCGATGTTCTCGTGGCCCGTCCCTTTTGGTGCGTATGGCCCGATGCGGTTCGACTCGACGGGCCCGCTCGTCATCGCTGCGAGCGTCACCAACGTGAACGCGTGCGGCAAGGAAGCGGTGTCGGGCCAGTGGCTGCCGGCGCTGGAGGCTTCGGAGGCGCTCCTCAGGGGCGTCATCGGCCAGCTGGCGGTGAGCGCCCTCCCGTCGTCGGGGTATCGCACGAATCTCGTCGTCATGAATCCCGGGTTCAGGCCGGCGACGGCGACCGTGAGGGTGAGATCGGGAGGCGGAGCGATCCTGGCCACGGGAACGGTCGGACCGCTGAGCGGAGGCTCGTACGGGGGCGGTTTCGCCCAGGTGGCGCTGGACGGGTTCGCGGGGATGGCCGGGAGAACCGAAACGAATCTCTGGGTGGAGTTCACGAGCGACCAGCCCGTTTTCGCGTACGGCACGGTGATCCACAACGTCTCGGGGGACCCGTTCGCCGTGATGGCGAGCCCGGACGTCCCGCCACCGGGGCCGAACGAGATCTCGTTCCTGCTTCCCGGGGACGTTCCGCTCGTGATGGTGAGGATTCCGGCGGGGACGTTCCAGATGGGGTCGCCGCCGACGGAGCGGCGCCCGCTGAACCAGAAGGAGCTGCTGCATACGGTCCGGCTGACCTCGGACTATTTCGTCGGGAAGTACGAGGTGACCCAGCGTCAGTGGCGGGCCGTGATGGGCTCCAACCCGAGTGATTTCGAGGACTGCCCCGGCGACTGCCCGGTGGACAGCGTGTCGTGGGAGGACGTTCGCCGGCCCGGCGGGTTCCTCGCGAAGCTGAACGAGCTGCTCGGGACGACGAAGTTCCGCCTGCCGACGGAGGCCGAGTGGGAGCGGGCGGCGCGCGGGGGGAACCAGATGCGGTTCTCGTTCGGCGATGCGCTGGACGGGCTCGACAAGGGTTGTTCGGCAAACGCGGCGGCGATCCCGTACGTCTGGTGGTGCGGGTCGGGCGCTTACAGGCCTTTGCCCGTCGGAACGAAGCTGCCGAACCCGTACGGCCTGTTCGACGTGCACGGGAACCTCTGGGAATGGGTGGAGGACTGGTTCGGGTCCTACACGGCGGCGGAGCAGACCGACCCGACGGGGCCGACGAAGGGCACGGACAGAGCACTGCGGGGAGGCGGCTACTACTACGATCTCATCGACCTGCGCTCCGCCTCTCGCCGCCCGTATCCCCCGAACTTCGCCCCGCCGATTATCGGCTTCCGGCTGGCGATGTCGCCGTAGGAAGGCACACGGAAGCGCTCACGGAACCGGCACTTCGTACACGTCCACACCCCCTACCGTTCCGACGAGCCGGAGCCGGGCGCGGAGTGCGAGGATCGCCTTCGCCTGCTCCCGGCTCCCGGCGAGCGTGAGGAGGGAGGCCGGCGTGCCGCCGCCGTACCCCGGTGTCACCACGAGGTAGCGGACGTCGAGCTCCTGCATGCGCCGGAGGAGGGAGGTCTCGCGCGGGTCCGTCTGGAGCCACTGCTTGAGCGGCGGCTCGAGGAGGATCCCCTCGACGATCCACGGACGATCGAAGTAGAAGGGCGCGGGAAAGTCGAGCGCCATCACGGTCCCGCCCGGGGGCTGCGCGTTGACGAGCCGTGCGGCGCCGAGAGCCGGGATCCACTTGCTCATGAAGGCGTCCCGCGAGAGCCGTCCGCGAAGGTAGTCGAGCGGCGGGAGCCCGAGAAAGAGGCTTCGCGGAACCGACACGATCAGGGCGGGGATGGCCAGCGCCAGGGCCGCCGGCGCCGCCCAGCGACGCGCGGCGAGTGCGAGCGCCCGGGCCTCGAAGAACGCGAGCCCGAAGAAGAGCGGCATCATGTATCGCGAGTAGGGCTGGTAGACGAGGGCCTGGGCGATGGTCGGGAGGACCGGGGCCAGGACGAAGCGCAGTTCACGCCGCCGGATCACGATCGCGAGCGCGAAGAGTCCGAAGAGGTGGTGCCACCCGACGACGTCGTCCGGCTCGACCGGCGCCCAGTCGAGGTCCCAGGCGAAGCCGAGCGGACCCGGCGTGTTCGCGTGGTAGTTCGTGGCGAAGGTGAGCGAGGCGTCGGAGACGCCGGGGATCGGAATCCCCAGGAGGCCGTGGCCGACCGGATAGACCGGGTCCCCGGTCGCGAGGACGCTCCGGATCGCGAAGGGAAGAAAGGCAAGGAAGACCGGGAGGGCGAGAGCGAGCGCGGCGCGCGGCCGCTCCTTCCGAGGGCGTCCGAAGAGAGCTGCGACCGCGATGCCGAAGGCTGCCGGAGCGATCGTGACCTTGGTCGCGAACGCCGCGCCGAGAGCGATGCCGATCGCGGCGGGCGGGCCGCGGCGGGCGAGGACGAGCGTCGCGACGGCGACATGGAAGAGCGCGATGTGGTCGGTGAACGCCGCCGGGGCCGGGCTGATTGCGAGCGGCGTCACCGCGAAGAGGAAAGGGGCGAGGAGCGCCGCGCTCCGGCTGGAGCGCCCCGAATGCGTGAGGAGAGCGAGGACCGCGAGCGACGAGAGGAAGAACCCGGCGTGGAGGAACTTCGCGGTCTCGCCCCCCGAGAGTCGGAGCGCGAGCATGTACATCATCTCCGCGCCCTGCGGAAAGCAGCCCGTCACGTCCCACTCGTAGCGGAAGACCTGTCCGATCAGGAGGAAGAGCTTCGGGAGGGCGACGTGGTACCTCAGGCCGTCCGAGTCGACGAGGGGAAGGAGGAGCGCCGGGGCGAGGAGGAGAACCGGAACCGAGAGGAGGAGCGCCGAGAAGGGGCTCGCCTTCACGAGGGCGGCCAGGAGGCGCGTCACGCGGCAGAGGTCCGCCGCCCAGGGCCGGAAAGAGCGGAGAGAGAAGAGGACGAGGAGCGCGAAGACCGGGAGGAGGGTCCAGGTACCGAGCAACGAGGCGAAGACGAAGGTCAGCCAGCCGGTGAGGAGGGTTCCCGCGGAGAGCGAGAGAGGGAGGGCGAGGCGCGCCGAGGCGGGACGAACGCGCGCAGGGAGCGCCGCGGTGCCGATGAGGGAGAAGAGGAGAAGAAGCGTCACCGCGGCGGACGCGTGGGCAGCCGCAGTGGCCGCGATTCCGGGGAACTCCGCGCTCAAGCTCGTCCGCCTCCCGCCCCGAGTATCACGTATTCGGCGGACGCAGACGCCGGGTCGGCCGACTCGCCGGACCCGGACACGGCTCGCAGGGGGCGCGCGTCTATCCGAGCTTCTTCTTCGGCTGCTTGTCCTGCTTCGCCTTGTCCATCTGCTGGTGCTTGGCGGAATTCTGTTTCTGGCCCTTTTCCTTGTCCTTCTTGCCGCCCTTGTCTCCCATCGTGTCCCTCCGGTTCGCGCCGTCTCACACCGTTCCGGGGCACCGGTGCCGCAGCGACGTCGGGTCCATCTTCGCACCGTCTCGCGTGGAGGTGGCCGGAGACTGGAGCGGCAGGGGTTGAACTCTCAGGACGGGTTCGTCGGGAGGCCTCTCGAATAGTCCACCAAGGCAGACTCCATCTCGGCCGTCGCGACGGGACGGCTATCCGCCCCCGCGCAGGAACGCGCGATGGAAGCGGTCCAGGAAGGCCTCCCCCTCCGTCTCCGGGCAATCCTCGAGGACGATCTCGACGCGGTGGCGGGGAACGACGACGCTGCCCAGCCGACGATCCTCCAGGCGAACGAGGCGGATGGTCCCGACGCGGCCGCCCTCGGACCACCGGACGGTGTCGCCGTTCACCTCGTAGACGGCCACCACCGCCGGCAGGAGGCGGAAGAACTCCTCCGCGAGGAGGCTCATCTCCAGGCTTCTGAGGAAGTCCACTCAGCCGCCGGCGACGGGAGGCCAGATGGCGAGGGCCTGGTCTTCCGACAGGACGCGCGTCGCGCGATCCTGCGGGGCCACCCACGCCCCGTCGACGAGGACGAGGAAGCACTGCGCCTCGGGGATCCCCTGGCGCCGGATCACGTCGAGGACCGTGGCGCCCTCCTCGACGTCGAGCTCGACGCGGTGGCGGGCCCGCGCCTCGGGCGGGAGGCGCTCTGTGAGGGAGGCGAAGAGCTTGAGGGCGATCCTCATCCCGCCCCGCAGGCCGGTACGGCCGTCTCCACGTACGCCTGCATGACCCGCGCGGGGTCGTGCATCAGCCTCTTCTTCCAGGCCCCGAGCCGGCGGCGCCCCTCGATGAGCCCCCGGAACGCACCGGCGTGGTCGCCGAAGCCGACGCCGTTCGCGCCGACCAGGCGATCGCCATCGAACTGCAGGTTCAGGTAGCGGTACCGGGACTCGTCCAGCAC
>CAVOJA010000103.1:0-49446 GCA_963696015.1 uncultured Holophagales bacterium
CGTATCGCCTGCCCCTACGCGAATCCATGCTGTCGCCCGGGCCACATCCGCGGCGGGAGCGCACTATCATTCGCGCCGAAGCGAGATCTCCACCATGCGTCATCCGTTCCTCATCGGCGCTTCCGTCCTCGTCGTCGGCGCCCTCGCGTTCGCCCCGTCCGCTCCGGCCCAGTGCGCCGAGGGTCTCAAGGCGGGGACCTCCATGGCCTTCGAGATCGCGTCCACGGACGGGACGATCGGCGGCAAGGGCACGCTGAAGGTCGAGAAGAACGACGGGTCGTACCTCGAGATCACCGTCGCGGCGGACAAGGGAAAGGTCCCGATGCCTGGCGGGATCGACGGGAACCGCGCGATCCTGACGAACCCGCAGAACGGAAACGTCTGGGTGGTCACCTGCACGTCGTTCGGCCTCGAGGGGAAGTCGACGCTCGCCGGGAAGGACATGAAGCTCAAGGCCCTGAAGGGCCGCTAGCCAGCTCTCGTTCGGATGCTCCTGCCCGGCCCGGGCTCTCCGGGCCGGGCTGATTCCGACACGACGCCCGCGGCAGGGCATGATCCGGCGTCGCCGATGACAACGCCCAGCTCCAGCCCGCCGTCCGATCCCTCCGTCCTCGCGATCGCCGTCACGCCGCGAGGTCACCTCCACCTCGAGTGGCTCCCGGGCACCATGTCCGGTCCGGCTCCCCCGGTCGCGGCACGGATCGAGGCGGCCTTCGCCCGCGGGGCGGGGGCCGGCGTCCTCCACCTCGGAGCGGCCGAGCCGGCCACGCCGCTTCCGGCCTCCCTCGCCTTCTTCCGCGACCTCGGGCGCCTCTTCGTCACGAGCCTCTCGCGGATGCCGGACGTCGAAGCGCGCCGGTCGACGCTCGAGATCGCCCCGCCCGCGGACGACCTCGCGCCGCGGGCCGCTGCGGCGCCTCCCCTCACCGGCCTCGAGTACCTCACGCCCGTCGTCCTCGATCGGCTCTGGGCGGAGCTGAACGCCGCCGCGCGCGAGGAGCTCGCCGGGTGGAAGGGCGACGTCGAGTCGTGGCTGCGGGCGCGAAGCCCCCTCTGGCATTCGGTGGGCCGGGTCTGCTTCCACCTCGCCGAGAACCGGCAGAGCGAAGCGAAGCCCTTCGCGTTTCTCGCGACGTATGCGAGCCGGATCGCCGACTCCGGACGCGTCGCCCACCAGCCGCTCGGGCACGCCGTGAAGGAGTCCGGGGCGACGCGGGACCGCGAGGCCCTGCGGTCGCTTCTCGTCCCCGTTCAGCGGGCCTCAGAGCAGAGCCCGTTCGTGAGGGCCCTCGTCGACTCGGGCGAGATCTTCCGGCCGCTCGCCTGGACGGCGCGGCAGGCCTGGGAGTTCCTGAACGAGGCCCCGCTCCTCGAGGAGAGCGGAGTTCTCCTCAGGCTCCCCGACTGGTGGAAAAAGGGAGCACCGACGAGGCCCGAGGTCCGCGTCACCGTCGGAGGCTCGCTCGTGGCGGGCGTCGGGGGCGAGGCGCTCCTCGACTTCTCCGTCGAGCTGGCTCTGGGCGGCGTGCCGCTCACGGCGGCCGAGAGGCGCCAGGTCCTCTCCGCCTCGGCGGGGCTCGCCCTCGTGCGCGGGCAATGGGTCGAGATCGACCCGTCCGGGCTGAAGGAAGCCCTCGAACGGCTCGCGAAGGAGGCGGAGGCGCGCCGGCACGGAGTCGGGATCGCCGACGCGCTCCGCCTCGCCGCCGGCTTCGGCGAGGGGGGCGGCGACGGGCGCGGCGGGTGGGTGCGCGTCGAGGCAGGGCCCTGGCTCGCGGCGGCGCTCGCCCGGCTCCGGAGCCCCGAGGGGCGCAAAGGCGCCGACCCCGGACCGGCTCTCCTCGGCACCCTCCGGCCGTATCAGCGGGACGGCGTCGCCTGGCTCCACGCGCTCTCGAGCCTCGGCCTCGGAGGCTGCCTCGCCGACGACATGGGTCTCGGGAAGACGATCCAGGTGCTCGCGCTCCTTCTCGCGCTGAAGCGCGCGGGAGAGAAGGGCCCGCACCTCCTCGTCGTCCCGGCCTCGCTCGTCGCGAACTGGACCGCCGAGATCGCGCGTTTCGCGCCGTCTCTCTCCGTTTTCGTGGCGCACCCGTCGGTCACACCTCCCGCGCGGATGGCCGAAGCGGCCGCGGCCGCCCGGGTGGCGGACGTCACGATCACGACCTACGCGACGCTCCTCCGCGTCCCCGCGCTGACGGAGGCGCAATGGGGGCTCGTCGTCCTCGACGAGGCGCAGGCGATCAAGAACCCCTCCGCGAAGCAGACACGTGCCGTCAAGGCGCTCGGGAGCCGCGGGAGGCTGGCCCTGACCGGGACGCCCGTCGAGAACCGCCTCGGCGACCTCTGGTCGCTCTTCGACTTCCTCCAGCCCGGCCTCCTCGGCTCGGCGAAGGAGTTCGGGGAGTTCGCGAAGGCCCGAGCCGCTTCTGCGAACCCCGACTGGGGTCCGCTCCGGCGCCTCGTCAGACCGTTCATCCTCCGGCGGCTCAAGACCGACCGGAGCGTCATCTCCGACCTGCCGGAGAAGACGGAGATGAAGGTCTTCTGCCCTCTCTCGAAGGCGCAGGCGGTCCTCTACGGCCAGGCCGTCGAGGAGCTCGCGAAGGCCCTCTCGGCCGCCGACGGGATGAAGCGGCGTGGCGTCGTCCTCTCGTACCTCATGCGCTTCAAGCAGCTCTGCAACCACCCCTCGCAGTGGCTGCGCGACGGCCGGTTCGACCCGAAGGAGAGCGGCAAGCTGGGGCGCCTCGGCGCGCTCGCCGAGGAGATCTCCTCGCGGCAGGAGAAGGCGCTCGTCTTCACGCAGTTCCAGGAGATGACGGAGCCCCTCGCCGCGTTTCTCGCCGGCGTCTTCGGGCGGCCGGGGCTCGTCCTCCACGGCGGGACTCCCGTCGCGCGGCGCCGGGCGCTCGTCGACGACTTCCAGCGCGAAGAAGGTCCTCCCTTCTTCGTCGTGTCGGTCAAAGCGGGCGGAACGGGCCTGAACCTGACGGAGGCGTCCCACGTCGTCCACTTCGACCGCTGGTGGAATCCCGCCGTCGAGGACCAGGCGACCGACCGGGCGTTCCGCATCGGTCAGAAGAAGAACGTCCTCGTCCACAAGCTCGTCTGCCGCGGGACGGTCGAGGAGAGAATCGACGCCCTCATCGAGGCGAAGAAGGCGCTCGCCAGAGACGTCCTCGAAGGAGGGGCGGAGGCCCGGCTGACTGAAATGACCGATGACGAGCTCCTCCGGCTCGTCTCACTCGACCTCGCCGCGGCGACGGCGGATTAGGAGAAGGAATGTCGTACGGGTACGGCTACGGCTGGGGCTTCGCCCCCTACGTCAGCGTCGCGAGCCGGAAGGCACGCGCAGACAAGGCGGCGGCCTCCCTCCGCAAGAAGGGGAGAGCGCTCGACCCCGTACGGATCGAGGGCCGGACGATCGCCCGCTCGTTCTGGGGGAAGGCCTGGTGCCGGAACCTCGAGAGGTACGGCGATTTCGCGAACCGCATCCCGCGGGGCCGCTCGTACGTCGCGAATGGGCTCGTCCTCGACCTGCAGGTGACACCGGGGCGGGTCACCGCCCTCGTCCAGGGGTCGGAGCTCTACGAGATCGAGATCTCGATCGCGAAGCTCGGCGCGGCCCGCTGGAAGGAGATCCGCTCGGAGTGCGCCGGGAGGATCGACTCCCTCGTCGAGCTCCTGAGCGGACGCCTCTCCGAGGCGGTGATGGCCGTCGTCACGCGCCCCGGGGCCGGACTCTTTCCCGCGCCCGGCGAGATCCGGATGCGCTGCTCCTGCCCCGACTCGGCGCGACTCTGCAAGCACCTCGCCGCCGCGCTCTACGGAGTCGGCGCCCGGCTCGACCGGAGCCCCGAGCTTCTCTTCCTCCTCCGCGAGACCGACCACCTCGAGCTCGTCACCGCTGCGGCCGAGGCCCCCGTCGTCGGCGCCGCGGTCCACGACGAAGCGCTCGCGGGCGCGGACCTCTCGGCGATCTTCGGCATCGACCTCGAGGCCGGCACGGGAGCTCCCGCCCCGCCGAAGGCGCGGACACGCCGCGAGGCGGCTCAAGCGTCGCTACCCGCCGCCACGCCTGCGCGCCCGGCGGCGAAACCACGTCCGGTCGCGAAACGCCCGCCGCCTGCGCGTCCGGCTCCCGCCGCCGCTCGCACGCAGCGGCTCGCCGAGGTCCGCACGAGCGACCTCGTCGCCCTGGGGATCTCCCGCGGGACGATCCAGAACTGGCTCATGGAAGGGGTCCTCGCTCGTACCGACGCGCGGGGGGTCTACCGAAAGACGACGCAGACGAAACGCCGCATCGAGGCGTACCTCGCCCGCAGGTAGCCTGGGTCCGGCGGCCAGGGCAGGCGCTTCGCGGCCGCAGTGTGCCGGCGCGTCGCGGTTGACCCCGCGAGGCGCCGGGGGCTAGGCTGGAAAGGATGTCGGCCGTCCCCGATCTCCTCGCGGACTTCGTCGCGCTCGAGCGCCTCCTCGAGGCGCAGCCGGAAGGGACGAACGTCGAGGTCGTGCGTGGCGTCTGGCTCCTCGCGCCGCGGCCGCGCTTCAGGCATGGCCGGTCGGCTGTGCGCCTCGCCTCGGTTCTCGAGAGCGGGCCCGGGGCTGCCGGCCAGGACGGCACCCGATCCGACTGGGTCTTCGTCATCGAGCCGGAGATCCGTTCCGAGCTCGCCTTCTCGCGTCTCATCCCCGACCTCGCCGGCTGGCGACGTTCGACGGGCGGCTGGCCGGGGCCGGACGAATCGGTCATCGAGCTCGTTCCCGACTGGGTCGCGGAGGTCGTCTCGCCGTCGACCGAGGGGATCGACCGAGGCCGTAAGCTCGAAGCCTACGGGCTCATGGGCGTCGCGTGGTACTGGATCGTCGACCCGGAGAAGCGAAGTGCGGACGTCTTTACGAACGTCCGGGGCCGGATGGTCCCCGAACGCTCGCTCGGTCTGGACGACCCGCTCGCGGCGCCGCCCTTTCCGCCGCTCGGCGGCCTGGTCTCGAGCCTCTTCCCGGAGTGACGCGCCCGGCTGTCGCCGCGCTTCGCGCCCGGTGACTCGCCGAGCCTCTCCGCGACGTTCGAACGACACCAGGCGACGCACCCCGGGAACCCGTCCCCGATGGACCTCGACCTGATCCGGCGGGAGCTGGGGCTCGACCGGGAAACCTAGCCGAGATCCGTCGACATCAGCCCAGGCGCCTCGCGAAGGAAAAACGCCTTGATCTCGCGCCAGGTGGGCTCCGTGAGTCCGGCCGGGAACGCCGGGTCCCGCTCGGCGTCTTCGAACCAGGTCAGGGAACGGAGGACGTGGTACAGGTCCGCCTCCGCGACGCCGTACCGCTGGCGATAGGCCTGACACGCCTGTCGGAGCGGGATTCCCCCTCGGCGGACGATCTCCGCGAGATCCCAGAAGTCGCGCCGGAGGCCCCGGCGCGAGAGGGCCGCCAGCTTCATCGTGGCGAGGTCCAGAAGTGCCGCCACGGCGATTCCGTCGGAAGTGCGCTCGATGGAACGGAGAGGCGGATACGGGTACCGGACGAGGTCGATCGGAGCACCATCGCAGAGAAGCTGCACGGCAGCGTCCGTCTGCGCCACCGTCTCGGCCTCGTCGAACGACCGCCGAACGGCCTCCTTTACCGCCTCGAGGTCCACGTCGGGCCTCACGCTGAAAAAGTCGAGGTCCCGGGAGGTCCGATGACCGAGGTGTACGGCGACGGCCGTGCCTCCGGCCAGGTAGAACTCCGCCATCGTCGGGACGGCTTTCAGCCGATCCAGGGCGCGGCGCTGCGGTTCCGGAAGTCGGGACGTGTCGGCCATGCTTCATCTGCTCCGAAGAATGCGTGCCAGAACCTGCGAGTCCGCTCGGAGACGACCGGATGGTCGCCCTCCCGGAAGAACTTGAGGACGCGCTCCCTGCCGTAGAGCTCGAGCACCAGCCGGACGTCGATAAGGCGACCGTGCTCGAGGACCCTCCCGAGGACCGCCGAGGCGCACTCGTCGACGTCGACCTGGTCGGCATCGAGGTCCCACAGAAGCCACCGAAGCTCTCGGGGAACCGGTGTCATGGCGCCATCGTAGCGCGGCGAGCGGCGGGCCGCGTGGCGCCGTTGACATCAGATGCGTGATGCGTGATGCTGACCCTGTGAGGACGACGCTGCACATCGACGACGACGTGCTCCAGGCCGCGAAGGAGATCGCCGCGAGCCGGGCGACGACGGCAGGGAAGGTCCTGTCGGAGCTCGCCCGCAAGGCGCTCGAGCCGCGGTCGACCGCCCGGGTCCGGAACGGGGTCCCCCTGATTCCCCGCAGAAAGAAGGGGAGCCCGCGCCCGACGATGGCGCTCGTGAACCGTCTGCGGGACGACCGGTGAGCCGGGTCGCTCTCCTCGACGTCAACGTCCTCGTCGCCCTCTTCGATCCCGACCACGTCCATCACGAGGCCGCGCACGCCTGGTTCGCGCCGAGCCGGAGCGCCGGCTGGGCGACCTGCCCGCTGACCGAGAACGGGGCCGTCCGCGTCTTGTCGAACCCGGCCTACGGCGCCGAGCCGGAGCGTCCGGGCGCGCTGCTCGCGCGGCTCCGGACGTTCTGCGCCTCGGGCGGGCACGCCTTCTGGCCCGACGACGTGACGCTCCGGAGCGCGCGAACGCTTCGGGCAGGCGCGGCCCTGTCGCACGCCACACTGACCGACGTCTATCTCCTGTCGCTCGTCGTGGCGCACGGGGGGCGGCTGGCGACCTTTGACCGGCGGATCCCCGTCTCCGCCGTCACGGGGGCGGAGAAGGAGCACCTTGAGCTGATCCCGGCCTGAGCGGCCCAGCGCCCAGTTCCGCGCCCCTCTGCTACCCTTCCCCCGCGCCTCAGCGCACCCAATGGACATCGCAGCCTTCCACGCCCGCTGGCTCGGGAACGAGGGGGGAGAACGGGCCAACAAGGACCCGTTCCTGAACGACCTCTGCGACCTCCTCGGCGTCCCGCGCCCCGACCCGGCGACGGGCGACCCGGAGAAGGACGCCTACGTCTACGAGAAGCCGGCCGTCCTCCTCCATGCCGCGGGGAAGCCGACGATCGGGAAGATCGACCTCTTCCGGAACGGTCGCTTCCTCCTCGAGGCCAAGCAGGGCTCGAACACGACGAAGGTCGGCCGGACCCGTCGTGGGACGAACGCCTGGCACGCCATGATGTCCGACGCGCTCGGCCAGGCGAAGCGCTACGTCGAGACGCTGGACGCGCCGCCGCCCTTCCTCCTCGTCGTCGACCTCGGCCACGCGATCGACCTCTTCGCCTCCTTCGACGGCTCGCGCGTCTACCACCCCTTCCCGAACGCCCTCTCGAACCGGACGTTCTTCACCGGCCTCGAAGGTCTCCTCCCCACGCTTCACGCCGTCTGGGAGGAGCCGCTCTCCCTCGACCCCGTCCGCCGGACGACGGCCGTCACGCGCGAGGTCGCCGCGCACCTCGCCGGCCTCTCGAAGGAGCTCGGCGACGCCGGGCACGCTCCCGAGGCCGTCGCGACGTTCCTGATGCGGGCCATCTTCACGATGTTCGCCGAGGACGTCGGCCTCCTCCCGAACCGGCTCTTCACGCGGACGCTCTACGAGCGCTGGATCCCCCGCCCCGAGACCTTCCCGGCCGACGTCCAGGCGCTCTGGATGACGATGGACCGCGGCGGCGAGTTCGGCTTCGAGGGGAAGGTCCTTCGTTTCAACGGCGGCCTCTTCGCCGCGCCGCAGGCCCTCGCTCTCACGCGCCGCCAGCTCGAGTTGCTCCACGAGGCGGCCCGCTGCGACTGGAAGAACGTCGAGCCGTCCATCTTCGGCACTCTCCTCGAGCGCGCCCTCGACCCGAAGGAACGGCACGCCCTCGGCGCCCACTTCACCCCGCGCGCCTACGTCGAGCGGCTCGTACGGGCGACCGTCGAGGAGCCGCTCCGCGCCGAGTGGGATGTCGTCCGCACGTTCGTGAGGACGCTCGTCGAGGACGGCTCGGAGGCGAAGATCGCCGAGGCCGAGAAGGCCGTCCGCGCCTTCCACGAGAAGCTCTGCGCCACGCGCGTCCTCGACCCGGCCTGCGGCACCGGCAACTTCCTCTACGTGACGCTCGACCTCTTCAAGCGGCTGGAAGCCGAGGTCGTGAGGCAGTTGCGCGACCTGCGCCCCGAGACCGGCGCGACCGGGTTCCTCGACCTTCATGGCGTCAGCGTGACGCCCCGACAGCTCCTCGGCATCGAGGTGAAGCGCTGGGCCAAGGAGATCGCCGAGCTCGTCCTCTGGATCGGCTGGCTCCAGTGGCACTTCCGGACCCACGGCGACACCGCTCCCGACGAGCCCGTCCTGCGTGACTACGGGAACATCGAGTGCCGCGACGCCGTCCTCACCTGGGACCGCGTCGAGCCCGAGACCGACGCGACGGGCAAGCCCGTCACCCGCTGGGACGGCGAGACGATGAAGCCGAGCCCGGTGACGGGCGAGCCGATCCCCGACGAGACGGCGCGGGTGGTGGTGGAGAGGTACGTGAACCCGCGGAAGGCGGAGTGGCCGGAGGCGGAGTTCGTGGTGGGGAATCCGCCGTTCATCGGACCGGCTTTGATACGGCAAGCACTGGGAGATGGCTACGCGGAGGCGCTGCGCACGGCGCACACTGAGATGCCCGATTCGGCTGATTTCGTCATGTACTGGTGGAACCACGCCGCGGAGCTAGCTGCCTCCGGCCGGCTGCGAAGGTTTGGCTTCATCACGACGAACTCGATCACTCAGACGTTCCAGAGGCGTGTCGTGGAGCGTCACATGAAGGGTGAGGCTCCTCTGTCGGTGGTTTTTGCCATCGCGGACCATCCTTGGGTCGAGAGCGCCGATGGAGCTGCGGTTCGCATCGCCATGACAGCCGCTGCGGCTGGTATTCGAAGTGGGTACCTTGGTGTCGTTGAGCGAGAAGCTAGCCCGAGCGATGAAGGCGCCGCTGATGTAACGATTCATTGGGCTGAGGGCAAGTTGAATCCTGATTTGACGATAGGAGTCGACGTCACCTGCGCTCGGGCGCTGGCCTCGAATCTCGGGGTCACCAGTCGGGGCTTTGAACTCGGCGGGGCCGGATTCCTGATATCGGAAGCGTCCGCGATGCGGCTCGCTGAGGGTGACGAGGGCGCAATCGGACGCGTCATGAGGCCCTATAGGAACGGCAGGGACATCACCGAGTGTTGCCGCGGGCTCTACGTCATCGACCTTTACGGGTTCGATGAGGATGCGGTCAGGCGTCGGTACCCAGCACTGTTTCAGCACCTCCTCGAATCAGTCAAGCCGAGCCGGGATCACAACCGCATGGCGAGTGTTCGGGCACGCTGGTGGCTCCACCGCCGGCTTCGGGAAGAGCTTCGTTTGATGCTCCAGGGACTCACGCGGTACTTCGCTACGGTCGAGACTTCGAAGCATGGCGTCTTTGTGGGCCTTGATCCCGAGGTCTTGGCGGACAACAAGCTGATAGTGGTTGCCATCCCGGACTTCGCCATCCTCGGGGTTCTTTCCTCGCGTTTGCATCGCGTTTGGGCGCTCGCTTCTGGCGGAAGACTCGGTTATGGGAACGATCCTGTCTACGTTAAGTCACGTTGCTTCGACCCCTTCCCATTCCCTGCGGCGGGTGGGGCCCAGTCCGCCCTCATCCGCGACCTCGGCGAATCCCTCGACGCCCACCGCAAGCGCCAGCAGGCGCTCCATCCCGGCCTCACGATCACCGGGATGTACAACGTCCTCGAGAAGCTCCGGTCGGGCGAGGCGCTGACGGCGAAGGAGAAGGTCATCCACGAGGAGGGCCTCGTCTCCGTCCTGAAGCAGATTCACGACGACCTCGACGCAGCGGTCTTCGAGGCGTACGGGTGGCCGTCGACCCTGACCGACGAGGAGATCCTCGAGCGGCTCGTCGCTTTGAACGCCGAGCGGGCTGACGAGGAGAAGCGCGGCCTCGTCCGATGGCTCCGCCCGGAGTTCCAGAACCGGGGCGGCGCGAAGGCGGCGACGCAGGAGGCGCTCCCGGCTTCGGACGACGAGGACGAGGAGCCGGCCGCCAAGCCCGCCGCGCCGCTCGCCTGGCCGAAGGCGCTCCCCGAACGGATCGCCGCCGTCCGCGACCTGCTGGCCCGCGCGCCGTCGCCCCGCTCGCTCGCCGACGTCGTCTCGGCCTTCGCGAAGTCGAAGCCGAAGGACGTGGAGACCGTCCTCGACAGCCTCGCCTCCCTCGGCCTCCTCGTCTCCTTCGACGCCCCCGGCGGCCGCCACTGGCAGGCCGCCGCCGCGCCCCGCGCGTAGACGCGACGGCGGGGCATCAGCGAGCTGCCCCGAATAGAATGAGGGCAGAGGTACGTGATGACCGTTTCCTTCACCGCCGTCTATCGCCAGGTCCCCGAGGGTTTCATCGCCTTCGTGGAGGAGCTGCCGGGCGCCAACACCCAGGGCGCGACCATCGAGGAGGCGCGGCAGAACCTCGAGGAGGCCGTTACGCTCGTCCTTGAAGCGAATCGCGCGATGTCCGAGGTCGAGATCGGCGATGGCGAGGTCATCCGGGAGCCGCTGAAGCTCACCGCTTGAAGCGCCTCGACCTGATCCGGCATCTGGAGCGCCACGGCTGCACGCTGCTCCGGGAAGGCGGCGCCCACAGCGTCTTCGTCAATGCGCCTGAGAAGAAGGCGTCCACGGTTCCGCGGCATCGCGAGGTCAACGACCTCCTCTGCCGGAAGATCTTCAAGGACCTCGGAGTTCCGGCCCCGGCTCGGTAGGCCTTCGCGGCATGATGCGTCCACGGGGGCGCCGAAGCGGCGCCGCGGCGAGCAAGCTCAGCAGCTGCTCGAGACCCTCGCGCCCGGCGGAGCGAGGCCCTTCAGCCCCCGCGCCCGTGCGAGTGCCGGTGATGTGCGTCCGACACGTGCGGGTGATCGTGGGTGATCGACGCGTGACGATGGGGATGGCTGTGCGGTTCCGACACCGCGCCCTCGTGCCCGTGCCCGTGCTCGTGCCTGTGGTGCCCGTCGTGGACGTGCGCGTGCTCGTGCTCGAGCGGCTCGTGCGAGTGGGCGTGTCGGTGACGGGACCAGACGAGCAGGCCGACACCCGAGGCCAGGACGAGGGCCGCGAGGGCGTCGGCGGGAGAAGGCCTTTCGCCGAGGAGGGGAACGGCGAGAAGGGCGCCGGCGAACGGCGCCGTCGCGAAGATGGCCGCTTCCCGGGCCGCTCCGAGCAGCCGGAGCGCCCAGGCGTCGAGGAGGACGCTCAGGCCGTAGCTCAGGCTCCCGATCACGAGGGCGGCCGCCAGGGTCCGTCCCCGGGGGAACGGATCTCCGATCGCGAGGGCGAGCCCGACGTTCAGGAGGCCCGCGGAGAGCGTCTTGGCCCGGACGAGGGCGAGCGGGTCGCGTAGCGTGAGGCGCTGCGTCAGGTTGTTGTCGATGCCCCAGAGGAGGCAGGAGCCGCCGATGAGCAGGACACCTGGAATGTCGAGCCGCAGCTCTCCCGGCTGCCAGGCCAGGAGGGCGGCGCCACCAAGGATGGCGGCCGCGCTCGCGCCCTCGCGCCGCCCGAGATGCTCGCCGAAGAAGGTCACGGCGAGGAGGACCGTGAAGGGGCCCTCGAGGTTGAGGAGGAGTGCCCCGGCCACGCCCGAAAGACGGGAGAGGCCCTGGAGCATCAGGACCGGCGCGACGACGCCGCCGGCCAGGGCGATCAGGCCGAGGAGGACCCAGTCCCGTCCCCGGAGAGGCGCTTCCGCGATACGACGGGCGCCTCGGCCGCGCCGGGCGAGGCCCGCGAGGGTGAGCCCGAGCCCGGCGCCAACGTAGAGGATGCCGGAGAGCGACAGAGGCGACGCCCCCGGCAGGAGGAGCTTGGCGAGCGGAGCGCTCGCGCCGAAGAGGGCCGCGGCCGATACGCCGTAGATCGCGCCGCGGAGGCGGCCCTCTTCGACGACGGGCATCCCTACCCCTCGATCGGCTCCGCCGGCTCCGCGCCCGAGCGCGGTCGCGCGAACTTCCGATAAAGGACCGGCAGGACGATCATGTTCAGGGCAGTCGACGAGAGGAGCCCGCCGAGGATGACGACGCCCATCGGCGCCTGGATCTCGTTGCCCGGGTGATCCCCGGCGACGACGAGCGGGATGAGGGCGAGGCCGGCGCAGAGGGCGGTCATCAGGATCGGCGAGAGCCGCTCGAGCGACCCGCGTTCGATCGCTTCGTCGAAGGAGACCCTCTCGCGGTGCATGAGGTGCTCGTAGTGGGAGACCATCATGATGCCGTTGCGCGTCGCGATGCCGAAGAGGGTGATGAAGCCGACGAGTGAGGCGACGCTCAGGACGACGCCGCCGAGCTTCACGGCGACGACGCCGCCGATGAGGGCGAGCGGCAGGTTGACCATGACGAGGAGCGCCGTCCGGGCGGAGCGAAAGGCGAGGAAGAGGAGAAGGAAGATTCCGGCGACGACGAAGAGAGAGAGGAGCCCGATCGTCCGTGTCGCTTCCCCCTCGCTCTCGAACTGGCCGCCGTAGACGACGTAGTCGCCTGCGGGGAGCTTCACGTCGCGCGCCACCGCGGCGCGGACGTCGTCGACGACGCCCCGGAGGTCACGGCCGCCGACGTTCGCCATGACGACGATCCGCCGCTGGGCGTTCTCGCGCATCACGACGTTCGGTCCCGCGTCCTGGCGGATCGTCGCGAGCGCCCCGAGGGGGACCTTCGCGCCCGACGGCGTGTCGATGAGGGTCGCCCGGACGGCCTCGACGCTCTCCCTGTGCGCGTCGGTGTACCGGACGATCACGTCGTACGTCCGCTGGCTCTCGAGGACCTGGGTCACCTTCTCGCCCGCGTAGGCGGTTTCGATCGTCTCCGCGAGCTCGCCGGCCCGGAGGCCGTCGCGGGCGATCCGGTCGCGGTCGAACGCGATCGTCAGCTGTGGGATGTCGACCTGCTGCTCGACGGAAAGGTCGGCGATGCCCCGGATCTTCTCCATGGCCTGCCGGATCTCCTCGGCGGTCGACCGGAGCTGGGAGATGTCGTCGCCGAAGAGCTTGACGGCGATGTTCGCGCGCGTCCCCGAGAGCATGTGGTCGATCCGGTGGGAGAGCGGGCCGCCGATCTGGATGACCATCCCGGGGATCGTCGCGAGGTCCGCCCTGAGGGCCATGAGGAACTCGTCCTTCGATCGTTCCTTCAGCTCGAAGCGCGCGTCGATCTCGGCGGAGTTGACGTCCTGGGCGTGCTCGTCGAGCTCGGCCCGACCGGTCCGCCGCGCCGTCGAGATCACTTCCGGGTGAGAGAGGAGGATCGTCTCGACGCGGCGCCCGAGCCGGTCCGACTCTTCGAGGGAAGTGCCCGGGAGAGTCACGGCGCTCAGCGTGAGCGCCCCCTCGTTGAACTCCGGCAGGAAGGTCCGGCCGAGGAACGGGACGAGGAGAAGCGCGCCGAGGAGCAGGACGACGGACGCGGCCATGACGGCGTTGCTGTGGCGGAGGGCGGCCCTCAGCGAGGGGAGGTAGGCCTCCTTGAGCTTGCGAACGAGGAAGCTGTCGCCGTGCGCGAGCGTTTTCGCGTCGCCGAGGAAGTAGCTGCAGAGCGCGGGCGTGACGGTGAGGGCGACGACGAGAGAGGCGAAGATCGCGACGAGGTAGGCGAGGCCGAGCGGGGCGAGGAGCCGCCCTTCGACGCCGGTGAGGAAGAAGAGCGGGACGAAGACGAGCATGACGATGAGCGTCGCGAAGACGATCGAGCCTCGGATCTCCGTCGACGCCGCGTCGATGACGTCCCGGGCCGGCTCCCCCTCCTCGGGGGGCCGGGCGCGGTTCTCGCGCAGGCGCCGGAAGACGTTCTCGACGTCGATGATCGCGTCGTCGACGAGGCTCCCGATCGCGATCGTGAGGCCGCCGAGCGTCATCGTGTTGAATGTCGCCCCCATCGCCTTCAGGGCGAGGACGGCGACGATGAGCGAGACGGGGAGCGCCACGAGGGAGATGAGCGTCGTCCGGGAATTGAAGAGGAAGAAGAAGAGGATGATCGCCACGAGGATCGCCCCGTCGCGAAGCGCGACCGAGACGTTCCGGACGGCGGAGCGGATGAAGTCGGCCTGGCGGAAGAGCTTCCGCTCGATCGTCATCCCCTTCGGCAGCGTCCGCTGGATCTCGTCGAGGGCGCGGTCGACCTCGGCCGTGAGCGTCAGCGTGTTCGCCCCGGGCTGCTTCAGAACTCCGAGGATCACGGCGGGCTTGCCATTCGCCGAGCCCTCGCCCCGCTTCAGCGCCGGGCCGATCTCGACCTTCGCGACGTGGCCGACGAGGACGGGGACGCCGCTGCGCACAGTGACGACGGTCTTCTCGACGTCCTCGTTCGTTGCGATGCGGCCGAGTCCGCGGATGAGCCACATGAGGACCGCGAACGAGGAACCCGCCGCTCGTGTTCTGGTTCGACTCCTCGATGGCGCGCGTGACCTCTCCGAGCGTGACCCCGTAGGAGCGGAGCTTTGCCGGGTCGACGAGGACCTGGAACTGCTTGACGCCTCCGCCGATCGGGATGACCTGCGCGACGCCGGGGAGGGAGAGGAGCCGTTTGCGGACGACCCAGTCGGCCGCCTCGCGCAGCTCGAGCGGCGAGTGGACGCCGCTCCCGAGGCCGGGGAAGAGGATCTCGCCCATGATCGAGGAGATCGGGGCGAGGGCTGGAGGCCCGACGCCGGGCGGAATCTGGGTCGCCACGAGCTGGAGCTTCTCGTTGACGATCTGCCGGGCAACGTAGATGTCGCGTCCCCACTCGAGCTCGACCCAGACGACCGAGATGCCGATGCCCGAGGCCGAGCGGACGCGTCGGACTCCGGTCGCGCCGTTGATCGCCGACTCGATCGGGAACGAGACGAGCGTCTCGACCTCCTGCGGCGCGAGGCCGTGCGCCTCGGTGAGGATCGTGACGGTCGGCGCCGTCAGGTCGGGGAAGACGTCGACGGGCATCCGGAGCGCGGTGAACGCTCCGTAGACGGAGACCGCGATCGCGGCGACGACGACGAAGAGGCGGTTGAGGAGCGACCAGCGGATGAGGTGGTCCATCATGGCAGGGCGTCCGCGTCAGTGGACGTGGCCCGAGCTCGGGATCGAGCCCGAGGCCGCGGCGAGCTTGATCTCGTAGGCGCCCTTCGTCACGACGCGCTCTCGCGGCGCGAGCCCTTCGAGGACCTGGACCCACCCCTTCCCCGGCGCACCGAGCGAGAGGACGCGCCTCTCGAAGGCCTCCCCCGAGACATGGACGAACGCGACCGGCTTGCCGCCGTCGTCGAGGACGGCCGAGTCCGGGATCGTGAGAGCGCGGACGGATGGGCCTGTCGCGAGCCGGACCCGCGCGGCCTGCCCGACGCGGAGGCGTCCGTCCGCGTTCGAGACCTAGAAGAGGACGGGGACCGTCCGCGTCTCGGGATCGACGACGCGCCCGAACGAGACGAGGCGGCCGGCGTCGATGGATGTCGCGCCACCTTCGACGGTGAACCAGGCGGACTTCGTCCCCTCGAGGCGCGAGAGGTCGGCCTCGTTCACCCGGGCCTCCAGCCAGACGCGCGTCGCGTCGATGACGCGGAAGAGGGCCTGCCCCTCCTCCACCATCTCGCCCGGGGCCGCCTCCACCGAGACGAGCGTGCCGTCGAGCGGGGAGCGGATCTCGAACCGGCCGGTGGCGGAGCCGGAGCCGGACCCGGCGCTGGCGCCAGCAGAGGCGTCGTACTGCGCGACCCGCGCCGCGGCCGCCGAGGCCCGTGCGCGGGCGACCGCCGCGCGCGCCTGCGCGTCCTCGTGGGCCCTCCTCGAGATCGCCTCGGCCGCGAGGAGCCGCTCCGCGCGGGCGAGCTGGGAATCGGCCGCGACCCGCTCCGCCTCGGAGGCCCGCATCTCGGCCTCCAGGCTCGGGCGGTCGCTGCCGGCCGCGAGCCGCGGCGAGATCCAGCCGAGGAGCTGGCCCTTGCGGACCGCGGCCCCCGGGACCGGAGCCGTCTCGCCGAAGGCGACGCGCCCCGAGGCGGGAGCCGAGAGGCGCGCTTCGCGCCCCGCGACCGGGACGAGCGACCCGCTCGCTTCGACGGTCGCCTGCGCGTCGCCCTCGACGGCCGGGGCTGTCGCGAAGTCGGTCTTCCACTGCTGTTCCTTCAGGAACGCGATCCGGGCACTGGCTGCCTCTTCCTCTTCGGCTGCGGCCGCGGCCCGAGCGGCCGCTTCGTCCACGAAGACCTCGCAGGCTCCGCCGTCCAGCCGGTCGGCCAGGCGCGCCGAGCGAATCTCGACCTCGATCCGGCACTTCCCGGCCTTCGCCGGCGTCACGTTCGGCCGGAAGATCCCCGGCCGCGCGGCCTCCTTCGCCTCGCCCGTGACGACCTCTCCCGACTCCATCCGGAGGCGGAGCGTGACGACGCCTTCGGCGAGCGGCTGGAACGTCTCGAGCGCCGTCAGGTGGGCCGCCATGCGGGACTCGCGCCCGGCGACGAGCGGCTCGTACTCGAGGAAGAGCTCCGTCTTCGCGGTCCAGACGGTCAGCGGGACGGCGGGGAGCTCGTCGTGGGCCTCGTGGCCGCCCTTCGCGCAGGCGCCGGTCAGGAGCACGGCCGCGAGGGCGAGAGACAGGGGCGTTCCGAGGCGACGGTCGTCGTTCATGGGCCCTCTCCTCACGGTCTTTTTCCGGTGGCGCGCCAGAGCTCGAGCTCGGAGCGGCTCGCCTGCCAGCGCACGTCGAGGGCGCGGAGGCGGGCGTCGCGGGCGGTGCGTTGGGCGTCGGCCAGCTCGAAGGCGCCGATCTCGCCCTCGCTGAAGGCGACCTCGGCGCGCCGGGCGAGCTGCTTGGCGCGGGGGGACTGCTCGGTGTCGAGGCGGCGGAGGCGGGAGACCTGGCCGGCGAGGCGTGTCGCGGCGTCCTCGACCTCGCCGCGAATCCGCCGGTCGATGGCGTCGAGCTCGGCCTTCGCCTCCGCGATCCGCGCGCGGGACCCCTCCCTGTCCGCCTGCCCACGGTCGAAGAGCGGCAGCGTCAGGCCGATCCCGGCCACCCAGCCGGAGGCCGTCTCGCCCGCGGTCTTCACGGACTTCGCGCCGCCCCCGAGCTCGAAGCCGGGGATCCAGGCGCGCTCGGCCACGATGCCCGTCTCCTCCTCCTGGCGGACGCGGCTCGCCGCGGCGCGCCGCCCCCCCGCGAGGCGAGGGCGTCGGAGACGAGCGCGGCGGAGGGGGCGGGCGGAGCGGGAGCGTCCAGCGGCGTCGCGGGCCGGAGCGCCCCGTCGGGCATCCCGGCCGCGCGCGCGAGGGCCCTTTTCGGCGATCCCGGTTTCGGTCGTCGCCTCCGCGAGGAGGTCGTCGAACGAGGCCAGCTCCGTCTCGATGCGGCCGAGGTCGTAGCCCGATGCGTCGCCCTCGGCGTGGCGCGACCGGAGGGCGGCCGCGACCCGGGCGAGTGCGTCGCGCCCTTCGCGGAGGACGCCTTCTCTTGCCATCGCCCGAGCGGCGTCGCGGTACGCCGCGAGGACGAGCTCGTGACGCAACGTCTCCGTGTCCCCCGCGACGCTCTCGGCCGCAGCCTCGAACGACGCGGCCCGGTGCCCGCGGCGGCCGGAGAGGTCGAGCGGGAGCATCAGCTCGACGTAGTCGTCGTCCACGGACCCGCCGTTCGCCGACACGGATTCGCGCCGGAACGAGAGCGTGGGATTCGCCCAGATGCGGGCGGTGCGGGTCTCCGCCCGGGACGCCGCGACGCGAGCCTCGAGAGCGGCCACGCGCGGGTCGGTCGAGAGCATGCGCTCCACGAGCTCCCCGGGCGTGATCGCGCGGGGTTCTTCGCCGCGGGCGGCGGCGGACAGGGCGAAAAGGAGCGCGATCGATGCGCGCAGCAGGGATCGAGACGTCACGGAATCCTCCTCTCGGGCGGGGGGCGAGAGCGGACGGGCAGCCTCTCGGCTGCGCCCGTGAAGTCTCAGATCCGGAAGACGCTCAGCGTGGCTTGCCGGCCGGGGCCGCCCGGATCGGGCTCGGCTCGGCGCGCGAGGACGTGGCGCGGGGAGGCGACAGGACCTGCGGCTTCCGCGGCGCGGATCGCAAGCGGCGGAGTGATGGGCATCCTCCGCGCAGTGACGAGCGACCGCGCCGTGCCGGCGAAGGCGTGCCGATGGCCCGGCTCGTCGTCCGAGTGGAGATGACCGTGCAGCGGCGCCTCGGTGAGGCGGGGCGCCGCCGAACCATGAGCGTGGTCGATCTCGTGAAGCAGGAGCGCGGCCGAGAACGCCGCCGGCAGGGTCCATCCGGCGGCGAGGAGGACCAGCGCTCGGAAGCGTCGACTGCTCACGCGCGGGGAGGCTAGCACGGGACCCCCGTGCCGGCCGCGCGTCGTCCTCCGCGAGGGCCACGTGGACCGCGCCGATGAGCGCCTGGTCCCGAAACGGCTTCTCGAGAAAGTCGAGGGCTTCGCTCCGGACCGCCCGGAGGGCCATCGGGATGTCCCCGTGACCGATCAGGAAGACGGTCGGGATCTCCGCCCGGCGCTCCTTCAGAGCGGCCTGGAGCTCGAGCCCGCTCATCCCGGGCATCCGGGCTGCCGGGGGGGATCGTCCACCGCGACCTGAAGCCCGTCAACGTCATGGTCGACGACCCTGGCGCCGTCTACGTGATGGACTCGGGCCTGGCGTTCTCGGTGCACACCCCGGCGAACGGCACTCACGTCTCCGTTCCGCGAGGGGACCGGGCAGGAAGCCCTGAAGACCGTGAAGGAGCTCGATCCGCCTCCGGCCGTGCGCGTGGACCCGAGAGCCGGCCGGGCTCTCTCCGCGGTCTGCCGGAAGGCGATGTCCAAGGAGGCCTCGAGACGCTAGTCGACGGCCAGGGAGCTCGCCCACGAGATCCGGCGCTACCGCGAGCTCCATGTCGGGCCGGGTCTCGGTCCTTTCGGGCTCCTTCGAAGGACTTGGAATTGCCTCGCAGGATGCTGCCGGGGGCGGGCGGCCGGCCTTTCTTGCCTCAGGTACCCTGAGGCGTCTGGAGAAGCGCGTGAACGTACGTCGGCTGGCCTTTCTGGTTCTCGCTCTGCTGTCCGCCGGGTCCCGTCCGCTCGCCGCGCAGGAGGCCCTTCCTGCCGCTGCAAACGCGCCGAAACGCCCGCGCATCGGCCTCGCCCTCTCAGGGGGAGGGGCACGGGGCGGGGCGCTCGTCGGCGTCCTGAAGGTCC
The DNA here is from genome assembly GCA_963696015.1 of uncultured Holophagales bacterium. GTDB lineage: Bacteria > Acidobacteriota > Thermoanaerobaculia > UBA5066 > UBA5066 > UBA5066. Next base: position 19,193 of record CAVOJA010000103.1, read on the forward strand.
TCGAGGAGCTCCGAATCCCGGTCGACTACGTGGCGGGGACGAGCAGCGGGTCACTCGCCGGCGGGCTCTACGCGATCGGGATGCCGCCGGAGAAGATGGCCGAGGAGCTCCGGACGATCGACTGGGAAGGCGCCCTGTCCGACGTCCTGTCGCGGAAGGACGAGACCTTCCGGCGCAAGGAAGACGACCCCCGCTACCTCATCGACGTCGAGCTGGGCTTCGCGCGCGGCAAGGTCGTCGTTCCCTCGGGGCTCGTCGCCGGCCAGGAGCTCGGCTACCAGCTGCGGAGGATGACGTGGAACGCCGGACCGGTCCGGGACTTCGACAGGCTCCCGATCCCCTTTCGGGCCGTCGCCGCGGACATCGAGACCGGAGAGGCCGTCGTCCTCGGCTCGGGCGACCTGGCGCGCGCGATCCGGGCGAGCATGGCCATACCCGGTTACCTGTCGTCGGTGGAGCTGGACGGCCGGGTCCTCGTCGACGGAGGGGTCGCGACCAACCTGCCGATCGACGTCGTCCGGAAGATGGGGGCCGAGGTCGTCATCGCCGTCGACATCTCGATGCCGCTGGCCAGGAGGGACGACCTCAACGGGTTCGTGAAGGTCCTCGTCCAGACCAGCAATTTCCTGACCCGGAAGAACCTCGAGGAGCAGGTCGGAACGCTCCGCGGACGGGACGTTCTCGTCACGCCGGACCTCGAAGGGATCGACACCTTCGCTTTCCTCCGGTTCGGGGAGGCGATCGAGCGGGGAGAGGCGGCGGCTCGCGCCGCGGCCGGTCGCCTTGCCGGGCTCTCCGTCTCGCCCGAGGAATACCTCGCCTGGAAGGAGGCCCACCCGCCCCTCTATTCCGGCGAGGCGCCCGACGTCGTCGAGGTCCGAGTCGAGACCGCGGGCCACGCCGATACGGGCATCGTGTCGGCTTCGGTCCGCCTCCGATCCGGGCCGCTCGACTGGGAAGACCTGCACGAGAGCCTCCGGAGGATCCACGGGCTCGGCGGCTGGGAGACGGTCGACTTTGCCGTCGACGGCCCTCGCGACGCGGCGATCCTCACGATCTCGCCCCGTCCGGCGGCCCAGGCCCCGGGCCGGATCCGGACGGGCCTCGTCTTCGGGACCGAGTTCTCGGGCGACAGCTCCTTCGGCCTCCGCGTGGGGTCGGTCCTGGTGCCCGTCGGACGCCTCCACGGCGACTGGAAGGTCGACGCGGAGATCGGCCGGCGGACCCTTCTCTCGACGGAGCTCTACCAGCCGGTCGACTCGAAGGAGTGGTTCTTCGTCGCGCCGAGCGTGGGCTGGGATCGCTCGCTCCGGGACGTCTTCGTCGGCGACGACGTCATCGCGCGCTACTTCGACACGCGGCTGTTCGCCCGGCTCGATGCGGGGCTCGCCCTGGGGCCGCTCGGCGAGGTCCGGGTCGGCGTCCTTCGGGACCGGAGCCGGTTCTCGGTCGAGATCGGCGACCCGGCCATCGAGGACGCGTCCGCCGACCGGGCAGGCGCCGTCCTCCTCGCCCGGTTCGACCAGCTCGACGACGTGACGATTCCACGCTCGGGCTGGGCCGCGACGGTCGACACCGGCGTCTACGGAGAGTTCCTCGGAGGGGCGTGGGCCTACGACAAGCTCTCGGCCACCGCGAGGGCCGCGCGCTCGTTCGGCGAGTGGACGGTCCTCGGGGGAGTCGAGGCCTCCGGGCCGTTCGGCGGGACGACGCTCCCGTTCTTCGACCTCAGCCGGCTGGGCGGGTTCGGGAGGCTCTCGGGCCTCCGGACGGGCCAGATCTCCGGGCAGTACGCCGGCCTGGCGCGACTCGGAATGCGGTACCGCGTCTCGAAGCTCCCGAGCCTGGTGGGCAGCGGCGTCTTCGCCGGCGCCACGGTGGAGGCTGGAAACGTCTGGAATCGGACGGAGGACGTCCACCTCTCGAGCCTGATCTGGGCGGGGAGCCTCTACGCCGCCGCCGAGACGATCCTCGGGCCGGTCTACCTCGGGTGGGGTTTTGCGGACAAGGGGCGAAACACGTTCTACTTCTCGCTCGGCCTGCCGCTGTAGGGGGTGGCCGATCGGCCGCTATCGAAGCTCCGCGAGAGCCCGTTGCATCTCGGCCGAGAGGTCCCGGCCCCGGGCGAAGCCGCGTTCGGAGACCTGTCCGAGCGCCCCCCAGGCCAGCGTAAGGTCCGCGTCCGAGGCCTCCGCCAGGAGGCCCCGAAGATCCTCGGCGTCTCGCGGGCGGGTTCGGTCATCGCGGGCGAGGACCTTCAGGGCGATCAGGTGCCCGAGCCGGGCGACGGGGACGACGAGACCGGGCAGCACTTCGATGCGCTCGGCTTCTCGTGCGACCTCGGGCTCGACGCCGGAAGACGCGAACAGGACGTCGACGACGACGCCGCGACTGCGACGGTCGAAGGGGGGACGGAGGCGGATCGTGGCGAGGCGTCCGGCAGCGTTCTGCTCCACGGCGGCTGCGACCTCCCACCCTTCGTGACCGAGCGAGTAGACGAGCGCCTCGGCGGAGGCATCGTCCGGAACGGAAACGGCCACGTCGACGTCGCGTGTCGTTCGAGGCTCCGCGCGAGCGGACACGGCGAGACCACCGACGAGCGCCCAACGAAGCTCGCGCCCGTCCAGGCAGGCCGCGATCGCCCGCAGGGCGGTCTCGAGAGGAGTCAACGCGGGCGAGGCCACGGCACCGGTCGCCCCGCCGCATCGCCCGACTCCGCCCCGGGTCGCGTCCCGCGCCACTCCGCCATCAGAGACTCCAGAGCTTCGTCGTCCAGGCCCGGGAGTTCGCGACGGAAGCGCTGCTCGCGAAGGGCGTCGGCGACCGCGGACAGCTCCAGCGCGAGTCGAAATCGCGCGGCCGGGGAGTCGGGCTCCAGGGTGGGTCGGTCCACGTCGCGATTCTAGAGCCCCGAAAAAGGTTCCGCCCGCCGGTCTGCGACGCGGCGGGCGGAACGGAAGGCCTTTGGGAGACGCTCGGAGGTGCGGGAGACGGTCAGGGGGCCGAGACCCGCCGCCGCAGGACGTCGATCAGGTCGGTCACCCGCTTGCAGGAGTCGCAGTCCATGTTCGTGTTCGTGCAGGGGTCTCCGTCCCCCTGCGATTCGGAGCACTTCGGGTCTGCCGCGAACTTCATCAGGTCGCCGAGGAGGGCTTCGATCTTCTCCTTCAGCGGGCTCGCAGGAATATCGCGGAGGGTGGAGACGAGCTTCCACTCCTCCGCCGTGAGCGTGACCTGCACGGGCCCGGTCACGGGACGAGCACCTCGGAGGCCGCCTTGACGCCCCACTCGAAGGCCTGCTCGTTCATCGGGATCATGGCGCACTTGTCCTTCAACGCGCGGCGGACGGCCGTGAGGAAGGTCTCCCTGGGGAAGATCCCTGTGGCCGCCTGGAGCGCGCCGAGGGCGACGATGTTCTTGACCATCAGCTTGCCGAGGTCCTTGGCGATCTCGGACATCGGGACGCCGACGACGTTCACGCCGGCCCTGACGGGCTGGTAGTCGTGGATGACCGAGCTGTCGTAGATGATCGTCCCGCCCGGGAGGACGTCCGGCCCGAACTTGACGAGGCTCGGCATGTTGAAGGCGATCAGGACGTTCGGCTTCGGCGACGCGGGGGAGAGGACCTCGCCGTCCGCGACGTGGACGTCGGCGTACGACGTGCCGCCGCGCGACTCGGGTCCGTAGGCCGGGATGTGCGTCGCGTCGAAGCCCTCGTTGATGCCGGCGTGGACGATGAGCATCGCGGCCGTCTGCGCGCCGTCGCCGCCGGAGCCCGCGAGCTTGAGCGAGATGTCGTGCGGGGCGACGTGCGACGGGAACTTCGTGCAGAACCGGGGGGCCTTCTCCTCGCCGGCGCCGATCTCCGAGAGGACGCGGTCCTTCTCGTAGGTCGGCTTCGGGACGTTCCACCACGGCTCGCGGGTCTCGTCCTTCTTCACGCCGAGGGGGAAGACGGGAAGCATCATCTCCTCGACCCACTTCTCGGTCTCTTCAGGCGTCTTCTTGAGGTGGGTCGGGCATTCGGCCAGGACCTCGACGAACGCGAAGCCACGCCCCTCGACCTGGATCTGGAGCGCCTTGTGGATCGCCTTCTTCGCGCGGTTCCTCTGCTTGGGGTTGAAGAGGGCGACGCGCTCGACGTAGACTGGGCCGTCGAGGCCGGCCATCAGCTCGGCCATCTTCATCGGCTGGCCCATGAAGCGGACCCGTCCGTCGGGGCTCGTGGCGGTCCGCTGGCCCATGAGGGTCGTCGGGGCCATCTGGCCGCCCGTCATGCCGTAGATCGCGTTGTTGATGAAGATGACGGTGATCGGGATGCCGAGCTGCGCCGTGGAGACGATCTCGGCGAGGCCGATCGAGGCGAGGTCGCCGTCCCCCTGGTAGGAGACGACGATCGACTCGGGGTTCGCGAGCTTGTGGCCGATGGCGACGGCGGGGGCGCGGCCGTGCGCCGCCTGCGTGTTGCCGACGTCGAAGTAGTAGTAGAGGAAGACGGAGCAGCCGACGGGCGAGACGGCCACGGTCCGGTCCTGGATGCCGAGGTCGTCGATCGCCTCGGCGAGGAACTTGTGGGCGAGGCCGTGCCCGCAGCCCGGGCAGTAGTGGGTCGCGTGCCCCTTGAGCCCCTCGCCGTGCGAGTGGCGGTCGAACTTGCCGTAGAAGGTTGTGGTGCTCACGCCGTCACCTCCTGTCCCGCGGCGACCTTCACGACGATCTCCTCCATCTGCGGGAGGATCCCTCCGAAGTGACGCACGTTCTCGATCTCCGGGTAGTCGCGGACCCCGGCATTGGCGAGGGCGAGCTTGAGCTCGTCCTCGAGCTGCCCGTTCGAGGCCTCGACGACGACGATCCGCTTCGCGTTCGGGAGGACGGTCTTGAACGTCTCGATCGGGAAGGGCCAGACGGTGATCGGACGGAAGAGCCCGGCCTTGATCCCCTGCGCCCGGAGGGCCTGAACGGCGCCTTTCGCCATCCGCGAGGGGGTCGTGCAGGCGACGAGGACGACCTCGGCGTCGTCGCACATGTAGAGGTCGGCGCGCTGCTCGACCTGCATCGCCTCGTACTTCTCGTTCAGGTGGACGTTCCACGCCTCGAGGTCCGACTCGTCGAGGTAGATCGACGAGATGAGGTTGCGGCGGTGGTCCCTGTCGCCCCAGACGGCCCATTCGGGGATGCCGGGCTTCACCATCGACGCGGGGAGGGAGACCTTGCCGGTCATCTGGCCGAGGTAGCCGTCGGAGGCGATGACGACGGGGTTGCGGTACTTGAAGGCGAGGTCGAACGCCAGCATCGTCAGGTCGAGCATCTCCTGCGGCGTCGACGGGGTCAGGACGATGGCGTGCGTGTTGCCGTGGCCGAGGCCGCGGCAGACGAGCTTGATGTCGGCCTGCTCGGGGGCGATGTTGCCGAGGCCGGGGCCGCCGCGCATCACGTTGATGAAGACGCCCGGCACCTCGGAGCCGATCATGTAGCTGATCCCCTCGACCATGAGCGAGAAGCCGGGCGACGAGGTGAACGTCATGCACCTCATCCCGGCGCCGCCGCAGCCGTACATCATGTTGACGGTGGCGACCTCGGAGACGGCCTGCAGGAACATCCCGTCGAGGTGCGGGAGGAGCTTGGCCATCAGCTCGGCGCCTTCCGTCGACGGCGTGATCGGGTAGCCGAAGAAGTGTCGGCAGCCGGCGAGCAGCGCGCCGACGGCGGCGGCGTAGTTCCCCTTCAGGACGAGCGGCTCCATCTTCTGGAGCGGGACGATCTCGTTTGGGATGTCGACGGGCTCGGGGGCGTCCGTCATCCGGTCGCCGAAGAGCTTCGCCGGGTCCTGGAGCTCGTAGTCGGCGTCGGACGGGGTCGCCTGAAGGCCGTAGGGCTCAGGGCAGGCGTCGATGCAGAGTCCGCAGCCGTTGCAGTGTTCCAGGTCGAGGAGAACCGGCGTGAGGCCGGTCTGGGGGTTGATCTCGGTCCCCATCGAGATGCAGTGTTTCGGGCACGAGCTGATGCAGCGTCCGCAACCCTTGCAGAACTCGGGGAGGACGAACGGTTTCGGTCTTTCCTTCAGGGCGGGCATGGTGCCTCCTCCGATATGGGAGTTTACCGGGCCGAACCTGATGGAAATACACCATTTCCGGGGTGATGGTTCGCGAACAGAGCATGGTATCAGCACACGCGCAAACGAGCGAGCGCCGACGATCGCGCGATCGCGTCAGTAGAGCCGTCGCAGGGTCCGGTCTTTGACGGCGGACCGGAGGGCCTCCATGTGGGCGTACAGGTTGTCGCCCGGACAGGCGGTGGCGCTGACATCACGATGACCGTAGACGTTGTCGACCGGCGAGCCGTAGGCCGAGTAGAGGCTCCGTCCGAGAGGATCGATACCCCTCCGGCTCGCGATCCAGGCGGTCAGCCGGACGATCGCCGAGAGCTGCGCCTCCGTCGGCTGGTGGTCGACGGGCGGATGGAAGGAGCCGAAGGCCGAGATGCCCGCGCTGCCCTCGTTGAAGCCGTCGTGAGCGCCCTGGACATCGGTCGTGTCGTCGTCGTCCTCCCTGGCCTGAAAGACGTGGCCGTGCTTGCAGACGACGTAGGCGTAGCCGATGTCGTTCCAGCCCTGCGTGTCGATGTGGTAGGTCTGGATCGCACGGACCCTCGCCGCACACTCCTCCCAGGTGATGGCCGCCCAGTCCTCGACCGTCGCGGTGTGGTGGAGGCCGATGTGCCGGGCGAGAGTGAACGTGTAGCTGGTCCTCGGGGGCCGCGCGCCCCACTCTGTGCGGGAGTAGACGGGCGGTCTCGCGGCGCCTGGAACGGGGATCGAGACCTCCGGGAGCGGGACGACCGTCCGCCGGGGGAGGCCGGACACCTCGAGGCCTGTGCGCCGGGGCGCCGGCGCCGAGGTCGCGTGGACGGCCGGCCTGACCGGGTCGACCGGGTTCGAGGTCCCCGGGTCGATGACGTGGAGCGAGATCCGGATCGGCCCGTCCGGATCCGGAGCTCCGGCCGGGCGGCGAACACGGCAGCGGAGGAACCGACTCGCAGGGTCGACGAAGACGAGGGCGCCGAGGGTCTCCCCGGCGAATGGGTTGGGCTCGCCGTCCTCCCGAATCGCATCGATCCGCTCGTCGGGGGGGACGGCGATCCACCGTCCCCAGCGAACGCCGTCCGGGCTGACGCTGAGCTGAAGCTCGGTGCCCGGAACGTCCTTCCGGTGTGATCCGACCGCGGAGAAGGCCAGGTGCGGATCCTGCACGGACGACGTGAGCCAGGGTTCCTTCGAGGCGTCTGCAGGGCCGGCGAGGACGGCCTGTTCCGCCTCGACGGCGGCTTCGACGACGAGACGGACCGACCGTGTTTCGGCAGCGGCGGGTGCGGCCGCGAGGAGGCCCGAGAGGACCGTGGCAAGCGCGAAAGCGGCGACGACAGGCGGATGAAAAGGCTGGACCGGCCTCATCGCAGCTCGTCGATCCCGCGGATCGCCTCGAGGGCGCCGAGTGGAAGCGAGAACCCTGTAGGCCGTCCGCCCGGGATCGCGTGCGACACGAGCGCCTCGAGCGAATCGGGTGCGGGCGCCGCAAACCCGTACCCGAGCTGCGGTTCGCGGGGATTGATCCTCAGGAGGGTCCGGCGGGGGGCGCGCGCGGCCCGCTCCGAAAACGTCCGGACCGTCGGCACGTTCGTCCCTGCGCCGAACTCGAGGACGACGAGCGGCCCCTTCACGCCATCGAGCCAGTTCCCGAGCGTCGCGTGCTGCGCGTCGGTTCGTCCGTCGTCCCAGCCCATGTCGCCGAACATCAGGATGTTCGGGCGGGCGAGGCCGCGGCACGAAGGGCAGGAAGGCAGCGGGGGCCGGGCCCGGCACGTCGCCTCGTCGATCTCGACGAAGACTCCGTCCGCGGAGCGGATCGGCTCGCCACAGCCGTGCAGGCACTGTAGGAAGTGGATCGAGCCGTGGCATTCGACGATCCGATTCTCGGGGAACCCGGCCTTCTGGAACTGCCCGTCGACGTTCGACGTGAAGACGAACGCGCCGAGAGGCTTCTCCGCGGCCCAGCGGAGCAGGGTCGCGAACCCCTCGTGCGGCAGGGTGCGGCGGTAGAGGTTCAGGCGGTGGCCGTAGAAGCCCCACGCGAGCGTGGGATCGTCGAAGAACCACTCGGGATTCGCGAGCTGCTCGAACCGCAGGCCCAGCTCGCGGAAGGCAGGGTAGGCGTTCCAGAAACCCTCCGGGCCCCGGAAATCGTGGAGCCCCGAGTCGACTCCCATCCCGGCGCCGGCCGAAATGACGAGCGCCTCGGCCTCGCCGATGGCGCGGGCAGCGAGCGCGAGAGAGGCTTCGAGGGCGGCGTTGCCGGACATCCCCCCTCATTTTAGAGACAGGACGGGCGAATGACAGCGCACCCCGTCCTCCTTGCGGAGGCGTCGCGGAGTTCCTATCGTCCCTGACATGAAGGCCCGCCCCCTCCCTTTTTACCTCCTCTTCCCGGCAGCTGTCGTCGTGTCATGCACTCCCGCCGGCCGCGTGGCCCAGGTGCCTCCCGCGCCGGTGTTCGAGGCGGTGCCCTCCGCCTCCTCCGCGATCGACCTCGCCGGTATCGACCGCTCCGTCGTGCCCGGGGACGACTTCTTCGCCTGGGCGAACGGGAGCTGGATGAAGAGGGCCGAGATCCCGGCCGATCGCAGCTCGTGGGGTGTGGGCGGAATCCTCACCGAGCTGACGGCGAAACGGACGGCCGACCTCATCGCCGAGGCGGCGAAGTCGAATGCCCCGGCTGGCTCCGAGACCCGGAAGATCGGTGACACCTATGCGACGTTCCTGGACGAGGCGGCCATCGAGGCGAAGGGCCTGTCTCCGCTGAAACCGGCCCTCGAGAGGATCGCCGCGATCGGCAACACCGGGGACCTCGCCCGCTCGCTCGGGGCGACGCTCCGCGCCGACGTCGACGCTTTCAACAACACGGACTTCTATACCGGCAACGTCTTCGGCCTCTGGGTCGCGCAGGACCTGGCCGAGCCGACCCGGTACGCGCCCTTCCTCCTTCAGGGCGGGCTCGGGATGCCCGACCGCGACTACTACCTCGACCCGTCGCCGCGGATGGCCGAGATCCGGGCCCGCTACGAGGAGCACGTCGGGGCGGTCCTGAAGCTTTCGGGTGACGCCGCCGCCGAGGCCGAGACGAAGGCGGGACGGATCGTCGAGCTGGAGCGTCTGATCGCCACCTCCCACTCGAGCCGCGACGACTCGTCGGACGTGATGAAGGGGAACAACCGCTGGACGCGCTCCGACTTCACGGCCCGCGCACCCGGACTCGAGTGGGACGCCTTCTTCGAGGCCGCCGGCCTGGCGAAGCAGCAGGAGTTCATCGTCTGGCAGCCGGGTGCGGTCTCGGGGATCGCCGCCCTGGTGCGCGACCTGCCTCTTTCGACCTGGAAGGACTACCTGGCGTTCCGCGCCGTCGAAAGCGCCTCGACGTTCCTCCCGAAGGCCTTCGCCGACGAGCAGTTCGCCTTCTACGGAAAGGTCCTCTCGGGCACGCCGAAGCAAAGCGACCGATGGAAGCGGGCCGTCGCGATCACCGACGCGGCCCTCGGCGAGGCGGTCGGGAAGCTCTACGTCGCGAAATACTTCCCACCGTCCGAGAAGGTGCGAGCCGAGGCGATGGTGAAGAACGAGATCGCCGCCTTCGGGAAGCGGGTCGACCGGCTCGACTGGATGTCCCCGGAGACGAAGGCAAAGGCAAAGGAGAAGCTCGCCATCCTGAAGGTCTACGTCGGCTACCCGGACCGCTGGCGCGACACCTCCGGCCTGGAGGTCGTCGCGGGCGACGCGCTCGGGAACGCGCAGCGGGCCTCTCTCTTCGAGTACCACAGGAACCTCGCGAAGCTCGGCCAGCCCGTCGACCGCGGCGAGTGGGTCATGAACCCGCAGCTCGTCAACGCGGTGAACCTCCCGGCGATGAACGCCATGAACTTCCCGGCCGCGATCCTCCAGCCGCCCGACTTCGACCCGAACCGGCCGGAGGTGATGGACTACGGCGCCATCGGAGCGACCATCGGCCATGAGATCAGTCACAGCTTCGACGACCAGGGAGCGCTCTTCGACGCCCAGGGGCGTCTGAAGAACTGGTGGACGAAGGAGGACTTCGCCCACTTCGGGGCCTCGGCCGCAAAGCTCGTCGTGCAGTACGACGCCTACCGGCCGTTCCCCGACCTCGCGGTGAACGGCAAGCTGACGGTGAGCGAGAACATCGCCGACGTGGCGGGCCTCGCGGTCTCGTACGACGCCTGGCGCATTTCTCTCGGAGGCCGGGAGGCCCCCGTCGTCGACGGGCTGACGGGCGACCAGCAGTTCTTCCTGAGCTTCGCCCAGAGCTGGCGGACGAAGACCCGTGAAGCGGCCATCCGGCAGAGGATCGTCACCGATGGGCACGCGCCCGCCGAATACCGCGCCGACTGCGTGAGGAACCTCGACGCCTGGTACGCCGCGTTCGACGTGAAGCCGGGGCAGAGGCTCTCCCTTGCGCCAGGGGAGCGCGTGAAGATCTGGTAGGCCGTTCCGTCCTCCAGACCCGGGGGGAAAGGGGCCGCGGGGGAGACCCTGCGGCCCGTTCCTCACCTCAGCCCTTCACGGCCTCCAGCTTCGATGCGGTCAGCCACTTCTTTCCGTCCTTCTCGGAGACGGTTCCCTTCGCGACCGCCGGCCGCGCCTTCATGCACGACATCCCGAACTTCCCGGAGACGGCGTTCTTCACCAGGTAGTACTCGGTCCTGCCGGCCTCGTCCGTGACGACGAGGACGTCCTGACAGCTCTTGGCGTCGGCCTTCTTCAGGATGCACATCGCGCACTGGACGTCGCCGGTGAGGGACACCTCGGCCGGCTTGACGGCGGGCTCGTCGGCGGCCAGCGCGGCGCCAGCGACGCCGAGCACCAGGGCGACGGCGACCAGGGTGGCGACTGGGATCGAACGGCGATTGCGGCTCTTCATGAGCTCTCTCCTTTTCGCAGCCGCGATCCAGGCACGGCTGGCCGCATTATCGGCCGGGCAGCGCCCGTACCCTCTGGCCGGGGAAGGGGCCTGTGGAGAAGTCTCTCGACCCGTTCGTTTCGTCTCCGCGAGAGATATGGTGGCCCGTTGGGAGAAGAGCCTGTGATCGTCGGTGTCTTGCTCGCGGCGGGAGCCGGGACCCGTTTCGGTGGCGACAAGCTCCTCGCTCGTCTTCCCGACGAGACACCGATCGGCGTTCGGGCGGGACGGACGCTCCGGAGTGGCGTCGACAGGGTCGTCGCGGTGGTCCGGTCCGGGGACGTGACCCTCTCCCGTCTCCTCGAAGCCGAGGGCGTGGATGTGGCCGTCTTCTCCCAGGCGAAGGAAGGAATGGGGGCGAGCCTCGCATTCGGTGTCGCGACCGCGTCCGAAGCGTGCGGCTGGATCATTGCGCTCGCGGACATGCCGTTCGTCCAGCGGAAGACCATCGAGATCATCGGCGGAATGCTCCGGGCGGGTGCCTGGATCGCCGCTCCGTACTTTCGGGGGAGTCGAGGGCATCCGGTCGGCTTTTCCCGGGCCCTCTACCCCGAGCTGATCCGGCTCGGAGGCGACCACGGGGCCCGCACCCTCCTGGAGCAGCACGCATCCCATGTGGAGGTCTTCGAATCGGAAGATCCTGGTATCTTGCTGGATATAGACACTTTATGTGGCATTTCCAGTGCGATGAGTGGTGTAGATGATAAATTTTTACCATAAACAATAAATTTCTTGACTATCTCACCTGACGGGCCTAGCTTATGGGTGAGGAAGGGCAATGAACTTCATCCCCGACGGGCCGAAGCAGGAGGTCGACGGAATCACCGGGCCTCGCCCTTCCTCCCCTCGAGCCGAGCACTCCCGAATCAAAACCGGAACCGAAGCCGAAGCCGCAGTCCGCGACTCCATGAAGACGGAGGACGAAATGCCGACCCTCGACGCACCTGTCGCAGTCGCCACCACCCTCGACGCCCGGATCGCCGAGCTCGCCGCGAAGTACCTCCCGCTCGCCAAGGAGATGCTCGCGGAGGCGATCCGCATCCCGGCCGACTATGTCGACAAGCCGCTGGACAAGGGCGGTGACCCGCTCTGCGGCACCTCGAACCACGAGTTCCCGCGCCTCGAGTACCTCCGGAAGAAGATCATCGAGATCAAGGCCGTGCGCACGCCCGAGGACGTCTTCTTCGACGGCTTCGGCAACCTCGTCTGGTGGGTCGAGGACCCGAACGACGGCATCCCGTCGGCGCAGAAGAAGGTCGTCTACATCGACGGCCACACGGACACCGTCAAGCCCCTTCGCGCCCAGTGGAAGGAGAAGGTCGTCGGCGCCGACTGCTTCGACGGCCTGATCGACAGGGCGAAGCTCAACAAAGAGTTCCTGAAGAAGGAGCTCGGCTGGACACCGCCCGAGTCCGAGTGGAACCACCTCCTCTTCGGCCGCGGCTCCGCGGACCAGCTCGGCGGCGTCATCTCGGCCGCGATCGCCACGAAGATCCTCGTCGAGCTGACGGGCGAAGGGGCGCTGAAGGGCGCGATCGTCCGCTCCTACGGAACGGCCTGCGAGGAGGACAACGACGGAGCCGGTCCGATGTATCTCAACCGCGAGGTCTTCCCGAAGGCCGGGCCCGAGGTCGTCCCCGACGTCGTCATCCTGACGGACGGCACCGGCTGCTCCAAGCGCGGCGCGCTCGGCATCTACCGCGGCCAGCGCGGCCGGATGCAGATCGAGGTCACCGTCACCGGCAAGTCGTGCCACGGCTCGATGCCGTGGGAAGGCAAGAACCCGTTCGAGTTCGGCGGCGCCATCGTCAAGGAGGCCGCCGAGGCCTACGAGAAGCGCGACGGCTTCCTCGACGACCCGTTCCTCGGCCACGGCACCCGCACCGCCTCCTGGGCCCGCCTCGACACGCCGAGCGACTGCGCCGTCCCCGAGAAGCTCGTCTTCCGCTTCGACCGCCGCCTGACGATCGGCGAGACGCCCGAGCAGGCCGTCGCCGACGTCGATCGCCTCTCGTCCGTCGCCGCCGCCCGCAAGGCCGGCCTGAGCGTCGAGGTCTCGGTCCCGGTCTACACGGACGCGAGCTGGAAGGGTTACGTCCTCAACAACCCGCAGATCTACCTCGGCTGGGTCACCCCCGAGGAGCACCCCTCGATCCGGGCCGCCGTCGCCGCCTACACGGGAGTCGTCAGCCCGCACGTCCACGGGAAGATCGGCGAAGGGGGCGTCCTGACGAAAGAGCCGCGCGTCGACCGCTGGGTTTTCTCCACCGACGGCGTCGGCTTCCCGGTCCCGAAGTCCGCGAGCATCCCGGGAGCGGCGGGGAAGGGCTGGATCGAGAGCGGCCCCTACAAGTACCCCGCGATGCTCGGCTTCGGCCCCGGCATCGAGCAGAACACCCACAAGATCGGCGAGTGCCTCGACACGCGCGAGCTCCAGCACTGCTCCGCGTTCCTCGCCCGTTTCCCGAGCGTCTTCGTCGGCACGAAGTGATCCAGGCCCCCTGACCGAACGCTGCCGCACGAGGAGGTCGTCCCCTTGGAAAAGGCCTTCCGCCCCATCCCTCTCGAGCTCCTCGCGCGGTGGGTGTTCGGCGAGCTCGAGTCGCGCGACACGGTCCTCGGCATCCCGAATGCCTGCGTCGCGCGGCCCGAGCCCCGGCTCGCCTCCCGCCTCCTCGGACGCAGGCTCGCGGCGCCCCTCGGCGTCGCCGCCGGCCCCCACAGCCAGCTCGCGCAGAACATCGTCGCGAGCTGGCTCTGCGGCGCCCGCTTCATCGAGCTGAAGACGGTGCAGATCCTCGACGAGGTGACGGTCAGCCGACCCTGCATCGACTCGGCCGACGAGACGTTCAATTGCGAGTGGTCGCAGGAGCTGAAGCTCGAGCAGTCGTTCGACGAGTACCTCAAGGCGTGGGTCCTCGTCCACGCCCTCGCCGCGAAGCTCGGGCTGCCGGAGCCCGGGACTCTCTTCGCGATGAGCGTCGGCTACGACCTGGAGGGGATCCGGAGCCCCCGCGTCCAGAAGCTCATCGCCTCGATCCGCGACGCGAAGGACGCCCTCCCGGCCGTCGTCGACGCGGTCGCCGCGGCCTGGCCCGGCGTCCGCGACGTCGAGATCCCGGCCTCGCTCTCCGACCACATCACCCTCTCGACGATGCACGGCTGCCCGCCCGTGGAGATCGAGCGGATCGCGCGGTACCTCCTCGAGGAGGTCGGGGTCCACACCTGGGTCAAGCTCAACCCGACCCTCCTCGGCCCCGACCGCCTCCGCGGCCTTCTCAACAGCACGTTCGGCTACGGCATCGAGGTCCCGGAGGCCGCGTTCGGGCACGACCCGCGGTTCGAGGACGCCCTGCCGATGGTCAAGCGGCTCGCCGCCACCGCCAGCGCCGCCGGCCGCGAGTTCGGCGTGAAGCTCTCGAACACCCTCGAGGTCGCCAATCACCGCCCCGTCTTCCCGTCGAACGAGAAGACGATGTACATGTCGGGTCGGGCGCTCCATCCGCTCACCCTGACGCTCGCCCGGCTCGTCGACGACGAGCTCGACGGGTCGGTTCCGATCAGCTTCTGCGGAGGAGCCGACGCCTGGAACTTCGCCGACCTCGTCGCGGACGGGGTCGCCCCGATCACGGTCTGCACCGACCTGCTGAAGCCGGGCGGCTACTCGCGCCTGCAGCAGTACCTGACGAACCTCGGCGCGGCGATGGACGCCGCGGGTGCTTCGAGCCTCGACGCGTTCGTCGAGAAGACCTCCGGCGGCCGCGGCCGGCGCTGGAACCTCGCCCGGCACGTCGAGCGGGTCGTCGCCGACGGCAAGGGCGGCCGCTTCGCCCGGCGCGAGCGCCCGCTCGTCTTCAAGGGGAGCCGCCCGCTCGGAGCCTTCGACTGCATCGCAGCCCCCTGCATGGATGCGTGTCCCGCCCACCAGAACATCCCCGACTACCTCTGGCTCGTCGCGCACGGACGGGACGACGAGGCGATCGAGGTGATCCGCCGGTCGAACGCGCTCCCGGGCGTCACCGGGAGCATCTGCGACCACCCGTGCACGGAGCGCTGCGTCCGCAACCTCTACGACACGCCGCTCGGGATCCGCGAGATCAAGCGGTTCGCGTTCGAGAACGGAGCCTCGAAGCCGGAACAGGCCGGCACGCCGAAGGGCGTGAAGGTCGCCGTCGTCGGCGCCGGGCCGGCCGGCATCTCGGCGGCCCTGAACCTGGCCCGGGCGGGAGTCACGGCAGAGATTTTCGAGGCGAAGAGCCATGCCGGCGGAATGGTCGGCGGCGCCGTCCCGCGCTACCGGCTCGACGACGAGAAGCTCCGCGTCGACCTCGACCGGCTGATGTTCCTCGGCGTGACGATCCACTACGGCACGACGATTGGAAAGGACGTCGCTCTCGACGACCTCCGGGCGCGCTTCGACTACGTCTTCCTCGGCGTCGGCGCGCAGAAGGGGAAGAAGCTCGGGATCCCCGGTGAGGACGCCGAAGGGGTCGTCGACGCGCTCGAGTTTCTCGACGGCCTCCGCCATGGGGTGAAGCGGGACTGCGGGAAGCGGGTCCTCGTCGTCGGCGGTGGCAACTCCGCAATGGACGGCGCCCGCTCGGCGAAGCGTCTCGTCGGCGACGGCGAGGTCTCCCTCGTCTACCGCCGGACCCGTGCCGAGATGCCCGCGGACCCGGCGGAGGTCCACGACTGCGAGGTCGAGGGCATCGGCCTGAAGGACCTCCTCGCCCCCGCCCGCGTCGTCGTCGAGGACGGCCGCGCCGTCGGGCTCGCCTGCACCCGGATGAAGCTCGGAGAGCCTGACGCCTCCGGCCGCCCGCGCTCCGTCCCGCTCGACGGGAGCGAGGTCGTCCTCCCCGCCGACACGATCGTCACGGCCATCGGCCAGGAGCCGGCCCTCGAGCTCCTCGGCGGCACGGCTCTCGACGCGAAGAGGGACGGAACCCTCGCTGCCCGCCTCGAGACGGCGGAGACCTCCCGGCCCGGCTTCTTCGCCGGCGGCGACGTCGTCCGCGGCCCCGCCTCGATCATCAAGGCGGTCGCGGACGGCCGCGCCGCGGCCGACGAGATCGCCCGGCGACACGGCGTCCCACTGCCTGCCGCCGAGCCGCACCTCGACAAGCGGACGCCCGTCGCCGCGATCATGGAGAAGAAGTCGCGGCTCGCGCGCCCCGAGCACGCCCCCGAGCTCCCGGTCGCCGAGCGTGGCGGCTTCGCCGAGGTCCTCCTCTCCCTCGATCCGGAGGCCGCGCGACGCGAGGCCGCCCGTTGCCTCGACTGCGACGAGGTCTGCAGCCTCTGCGTCACCGTCTGCCCGAACCGGGCGAACCACTCATACACCGTACCGCCGCTCTCGATCGAGCTCCCGTCGTTCGTCGTCGAGGGCGGGCGCGCCGTCCCGAGGGGCACCACGACGCTTTCCGTCGAGCAGGGGGTCCAGATCGTCAACGTCGGCGACGCCTGTAACGAGTGCGGCAACTGCGTCACCTTCTGCCCGACCTCCGGCGCGCCGTACCGCGACAAGCCGACCTTCTGGATCGACGCAGAGGGATTCGCCGAAGCGAAGGGCGACGCCTTCCGGATGACCCGCTCCGGCGGCGGCGTCGCGATCGACGCCAGGATCGCCGGCCACGTCCACCGCCTCGGGGTAAAGGACGGCTTCGCCGAGTACCTGTCGGACGTCCTTCGCGTGACGCTGCAGGCCTCGAGGTGGACGGTCGTCGACGCTCGCGCCGAGCGGAACGCCGCCGAGGGCGACGTCCTCGACCTCGGGACCTGCGCCCTCCTGATCGCGCTGCTCCACGCGGAGCCGGCGCTCCCGCCTCATTCGAACGTCCAGGCCGACGCGATCGGCATCTGAATCCGAGGAGAGAGAAGATGGCAAACAAGAACGGCGTTCACCCGGTCGACGAGGTCCTGCCGCCGACGCGGCTCACTCTCCTCGGCCTCCAGCACGTCCTCGTCATGTACGCCGGCGCGGTCGCTGTCCCGCTCATCGTGGGCGGCGCCCTGAAGCTCCCGAAGGACCAGATGGCGATGCTCATCAACGCGGACCTCTTCGCGTGCGGCATCGCGACCCTGGTCCAGTCGATCGGCTTCTGGCGGTTCGGAATTCGCCTCCCCGTCATGATGGGCGTCACCTTCGCCGCCGTCAGCCCGATGATCGTCATGGCGACGAACCCGGAGATCGGGCTCCTCGGAATCTACGGCGCCGTCATCATCGCGGGCCTCTTCGGAATCCTCGTGGCGCCCCTGATCAGCCGGATGCTTCCGCTCTTCCCACCCGTCGTGACCGGCTCGATCATCACCATCATCGGCATCTCCCTCATGCGGGTCGGCGTGAACTGGGCCGCCGGCGGCAACCCGATGATCAAGAACCCCGCGGACATGGCCGGCCCGATGATCGCGAACCCGGCCTACGGCGCTCCGCTCCACCTCGCCGTCGCCGGGATCGTCCTCGTCTTCATCCTCCTGATCACGAAGTTCGTGAAGGGCTTCTTCTCGAACATCGCCGTCCTCCTGGGGCTCGTCCTAGGAATGGTCATCGCCATGGTGCTCGGCAAGGTCAGCTTCGCCGGCCTTTCGGAGTCGGGCTGGTTCGCGGTCGTCTCCCCGTTCCAGTTCGGCCTGCCGACCTTCAACCTCGTCGCCTGCCTGACGATGTGCATGGTCATGGTCGTCGTCATGATCGAGTCACTCGGGATGTTCCTCGCAGTCGGCAACATCGTCGGCAAGGACGTCGACCAGAAGCACCTCTCCGACGGCCTGCGCGTCGACGGCCTCGGGACCCTGATCGGCGGCATCTTCAACACGTTCCCCTACACGTCGTTCTCCCAGAACGTCGGCCTCGTCGGCGTCACGGGAGTGAAGAGCCGCTGGGTCACCGCCCTCGGCGGCGTCATCCTGCTCGCCCTCGGCCTCGTCCCGAAGCTCGCCGTCATCGTCGCCTCGGTCCCGCAGTTCGTCCTTGGCGGCGCGGGGATCGTCATGTTCGGCATGGTTTGCGCGACCGGAATCCGGATCCTCGGCGGCGTCGACTTCGCGAAGAACCGCCTGAACCTCTACATCGTCGCGCTGTCGATCGGCTTCGGAATGATCCCGCTCGTCGCGGAGAAGTTCTTCAGCCAGATGCCGAAGGGCCTGAGCCCGCTCCTCCACAGCGGAATCCTCCTCTGTTCCATCGTCGCCGTCGCCCTGAACGCCTTCTTCAACCACCTGCAGGGGGCCGAGACCGCGGCCGCCGAGACCAAGCAGGCCTCCGCCAAGAGCGAAGCGTGATGAAGACCCTCCGCAGCCTTTTCCTCGCCCCGGCTGCCCTCCTGCTCGTCGCGGCCGCCCCCGAGGCGCCCGCCGCCGACTGGACCGACCTGTTCGTCGGCTACCGCTACTGCTATCACGTCAACGACCCGTCGATCGACCACGACATCATCAAGAACGTCGTCCAGTTCACCACGGCGAACCGCTACTCCCTGGGGAGCAACTTCCTGAACGTGGACGTCCTGCTGTCGAACGGGTACGACCCGGCGAACGGCGCGACCTCGGGCGGCGCGCAGGAGATCTACGTCACGTACCGGCACCAGCTCAGCATGAACAAGGCTTTCAAGGCCGGGATCAAGAGCGGCCTCGTTCGGGACGTCGCCCTCACGGTCGGGGCCGACCTGAACTCGAAGAACACGGGGTTCGCCCCCGGCAAGCGGATGATCGTCGTCGGGCCGACCGTGAACCTGAACCCGAAGAAGGGATTCGCCGATCTCGGGATCTGGTACTACAAGGAGTGGACCCACAACGCCTTCGCGGCCACGGGACAGAAGGACGTCGAGTTCGACGGCACCGTGATGTTCAATCTCACCTGGGGGATCCCGATCTCTCTGAGCAAGGACGTCAGCTCGACGTTCAAGGGCTTTGCCTACGCCACCCTGCCGAAGGGCAAGGACGCGGTCGGAGTCGACACGGAGACGGAGGTCCTCTCGAGGATCACGTGGCAGTTCGACATCGGCTCGCTCCTCGGGGTGAAGAAGGGGACGATCTCCATGGGTCCCGGATACGAGCTCTGGTACCACAAGTTCGGCAACCCGACCCCGATTCCGGTCCCCGGCTCGACGGCCACGAAGCCCAACCACACGACCTCGGCTCCGACCTTCCAGGCGGAGATCCATTTCTGACCGCAGAGGAGAGGGGAAACACGCCATGCCTTCCGCCGCCATCCAGGAGCAGCTCGCCGCTTTCCAGGGCCTGAAGACCGACCTCTTCCACAAGGACTTCCTCCTGACCTGGGAGCATCCCGAAGAGCAGATCCGGGCCATCCTGACGCTCGCCGAGACGTTCAAGCAGCTCCACCAGGAGGGGTACTCCTACCGCGCGTTCGACACGGGCCTCGCGATCTCGATCTTTCGCGACAACTCCACGAGGACCCGCTTCTCCTTCGCCTCCGCCGCCAGCGCCCTCGGCCTCTCCCTGGCTGATCTCGACGAGCAGAAGAGCCAGGTCGCGCACGGCGAGACGGTCCGCGAGACCGCCAGCATGATCAGCTTCCTGACGGAAGTGATCGGCATCCGCGACGACATGTTCCTCGGCGAGGGGAATAGCTACATGCGCGAGGTCGGCGAGGCCCTCACCGACGGCACGGCGCAGGGAGTCCTGCACCGCCGCCCGAGCATCGTCAACCTCCAGTGCGACGTCGACCACCCGACCCAGGCGCTCGCCGACCTCGCGTGGCTGAAGAGGCACTTCGGGAACCTCGAGCAGCTGAAGGGCAAGAAGCTCGCGATGACGTGGGCCTATAGCCCGAGCTACGGAAAGCCGCTCTCCGTCCCGCAGGGAATCATCGGCCTGATGACCCGCTTCGGGATGAACGTCCGCCTCGCCTACCCCGAGGGGTACGGGCTGATCCCCGACGTGATCGACGTGGCGAAGAAGAACGCGGCGGCGACGGGTGGCGCGTTCGAGATCGTCAACAGCATGGAAGCGGCCTTCGAGGATGCCGACATCGTCTACCCGAAGTCGTGGGCCCCGTTCGAGGTGATGGGCCGCCGGACCGAGCTGCTCAAGACGTCCGACAAGGACGGGCTCGAGGCGCTCGAGAAGGAGTGCCTCACGAACAACGCGAAGTTCACGAGCTGGGAGTGCGACCGGACGAAGATGAACCTCACGAAGGGCGGGAAGGCGCTCTACATGCACTGCCTTCCCGCGGACATCACCGACGTCAGCTGCAAGGCGGGCGAGGTGAGCGCCGACGTCTTCGAGCAGTACCGGATCCCGACCTACCAGGAAGCGGCCTACAAGCCGTTCGTCATCAGCGCGCTGATGTTCCTCTCCCGCATCAAGGACCCGGGCGCGAAGCTCGCCGAGATCGTCTCGCGCGGCCGGAAGCTGAGCATCTGAAGGAACACGTCATGTCGCGCATCTCTCGAACGATCGGGACCGTCGACCGGGAAGTCCGCCACCGGACGGCGAAGCGATGCCGGGAGAGGGGGATCGTCATCCCGACCTTCCAGCAGATGCGGGATCCGGGGCTCCTCCCCGCGACTGCCGCGTCGAAGCTGAAGGGCGTCGGCCTCTGGGACGTGAACCCTGCGAACCTCTTCCGGATCACCTGGAAGAACGACCACGAGACGGGGCTCTTCGGCGGTCCGAACTTCCTCGAGATTCCCCGCGAGATCACCGGCATCAAGGCCCGCGTCGTCGGCCTCGTCGGGAAATACTTCCCGACGGGGGCCCACAAGGTCGGCGCCGCCTTCGCCTGCCTCGTGCCGCGCCTCGTCAGCGGCGAGTTCGACCCCGAGAAGCACAAGGCCGTCTGGCCGTCGACCGGCAACTACTGCCGCGGCGGCGCCTTCGACTCCGCGGTCCTCGGCTGCACGGCCGTCGCGGTCCTCCCGGAGAACATGTCCCGAGAGCGCTTCACGTGGCTCGGGAAGATCGGCGCGGAGGTCATCGCGACCCCGGGCTGCGAGAGCAACGTGAAGGAGATCTACGACAAGTGCTGGGAGCTGAAGAAGGACCCGGTGCACGTGATCTTCAACCAGTTCGAGGAGTTCGGTAACCCGATCTGGCACTACAACGTCACCGGCCCCGCGGTGGAGGATGCCTTCGCCGCGGTTCGCGGTCCGAAGTCGCGCCTCGCCGGCTGGGTCAGCGCGACGGGCAGCGCCGGCACGATCGCCGCGGGCGACTACCTGAAGACGAAGTGCCCGGGTGCGAAGGTGATCGCGACCGAGGCCCTCCAGTGCCCGACGCTCCTGCGCAACGGCTTCGGTGACCACCGGATCGAGGGGATCGGCGACAAGCACGTCCCATGGGTCCACAACGTCCGCAACACCGACGCCGTCGCCGCGATCGATGACGAGGACTGCATGCGCCTCTTCCGGCTCTTCAACGAGCCGGCCGGCAAAGAGCGTCTCGCCGAGTCGGGAGTCTCCGCGGCCACCGTCGAAAGCCTCAGCCTCCTCGGGATCAGCGGCATCTGCAATACGCTGGCCGCGATCAAAGCCGCCAAGTACTGGGAGCTCGACGAGAACGACGTCGTCATGACCGTCTTCACCGACAGCGCCGAGATGTACCTCTCGCGCCTCGCGGAGCTGAACGCGGAACGCGGCCCCTTCACGGGGATCGACGCGGCGCGCACCTTCACAGGGAGCCTCGAGAGGCAGTCGATCGACTACTTCAAGGAGCTGACCTACACGGACCGTAAGGCGATCCACAACCTGAAGTACTACACCTGGGTCGAGCAGCAGGGGAAGACCTACGAAGAGATCCAGGCCCAGTGGAACCCCGAGTACTGGCGCGAGCTGTTCGAGGACGAGGTCGTCGTCTTCGACCGGCTGATCGACGAATTCAACGCCGAGGTCGGCCTGGCATAGCCGGCCGCCAGGACCCCCCGGGCTGAGAGAACGAAGAGGAGGCCCCGATGCGACTCCTGATCCAGGGCGGAACGATCATCACCTTCGGCGATCCTTGCCGGGTCCTCGAGGGACAGGCCCTTCTCCTCGAGGAGGGGTTCATCGCGCGGATCGCGCCCTCGGAGGAGATCGCGGGGCCGTTCGACCGCGTTCTGGACGCTCGGGGGCAGCTCGTCCTTCCCGGCCTCGTCAACGCCCACATGCACTTCTACTCGACGCTCGTGCGTGGCCTCGGAAAGGCCGCACCGAGCGGGTGCTTTCAGGAGGTCCTCGAGAACCTCTGGTGGCGCCTCGACCGGAAGCTCTCGCTCGACGACGTCGAGATGAGCGCGAGGATCGTCCTGATCGACGCCATCCGGAAGGGAACGACGACGCTCGTCGACCACCACGCGAGCCCGGGCGCCGTGAGGGGCTCGCTGGATCGGATTGCGCGGGCGGTAAAGGACTCGGGCTTGCGCTCGTGTCTCTGCTACGAGGTCTCTGATCGCGACGGCGCGGCGGTCATCGACGAGGGGCTCGAGGAGAACGCGGCGTTCGCGCGTACCTGCGCGGCGGAGCCCGACCCGCAGCTGCGGGCGCTCTTCGGCCTGCACGCGGCCTTCACGCTCTCGGACGAGACGCTCGAACGCGCGTCGCGGATGGGACACGACCTCGGCATCGGGTTCCACGTCCACGTGGCCGAGGCGGCCTCCGACGTCGCCTCGAACCAGAGCCGCTACGGCCGGAGCCCCGTCGAACGGCTCGTCGCGCAAGGGATCCTCCGCGAGGGGAGCATCGCGGCCCACGCCGTCCACTGCGACGATGCCGACAAGGACGCCCTCGCCGCGAGCCGCGCCTGGGTCGTCCACAACCCCCAGTCGAACCTGAACAACGCGGTGGGCATCGCCGACGTCGTCGGCCTCGTCCGCCGCGGCATTCCCGTCGGTCTCGGGACCGACGCCATGACGGTCGCCATGCTCGAGGAACTGAGGGTCGGCCTCTGGGCGCAGCACCTGAAGCAGGAGAACCCGAGCTGCGGCTTCATGGAGCTGACCGGAGCCCTCGTCGTGCGAAACCCCGAGATCGCCTCGCGAATCTGGGGCTTCCCGATCGGCACTCTCGCCGAAGGGGCGGCGGCCGACGTCATCCTCGTCGACTATCACGCCCCGACCCCGCTGAACGACTCCACCGTCCTCGGGCATCTCGTCTTCGGCATCTCGGAGGCGGGCGTCGACACGACGATCTGCGGTGGCCGGGTCCTGATGCACGGACGGAAGCTCGAGGTCGACCTCGACGAGGCCGCCCTCGCCGCCGAAAGCCGCCGGCTCGCCGCTGCGCTCTGGGAGCGGTTCTGAGGAGAACCGGCTCCGGCAACGGGAAACAGCGCGCGACCGCAGGCCGCGCCGACAGGAGAAGGCTCACGTGACAAGGACGGCCGTCATCGCCATCGGTGGCAACTCGCTCATCACCGACAAGGAGCACCAGACCGTCCCCGACCAGTACCAGGCGGCCGCGGAGACGTGCCGGCACGTCGCGCCGTTGCTCGCGGACGGCGACTTGCGCCTCGTCATCACGCACGGCAACGGACCGCAGGTCGGCTTCATCCTGCGCCGCTCCGAGCTCGCCCTGAAGGAGCTCCACATGGTGCCCCTCGACTCCTGCGTGGCGGACACGCAGGGGGCGATCGGCTACCACATCCAGCTCGCCCTCCACAACGAGTTCAGGAAGCTCGGAATCGAGAAGAGTGCGGCCACCGTCGTCACCCAATGTCTCGTCGACCGGGAAGACCCTGCCTTCGCCAGGCCGAACAAGCCGATCGGCTCGTTCCTTCCGAAGGAGCAGGCCGATCACCACCGCGCGGCGGACGGCTGGGACGTCGTGGAGGACGCTGGGCGCGGCTGGCGCCGCGTCGTCGCCTCCCCGGCGCCGAAGGCGATCCTCGAGCTCGACGCGGTGAAGAGCCTCCTCGACGCAGGCTTCGTCGTCGTGGCGGCAGGGGGCGGGGGAATCGCAGTCGTCGCAGATGCCGCCGGAAACCTGACGGGTGCCTCCGCGGTCATCGACAAGGACCATGCGTCGAGCCTCCTCGCGCGCGAGCTGGGCGCCGACCTCCTCGTCATCTCGACGGCCGTCGAGAAGGTCTGCCTGAACTTCGGGAAACCGAATCAGGTCGACGTGGACCGGATGACGGTCGCCGAGGCGAAGCAGTACGTCGCCGAAGGGCACTTCAAGCCGGGCAGCATGCTCCCGAAGATCCAGGCCGTCATCGCGTTCCTCGAGGGAGGCGGCCGCGAGGCGATCATCACCGACCCCGCGCATCTGAGCCTCGCCTTCGCCGGAAAGACCGGCACGCACGTCGTCCCGTGACCCCGACTCCCGGAGGCCGAAGATGAACGCCACGACCCTCGCCACGGAAGCGACCCTCCTCCGAAACCCGCTCGCCAAGCCCGAGCACCGCTGGCCCGCTCCCGACCCCTCGGTCTGGGTCTTCCACCGCCGGATGCCGGCGTATCGCGCCACGACGCTTTACGACTGTCCGGAGCTCGCCCGCCGCTACGGCGTAGGGCGGGTCCTCGTGAAGGCGGAGACGCAACGGCTCGGCCTGCCGAGCTTCAAGATCCTCGGAGCGTCGTGGGCGACGTACCGTGCGCTCAGCGACCACCTCGGGTTCGAGCCGGAGCCGTGGGCGAACATCAACGACCTCTCCCGCCGCATCGGCTACCTCCGCCCCTTCTCGCTGGCGGCGGCGACGGACGGCAACCACGGACGCGCGGTCGCCTTCATGGCCCGGCTCCTCGGGTTCGGCTGCCGGATCTTCGTCCCCGCCGGGACGGTCCCGGCCCGGATCCACGCCATCCAGAACGAGGGGGCCGAGGTGACGGTCGTCGACGGCGACTACGACGCCGCCGTCGCCCGTTCCGCGGAGGAGGCGAGCGACAAGTGCCTCGTCATCTCCGACACGTCGTGGCCAGGCTACGACGTGACCCCGCGCCGGGTCGTCGACGGCTACACGACGATCTTCATGGAGATCGAGCAGGCGCTCGCGGCCGCGGGGATCGGTGCGCCCGGCGTCGTCGTCGTCCCGATGGGGGTGGGCGCCTTCATGTCGGCCGCGGTCAACTACTACCGGAGCCGGCCGTGGAAAGGGGCGCTGATCGGCGTGGAGCCGGCGGACGCCAACTGTATTCAGGTCTCGGCCCGGGCGGGGGCGATGACCGCGGTCCCGGGGCCGCACCGCTCGATCATGGTCGGCCTCAACTGCGGGCTCCCGTCTCCCGTCGCGTGGCCGAGGGTCTCGACGGGGGTCGACTGGATGGTGTCGATCGGAGACGAGAGGGCCCGCGAGGCGATGCGGGGCCTCGCCGATGCAGGCGTGGTCGCGGGCGAGACCGGGGCGGCGGCGCTCGGGGCGCTTGCCGCCCTCCACGAAGACGGCTCGACGGCCGAGTTCCGCGACAGCGGCCTTCTCGGGCCCGACGGGACCGTTCTGCTGATGATCACGGAAGGGGCGACGGACCGTGGAAACTACCAGGCCGTCGTCGGGCGTTCCCCCGAGGAGATCGGGACGATCCTGACGGTGGCCCGCTGATCGTGCGCGGGGGCCCGGACGAGCCGGGCGCGCAGGACCGGGAAGTGAGAGGGCTAGACTCGATTCGCGCTGGCGAGAGGTGAAACATGGCGACCTTCCAGGTCAACGGTCGGGACGTCAGCTGTGGCAAGGACGTGAACCTCCTCGAATTCCTCCGGGAGGACCTGAACGTCACCTCGGTGAAGAACGGCTGCTCTGAGGGGGTCTGCGGGGCCTGCATGGTCCTCGTGGACGGCAAGGCCACTCGTGCCTGCCTCCAGAAGATGGACAAGCTCGATGGGAAGAAGGTCGTCACCGTCGAGGGCCTGACGGAGCGTGAGAAGGACGTCTACACCTACGCCTTCGCGAATGCGGGCGCGGTCCAGTGCGGGTTCTGCATGCCCGGCATGGTGATCAGCGCCAAGGGGATCGTCGACGCCCACCCGGAGCCGACGCACGAAGACCTCGCCAAAGGCCTCGCCACGAACCTCTGCCGCTGCACCGGCTACGTGAAGATCGAGAAGGCGATCGTCGACTCGGCGCGGATCTTCAAGGCGGGGGGCGCGGTCCCGGACGGTCACGAGGCCGCGCTCGGCGTGGGCGCGAGGATCCAGCGCGTCGACGCGCGGGAGAAGGTCCTCGGCGCGGCGGTCTACGTGGACGACATGAAGGTCCCCGGGATGCTCCACGGCGTCGTGCTCCGCCCGCCGAAGGCCCGGATCCTCCTGAAGCGAATCGACGCCTCCGAGGCGCTCGCGATGCCGGGCGTCAAGGCCGTCCTGACGGCCGCCGACGTACCGGGCGACCGCTTCCACGGGCACATCATCCACGACTGGCCCGCGATGATCGCCGTCGGCGAGGAGACCCGCTACGTCGGCGACGCCATCGCCCTCGTCGCTGCCGAGACCCGTACCCAGGCGAAGGCGGCCGCGGCGAAGATCGTGCTCGATTACGACGTCCTCCCGCCGCTCGTCGACCCGAAGCGGGCGCTCGACGAGGATGCCCCGAAGCTCCACACCAAGGGAAACCTCCTCGCGAAGTCGCTGCTGAAGCGGGGCGACCCGGACAAGGCGATCGCCGAGGCGGCCATCGTCGTGAGGAAGAAGTTCCGGACGCCCGAGACCGAGCACGCCTTCATGGAGGTGGAGAGCGCCCTGGCCATCCCCGGGGAGGACGGGACGCTCACGGTCTACACCGGGACCCAGGGGATCTACGACGACTACAAGGGGATCGTCGGAGTCCTCGGCCTCCCGCCCGAGAAGGTCAAGGTCATCAGCGCCTACGTCGGGGGCGGGTTCGGCGGCAAGGAGGACCTGATCGTCCAGCACCACGCCGCGCTCCTCGCGTGGAACCTCAAGGTCCCGGTGAAGCTGACGCTCGACCGGCAGGAGTCGATCCGGGTCCACCCGAAGCGCCACGCGTTCGAGATGGACTACGTCGTCGCCGCCGACGCCGGCGGTCACGTGACCGCCGTGAAGGCCGACCTCCTCCAGGACACGGGCGCGTACGCTTCGCTCGGCGGGCCCGTGCTCCAGCGCGCGTGCACGCACGGGGCGGGGCCCTACAAGATCCCGAACGTCGAGATCGTCGGCACCGGCGTCTACACGAACAACCCGCCCGGGGGAGCCTTCCGCGGCTTCGGCGTGACGCAGTCGTGCTTCGCGATGGAGTCGTGCATGAACCTCGTCGCGAAGGAGGCGGGCCTGACGCCGTGGGAGGTCCGCTGGCGGAACGCCTGCGGGCCGGGCGACACCCTCCCGAACGGCCAGCTCTGCGACGAGGGGACCGGCCTGAAGGAGACCCTCCTCGCGGTGAAGGAGCTCTGCGAGAAGCGCCCCGACGCCGGGATCGCCTGCGCGATGAAGAACGCCGGGATCGGCGTCGGCCTGCCCGACGTCGGCCGCGTGAGGCTGAGAGTGGAGGGTGGCAAGGCGGTCATCTATACGAGCGCCGCCTGCATGGGGCAGGGGCTCGCCTCCGTCCTCGAGCAGTTCGTCGGCGAGATCGCCGGCCTCT
Organism: uncultured Holophagales bacterium; assembly: GCA_963696015.1. Classification (GTDB taxonomy): domain Bacteria; phylum Acidobacteriota; class Thermoanaerobaculia; order UBA5066; family UBA5066; genus UBA5066. Next base: position 46,678 of record CAVOJA010000103.1, read on the forward strand.
CCTGGGGCCAGATCGCCGTCGCGCCGCCCGACACCTCCAACTCTCCCAACAGCGGGACGACGACGGCATCCCGGCAGACTCTCTTCACCGGAGAGGCGGCCTGCCGGGCGGCCGCCGACCTGAAGAAGGACCTCGCGACGGCGACGCTCGCCGAGCTGGAGGGGAAGGAGTACTACGCCGAGTTCTCGGGCGTCACCGACCCCTTCGCGAGCGACAAGGAGAACCCGGTGAGCCACGTGGCCTACTCGTACGCCACGCACGTCGTCCTCCTCGACGAAGCCGGGATGCTCGAGAAGGTCGTCGCGGCGCATGACGTCGGCCGCGCCATCAACCCGGTCCAGGTGGAAGCGCAGATCGAAGGGGGCGTCGTCATGGGGCTCGGCTTCGGCCTCACGGAAGACTTCCCGCTCAAGGACGGCGAACCGCAGGTCAAGTACGGCACGCTCGGCCTCTTCAAGGACTCGAAGGTCCCGCCGATCGAGTCCGTCATCATCGAGAAGAACCCCGACCCGAAGGCGTTCGGCGCCAAGGGCCTCGGCGAGATCGCCACCATCCCGACGGCTCCCGCGGTGGCGGGCGCGTACTTCAACCGCGACGGCGATTTCCGCACCGAGCTCCCGCTCGAGGGGACGCCCTACAGCCGGAAGAGGAAGGGATGAGCCTCGAGATCCTTCAGGCGATCGCCTCCGGCCGGCCGGACCTGGCGCTCTGCACCGTGATCCAGGTCAAGGGCTCCGCCCCCCGCCACGTCGGGTCGCGGATGCTCGCCGGGCCGGAAGGGCTGATCGCCGGGTCGGTCGGCGGCGGTCGGGGCGAGGCGGCGGCTCTCGCCGCGTGCCTCGAGGTCCTCTCCACGCGGCGTCCGGCCGTCCTCCAGATCGAGATGCAGGGGATGGACGCCGAAGGGCCGGACATGGTCTGCGGCGGCTTCAGCCGCGTCCTCGTCGAGCCGCTCGCCTCTCCGGCGCCGTACCGGGCCGCGCTCGATCTCGTCGCGAGGGGCGAGCGGGCGCTCTTCGTCAAACGCCTGGAGACGGGGGAGACCGCCGTCCTCGGCGGGAGCGGCGAGCGGGCCCTCGGCGAGCTCGAGGGCCTGGATACCGCGAAGGCGTTTCGAGCTCTCGATTCCGGGCACGCGGCTCTGATCGAAGAGGCCGGCCTCTTCCTCGATCCCGTCCTGCCCGCCGAGAAGCTCCTGATCCTCGGCGGCGGCCACGTGGGACGGGCTCTGGCGACGATCACGCCCGGACTCGGTTTCGCGGTGACGGTGGGGGACGAGCGCCGCGAGTTCCTCGAGCCCGAGAGGTTTCCCGTTGGTGTCGAGACCCGCCTCGGCTCCTTCACGGAGATCGTCGCGTCCTACCCGTTCGACCTCTCGACCTACGTCGTGATCGTCACCCGGGGGCACCTGTGCGACCTGGAGTGCGCGCGGGCCGTCATCGGGAAGCCCTGCCGGTACGTCGGTCTCATGGGGAGCCGGAGGAAGACGCGGCTCATGGTGGAGCAGCTCCTTTCGGACGGCGCCGATCCGGCCCGCGTCGACGCCCTCTACGCGCCCATCGGCCAGGAGATCGGTGCCGAGACCCCCGAGGAGCTGGCGGTCGCCATCGCTGGTGAGCTGATCGCGGTGCGGCACGGGGCGGAGTGCCTGGCGGCCCAGCGAGTGGCGCGACGGGAGAAGCGCGGCGCCCCGTGAACCTCCTGGAGGCTCTCCGCCCGGTGCTGCCGGCCCATACGGGGGTCGTCGCATTCGTCGGGGCCGGTGGAAAGACGACGGCGATGTTCCGGCTCGCCCGCGATATGGAGGGCTGCGGCCGGTCGGTTCTCGTCACGACGACGACCCATCTCCTCGACCCGCGCCGTGACCCGGAGGGTCCCGTGGGCCGCGTCGTCTTCCGGCCGGAAATGGAGCACCCGAACGAGGGCGAGTCCGGAGTTGCCGAGGCTCTCGTCGCGGGCGCCGGCCCCGGCCTCACGCTCCTCGTCTCGCGCGAGGCGGGCGAGGCCGGCAAGCTCAAGGGAATCCACCCGTCGTGGATTCCGGTGCTCAGGCGTTCCTGGGACTTCGTCCTCGTCGAGGCCGACGGCGCGAAGCGCCTTCCGGTGAAGGCCCCGGCCCCCTACGAGCCGGTCTTCCCTCCGGGCACGGACCTCGTCGTCGGCGTCCTCGGGCTCGACGCTCTGGGGCAGCCGATGGACGGCCGGACGGTCCACCGCCCCGAGCGTTTCGCTCTCGTGACCGGCTGCGAGCCCGGCTCGCCGATCGCGTGGAAGCACCTCGAGGCGCTCGTGCGCCACCCCGAAGGCCTCTTCAAGGGCGCGCCCGTAGCGCGGGCTCTTCTCCTCAACAAGATCGACGTGGCCCCGTTCCTGCCGTCGCGAGAGCAGCTCGCGGGGCTCGAGGTGGAGCGGGTCCTCCTCTGCCGTCTCGAGGGCGAGTCTTCCGTCACCGTCTTCCGGAGAGAGGTCGGGACGTCATGCCGCTGATCCGCGATCGGCTCGTGGTCGTGAGAGGAGCTGGAGACCTCGCGACGGGGTGCATCGTCCGTCTCGTCCGCGCCGGGTTCCGGGTGGTGGTGCTCGAGCTCGACCGTCCCAGCGCGATTCGGCGCACGGTGAGCCTCTCGGAGGCGATGTACGACGGTTCGGCCTGCGTCGAAGGGGTGCGCGCATTCCGCTGCGAGAGCCTGCCAGGAACGTGGGCGGACCCTGATGTGCCTTCTATCGCGGATCCGGAGTGCGCCTGCCTCGCGCGGCTCGCCCCCGTCG
>CAVOJA010000104.1:0-29919 GCA_963696015.1 uncultured Holophagales bacterium
TCATTCTCGAGTCGCTGAATCCGACCATTCGCTTCGAAGTCGGCGACGTGAACCGTCTACCCATCTTCCCCGTCGAAAGCTCCACCGAGATCTTCGAGACGCTCGACCTCGCTTTCACCGAGCACGAGGCAGCGCGGGAGACCTCCGTCGAGTTCAAGCAGCCGGGCCCGTCCGCATGGACGTATGCCCAGTCATGGGCCCAGCGGGCCGTCGATCGCCCGAAATCTTCGCCGCTTCCCGCGTACGAACCGGCTTACGACTCCGCCTCGCCCGCCCAGCACGTCTCCTTCGCCTTCGGCGTCGCGATGGGGCGGTTCGGCGCTTCCGGTCAGGGGATTCTCGAAGAGGCCCCGGACACCGCCCTCCCCGGCGGCATCCTCATTCCTCTCGGACGCGACCGGCCGCGACAGCCTCGCGCACCCCGCCTGCGCTCCGCTTCACACCGCCTGGGCTGAGCATGGTGCGGCCGTCGGCGAGGGCGACGACCTTCGCGCGTGGCTCCGCAAGTCGTTCTTCGGCCTCCACCGGAAGACCTACGAAGACCGGCCCATCTACCTTCCGCTCTCGTCGGCGCGGAAGACGTTCGTGGCGTGGGTGTCGATCCACCGGTTCGCCTCGGGCACGCTGAAGGCCGTCCTCGCCGATCACCTCCAGGCCGAGCTGCGCACCCTGGAGGGCGAGGTGGAAGACCTCGAGGTCGCCCGGCAGTCGACCGACCGGCGCGAGCGGGGGCGGGCCGAGAAGCGATATGCCGAGATCCAGAAGCAGCTCGCCGAGCTGCTCGACTTCACGAGGGGCCTCACGGAGATCGCCGAGAAGGGACCGCCGCCGGTCGACGCCGGCACGCCGCGCCGAGAGGCGGACGCGTCGTTCGAGATGGACCTCGACGACGGCGTGATGGTGAACGCGGCCGCTCTCTGGCCGCTCCTCTCGCCACAGTGGAACAAGCCCGCTCAATGGTGGAAGGAGCTCGCGAAGTCCGAGGGGAAGAAGGACTACGACTGGTCGCACCTGGCGGCCCGGTACTTCCCGTCGCGCGTCGAGGAGAAGTGCGCGGTCGACCCGAGCCTCGCCGTCGCGCACGGCTCTTTCTGGCGGCATCACCCCGCGCGGGCCTACGCGTGGGAGCTGCGGCTTCAGGACGAGATCGAGCCGGCGTTCACGATCGACGAGGCGGGCTCGGACGAGGCGCGGGAGCGCTTCCTGGGCGAGGAGCCGGAGCGGGCCGAGGCGATCCGGAGGAAGGAAGCGGACCGGAGGCGACGGAAGGCGCTCCGGGCAGCCTGCTCGTCCGGCGATCTTTTCGGCGAGGGCGCGGACACCGGCGGTGAGACAGTGGAGACACAGGAGACAGACGAGACGGAGGAAGCGGATGCCTGAACGCCCCGTGTCGGCCGCGCTGGAATCCGCCGTGCGGGAAGAGGTCCGGCTGCACGGGATCGTCTTCTGGCTGGATCGGGACGGTGCGTACACACCGTTCATCGACGGCCTCGTGAAGCGGCGGAGCGAGGGGCTGTTTCCCGTGCCGGTCGTCGCCTTCCGGGGAAGCTACCTCGACACGCTCCAGGCCCTCGAGCCGTACGGGAGCGGGCTCGACCCGGAGCCCCTCCTCGTCCATCTTCCCGGTTTTACGGAGGAGTCGGTCCGCTCGACCCCCCTCCTCGAGCTCTACGAGACCGGGGTGCGCTTTCGGAAGGCCCTCGACACGCTCGTCCGGGAGGCCGCGGCCGGAAAGGTCGCGCCGAAGGCCGTCGAGGAGTTCCTGGCCGGGCCGGACGTCTCGCTCGAGGCCGCAGACGCCTGGCTCGAAAGGGCGACGGGGGGCGCGACCGGTGGCCCGGGGGCGTTCCTCGCGGCCCTGAAGCCGGAGGCGCTCCTCGAGGCCCTCGTCACCGGCGAGGCCGACGTCGTCTCGCGCGTTTCGGACGAGGCCGGAGTCGTGGCCCTCGTCGCCGCGCTCGAACGACAGACCGGGATGGACGAGGCGTGGCGGGTCTTCACCGGCGTTCCGCGGGCCGGGTCGCACGGCAAGGAGGCGGTGGAGGCGATCAGCTCGGCCGCCGTGTCGTGGGTCCTCGCCATGGAGTACGTCCACGACCTGAAGCGCGCTCCGAACCTCCCGGTCCTGATGCCCCTGGCGAATGCCACGAAGCCCGTCGTGGCGTCCTGCGGCAGGCTGGCCGTTCATCTCCGCTCCCGTCAGCCGGCTCTCTACGAGCGCCTCGCGGACGAAACGGAAGGGCTCCTCGCCGGGGAGCTGTCGGGCATGAAGGCGGAGGATCTGGGCCGGATCGACACGTTCCGGTCGGAGGAGCGGACGGTCCTCGAGGGGGCGATCGAGGCCGTGCGGGCCGGAGAGCACGCCCGCGCGCTGGAGTGGGCCGAGGCGCGGCGGGTCACCGAGTCGTTCTGGGCCGAGCGGGAGCGGACGCACGCCTGGGAGTGGAGCCTCGTGCGCGAAGCCGCACAGCTCGGCCGCCTCCTCGCCGAGATGCCCGCGCCTCTCTCCGGGGCGCGGGACGTCGTCGACGCGCTGGAGCGCTACACACGCGACGCCTTCCGGGTCGACCAGGCGCATCGCAGGCTGGAGCAGCGCCGCCTCGCCCTCCTCGAGCCGCGTCTCCCGCACTTCGGAGCGCTCCAGGGAGCGCTGGCGCTTCTCCGGCGGGGATATCGGGATTGGTCCGACAGGCTGGCGCGCGACTTCACGGCCCTCTGCCGGTCGCATGGCTTCCTTCCCCCGTCTTCCTCCCGGCAGCGGTCTCTCTGGGACGAGGTCGTCCACCCGCTCGCCTCGGGCCTCGGGACGACGGCCGTCCTCCTCGTCGACGCCCTCCGATACGAGATGGCCGCCGAGCTGGCCGGGGAGCTCCGGGCTGAGAGGCGCGAGGGCGCCGGGGTCGAGCTGTCGGCCCGGCTGTCGGAGCTGCCGTCGCTCACGGCCGTCGGGATGAACGCCCTCGCCCCGGTCGCCCTCGAGGGGAGGCTGCGGCCGATCGTCACGAACGGGTCGTTCGAGGGTTTCCGGACGGGCGAGATCTCCGTGCGGAAGCCGCTGGACCGGGCGAAGGCGATGGGGGCGCGCTCCACGGGGGCGCCCGCACTTCTCCTCGACCTGAAGGAGCTGGTCGACCTCGACGTCGCCGCGCTCGCGCGAAAGATCCGAGGCGCGCGGCTCGTCGTCGTGACGAGCCGGGAGATCGACGACGCGGGAGAGGCGAACGTGGGCCTCGCGACGTTCGAGCAGACGCTCCGGCAGCTCCGGTCGGCCATTTTCCTGCTCGAGGGGGCAGGGGCGAAGCGCATCGTCGTGACGGCCGATCACGGCTTCCTCCTCCTCGACGAAACGACGGCGGTGCGGCCCTACGGGAGCCGGCGTGACCCGGAGCGCAGGCACGTCTTCGCGGCGGAGAAGCGGCAGGAGACGGGCATGGTCGCCGTCCCGCTCTCCGACCTCGGATACGACGGCGTCGAAGGGAATCTCCTCTTCCTCGAGGACACGACCGTCTTCGCGACGGGCGTGACCGGGGCGACGTTCGTCCACGGCGGCAACAGCCTTCCCGAGCGGGTGATCCCGGTCCTCGTCCTGAGCGACGCCCGGGCTTCGGCGAGCGGAGAGGCGGAGTGGCGCGTCGAGGCGGAAGCGGCGGGCGAGGTGCTGGGGCTCTCGTGCCTGAGAGTGCGGATCGCCCCGGCGCCCGGGAGCCTCGCGTTCGCCGAGCGGTCGGAGGTCGCGCTCGCCCTCCGCGCCGCGGGACGGCGAGACGTCGACGTCCTCCTGCGCGACGCACGAGGGAACGGGGTCATCCGAGGTGGCCGGCTCGAGCTGCGCTCGGGAACGGAGTGGACCGAGGTCTTCTTCTCCATGGAGGGACCGGCCGACGAAAAGCTGCGGGTCGAGGTCTTCCACCCCGACGGCGTCGTCCGCGCCGCGCCGGTCAGCCCCGAGACCTGGTTCGGCGTCGCCGGACGGAAGGCCGGAGGCCCTCCTGCGGCCCAGGCCCCTTCGGCGACCGCCGCATCGTGGGAAGGCGACATCGAAGACGAAGGGGCCAGGAAGGTCTTTGTCCACCTCGCCCGGCACGGCTCGATCACGGAGGTCGAGGCGACCCGCCTCCTCGGAACGGCCCGAGCCTTCCGGACCTTCTCGATGCGCTTCGACGCGTTGAGAGCCCGGGTGCCGTTCGAGACACGCGTGGAGTCGACGCCCGAGGGGAAGAGGTACGTGCGGGAGGGGGAAAGATGAGGCGAGGTGAGACTCGGCAATACGGAGATACGGAGCGTGCCAGCTCGGGTTAGGCCAAGAAAGCAAATCTGACGGGCAGGCACTGTCGCCGACCGAGAAGTGATCTACTTCGCTCTCGCCACGCCCCCTTTTCTGAGAATGCCGAAGCCGGACCGATAGATGTCAGGTACGTCGATCCGTCCGTCCGACCGACGGCTAACGACACCGAGACGAATCAACTCCTCGAGGACTGCCTCCCCGTTCGTGCTCAGCCCCTGCTGCTCCTCCGACACGGGTCGGCCGAGTCGCTCGATGGCCACTTTCGGCTCGAGCATCACTGAGAGACCCCGGAGATTCTCCAGCCGCATCACGAGCCCGTACTCCTCCTTGATCTCGCTGGAACGAGCGTGCGATGTCTTCGCGAGACCGGCCAGAAGGTCCTTTGGGATGAGGAGCCGGGCACCACGGAGCAGAGGCTTCTTCAAAGCGGATTCGGCGGCGAAGCCGATGAGGTTCAGGAACGATCTCGGCACGAGCCGACGCTGCGCGTCCTGCAGGTGATTCGGGATCCAACGGTATGTGTATCCCTTGTTCGTTCCGGTCCCCATCGCCTCGCCGGCAAGACGTTTGGCAAAGGTTCGCTGTACGCCTTCCGGCATCGGCCCGGGCATCCAGCCGAAATCCGGGTCTTCCGTAACCGAAAACTGACTTCCAGCCCCCCCCCGCAACCATTCGGCAAGCGCAGGTGATAGCGCGGCCATGTGGCGTACGCAGACCCGATAAAGGTGCTCGACTTCCCACTCGATAGAGACAGATCGCGCACGGAGCTTGCTCGCATCGGCGAATGCGAGCTCGCCCGCGTCGAGAAGGTCATCTCTGAGGAAGATCTTCGCTCTGAGGAAGCGGTACCTGTTCGAAAGCGAAAGCCAGAGAGACAGCAGCCCACCGACGAATCTACGGCGAATCGTGGGATCCCACGCGCCGATTCGATCCAGGTGGTCGTAGGTCGCGAAGGCCGTCAAGCCTTCCGATGCCAGGCGGCGCTCAGTCTGGTCGAGCTCGTTTGCCAGCCACCCGAGCTCCCCCGCGACATTGGGCACCCACGCACCAACATCGTTCCGTGCGAAACGCGCTTTCTCGAGTGGCCCGGCCTGGGGAGGCACTAGATTCTCATCCTCTAGCCGCAGGAGGAGGTGCCCCATCCAGAAGGCGCGGATCTGTTCCGATGACGCTGAGCGCCCGAAGGAGTCGAGGATCCCGACCTCTGGATGGCGGTCAGTCGATTGCGAAAAGGCATCGACCCATCGCGCGTCGGGGATCTGATCATCACGGAAGAAGCGGCGGATGCGCGTCGCATCGAACCCGGGTCCCAGGAGCCTGAACAAAGCGCTCTTACCGGCTCCCCGGCCTCCTCGGACAATGACCGTCTCTGGCCGGAGAGCGAGACGGTGCACAGGGAGAGGCAGGAACCAGCGCGTTACGTCTTCACCGAAGTTCTCGGCTTCGGTCCGAGCCATGCTCTGGAGGTCTCCCAGGAGCCTCTTGCGTTCATCAGCGTCCATGACCGTGGCCTCCGACGGAGGTGCGTTGTCCTAGGCTCGGCGCTTTCATTCGGGTTCCTCTTCCGTGCCGATCTCCTCGATTCTCTCCTTCACCCTTCGAAATCCCACCGAGAAGAGCGGTTCCTCGAGCGAAGCGAGAGTTCTGGAGCCCTCGAGGTCGCTGTGGTACGGCAGCTGCCAAGGCCAATGGCCGGCCGTCTCGTCGTCGAGCGCCGGCACGTCATCCCCGTAGGCGTACTGCTGGAAGATCGAGTAGACCCGCTCTCGTACGAAGGTCACTTCCGCCCGGCCGGCCTCGGATTCCGGATCTCGCGGGGCCATCGCATGGACGACAACGGCTCGAAGGTCGTCCCGCTTTCGACGCGCGAGGACATTGAGCGTCAAGTCGAGCCCCTGAAGCGCCTGAGCGGACCACCTCGTGAAGAGGACGTCGACGTGTGCCAGACCGTGAAGGGAAAGGCCTGCCAGATCGTGAAGCCCCGCTCTGGCATCGAGGAGAATCACATCGGGTCTCCGCTCGCGCCTAAGCACAACGAGCGTTTCCTTCAAGGCGGATTCCACCGGGCTAGCAATCGGGTCCTTCCACGCGCCCGAACTCGCGTAGTCCAGACGCGCGAGCTTCTCGAGATACGGAAGACCGAGCGTGCCCGCGCCAATCACGTCGACCAGCGATGCTTCGGCAGGCGGCAGGGCGCTCGCCGCGGCCATGGCGTTCTCGAGGGACACTCGCCCCGTCGCGAGGGCGTCGATCATGACGTCGAGGAGGCCTCGGTGAGTTTCGGCTTCGAGCAGGGTCGAGACCCCGGGGGCTTCCAGATCCAGGTCCAGGACCGCGACCCTCCGGCCCTCCTTCGCGAGCTGCCAGGCGCAAGAGGCGAGTGCGGTCGTTCGCCCAACCCCTCCCTTGAAGGAATGGAATGTGACGATGAGGGGCGTCCCGGACCGAAGGGGCCACGGGCAGGTCCCGGCGTCTTCTCCGAGCCAGCTCTCCTTCGACAGGCGTCGCTCCAGGAGCCACCAGAAGTCCGCCTTAGCATCCCGGTCTTCGCCGCTGGCGTTATCTCGGAATCTCGGATTCTCCCAAGGCGCAGCCTGATCGAGGAGAGCCCTCGCAATCTTCCCCTTCTCGCGGCCATGGTGCGTCGAGAGGATCGGTCGAACGAAGTAGGGGCCGAGAGCGGCCTGGAGCTCGTCTTCGATTCCACCGAGCGCGGCGTCGAGACCTGGAGGCGGACCCGGCTCCGCTTCAGCAACGAGCCGCACCTGGCCGCGGAGATCGCGAACCGCACAAAGTCGACCGATCCCGGACCCGGGAGTCAGGGGTTCGACAGTCCCGAGTAACGTCGGGAGGACCTCGTCGAAAGTCACCATCCGAAGTTCTCCTGGTTCAGGCGTCCATCCGCCCAGAGCGCCGCAAGGAGGCCGATGGTCAGGTCCCGGGATTCCGAGACGATTGCCCGAGCCCGCTCCTCGGTCCGGGTGCCCGTTGCCTCGTAGCGAACGTCAGGCCTCCATCTGGAAAGTTCGGGAAACCGGGCGGCCCAACCCGACAGGTTGTAGCGGAGGACGCCCGGTTCGAGCAGCGTGAAGAGGTCGAGAATGAGGTCGGCGTCGTCACCGAGGGCGTGCCCGAGCGGCTTGAAAACCCAGGACGACGCGAGGATCGCTTTCCGAACACACTCCGGAGCGAATCCCGCGAGATGGAATGCCTGATCCATCGACGCATCAGGGCTCGAGGGGTCCGAAAGATGCTCCGAGTCACGCAGGTGACGAACGGCGGCTGAGAGCAGGGGGCGGTCGACTGGGGTGCGGTTGGCCACTCGCGGGGAGTATGCGGCAACCCCCGGCGAAACCGGGGTCCGGCGGTAGGGTCACGACCATCCTGGGTGCCACTATCGAGCTCCAAGCTGGGCACCGGCGGGCCCAGTCCTGGCTCAATCGGCCCGAGGCTCTCTCGATCGCGCTACTCTTTTCCTTGGAGACTTCTCATGCCGAATCGTCGGGACATCGATCACGTCTTCGAGCGGCTTCGCTCCGGCCTCGTCCCGGAACGAGGCATCGAAGAGTTTGCCGTCGGGATCGAGCGGCCGCGTGGCGAGATCCGGCGGCTCCTCGATCTCGCCGGGCGCGGGGAAGGCGTCTTCAAGTTCCTGCGTGGCGGATACGGTTGCGGGAAGACGTTCATGGCACGCCTCGCGGTGCTCGACGCCCAGGCGGCGGGTTTCGCGACGAGCTTCGTCGTCGTCTCGGACAACGATCTCCACTTCCACAGGTTCGACGAGCTGTACCGACGGGTCGTGCAGGAGCTGGGAACGACGGCCTGTCCGCGAGGGGCCCTGGCGGATGTCGTCGACCGGTGGATCGCCCGCGTCGAGGAGGCGCTCATCGCCGGTGGCGAGAACGTGAACGGCATGGGCTTTGACGAGACGGTGGCCCGGCGGCTCACGGAGGAGGTGGCGTCCCGGACCGCGGGGAAGGCACCCGAGGACCTCGCCCGCGTTCTCCGGAAGGTCTTCGAGCTCAAGCAAACGGGCGACCTGTCCGGTGCGGGGGCGCTGCTGTCGTGGCTCTCCGGAAGCGAGAACGTCGCGGCGGGGGTCAAGAGGGCCGCGGGGATCAAGGGCGACATCGGCAGCCGCGAGGCGATGGACTACCTCCGGGGTGTCCTGGAGATCGTCAAGGCCGCCGGCTACAAAGGTCTCGTCATCATCATCGACGAGGCCGAGACGATCCTGCGGATGCGGCAGGACGTGCGCGGGAAGTCGCTGAACGGGATCCGGCAGATCATCGACGCGGCCGCGCAGTTTCCGGGGCTCTTCTGGCTCTTCACTGGCACGCCCGAGTTTTTTGACACGCGGCGGGGAGTCGCCGGACTCGCCCCCCTCCACGAGAGGATCCAGTTTCTGAAGCACGGAGAGAGCGCGAGCCTCCGCCAGCCTCAGCTGGCGCTGACGCCGTTCGACCGGCCGAGGCTCGAGGAAGTGGCGCTCCGGCTCCGGGAGCTCTACCCGGCATCGAACCCGCACAGGATCGAAGCGAAGGTCACGCGCGCGGTGATCGACGCCCTCGTCGCGAAGGTGACGGAAGGGTTTCGGGGAGATGTCGGCGTGGTCCCGCGCCAGTTCCTGCGCCGGCTCGTCGACCTGATGGACCTCGTGGAGGAGGACCCGGCGTTCGAGCCGGGCCCGGAGGCCGTTTTGAACGTGGCGGAGCTGAACGAACCGGAGCTGCGGATCAGCAGGGGAGTGCCTCCGTTCGAACCGGAACCGGAGGACGAAGAGGGATATTCGCCCGCGCTCGTCGAGGTCTAAGGGGAACCCGTGACGGTCCTTCGCAGGTTCCCGCAACGCCTGCAGGACGGGATTGCCCAGCGTCTCGGCTGGCCGGCGCTCCGGCCCGTCCAGGAGCGCGCCGCCGAGGAGATCCTCGACGGCCGGAACACCGTCGTCCTCGCCCCGACAGCGGGCGGAAAGACCGAGGCGGCCCTGTTCCCCGTCCTGGCGGGCCTCGTCGAGAACGAACCGGAGGGAGTCGGGGCGCTCTACATCTCGCCGCTGCGGGCCCTCCTGAACAACCAGGAAGAGCGCTTCGGGCTCTACACCGAGATGGTGGGCCTCGACCGATTCGTGTGGCACGGAGACCGGACGGCGAGCCACAAGCGACGCTTCATCGCCGACCCGGCGGCCATCCTGATGACGACGCCGGAGTCGCTCGAGGCGATGCTCCTCTCGCAGAGGGTCCCCGTCGGCAGGCTCTTCCCGGACCTCAGGGCCGTCATCGTCGACGAGATCCACAGCTTCGCCGGGACGGATCGGGGAGCGCACCTGATGTCGGTCCTGGAGCGGATCGCTCTCATCAGCCGGCACGACGTACAGCGCATCGGCCTGAGCGCCACCGTCGGGAACCCCGAGGAGATCCTTCGCTGGCTCGGAGGCTCGTCACGGAGAGAGGGGCGGGTCGTTCAGCCGGAACACGGCCGGAATGCCCGGGAGCTGCTCGTCCTGCTCCGGGAGGCCCCCGGCGACCTGGCCCGGGAGGCGGCGCGGAGGGGCCGGGGCCGGAAGATCCTCGTCTTCTGCGCAAGCCGCGCTCTCACGGAGAAGGTCGCCGGACGTATTCGGGATCTGGGGACGGACGTCTTCGTCCATCACAGCTCCGTCTCGCTGGAGGAGCGGCAGGCCGCGGAGGATCGATTCCGCTCGAGCGGGCCAGCGTGCATCGTGGCGACGTCGACGCTCGAGCTCGGTATCGACGTGGGCGACCTCGACCTCGTCCTCCAGGTCGACGCGCCGAGCACGGTCTCCTCGTTCCTCCAGCGAATGGGGCGCACCGGCCGGCGCGAAGGGCAGACCTCGAACACGACGTTCCTGTGCCAGAGCGCGGAGAGCGTCCTTCTCGCCGCGTCTCTCATCGAGCTGGCGCGTGAGGGCTGGGTCGAGCCGGTTCCGCCACAGGACCGCTGCTGGCCCGTGCTCGTCCATCAGCTTCTCGCGCTCTCGCTCCAGCATGGCGGGATCGGGACGGCCGAGGCCCGGGCGCTTCTGAGGCGGGTGCCGGACTTCGCAGGAGTCTCCGACACGGAGGTGGCCGAGCTTCTGGATCACCTCCTCGGCGAGGGATACCTCACGAGCGCCGGTGGCCGGCTCCTCTTCGGAGAGCGCGCCGAACGGGAGCTGGGCCGGCGGAACTTCCTCGAGCTCTACGCGGTCTTCTCGACTCCGGCCCTCTACAGGGTGGAGACGCGGGCCCGGCAGGAGCTGGGGACCCTGGAGCAGAGCTTCGTCGAGCGGCTCGAGGACGGAAAGAGCTGCTTCGTCCTCGGGGGCCGCTCCTGGGTGGTCGTCTCCGTGTTCCACAAGGAGAGACGCGTGGAGGTCGACCCCGCCCCTCGAGGTCGAACCCCGACCTGGGGAGGCTTCCTGCCCCAGATGTTGAGCCGGGAGGTGTGCCAGAGGATTCGGCGTCTGCTGACCGAGGAGGTCGAGCCGGCGTATCTCGAGCCGGAGGCCCGGCGCGCTCTCGCCATGCTTCGCGAGGAGCGAGGCGTTCAGCTGACGCAGATACGGATTCCGATTCTCTCGGGGCAGAGCTCGGTGCGGGCGCTGACCTACGCCGGCGGCCGGATCAACGACACCCTCAAGGCGGTCATCGAGCGTGCCCTTCCCGTTCGGGTCGTCGCGGACAACCTCGAGCTGAGGGTCGAGGGAGCCGACGCGACGCCGGAGACCGTCGAGAGGGCCCTTCGCGCGGTCGCCACGCCCGGGTTCTTCGACGACGTGGCGCGGATCGAATCGCTTCGGACTGGGCTACCCCCATTTCGCCTCAGCAAGTTTCAGCCGCTCCTTCCCGCGAGATTCGCGAGGGAAGTGATCGGACGATACTTCCTCGATTTCGAGGGGACTGCACGATTTGTCAGGGAGGCCGTCGGAAGCTGGTAAGGGTGCAGATACGCTTCCAGGCTGGGGATCAGCGACACGTGGCCGGTCGGGCGGTGACCGGGGCGATCCGGCGACAAAGCCCGGTCAGGTGCGAGAGTAGGATCGTTCGCCCGAGCGCTCCCGAGTAAACTCGCAGCACCACCGGAGGCACCGTGATCTCGCTCATCGAGGCCCTTCGCTACCGCTGCCTCAAGGACGTCCGACGGCCGCTCGGCCCGTTCCACGTCCTTGTCGGACCGAACGCCAGCGGGAAGACGACGTTCCTGGGAGTCGTGTCCCTTCTCGGTCGCCTCGTCGCAGATGGGCTCGAAGCCGCCGTGACCGAGGAGAGCGCCGTCTTCTCGGACCTGACGTGGGGTCGCTGCGGCGGCTCCTTCGAGCTGGCGGTCGAGGCCTCCATTCCCGAGGAGCTGCGGGTGCGACTTCGGACCACGGCAGCAGAGACGATTCGGTACGAGGTCGAGATTGGCAGCGACCCGAACACGGGCGAATCGTCGATCCTCGCCGAGAAGGTCCTGCTCCTGCCCCATCGCGACTCGATTCACCAGACCCGACTGGACTTCCCTAGAGAGGGCACTGTTCCGAGAGAGACCCTCCTCACCGCGAAGGCGAGCGGCGGAGTCCGGGCCGTCGTCAACAAGGTGCGCGGTGGCAACGACAACTTCTACTCCGAGGTCACGAACGGAGCCGGAAAGGGCTGGGCCCCTGCATTCAAGCTAGGGCCCCGCAAGTCCGCCCTCGGTAACCTCCCCGAGGACGAGTCGAAGTTTCCGGCTTCAACGTGGCTCAAGCGGCTCCTCATCGAGGGCGTCCAGCCGTTCGTCCTGAACAGCCTTCTGATCCGGAAGGCGAGCCCCCCTGGGCAGACACGGAGATTCAAACCGGATGGCTCGAACCTGCCGTGGATCGTGGCCGACCTCGAAAAGCGCCACGAGGAGCGGCTCCGCGACTGGGTGAGTCACATCAGGACCGCGCTTCCAGATCTGGAGGCGATCCGGACGATCGAGCGCGAGGATGACAAACACCGATACCTGGTCCTGCGCTATGGCGGCGGTCTCGAGATTCCATCCTGGCTCGCCTCCGACGGGACACTCCGCCTCCTCGCTCTCACGCTGCCCGCTTACCTGCCCGACCTGAGCGGCGTCTTCCTCATTGAGGAGCCAGAGAACGGCATCCATCCCCGCGCCGTCGAATCGGTCTTTCAGTCGCTTTCGTCCGTTTACGGAGCCCAGGTCCTCGTTGCCACCCATTCGCCGGTGATTCTCGGTCTGGTCAAGCCCCGGGACGTCCTCTGCTTCGCGAGAACCCTGGAGGGCGCTACGGACATCGTGAACGGGGCTGACCACCCGGCCCTGCGGGACTGGCGCGGCGAGACCGACCTCGGGACGCTGTTCGCAAGCGGCATCCTGGGATGACCGGACGTCGGCCGTCAACGCCGGCGTCGTCGCCAGCCGGCCGGCCGTTGGTCGACATGGCAGAGAGTCGGCCGCGTGCCGACCTCGTGATTCTGGCGGCCGACCGCTCCATCGAGCTCGTTCTCGCCGCCCTTCTGAACCGTCCCTATGACCTCGGCATCCGTCCGATCGAGGTCCGCACGCTCGCGCATCCCCGTCACGATCCGGGCTGCCTTCGGGAGAGCCAGGACCTCCTCAGGTCGCAGTCGAAAATGGCCTCGTTCGCCCTTGTCGTCTTTGATCGCGAAGGTTGCGGTCGGGACGCGGCGGCTCCGGAGATTTTGGAGCGTGAAGTCGTGGCACGCCTCGAAGCGAACGGTTGGGCGGGGCGAGCGGCGGCAGTAGTGATCGATCCGGAGCTGGAGATCTGGGCCTGGACCAGCTCGGCGGCGCTTTCGCGAAAGCTCGGGTGGGAAGGGCGGGAGTCGGAGCTGATGAGGGCACTGCTGGATGCCGGCTTCCTTCGCCCGCGGGATCACAAGCCCCATAGGCCCAAGGAGGCGATCGAGCTTGCCCTTCGTGCCTCCGGCAAACCACGATCCAGCGCGCTTCTCCGGGAGCTGGCACAGGCGCTCCCAACGACGCCGTGTGAGGACCTCTCGTTCAACCGCCTCTGTGCGGTCCTGCGGGCCTGGTTCCCGGCTCGCTGAGGACGCGCTCGAGCCGGAGCGCGCCCTCCGGGGAGAAGGTACCCTCCCTCTCCCCTACCCCGTCGTCAGCTTCCGGTACTTGATCCGGTGCGGCATGTCGGCGGCCGAGCCGAGGCGCTTGTGCCGGTCCGCCTCGTACTCCTGGTAGTTCCCCTCGAACCAGAACGTCTTCGAGTCCCCCTCGAAGGCGAGCATGTGGGTCGCGACGCGGTCGAGGAACCAGCGGTCGTGCGAGATGACGACGGCGCAGCCGGCGAAGGAGAGGAGCGCCTCCTCGAGCGCCCGGAGGGTGTCGACGTCGAGGTCGTTCGTCGGCTCGTCGAGGAGGAGGAGGTTGCCGGCCTTCTTCACGGTCCGGGCGAGGTGGAGGCGGTTCATCTCGCCGCCGGAGAGGTCGCCGATCCGCTTCTGCTGGTCGGCTCCCTTGAAGTTGAACATCGAGCACCAGGCGCGGCTGCTCATCTCGCGCCGGCCGACCATGATCTTCTCCTCGCCGCCGGAGATCTCCTCCCAGACCGACTTCGTCTTGTCGGGCCGGTCGCGGTTCTGGTCGACGTACGAGGGGACGACCGTCTCTCCCACCTTGAGGACGCCGCCGTCGGGCGTCTCGAGGCCCATGATCATCTTGAAGAGGGTCGTCTTGCCGGCCCCGTTCGGGCCGATGACGCCGACGATGCCGCCCTTCGGCAGGTCGAAGGAGAGGTCGTCGAAGAGGAGGTTGTCGCCGTACGACTTCTTCAGGCTCTCCGCGCGGACGACGACGTCGCCGAGGCGGGGCCCGGCCGGGATGGTGATCTCGTTCGTCTCGCCGCGACCCTCGGAGCCGCTGTCGGCGAGGAGCTGCTCGTAGGCCTGGAGGCGCGCCTTCCCCTTGGCGTGCCGGGCACGCGTCCCCATCCGCACCCACTCCAGCTCGCGCTCGAGCGTCTTCTGCTTGGCCGTCTCGGCCTTCTCTTCCTGCGCGAGGCGCGTCGCCTTCTGCTCGAGCCAGGAGGTGTAGTTCCCCTTCCACGGGATGCCGGCGCCGCGGTCGAGCTCGAGGATCCACTGGGCGACGTTGTCGAGGAAGTAGCGGTCGTGCGTGACGGCGACGACGGTGCCGGGGTACTCGGCGAGGTGCTGCTCGAGCCAGGCGACCGACTCGGCGTCGAGGTGGTTCGTCGGCTCGTCGAGGAGGAGGAGGTCGGGCTTCTCGAGGAGGACCCGGCAGAGCGCGACGCGACGCCGCTCGCCGCCGGAGATCTTCGTGACGTCGGACTCGGGGGGCGGGCAGCGCAGGGCGTCCATCGCCGTCTCGAGGGTCCGGTCGAGGTCCCAGCCGTTCGCCGCCTCGATGGCGTCCTGGACCCGACCGTACTCGGCCATGACCTTCTCCATCTCGTCGCCTGCGAGGCTCTCGCCCATCTTCTCGCCCAGCTCGTCGAACCGCGCCAGGAGCTTCTTCACCGGCGCGACGGCCGCCTCGACGTTCTCGAGGACGGTCTTCGCAGGGTCGAGCCACGGGTCCTGCTGCAGGAACCCGACGCGGGTCCCTTCCGCGGGGAACGCCTCGCCGTTGAAGTCCTTGTCGACGCCCGCCATGATCCTGAGGAGCGACGACTTCCCCGCGCCGTTCAGGCCGAGGACGCCGATCTTGGCGCCGGGGAAGAAGGAGAGGTAGATCCCCTTCAGGATCTCCCGCTGGGGCGGGACGACCTTCCGGAGGTTGACCATCGTGTAGATGTATTGCGGTGCCATGGCGAGACCTCGTCGCGGCTTCGGCCGCGGGGGCGGGAGAGTAGCAGAGCGACCCGGAGGCCGACGGAAGGCCGGAACCACGGGCCCTTCCCGTAAACTCGCGTCCGGGCTGGCAGGAAGCCGGCCCCGGAGACCGAATGCGACGTGCCGTCTTCCCTGCCTCCCTTTGTCTCCTCGCCGCCGGCGCACTCGCGCAGTCGGCCAAGGCCCCCCTTCCCCGCGTGCCCCTCTCGCCCCGCGCGACGGAGGTGATCGCCGTCGGCACCGGGCAGGTCCAGGTCGAGTACAGCCGCCCGTTCGCGAAGGGCCGGAAGATCTTCGGGGGTCTCGTCCCGTGGGGCACGGTCTGGAGGACGGGTGCCAACGCCGCGACGACGCTGAAGACGAACGTCGACCTGACCCTCGGAGACGTCGTCGTTCCGAAAGGGACCTACACGCTCTACACCCTGCCGGGAGAAAAGGCCTGGAAGCTCATCGTGAATCGTCAGACGGGGCAGTGGGGGACGGAGTACGACCCGAAGATGGACGTCGTGCGGATCGGCATGAAGGTCGAGACGCGCGCCGACACCCTGGAGGCCTTCACGATCTCGTTCCTCCCGGAGGACGCTTTCCGGGGAAACCTCCGCATCTCCTGGGAGAAGCTGACGGTCTCCGTTCCCTACGCCTTCCGCCAATGACGGGAACGGGTCTCCCGACCCTCCCGGAGGAGACACTCGAATGACCCTGAAGCCCGCCCTCGCAGCCGCCCTGTTCGCGTTGGCCGCACTGCCCCTGGCCGCCGCCCCCGAGAAGCGAGCCGTGACGATCGAGGACCTCCACAAGGTGAAGGGTGTGGCCGAGCCCGTCATCGCACCGGACGGACGGAGCCTCGTCTATACCGTCACGACGACCGACCTGCCGGCCGTCAAGCGCTGGACGAGCCTCTGGCGCGTCGATGCCGACGGGAAGAACGCCCGCGCCCTGACGGTCCTCGACAAGCGCGATTCGAGCCCGGCGTTCTCCCCCGACGGCGCGACGCTCGCGTTTCTCTCCACCCGCTCCGGCGACCCGCAGGTCTGGTTCCTGCCTCTCGCCGGGGGCGAGCCCGAGAAGAAGACCGGCGTCCCCGGAGGCGTCGGCGCGTTCCGCTTCACGCCCGACGGGAAGCGCCTCCTCCTCGTCGCCGAGGTCTGGCCCGCGTGCGGCGCCGACCTCGACTGCAACCGGAAGAGGGACGAGGCGATGGACAAGGGGAAGATGAAGGCGGTCCTCGCCGACACCCTCTTCGTGAGGCACTGGGACACCTGGGAGGATGGAAAACGGACGCACGTCCTCCGGATGGACCTCGCCGACGTGAAAGCCCCCCTCGTCGACCTGACACCCGGCGACTTCGACTCGCCCGCCTTCTCCCTCGGCGGCGGGGCCGACTTCGACGTCTCCCCCGACGGGAAGGAGCTCGCCTTCACGTCGAGCCGCGACGCGAACCCGGCCTTCTCGACGAACGTCGACGTCTACGTCGTCCCGGTGGACGGGACGCCGGAGCAGCTGAAGGCGCCGAAGAACCTCACCGCGAAGAACCCGGCCTTCGACGGCTCTCCGAAATACTCCCCCGACGGAACGTCGATCGCCTTCCGGATGCAGCGGACCCCCGGCTACGAGTCCGACCGCTTCCTCCTCGCCCTCTACGACCGGGCGACCGGCGCGAGCCGCGTCCTCACCGAGGCGTTCGACTCCGGGGTCGGCGACTACCGCTTTCACCCGGACGGGAAACGGATCTTCTTCCTCGCCGACATGAAGGGCCGGACGCCGCTCTTCGACCTCGACCTCGCTACCGCCACGGTCCAGGTCGCCACGGCCGTCGGGCACGTCGATTCGTTCGAGATCTCGCGCGACGGGACGTGGGCCGTCCTCGCGCGCCGGCAGATGCACCTGCCGACGGAACTCTGGCGGGTCGCGCTCGCCGGGAAGGAGCCCGGCACGACGACGCCCCTCACGTTCCAGAACCAGGCCCTCGTTGCCGAGGTCGACTTCCGCCCGATGGAGGAGGCCTACGTCGACAGCCCGTCGGGCAAGAAGATCCAGGTCCTCCTCGTCAAGCCGCACGGCTTCGACCCGGCGAAGAAATACCCGGTCATCGTGAACGTCCACGGCGGCCCGCAGATGCAGTGGGCCGACGCGTTCCGCGGCGACGCGCAGGTCTACCCGGGCGCGGGCTACGTCGTCGCGTTCCCGAACCCGCACGGCTCGACCGGCTGGGGGCAGGACTTCACCGCCGCGATCTCGGGCGACTGGGACGGCAAGGTGATGAAGGACGTCGTCGCCGTGGCGGACTGGCTCGCCGTGCAGCCGTGGGCCGACAAGGACCGGATCGGGGCGATGGGCTGGTCGTGGGGCGGCTACGCGATGATGTGGCTCGCCGGAAACGACGACCACTTCAAGGCGCTCGCCTCGATGATGGGTGTCTACGACCTCCGGTCGATGTACTCGATGACCGAGGAGCTCTGGTTCCCCGAGTGGGACCTGAAGGGGGCTCCCTGGCAGAACCCCGAGGGGTACGCGAAACAGAGCCCGTCGTCGTACGTTCCGAAATTCAGGATCCCGACGCTCGTCGTCACCGGCCAGAAGGACTTTCGCGTCCCCTACACGCAGTCGCTCGCGTTCTTCACCGACCTGCAGAAGATGGGCGTCCCGTCGCGACTGATCGTCCTCGAGAACGCGAGCCACTGGCCCGGCTGGTACGACATGGTCCTCTACTACGCCGCCCACCTCGACTGGTTCCACAAGTACCTCGGCGGCGCTCCCTCCCCTTACGACCCGAAGGCGCTGGTGGCGAACGACGTCTTCGGGAAGGAAACGGACGGGAAGAAGGAAGAGGCGAAGAAGGACGCGCCGAACTAGGGCGCCTCAGGCCGTCCGGCCGAGCAGGAGCCCGTTCGCGAACGACCGGAAGAGGCGCGCGCCGTCGGCGTTGCCGAGCATCGCCTCGGAGGCGCGCTCGGGGTGAGGCATGAGCCCCACGACGTTCCGCTCCCGGTTGCAGACGCCCGCGACGTCGTCGAGGGAGCCGTTCGGGTTCGCGCCGGCAGCGCGGGTCCCGGCTGCGTCGCAGTAGCGGAAGACGACCTGGTCCCGGCTCGTCACGTCGTCCCACGTCCGGGCCTCGGCGCGCCAGTTGCCGTCGCCGTGCGCGATCGGGAGGCGCAGGACGTCCCCCTTCGTCAGCTCGGCGGTGAACGGCGTCCGGATCGTCTCGACGCGGATGAAGACGTCCTCGCAGCGGAACTTCTGGCCCGCGTTCAGGAGAAGCGCGCCCGGGAGGAGCCCCGCCTCGCAGAGGACCTGGAAGCCGTTGCAGATGCCGAGGACGGGCCCCCCCTTCGCCGCGAAGTCGCGGACCGCCTCCATGACGGGCGAAAAGCGGGCGAGGGCACCGCAGCGGAGGTAGTCGCCGTAGGAGAAGCCGCCGGGGAGGATGACCAGGTCGGGGCGGCCGAGGTCGGTGCCGGCGTGCCACACGAGGCGCGCGTCGGCCCCGATCGTCGCCTCGACGGCGTGGACGGCGTCGTGGTCGCAGTTCGAGCCGGGGAAGACGACGACCGAGACGCGCGGCCGCGCCCCGGCGCTCACCCGAGCACCTCGGCCTCGTACTCCTCGATGACGGGATTGCAGAGGAGCTTCTCGGCCATCTGCCCGGCGAGAGCCGTCGCCTCGGCGGCGTCCTTCGCCTCGACCTCGACACGGAAGACCTTCCCCGCGCGGACGTCGCCGACGCCCGGGAAGCCGAGCCGCGCCAGCGCCCCCGCGATCGCCTTCCCCTGCGGGTCGAGGATTCCCGACTTCGGAACCACCGTCACCTGGACCTTCATCCGATTCCTCCCGCGGGCCGCGCCCGGTACCAGCCGGTCGGGGCGTCCGGACCCGCCACCTCGAGGACGACCTTCGCCCCGAGCCGTTCGACGCCCTGGCGGAGCGCGCGCTCGGCCAGGGTCGGCGTGTTGTTGCTCTTCGACAGGTGCAGCCCCACGACGATCCTCGTCCGTTCGCCGAGCAGGCGGGCGAGGCCCGCAGCCGCGGCCTCGTTCGAGAGGTGCCCCACATCCGAGAGAATCCGCTTCTTCAGGAAAGCCGGGTAGGCCCCTTCCCGAAGGACGTCGACGTCGTGGTTCGCCTCGAGGCCGAGGACCTCGCACCCTTCGAGCGCCGCCAGGACCTTCTTCGAGAGGTGCCCGATATCCGTCGCGATCCCGACGCGCCGCCCGGCGCCGTCTGCGAAGACGTAGCAGACCGGGTCGACCCCGTCGTGCGGCGTCCGGGTCACGCGGACGGTCAGGTCGCCCGCGCCGAAGCAGAGCTCCGCGCCGTCCGCGACGGTGCGCAGATCGGCGAAGAGCGGCCCGGGGAGGCCCGCCTTCGCGAGCGTGCCTTGCGTGGCATAGACGGGAATGCCGCGTTTCGTGGCGAGGACCGCCGCCGAGGAGACGTGGTCCGAGTGCTCGTGCGTCAGGAGGAGCGCCCCGACGTCGTCGAGAGTCATTCCGAGCGAGCCGAGCCGCACGCCGATCTGCCGCGGTGAGAGGCCGGCGTCGAGGAGGACGGCGGTGCGGCCGGCGCGGATCACCGCACAGTTCCCGGTGGAGCCCGACCCCAGGAAGGCGACCTCGATCACGCCGTCCCCGTCGACCCGAAGCCGCCGGCGCCGCGCGCGGTGCCGTTCAGCTCGGGAGCCCGCGTGAAACGCGCCCGCACGACGGGCGCCACGACGAGCTGGGCGATCCGCTCCCCGCGGGCGAGAGTGACCGGCTCGGCGCCGAGGTTCACGACGATGACGCCGACCTCGCCCCGGTAGTCGGCGTCGATCGTCCCGACGCCGTTGGCGAGCGCGAGCCCCTTCTTCAGCGCCAGGCCCGACCGGGCCCGGACCTGCGCCTCGAAACCGGGCGGGATCTCGAGCGTCAGGCCGGTCGGGACGACGGCGCGCGCCCCGGGAGCAATCGTCAACGGTGCGTCGAGGGCCGCGCGCAGGTCGGCGCCCGCCGCGAGGTCGCTTGCGTACTCGGGAGGCCCGAGGTCTTCGCACTCGGGTCGGAGCCGGAACCGCACCTCGACGCTCGTCGGCACGCTCGTCGGCACGCCTGCGGCGACGCTCACGCCGCGAGCTCGCCCGCGAGGTCGTCGACGGTGGCTCCGACGAGGGAGGGGCCCGTCACGCCGAACCCGGTGGAATCTGGGGTTCTGAAGAGAACGCCGATGGCGTCGTCGATCTCGGCGGCCGTCACGGCCTCGATCTCGGCGATCACCTCGTCGGCCTCCCAGGGGCGCCCCCGGAAGAACCAGGCGCGAGCCACACCCTCGCGGCGCGAGGAGGTCGACTCGAGGGACATCGCGATCTCGGCGCGGACCTGGTCCTTCGCCCGCCGAAGCTCGGAGCGCGTGATCCCGGTGTTGCGCAGCTCGCGAAGGACGGCCCCCGTGGCGCGGACGAGCTTCGGAAGCTTCTTCGGCGCCGTCGCCGCCTCGATGAGCGCCATCCCGCCGTCGCGGTGAAGGGTGAGCCCCGCTCCGACGTGGTAAGCGAGGCCGTGCCGCTCGCGGACACGCCGCCAGAGGCGGGACGAGACGCCTCCGCCGAGAACGACGGAAAGGAGCCAGGCGGCGGGGACCTGCCGGTCGGCGTAGGCCGGGGCCGGCGTCCCCACGAGGAGGTGTGTCTGGGTCAGGTCGAGCCGCGGGATGTGGAACGCGCAGCGCGTGGCCGTGGGCGACGGACGGGCCCCGGCGGCCGGACCGAGCGGGCCCGCCGCGTGGCGGCGCTTTTTCCGCTCGGCCGAGAGGAGCTCGAGGAAGGACTCCGGCTCGAACGCCCCGATGGCGACGAGGAGCGTCCTTTCCGGCCGGAAGATCTCGCGGAACCGCTTCACCAGGCGGCCGCGGGTCAGGGAGCGGACGGTCTCGCCGGTCCCGAGGATCGGGGCGCCGAGGGGGTGGTCGGGCCAGTAGGAACGGACGAACGTCTCGTGGAGGCGGTCCTCCGGGACGTCGTTCGCCTCGGCCATCTCCTCGAGGATGACCTTGCGCTCGGTCTCGACGTCGTCGGCCGTGAAGGCCGGCGCTTCCGTCAGGTCGAGCAGGAGGGAGAGGGCGTCGGGCAGACGCTCGGCGGGTGTCCGGGCGTGAACCGCCATCCACTCCTTCGTGGTGTAGGCGTCGCAGTCGCCGCCGAGCCGGTCGGTCGTCCGGGCGATGGCCGCGCCCGTGCGGCGCCGGGAGCGCCGGAAGAGGAGGTGCTCGAGGAAGTGGGTCGATCCGAGCGCGGAGGGCTCCTCGTCGGCCGAGCCTCCCGCCACGTAGACGCCGAGGGCGACGCTCCGCACGTCGCGCATCGGGTCGAGCCAGACGGCGAGGCCGTCTCCGAGGGTCCGGGTCTCCACGGCACGGATCTTACCGTCGGGCCCGGAGAGATCAGTTCTTGACGCCGCCGGTGGCAGGGATCGGCCCGGAGCCCATGCCGGATCCGCCCGTCCCGGACTTGACACCCAGGCTCTCCTCGGTGAAGCGCCACTCGTTGTACGCCTCCCGCCCCTCGAAGAGCCGGTAGCCCTTCTCGGTCGACTTGGAGAAGACGCCCATCACGGGACCCGGGGGGGCGCCGTCGACCCCGGGCAGGCCGCTCCCGCCCGCACCTCCCGGCGGTCCGAACGGACCGGGGGGAGACGTCGGCCGAGGCGTCGGGGTCGGCCGCGGATTCAGCCCCGAGCCCGTCCCGCCACCCGTCGTCACAGGAGTCCCCGCCATCGTGATGATTCCCCACTCGCCATCCTTCGTCATCGGGTCCTTCCAGACCTTGCGAATGCTCCGGGGCTTCACCTCGAGGAGCTCCTTCAGCGAGTTCGGGTAGCGCCCGAAGCGTCGCCGGAAGACGCGGATCCCTTCCGCGTACTGGAGGCCGCGGAAAACCAGCTCGGCCTCGCGATCGCGCTGAGCCTGCGCCGAGGCCAGGGGCAGGACCGAGGCGATCAGGATCGACGCCACCGTCATCGCGACGAGGAGGGCGACGAGCGTGTACCCGCCTCGCCCCTTCCGCGGCCCCGCCACGATCACCACGTGCTGTAGGCGGTCCCGTCGAGTGCCGTCGCCGTCGAGCCCGAGTGGATGTCGATGACGCCCGGCGGCTCGTCCGTCGCGGCCTCGGCCGAGGAGGGCTCCTCGAAAACGAGCTCCCACGTGTCGGCCGCCTTGGTGAAGGGATCGATCGGGACCTTCCGGATGTACTTGTCCTGGACCAGGACCTCGAGCGACTCGGGGTAATGGCCCTTGTCGGCCTTGTACTGGTCGAGGCAGGAACGGAAGGTGAAGAGGTTCTCCCGGAGGGCGGCTTCCTTGGCCTTGATCGGGGTCTGCAGGAGCATCGGGATGCCGATCGACGCCAGGATGCCGATGATCGCCATGACGACGAGCAGTTCAATCAGTGTGAAGCCAAGGCCCTCGAGGACACGGTGGGGGGTCCGGGGGGCGCCCGAAGGCACGCCCCCCGGCGAGCCAATCAGCGTGAAGCCACGGCGCCGGGTGGGAGGGAGGGTGTCCGGCGGGGCCGAGAGCGTGCCCTCCGGCACGGTCGTCAGGAGGCTCGTCATGTTCACCAGTCCTTGTACTTCGTGCCGTCCAGACCCGTCCGTTCGGACAGGGAGTAGACGTCGTAGACGTTCTGCCGCCCCCAGCTGGTCGAGTCGAAATCGTCCTGCAGGCTTCTCATGCCCCACTCCGCCTCACCCGTCATCGGGTCGACCGGGATCTTCCGGAGGAACTTCCGCACCTTCTTGACCTGCCCCACCAGCTCGATCCCTTCCACGAGCGTCTCGAGGTCCTTCGGGTACCCTTCGGTCGAGAGCTCGACCGGGATCAGCCCCTGGTCGGAGAGGCGCTTGTGCTCGTCGATGGCCGTGCGCATCGTCCGGAGCGCTTCCTTCAGCTCCATCTCCTTCATCCGCGTCCAGTTGAACCGGGCCACCGGAACGATCATCGCCGTCAGCACGAGGATCAGCGTGACGACGACGACGAGCTCGACGAGCGAGTATCCGCGGGTCCGGGACCGGGTCATCACGATCGCCTCAGGGGGCCACCGACAGGGCGACGGCGGTCGCCTCGGGACGGAGCGCGCCGTTCTTGCCGAGCCCGGTCCCGGCCGACAGCCGGAAGAGCGTCTTCCCCGGGACGAGGGCGCGGACGGTGAAACGCGCGAGCGCGCCGCTCGGAAGGCCGACGAATCCCGTCGGCGTCCCGAAGCCGACCCTCACGCGGCCGGGCCCGCGATCGGCGTCGAGGCGCGTGTTGAGGGCCGCCGAGCCCGTGCGCCAGGGACCGGGCGATATCGCGACGACCTCGGCGACCGCCGGGTCCCATTCGAGGGTCACCTCGAGCGCTCCGGCGTCGGTCAGCTCGGCCGGCCCGCTGAGCGTCATCGTCGTCGTCTCGCCGGCGGACAGCTCGGCGTTCTCGATCTCGAGGCCGAGCATCAGCGGTTGCGGCCCCGCGGTTTCGACGAAGCTCGACGAGGCCGGCCCCGCATTCCCGCTCGAGAGGGGTGACTTCGGCGGTGCCGGGGCAGGTGTCGGCTTCGGCACCGTCGTCGCAGGAGGCTTGAACGGGTCGTTCGGGCCGGAGCCCTGGAACAACCCGGCCCCCGGGATCGGCGCGGTGGACGACGCCGGGTTCGTCGGCGCCACCGGGCGCGAGGCGGGGGAGTCGGAAGGCGGATCGAACGGCGTCGCGGGGGCCTGCGGCGATTCGAGACGGACGTTGAGACCCGAGAAGCTGACGTTGTTCTCCGTCCCGACCCAGACCGGGATGAGGTCCTCCTCTTCGATCTGCGGCGCCCGCGTGATGTGGGGCGTGAGCGTGAGGAAGATATCGTTCCGGTCGCTTTCGGTCTTGGTCTGGCCGAAGAGCGGGCCGATGAGGGGCAGGTCGGAAAGGAACGGGAGACCGGACTTCGAGACTTGCTTGGTCGTCTGAACGAGGCCCGCGAGGAAGCTCGTCTCGCCGTCCTTCAGACGGATGTTCGACGTGATCGTCCGGGTCGCGATGATCGGCTGATCCGGCTGCCCGTTCTGCCCCGGCACGGAGCTCGCTAGATTCGAGACTTCGACGGTGAGCTTGAGCGAGACCTCCTTGTTGTGGTGAACGCGCGCCTCGACGTCGAGCTTGATGCCGACATCCTGGTACTGGAACGACGTCACCGGGACGACGCCGACCTGCCCGATCGCCTGCTGCGTGTTGATCGTCGTCACCGGGATCGGGACCCGGTTGCCGATCACGAGCTGTGCCTTCTCCCCCTCGGCGATCCGGAGCTGGGGCTTGGCTAGGGTCTCCGCGTTGGAGTTCGTCTTGATGAAGTTGATGGAGATAGAGGGGACGGTGAAATTGAAATCGGAGAGGGAGAGCTTGAGCAGGTCGTTCCACGGGAGCGACGTGATGGCGGTGCCGTCGCTCGCCGTCGGCGTGCCGACCGTGATCGGCTGGTAACTCGAAAGCTTGGCCCCGAGGTCAAGGAGCTTCGCGGTGCTCAGCTGGAGGAGCTCGACGTCGAGGACGACCTCGGCCTTGGCCTTGTCGTTGATCTCGATGAGCCGCTCGGCCACAGCGACCTTGTCGGCCGTGTCGCGGATGACGATCGCGTTGAGCTGCGCGACCGTCGCCATCCTCCGCAGGTCGAGGAGGCCGCGGACCATCGCGGAGACGTCCTTCACGTCGCCGTTCGAGAGGAAGAACGTCCTCACGACCTGGTCCTCGTACTCCTTCCGGTTCTGCTGCGTGTCCTGTGCGACGAGGATCGTCTTCTCGTCGATGACCTTGTAGAAGTGCCCTGCCTGCCGCATCGTCGTCTCGAGGGCCTTCTGGAACGAGAGGTTCCTCAGGTCGATGGTGAATTTGTCGTCCTTCAGCTGGGGGTCGAAGATGACGTTGATCCCGGACGCAGTGCAGAGGGCCTGGTAGATCTTCTTGATCGGTGTGTCGGGCGGAAAGGTGACGTCGATCGGCTTGTCCGAGGCCGGGTTCAGCATGGGCGGAGCAGCCCTGCGGCCCTTCGCCATCGCCTTGGCTGTCTCGGTCGGCGACCCTCCGATGGACTCGAGGCGGCGCGCCTCGATCTCCTCGACGACCTTCTTCAGCTCCTGGTGGGCGACGTCGTTCGTCGGGTCGAGCGCGACGCTCTGCTCGAGCTCCACCTTCGCGAGGTCGAGCTGCCCGGCGGACCTATGGAGCCGTCCCCGTCCGAGGTGCGTCTGTGCCGCCTGCATCCGCGAGCGGAAGAGCGCCGACTCGTACTTCTTGTTCCCCGGCTCGAGGGACGCCGCCTTCTGGTAGGCCAGGACGGCCATGTCCCAGTGCTGCAGCTGCTCATAGTCCTGCGCCTCCCGGAACACGCGCTCGGAGGCGCAGCCGGAAGCGCCTACGGCCAGCGCGAGAGCGGCGGCGAGAAGGAGGATTCGGGGCGGTCGCGGTCTGTGAACGGTCATGGGCGTCCCTTCAGCGGAGGGCGTCGGGCGGAAGGACAGGGATCCGCCGGGTGATCTCGGGCGGCAGCCCGACGAAGGCGAAGTCGACCGATTCGCGGCCGACGCGCTCGAGGATGAAGCGGCCGTCGAGGACGTCGCCCTCGCGGGCGTTGATGAGGCGGGGACCGTCCTCGAAGGTGACGATCGGCTTCTCGCGCGGCCCGAAAACGCCGAGAGCACGGAAGGGGATCGCCGGGGGGACGATCGGCGTCGCCGTCGGCGTCGGCGTCGGGAGCCGCGGGCCGATGAACTGGGCCGAGCCGGGGGCGGGGAACGGCGTCGGCGCCGGTGGAGGCGGTTTCGGGGTCGGGGTCGGGGGGACGTGGAACGAGAAGACGTTTCTCACGACGGCGCCGCCGATCTCGCCACGCTCCTCGTGGAAGGTGAGGGGAGGGATCTCCGAGGCCGCCGGCGGCGTGCCGCCCGGCCGCGCTGCGAGGGGGGTCGTGGCGCCCCGCGGGGAAGGGGGTATTGCCTCCCCGCCTCGCGGCCAGTAGGTCACGACGAGAACGACGACGAGGAGGGCGAGGAGCGCCAGGAGGCCCTTGCGGGACGAGAGGGCGCTCATCGCGCGGACCTCGCCCGCGGGGCAGGGGCGGAAGCGCGCCCGGCGTTCGCGCCACGCGGGTCGCGGACGGTCCGGATCGGGCGGAGGGAGCCTGGCCGGAAGTAGTTCGTCACGGTGATCGTGATCCTCACGAGATCCGGGTCGACATCCGTCCCGCCCGACAGGCCGACCTGCTCGACGACGAGAAACCTCTTCGACCGCTCGAGGCCCGAGAGGAGCCTCTTGACGTCGCCGTACGGACCGGCGACCCCGAAGGTCATCGTCAGCGAGTCGGTGCCCGGCTCGTCCGTCGACGCGTACGCGATCGCGTCGGGACGGAGACCGGCGGCGCGCGTCGTCGCGTAGATCTCCTCGATCAGGGGAGCGATCCGTTCCTCGCGCTTGCCGAGCGTCTCGGAGAAGAAGGCGGTCAGGGCCTCCTGGGTCTCGAAGAGCCTCCGCTCCGAGGCCTCGGCCTTCTCGGTCCGCCGACGGGCCTCGTCCCGGCGCTTCTCGAGGCTGGCCTTCTCGGCGACGAGCGCCCGAAGACGCTCGTCGTAGAACGTCCGGTAGGAGAGGAGGACGGCGACGTTTCCGGCGATGGCGACGAGGAGGATGACGAAGAGGACCCTGCGGTCGCGGAAAGCCGTGGTGGCGCTGCTCACGGCTTCGCCTCCCGGTCGGTGTAGACGATGTCGAGGACGAAGCTGCGGCCCTCGACGCTCCCCTGTTCACCGCCGGTCTCGGCGACGGGGGTCGGCGCGTCGAACCACGGGGAGGAGTAGAAGGTCCGAATCAGCTTCGGAAGCCCGTCGGGATCGCGCGAGACGAGCGACAGGGCGACGGCGAAGGCGTCTTCGGCGCGGGCTTCCTTCGTGGCGGACTTCTTCGCTTCTGCCTTCGTGAGGCTGACCGAGACCACGCGGACGTCGTTCGGCAGGGTCTTCTCGAGGCGCGTCAGGAACCGGCTCCACGAAAACGCGCGACGGCGGGCGAGGTCGTTGGCCTCCTCGGCCCCCGCCTGCATTCCGGCGAGGTCGAACCGGGCGAGCTTCGCCTCCGCTTTGCGCCCCGAGGCTTCGAGACGGCTGATCTCGGCGCGCAACGACGCGATCTCCGCCCGCGACTGCCGCGAGCCCTCCAGGTAGGCGTGAACGGTCCGGACGCTGATCGCGGTCAGGACGACCGCGGCGAGGAGGAGGACGACCGCGGCGACGTTGGCGGGCCGGGAGTCGACGAACGGCCTGCGGGCGAGGTTCGGTCTTGCGGCAGCCACGGCGTCAACCCACTCCCTGCAGGAGGCCGACCCCGACGAGCGGGGCGGTGTCCTCGCCCCACTGCGGGAAGCCCAGCGTGCGGAGGGTCGGGAGGAGCGACGTCGGCTCCCGGCCACCGTTCTCCAGCAGGAACTCCCGGAACCGGATCGAGGCCGGGGCCGAGGCAGGGACGACGACGATCTCGCCGGACATGTCGAGCCCGGAGCCGTCCGCCGACGCCCCGCCGACGAAGGCGGCCGCGAGCCGGATCTCCTGGAGCGCCTGGTCGGGATCTGCGGCCGTCGCCCGGGTCCTCAGGAACCGAACGGCGCCTTTCTCGAGGAAGACGGTCGACACGTTCGGTCCGTCGGTGAAGACGACGAGCCCCGTCCCGGCGAGGGCCAAAGAGGCGATCGCCGACACGGCGAGAGCGGCGGGCTCGAGGGCGCCGATCCGGATCCCGTGGCCGAGGAATGCCGCCTCGAGCGAGGCGATCGTCTCCTCGGGAGAGGCGAGGACGAGGAGACGGGTTCCGCCGTCGGGGGCCGCGCCCGCCTCGCACCAGGTGATCCGGAGCTCGGGGGCCGGCTCTCCGTACAGGCGGCTCACCTTCCAGCGGAGCATCTCGTCGAGCTCCTTGGGACGCTTCTGGGCCCCGGGCTCGAGGTCGACCGTCGCGGCCTTCACGAACCGGTCGGGAATGGCCAGCGAGGCCGCCGTCAGGCGGTCCTTCGGCGAGAGAAGGGACGAGAGCGCCTGCCCGAGGCCCGGCCCGGCGACGGGAAGCCCCGCCGGGCCCTCCCGGAACGTCCCCGGCGAAAGGTCCCGGGAGGAGACGCTCGCCCCCCCGACCGGGCGTACGCCTCGGGCCTCGCGAGGGAGGGAGACGTGCACGAGGCGGTCCTCCGTCAGGACGAAGGCGTGAGGCGGCCGGCGGAAGGTCCAGCCCCTGCTCAGGGCGTTGCGGACGCGTGCAGCGAGGCCGTCAGTCGACAAAGGTCACCTTGTTGATCTCTTTCAGGGTCGTCTCGCCGAGGAAGACCTTCTTCAGGGCCGATTCCCGGAGGAAGGCCATCCCCTCCTCCTTCGCCGCCTTCTTGATCTCGGCGGCGGGGCGGCTGTCGAGGATGAGGCCCCGGATCCGGTCGGAGAGGTCGAGGAGCTCGGTGATCGCCATCCGCCCGTAGAAGCCGGTCCCGTTGCACTCGATGCAGCCGCGCCCCTCGTAGAAGGTCACGTCGGCGATGTCGGCCGCGGTCAGGGCCGACTCGTCGAGGAGCTGCTTCGTCGGCTCCATCGGCGTCTTGCAGTGAGGGCAGATCTTTCGCACGAGTCGCTGCGCCAGGATGCAGTTGAGGGCCGAGACGAAGTTGTAGAGCTCGACCTTCATGTTGAGGAAGCGGCCGAGGACGTCGACGACGTTGTTCGCGTGGACCGTCGTGAAGACGAGGTGCCCCGTGAGCGCCGCCTGGACGGCGATCTGCGCCGTCTCCTCGTCGCGGATCTCGCCGACCATGACCTTGTCGGGGTCGTGCCTCAGGATCGAACGGAGCCCGCGGGCGAAGGTGAGCCCCTTCTTCTCGTTGACCGGGATCTGCGTGATGCCGCGGAGCTGGTACTCGACTGGGTCCTCGATCGTGACGATCTTGTCCTCGACGGACTGGATCTCCGACAGGCAGGCGTAGAGGGTGGTCGTCTTTCCCGAGCCCGTCGGGCCGGTGACGAGGACCATGCCGTACGGCTCGCGGATGAACTTCCTCAGGCGCCTCATCGTCTCCGGGTCCATCCCGAGGACGTCGAGCCTCAGGTTCTTGAACTCGGCGTTCGCCGACTCCTTGTCGAGGATCCGGATGACGACGTCCTCGCCGTGGACGGTCGGCATGATCGAGACGCGGAAGTCGATCGTCCGCCCCTTGACGCGGATCTTGAAGCGCCCGTCCTGCGGCACCCGTTTCTCGGCGATGTCGAGCTCCGACATGACCTTGATGCGGCTGACGATCGTCTGGTGGTGCTTCTTGTCGATCGGCTCCATCGCCGGGTAGAGGACGCCGTCGATCCGGTACTTGATGACGACGACGTTCTCCTGCGTCTCGATGTGGATGTCGGACGCCCGCCGCTGGATCGCGTTGAAGAGGACCGAATCGACGAGCTTGATGATCGGGCTGGCGTCGGCCGCGATCCGGTCGATCGTCAGGACCTCCTGCCCCTCCTCGTCCTCCCTCACGACCTGCATTCGGAACTCTTCGGTCGCCTCCTCCAGGACCCGCTGGGTCGACTCGGACTTCTGCAGGATCTCCTGCATCGCGGCCCGGGAGCCGACCTTCATCCTCAGGCGGCGCTTGACGAGGGCTTCGAGCTCGTCGCGCCGCACGACGTCCGTCGGGTCGGTCATCACGACCGTGAGGACGCCGTCTTCCTCGCTCTCCGGGACGAACTCGAAGTGGAGCATCCACTCCAGCGGCACGCTCTTGAACAGGACCGGGTCGACCCGGAAGGTCCAGAGGTCGACGAACGGGAT
>CAVOJA010000105.1:0-44973 GCA_963696015.1 uncultured Holophagales bacterium
CCACCACCATCGCTGAACCGACTGGCCGAAGGGAAGCGTGAAGCAGAAGGTGGGCGACTTCTTCGCGTCCGGCATGGACGAGGCCGCCATCGAGAAGGCAGGGACGAAACCGCTCGCACCATGGCTCGCGAAGATCGACGGCGTGAAGTCGAACGCCGACCTGCCGAAGCTCGTCGCCGAGCTGCACGGCCGGCGTCTGATGGCCGGCTACGGCTTCTATGTCTCCCAGGACCAGAAAGAGACGACCCGCACCATCCCGATGCTCGGACAGGGCGGTCTGGGCCTGCCCGACCGGGACTACTACGTCAAGGACGACGCGAAGTCGAAGGAGATCCGCGAGAGGTACGTCGCCCACGTGGCGAAGATGCTCGAGCTCCTCGGCGAGCCGGCCGACGCCGCGAAAGCGAAGGCTGCCGTCGTCATGGATCTCGAGACGAAGCTCGCGAAGGCGTCGCGGACGCGGGTCGAGATGCGCGACCCCGAAAAGAACTACAACAAGAGGACGGTCGCCCAGCTCGTCGAAGGCGCCCCGGGCTACGACTGGAAGGCCTACCTCGCCGCGATGGGCGTTCCCGAGAGCCAGGACCTGAACGTGAGGCAGCCCGAGTTTGCAAAGGCGTTCGCGGCGATGGCCGCCTCCGAGGCGCTCGATTCCTGGAAGACCTACTTCCGGTGGCACCTCGTGCGCGCCTCGGCCGCCTATCTCCCGAAGCGGTTCGACGAGGAAGCGTTCGCCTTCTTCGGCCGGACGCTGAACGGAGTCCCGCAGCAGGAGGAGCGCTGGAAGCGGGTGCAGGCGGCCACCGACGGCGCCCTCGGCGAGGCGCTCGGCCAGATCTACGTCGAGAAGGCCTTCTCCCCGAAGTCGAAGGAGCGGATGAAGGTCCTCGTCGAGAACCTGCGCTCTTCGCTCAGGGACCGCATCGAGGCCGCTCCGTGGATGGGCGCGGAGACGAAGAAGGCCGCGCAGAGGAAGCTCGCCGCCTTCGGCGTGAAGATCGGCTACCCCGACAAGTGGCGTGACTACACGGCCCTCGAGATCTCCCGTGCGTCGTACTTCGACAACGTCGTCGCCGCGAACGCCTTCGAGGTGAAGCGCAATCTCGCCAAGCTCGGCACGCCGATCGACCGGACTGAGTGGGGGATGACACCTCCGACCGTCAACGCCTACTACAGCCCGACGATGAACGAGATCGTCTTCCCAGCGGGGATCCTGCAGCCGCCGTTCTTCTGGGCCGACGGCGACGACGCCGTCAACTACGGAGGGATCGGCGTCGTCATCGGGCACGAGATGACGCACGGCTTCGACGACTCCGGCAGCCGCTACGACGCCGACGGAAACCTCGAGAACTGGTGGACAGAGGAAGACCGCAAGGCCTACGACGCACGGACGGCCCTCGTCGCGAAGCAGTTCGACGCGTACAAGCCGCTCGCCGATCAGGCCGTCAATGGCCAGATGACGCTCGGCGAGAACGTCTCCGACCTCGGCGGCCTGAAGGTCGCGTACGAGGCGCTCCGGAAGGCCCTCGGAAAGGACCCCAACACGGCGGAGAAGGTCGAGGGGTACACCCCGGCCCAGCGCTTCTTCCTCAACTACGCCGCCGTCTGGCGCAACAACATCCGCGACGAGGCGCTGCGCGTCCGCCTCAACACCGACTCCCACAGCCCCGGCCGCTTCCGCGTCCTGGGCCCGCTCTCGGCTCTCCCCGAGTTCCACACGGCCTTCGCGTGCGCGGGAACCGGCCCGATGGTGATGCCCGAGGCCGATCGGCCGAGCATCTGGTAGGACCGGGTCGGCCGTCTGGGCGCGCGCTGGCGACGGGAACGGGGGCCGGCGATGCCGGCCCCCGTTCGGGGAGGTGCGGGAATGCGGCGAGGCGCGCCGCGACGTCGGATCAGCGGTCGGCGCGTGCGGGGAAGATCTCGTAGGGCAGGACCCCGGACAGGTTCTCGGGGCGGACCGTGGAGACGTAGGCGAGGAACGGCTGGTCGCCGGTGATCCGGAACCAGGCGCCGCCGGCGTCGCAGACGGGGAGGCCCTGGAGCGAGATCGCGTTGAACTGGACGAGGGACTTCGCAGGGACCTCGTACGCGTACTCCGGACCGCCTCCGCCGGGACCGGTCATCACGGAGGTCGCCGAGACGCCGAACGTCGCGGACTCGGTCCCGGCGTTGAAGAGGGTGATGTTGACGCGGCGGCGTGCCTCGGGGCCGCTCGCGCACTCGAGAGCCGAGAGGGAGATGTCGCCGGCGACGGCCGTCGAGCCGGCGGGGAAGAGCTCGGTGAAGACGGGCAGCTCCACGCGTCCGAGCGACTCGGGGACCTTCGGCAACCCTTCGGGGACCTTCTCGAGCCGCTCGAGCGTGGCGCGGAGGGCGACCCGGCGTGGGGCGCTCAGGGAGAGCATCTGGACGGCCTGGCCCTCCCGCAGCGGGCGGGAGTCGAGGATGCCGGCGGCGTGCGGAGCGAGGTCGACCGGCGCCGGCGCCGTGGACTCGCCGCGCGCGTCCCACGCTCCGAGGTAGCGGACGGTCGCGGAGTTGTCCGCGTTGTTGAACGCGGTCAGCGTGCTTGCGAGGGAGTACGTGTCGCCAGTGGCGGCAAAGCCCGGAAGCCAGACCGTCGACTCGGGAAGCGGGGCGACCGTGAACGCGCCGGTACCGATCGTCTCCACCGGCATGAGCGTCTTCAAGACCGCCACGTCGACCGTGTAGCTCCCTTCCGCGAGCTTGCCGGCGTCCACGTCGAGGCTCCAGGGGGTGACGGCCGCGGTGCAGGGGCCGGTCACCCCCGCGTAGTTGAAGGTGACGCGGAGGACAGAGCCCTCCTGCGCCAGGTTCGTGCGTGAAGCCTCCGGCACGCACCCGTCGGGCCACTGGCCCGAGAGCTTCAGTATGACCGTGTCGGTCGGCGCCGGACTGGCCGGAGCGGTCGCCACGGACGCGCTGGGGAGCTTCTGCGCGGAAGCGGGCGCGGCGAGGGCCGTGGTGAGGGAGAGGAGGAGGATCGGGAGGATCGTGTGTCGTTTCATCTATTCACCTTCCGATCCGGAGTGCACGATCGGGAGCCCGTCTCACGCACGATTCTTCAGCGTGGGATCCGGGCGCGCCACGACAGTTCCCTTGCTCGGAGGGACTTCCAGCGCTGTGGCAGGATCGTCGGGTGGATAGTCCGGGCGCGCCCTCCGACGGCGACCTCGTCGCCCGCATCCTCGCGGGGGAAGAAGAGCAGTTCGCGGTCCTCGTCGACCGCTACAAGCTGCGTCTCTTCCGGTTCGTCTCGCGCTACCTCGGGGATCCCGAGGACGCCCGCGACGTGACGCAGGAGGTCTTCTTCAAGATCTACTCGGCGCTCGACTCGTTCGACCCTCGGTACCGTTTCTCGACCTGGGCGTTCCGGATCGCCGGGAACGCCGCGATCGACCACCTCCGTCGCCGGCGGATCCGGGCGATCCCGCTTCAGCTTCAGGCGGACGACGAGTCGGAGGGGCGGCGCATCGATCCGGTGGACGGCAAACCCGACCCCCTCGAGGAACTCTCCAGAACCAGGCTGAGGGAAGCGCTCGACCTGGCCATCGAACGGCTCCCCGACGACTACCGGGAGCTGATCAGCCTTCGGCACCACGGGGAGCTGGCCTACGAGGAGATCGCCGAGCTGAAGGGGATGCCCCTCGGGACGGTCAAGAACAAGCTCTTCCGGGCCCGACAGGCCCTTCGAGATCTTTTGCCGAAAGGCACCGTATAGAGAGAGCGGGACGATGACGACGAACGCGCTGACGACCGACTCTGGCTTGACTCCGGGCGATCTGGAACGCGACCTGCGGCTCGAAGTGCTTCTGGACGAGATGGTTACGATTCCTCGTGGGGAAGAGCTCCCCGTCGATTTCGCGGCCCGCGTCCTGGCCCGTCGACCCTTCGCCCCCTGGGAGGTCTCCCGGGTCTCGTACTGGAGGCTGCCGGCCGGGATAGGTCTGGGGCTCCTCGCCGGAAGCCTGGGTCTCGCCCTGACACCCCTCTGGAGTCTCGGACCCGGCACGGCCCTCACGGTGTGGGCCGAGCTCGTCGCCGTCGCGTTCGGCCGGCCGGCCGCAACCCTCGTCACGGCGCTCCCCCTGCTCGCCGAGGGAACCGGTCGGGCGGCGCGGGCCGTCTCCCCGGGTGCCCTCGCCCTCCTGGGGGCTTTGGCAGGCGTGACCGCCGCTTCGCTCGGGATGGCGCTCGTGCGCTTCCGCCGGCTGGCGTCCTCTGGCGCCCTCCGCCGGGGCTGAGTCGGGGCCAGGAATGGCCCGGCGCCTCCCCCTCCTCGCATGCGTCGTCCTTCTTGCGGCCTCCGGGCGGGCGTCGGCGCGGCAACCCTCGGTGATCCCGGCCGGAGAGGTGCGCGCAGACGACCTCGTCGTCCTAGGGCGCGGCGCCGTGGTGGAGGGCGTCCTCACGGGAACGCTCGTTGCCGTCGGTGGATCCGTCCGTGTGGCGGGACGAGTGGAGAAGGACGTCATCGCCATCGGCGGAGATGTCGTCGTGGACCCGGGTGGTCGGATCCTGGGGGACCTCCTGGCCATCGGGGGAGAGGTCCATGCGCCCTCGGGGCCGGCCCGAGCCGTCGCCGGCCGCGTCCTGACCGTCGGGCAGCTCGAAGCGGCCTTCGCCGCCGAGCTTCAGACTTCGCCGTTGGCGGCGAGACCTGCGAGCGGACTTCTCCTCGCGTTCCGGCTCGTCCTCCTGTTCCTCTGGCTGGTTCTCGGCCTTCTCCTCGTCCGATTCGTACCGCGCTCCGTTTCGGTGGTGGCCGGGTTGCTTCCGGGGCGTCTCGCGACGTCGGCAATCCTCGGGGCCGCAGGGGTCCTGTCGTCGGCGCTGGTTTCGGCGTTCCTCCTCCTGGTCCTGCCTGCGATGGCCGGACTCGTCGTGACGGCAGCGCTCCTGGCGATCCTCGGCGTGGCGAAGGCGTTCGGGCTGGCCTCGGTCTTCGTGGCGCTGGGGCGGCGCCTCGCGCAGGGAGCGACGCGCGGGAGTCCGCTCTTCGGTGACCCGGCGGCGCTGGCCCTCGGTCTCGCCCTCCTCGGCCTTCTCTCGCTCGTCCCGGTGGCGGGGCCGGTCGTCTGGGCAGCCGCTTCGCTCCTCGGAATCGGCGCGGCCCTCGGGGCCGCGGCGCGCCGGGCTGCGTTTCGTCCAGCCTTTTGAGGCCCCCTCGTCCCCCTGATACGCTCGAGCGCCCGGCGCCGCCTGCGACGCGGACCGGTAGAGGAGTCGACATGCCGATTGCGCGCATCGGAGTCATCGGAGCGGGCCAGATGGGGGCGGGAATCGCCCACGTCGCCGCGCTCTCGGGCCGGGACGTCGTCCTGGCGGACGTCTCTGCGGACCTCGCCGGAAAGGGCCTCGCCGTCGTCCGGAAGAACCTCGGCCGCCAGGTCGAGAAGGGGAAGATCACTCCCCAAGCAGCCGACGCCGCCCTCGGCCGGATCGTCCCGTCCGGCGACGTCTCGGACTTCGCCGAGGCCGATCTCGTCGTCGAGGCGATCGTGGAGAACGAGGGGGTCAAGCGGGAGCTCTTCGCCCGCCTCGACGGGCTGATGAAGCCCGGCGCAATCCTTGCGTCGAACACCTCGTCGATCTCGATCACACGTCTGGGCGCCGCGACGAAGCGTCCGGAGAACGTCATCGGGATGCACTTCATGAACCCCGTCCCGGTCATGCAGCTCGTCGAGGTGATCCGCGGCATCGCGACGTCGGACGAGACGACGGCGGCCGTCGTGGCGGCCGCGAAGGAGATGGGGAAGGTCCCGGTCGAATGCCGCGATTTCCCCGGCTTCGTCTCGAACCGGGTCCTGATGCCGATGATCAACGAGGCGGTCTTCGCCGTGCACGAAGGGGTCGCCACGCCCGATGCGGTCGACACGATCATGAAGCTCGGGATGAACCACCCGATGGGGCCGCTCACCCTCGCCGACTTCATCGGCCTCGACACCTGCCTTGCGATCCTGCGGGTCCTTCACCAAGGCCTCGGGGACGACAAGTACCGCCCCTGCCCGCTCCTCGTCCAGATGGTCGACGCGGGCTGGATGGGAAAGAAGGCCGGGCGCGGCTTCCACCGCTACTCGGGGCCCGGCGGGGAGAAGGTCCCGGCTTGATCTGCCAGGTCTGCGGCGCGGCGAACGACCTCGACCTGGAGTTCTGCCGGAAGTGCCAGAACAAGCTCCTCGTCGTCTCCGGCTCGAGCGAGACGTATGACGAGGGGCCCTCCGGAGAGGGGATCTCCCTCGACGAGCACCTCCTCGAGAGGGTCTCCGTCCTCGAGGAGATCGTCAAACGGAGCGCCGAGACGCTGAAGGTCCTCCTCGAGGGATTCCATCGGCAGGAGAAAAACGGCTTCGTCATCCAGACGGGCCTTCTTGCGCTCAAGGACCTTCTCGAGAGGAAGGGTCTCCTCGTCGAACAGGAGTTCGTCGAGCTCTGGGAGGGCCGTGTCGACCAGCACATGACCGTCCTGGAGAAGCGCGAGCGCTTCCTCGAGCGCAAGGAGCGGATCCTCGCCGAGCACAAGGGGGCCGGGCGCGAGAGGCTCATCGACCTCCTCGGAGAGGCCGAGCTCGCCTTCTTCGCCCTCGACCCCGAGAAGGCGATGGGGATTCTCGAAGAGGCATGGAAGCTCGACCGTGGGAACGCCGAGCTGGCGTTTTTCCTCGGGGAGACCTGGTTCAACGACGGCGAGGCGGGAAAGGCGGCGCCGGCCCTCAAGCACGTCCTCGAGCGGCGGCCCCAGCACTTCGAGGCTCTCGTCTACTCGGGCGTCCTGGAGAACGACCTCGGGCGGCCCGACAACGCGGTCGACTACCTCAAGCGGGCTCTCGCACTCAGGCCGGACGCCTTCCTCCCGGCCTTCGCACTCGGGGCGATCCACGCAGGGGCGGGGCAGCTGGCAAAGGCCGAGACGCTCCTGAAGAGGGCCGTCCAGATCGAGGAGAACCCGCAGGCGCTCTCTCTCCTCGGGACGATCGCCTACGAGCGGGGCCGCCTGAGAGACGCCATCGACGCCCTCCAGCGGGCGGTCAAGCTCGACCCGGACGACGAGGACGGGCTGTTCCAGCTCGGTCTCTGCTACCTCGACCGCGGGTGGACCCAGAAGGCCGCAGAGAGGTTCCGCGCCGCGCTCGAGCTGAACCCCAACCGGATCGAGCTGCACGAGGCAAGAAAGCTCCTCGGTCCTGCCGGAACCGGGCCGCTCCCTGGCCTGACCGGCGCGGCAGCCGACAGGGCCGGACGCGCGGCAGCGCTGGCCGCAAAGGATCCACAGAAGGCGCTCGCTCTCTATCACCGGGCACTCAAGGCGGACCCGGACAACCCCACTCTCCAGATCGCCTTCGCCCTCGTCTGCTCGGCCGTCGGGCGGACCTCCGAGGCCGTGGCGATGACCCGCCGGGTCCTCGCGCAGAAGCCGGAGGAGCCGATCGCCGCGGCCGCCTGGGCCACGCTCCTCGAAGCGCTCCGCGCCGAGGGGAAGTTCCGCGAAGGGACCCAGGTGGCGGGGGAGATGCTCGAGGTGGTCACGTCGAACTTTGCCCGATCGATCGGCTACTTCCAGCGTGCCGCGGCCCGGGCCGAGATGGGAGAGCAGCTCGACGAGGCTCTCGAAGACGCCGAGCGGGCCCTGCGCCTCTCGCCTCGCGACATGCGCCAGTTTCCCCTGGCGGCCAAGGGCTGGGTCCACTACAAGCGCAAGGAGTTCGCCCGCGCGGTGGAGTGCCTCACCCGCGCGGCCGAGCTGGGGGAGACCCCGACCGGCCTCGCACACCTCGGCCTCGCCTGCCTCGCGGTCGGCGACGCGAAAGCGGCGCGGAAGGCGTTCGACCGGGCCAAGCGACGCGGTGGACGGTCGATCGAGCGCCACGGCGGCCTGGAGGCCCGGATGCTCGAGCAGATCCGGCGAAACCTCCAGCTGACCGAGAAGGTCTCGAGCCGGCCGGGGCGCCGCAAGAGCCGGACAGGCTGAGGCCTTGGAGGGGGGGGCGGGGGAGGCCATGGGTGCCCCGGCCGATCCATCCCGATCGACGGCACTTCGATTTCACCTCCGATTTAGCTTGACAGGGTTCACGAGGTCTTCTCAGAATCAACCCGAGGAAAACATACCGAGTGTTCGGTATTTCCAATCGCGGGATTCGCGGAAGGGTTCCGGCAGGGCGCTCCGAAAGGGCGAGTGCCGGAGGTCCGTATGTCCCGTCGTGCTCGCCTTGCGGACCGAGGCCTTTCTGAACAGAGGGCGCATTGTCGCCCGGGAGGATTGAGATGACGAGGCTGCCCCGAACCCCCTTCCTTCGCGCCGTGGCCCTCTTCGGGGCCCTTCTCCTGCCGTCGCTGCCGTGGGCGGCGCCCGCCCGGGCGCAGACCGCCGACGCCACGGTGGAGATCGACGTCGTCGACGAGACGGGCGTCGCCCTCCCGGGCGTCTCGGTCGAGCTCAAGCGCGCCGAGACGGGCTTCGCCCGCACGTCCGTGACGTCGAACGCCGGAGCCGTGCGCTTTCCCGCCGTCCCGCCGGCAGCGGGCTACATCGCTCGGGTCGCCCTCCAGGGCTTCGAGCCCGTCGAGCAGGGCTTGACGCTCCGGATCGGCCAGACGGCCAGGGTCAAGGTCGTCCTCCGCGCGAAGGCGATCGCCGAGTCTGTGACCGTGGTCGGCGAAGCGCCCCTCGTCGACGTCTACAAAATCGACTCGTCGACGAACATCATTCCGGAGCAGATCCAAGCGCTGCCCGTCGCCAACCGCGAGTTCGAGAAGCTCGCCTTCATCGCACCGGGTGTCCAGCGGGAACGGGGCGAGTTCCGTTTCGTCACGGGCGGTCCGGTCATCGGCTCTGGCGGAAACGCGAGCCAGTCGACGATCCTCGTCGACGGCGTCGACTACACCGACCCGGCCCTCGGCCTCGCGAAGACGCGCGTCTCCCAGGACGCCATCTCCGAGTTCCGCGTCGTCAACTCCCGGTTCGACGCCGAGGTCGGCGGATCGGCCGGCGGTGCCCTGACGGTCCTCACGAAGACCGGGACGAACGAGATCAAGGGCTCCCTCTTCGCGTACTACCGGGACGCGTCCATGCGTGCGAAGGGGGCTCTCGAGCAGGAGTCGAGCGTCGACTTCCGCCGCGGCCAGTATGGTGTTTCGCTCGGCGGGCCGATCGTCAAGGACAGGACCCACTTCTTCCTCTCGGGCGAGTACGTCGACGAGGTGAGGCCCACGCTCTTCCGGCCCCAGGGCGCGTTCGTGTCGCAGGCCGCCGACCTCGAGGTCCCGACCGACCAGATCCTCGCCTTCGGCTCGGTCACGCACAGCCTCACCGACTCGCAGTCGATCCTCTTCAAGGCCGACTACGAACGCTTCCGCCTCGAGAACTTCCGCGCCGGAGGTGTCCAGAGCGCCGATTACGGGCAGGAGCTCCAGCGCGACAACTACAACTTCACCGCTGGCCACACCGCTGTTCTCGGGGCCTCTACGACGAATGAGGTCCGGGCCCAGTACGGCAGCCGGAAGTACTTCGAGCCGACCAACTCCGACGCCGTCGCCGACTGGTTCTCGAACGGCATCACGCTCAAGACCGGCGGCAACATCCTCGGCGACCTCCTCGGCGATGGAGACCAGTTCGAGATCCGGGACACGGTCTACTTTCACCTCACAGGCAAGAGCGGTACGCACGACGTCAAGGTCGGCGCCGGCTGGCAGCACGTCAAGGACCGCTCGATCATCGACACGTACGCCACGGGGCTCTTCCTCTGGGCCACCGACACGAAATCCTTCCCGATCGCCTACGGCTACGGCGTCGGCTCCAGCGACGTGACGGTCACGACGGACCGGATCGCGGCCTTCGTCCAGGACGACTGGCGCCCCATGTCGAACCTGACCGTGAGCCTCGGCCTTCGCTACGACATCGACACGAACGGGAACAACAGCGGCTTCACCCACGCCCTCGTCCCCGAGGCCCGAAAGAGGGACACGAACAACTTCCAGCCGCGCATCGGCCTCTCCTGGGACGTCACGAAAACCGGGCAGTTCGTCGGGCGGGCCGGCTGGGGTCTGTTCGTCGGCCGCAACCTCCTCGTCCCGTCCTTCACCGAGCTGCAGCAGAACGGAGAGACGGGCCGCAATCTCTACACTCGTGTGAACGGCCTCCTCTTCGGCCTTCCCGCCCTCGCCCTCGATCCGAACAACCCGACGACGACGGGCATTCCGCTCCCGATCGACATCACTCTCCTCGACCAGACGGTCGACGCCCCCGAGGCGAGCCAGTTCAGCGCGGGCCTGACCTCACGCCTCTGGCAGACAGGTCTCTACCTCGACGTCGAGGGCGTCTGGGTGAACGGCGACAAGGAGCTCATCGTCCACGACGTCAACTGGAGCGGCAACGCGACCCACACGCGCCCGAACAAGTCCTACAACCAGATCAACGTCTATTCCAACGACGGCGAATCCGAGTACAAGGCGCTCACGTTCTCGCTGAACGGAAACCTCAAGGGCGGCCACCTCGTCATGGGCTCGGTCACCTTCGCGAGCAAGTACAACAGGAACGACGACTTCAGCCCCGAGTTCCCGACGGGCTATCCGAGCGACCCGGCGGATCTCGCGAACGAGTACGGCCGGGCCCGCTCGGCGGAGCGGATGCGGTTCGTCATCTCCGGCGTCTTCCGGCTTCCCTGGATGCTCACGCTCGCACCGATCTTCAACTACGGGACCGGCCAGCCCTGGACGAGCCGGTACGGCTACGACTACAACGGCGACGGGAAGGCGAGCGACCGGATGCCCGGCGTCGACCGCTTCGGGGTGGACGGCCCTCTCTACCGCAGCTTCGACCTGCGCCTCGCGAAGTCGATCGTTCTCGGTACGGCCGGGAACCTCGAGCTGATCGTCGAAGGGTTCAACCTCTTCAACACCACGAACTACGACGTCGCCTCGATCGACGGGGCGCAGTACCTCTCTGGTCCGACCATCGCCAACCCTGCGGCGGCCGCCGTGAAGAACCCGAACTACGGCAAGCCGAGCGCGACGCTGCCGTCGCGCGAGATCCAGGTCGGCGTGAGGTTCGCCTTCTAGGTTCCGCCCTCCCTCGTCACTCGTCCGGCGGGCGGGGTCCCCGCCCGCCGGACGTCCCGCCCCGCGCCGTGCGGAACGAAGACCGCGGCCCTCGGGACTGCGGAAGGAGAGGTTCCATCATGAGCATCGAGACAGGACTCGCGGGGCGCGTGGTCATCGTGACCGGCGCGGCCGCCGGAATCGGCCGGGCCACGGCCCTGCGCTTCGCGAAGGAGGGGGCGAAAGTCGCCGCGTGGGACGTCGCGGACGCGACCTCCCTCGTCGACGAGCTGAGTGCCGCCGGGGCCGCCGACGCCCTCTCCACGAAGGTGAACGTCGCCGACGCTGCCTCCGTCGCGGCGGCCGTCGCCGACGTGATCGCGAAGTGGGGACGCGTCGACGTCCTCGTGAACAACGCCGGCATCGTGCGCGACGCCCAGCTCGTCAAGTACAAGGACGGCGCGGTGGCGGCGACGATGACCG
Source organism: uncultured Holophagales bacterium (assembly GCA_963696015.1). Classification (GTDB taxonomy): domain Bacteria; phylum Acidobacteriota; class Thermoanaerobaculia; order UBA5066; family UBA5066; genus UBA5066. The sequence goes on from CAVOJA010000105.1 coordinate 11,542, forward strand.
ACGAGCAGTGGGACGCGGTCCTCGGCGTGAACCTCAAGGGAGTGTTCCTTTGCACCCGCGCCGTGACGCCGCACATGATCGCGGCGGGCGGCGGCGTCATCCTCAACGCCTCGTCGGTCGTCGGCCTCTACGGCAACTTCGGGCAGACGAACTACGTCGCCACCAAGGCCGGTGTCATCGGCATGACGAAAACCTGGGCCCGCGAGCTCGGCAAGTTCCGGATCCGCGTCAACGCCGTCTGCCCCGGCTTCGTCGCCACCGAGATCCTGAAGGCGATGCCGCAGAAGGTCCTCGACGGGATGGTCGCCCACACGCCGATCGGCCGGATGGGCGAGCCCGACGACATCGCGAACGCCTACGCCTGGCTCGCGTCCGACCAGGCGTCCTTCGTCCACGGCGCCGTCCTCTCGGTGGACGGCGGCCTCGTCACCGGCACCTAGGAGGGACGCGATGACCCGATACGCACGCATCGTCTCGACCGGCCGGTTCGTCCCGCCGATCGAGGTCCCGAACGAGGCCCTGAAGGCGCGCTGGCCGCAGTACCCCGACTTCGTCGACAAGATGGAGGCGTCGAGCGGCATCCGCACGCGCTTCTACGCGCCCGAGGAGTGGGCGACCTCGGACGTCGCGCTCCCCGCGGCGAAGCAGGCGATCGAGAGGGCGGGGCTGACCCCGCTCGACCTCGACCTGATCATCCTCGGCACCGACTCGCCCGACTACGTCACCCCCGCGACCTCCGTCGTCCTCCAGGGGAAGCTCGGCGCGAAGAACGCCGGGACGTTCGACGTCGGCTGCGCCTGCGCGTCGTTCCCGACGGGGATCGCCGCGGCGTCCGGCCTCATCGCGACGAACCCCGCCCTGAAGAACGTCCTCGTCGTCGGCGTCTACCTCATGCACAAGCTCGCCGACCCGAACGACCCGATGGTCTTCTTCTACGGCGACGGCGCGGGCGCCGCGATCCTCCAGGGGGGCGACGAGCCCGGCTTCCTCAACTCCGCCATGCAGGCCGGCGGGGAGTACGCGAAGTGCTGGGGGATCTTCGCGGGGGGCACCGCCGAGCCCGCGACCGTCGAGAACGTCGCGGCCGGCCGGACGACCGTGAAGATGGTCGAGAAGTACCCGGCCGAGATCAACCACGAGGGGTGGCCGCGCCTCGTGAGGCGTCTCTCGAAGGAGGGCGGCTTCACGCTCGAAGAGATCGACCAGGTCATCTTCACCCAGGTCCGCAAGGCCTCCATCGACCTCGTCATGGACGACCTCGGGCTCCCGGTCGGGAAGGCCCACACGATCATGGAGAAGTGGGGCTACACCGGATCGGCCTGCATCCCGATGGCGCTCGACGACGCGATCGAGCAGGGGAAGGTGAAGAAGGGCGACCTCGTCGTCATGATCGGCTCCGGCGTCGGGTACAACCAGGCCGGCGTCGCGATCCGGATGACCTGACCGGACCACGGGCCGCGACGCGGAGGTGATCGCATGAACCGACCGGTGAAGCTCCTCCTCGCCGTGGCCGTCCTGCTCGTCCTGGCGGCGATCGCCTTCTTCCTCTGGGCGCGCCTCCGGCCGCTCGCGGCGTACGCCGCGAGCGGCCGCCGCGCCCTCGCGAAGGCAGGGCTCGCGAAGGTCTCGGTCTCCTCGCCGGCCGGAGCGCAGACGGTGTTCCGCGGCGGGAGCGGTCCCGTCCTCGTCCTCGTCCACGGCGCGGGCGATCAGGCCGCAACCTGGTCTCCCGTCGTACCGAAGCTCCTCCCGGGCCGGACGCTCCTCGTCCCCGACCTCGCGGGGCACGGGGCGAGCGCGCCGACGACCGGCCCGATCTCGGTCGAGGCGCTGCTGCAGGGGCTCGGAGCCGAGCTCGACGCCGCCGCGCCGAAGGAGAAGGTGACGATCGTCGGCAACTCCCTCGGGGCCTGGCTCGCCTGCCTCTGGGCGAAGGAGCACCCCGAGAGGGTCGAGAGGCTCGTCCTCGTGAACGGCGGGCCCGTGAAGCACGACGCCGAGGGGGTCACGCTCCTGCCGAAGGACCGTGCCGAGGCGCGGAAGGCGGTCGAGGCGCTCCGCGACCCGGGCTCCATCCGCGTCCCCGATTTCGTCCTCGACGACATCGTGAGGCAGGCGGCGACGGGCCCGCTCGCGCGTTTCGCGGCGACGAGCGGGGAGATGGAGAAGTTCGTCCTCGACGGGCGGCTCGGCGAGCTGGACGTCCCGGTCGAGCTCCTCTGGGGCGCCTCGGACCGGGTGATGCCCCTCTCCTACGCCGAACGGCTGCGCGTGGAGCTGCCGCGCGCGCGCCTGACCGAGCTGCCGCGCTGCGGGCACGTGCCGCAGCAGGAGTGCCCCGCGGCGTTCGCCGAGGCGCTCGGGAAGCTCCTGGCAGGCCCGCCGCCCGGGCCGACCCCGGCGGTGGCGGCCCCGGAGGCACCCGCGCCGCGGGGGGAGAAGCCGTGATCCACGCCGACGTCCTCGGCGAGCGGGCGCGCCTCTCTCCGGGGAAGACGGCCCTCGTCTTCGTCCCGACCGGGGAGCGGTTCACCTACCGCGAGCTGAACGAGCGCGCCGAGAGCGCCGCGGCGCTCCTGCGCGACCGGCTCGGCATCGCGAAGGGGGAGCGCGTCGGCCTTCTCGCCCACAACCGCGTCGAGTACGTCGACCTCTTCTTCGGGGCGGCCAAGGCCGGGGTCATCCTCGTGCCGTTCGGGACGCGCCTGACGGCCCACGAGCTCGCGTTCATCGCGAACGACGCGGGCCTCTCGGCGTTCGTCTACGGGGGCGAGTCCCTCGACTCGGTCCGCGCGCTCCGCGCGGAAGGGCCGATCCCGCGCTGGATCGCGCTCGACGCGCCGGGGGCGCCCGGCGACCTCGCGTGGGGCGCCGAGCTCGCCGGCCTCCCCGACGTCCCGTTCGCGCGGACCCGCTGCGACGGAGAGGACCTCCACCTCCTCCTCTACACGAGCGGGACGACCGGCAAGCCGAAGGGGGTCATGGTCCCGCACCGGATGACGGCGTGGAACGGCTGGAACACCGCGGTCTGCTGGGGCCTGACGGAGTCCGACGTGAGCCCCGTCTTCACGCCGCTCTACCACGCGGGAGGCCTCGGGGCGTTCTTCGTGCCGATCCTCGCCGCCGGCGGGACGGTCGTCCTCCACGCGGGGTTCGATCCGGCCGAGATCTGGGCGACCTTCGCGAAAGAGCGCTGCACCGTCGTCCTCGGCGTCCCGACGATCTGGAAGATGCTCCTCGAGCACCCGTCCTTCGAGTCGGCCGACCTCTCCTCGATCCGCTGGCTCATCAGCGGCGGCGCGCCGCTCCCGCTCTACCTCATCGAGGCCTACCAGGCGCGCGGCATCGTCTTCAAGCAGGGGTACGGCCTCACGGAGGTCGGGGTGAACTGCTTCGCGATGTCGGTCGAGGAGTCGGTCGCGAAGAAGGGGTCGATCGGCAGGCCGCTCATGATGACCGACGCGAAGCTCGTCGACGAGGCGGGCGCCGAGGTGCCGGTCGGCGAGGTGGGCGAGCTCTGCCTCCGCGGCCCGCACGTCTCGAAGGGCTACTGGAAGAACCGCACCGCCACGGCCGCCGCGCTCGACGATGACGGCTTCTTCCACACGGGCGACCTCGCCCGGAAGGACGAGGACGGCTTCTTCACGATCGCCGGCCGGCGGAAGGACATGCTCATCTCCGGCGGCGTGAACGTCTACCCCGCCGAGATCGAGGGGGAGCTCCTCCTCCACCCGGCCGTCATGGACGCGGCCGTCGTCGGTGTCCCCGACCCGACCTGGGGCGAGGTCGGCGTCGCCTTCGTCGTCCTCCGGCCGGGGGAGAGCGCCGGGAAGGAAGAGCTCCTCGCCTTCGCCGAGGCGCGCCTCGCGCGCTACAAGCTCCCGAAGGACGTCGTCTTCGTCGAAGACCTCCCGAGGACGGCGTACGGCAAGGTCGTGAAGGGGGAGCTCAAGGACCGGTTCCTCGCCTCGAGGGTCGGCGCGTGAGCGCGACGCCCGTTCTCGCGCACCAGGTCGACGGCCGGGGGGAACCTCTCCTCCTCCTGAACGGCGGGATGATGAGCTTCGCGGCCTGGGACGACTTCGTCCTTCCCCTCGTGGATCGCTACCAACTCGTCCGCTGCGACTTCCGCGGTCAGCTCCGCTCGCCAGGAGTCCCCGAAGGGGGCTTTCCCGGCCACGCAGGGGACCTCCTCCGCCTCCTCGACCACCTCGGCGTCGCGAGGTGCCACGTCGCCGGGACGAGCTACGGTGCCTTCGCCGGGCTCCACCTCGCGGCGCTCGCCCCGGAGCGGGTCGCGACGCTGGCGGCGATCACCGTCGCCGACCGGGTCACTTCGGAGATGTGGGCCGGCTCGCACGAGATGGTCGTGGCCTGCCGCGAGGCTCTCGCGGGCGGTCCCCGGGAGCGGGTCTACGACCTCATCTCGGCCTTCGCGTTCTCGCCCGCGTGGCTGGCTGCGCACGCCGCCGAAATGTCCGCCCGGCGCGCCCTCGTCGCGCACCTTCCGGACGCCTGGTTCGAGGGCCTCGCCGGCCTCCTCGGCGCGCTCGAGGACCTCGACGTCAGGCCGCTCCTCCCTCGGATCGCCTGCCCCGCCCTCGTCGTTCTCGCCGACGGCGACCTCGCCATGCCCCTCGAGCACGGGCTCGGCCTCGCGAAGGGCCTCCCGCGCGGGGAGTGCGTCGTCGTCCCGGGGAGCGGTCACGCCCTCGTCGTCGAGCAGCCCGACCGTATGCTCGAGCACCTCCTCGCCTTCCTCGCCCGGAACCCGCTCCCGGTCGAGGCCCTGCAGCCCGAAACCGAGCGGGACGGAGGAATCTCTTGAAGCCGATCTACATCGCCGCCTACCAGCAGTCGAAGTTCGGGAAGCTCCTCGGGATGACCGTGCCCGAGATCCTCCGGACGGCCGCCGAGGAGACCTGCGGCTCTGTGAAGGCCGAATGCTCGGCCGTCGACGTCGCGACGGTCGGCGCCGTCTGCAACCTGACGCTCAACGAGCAGGGGCTCCTCTCGGGCCTCCTCGCCATGACGCCGGGGCTCGACGCCAAGCCGATCGAAAGCGTAGAGAACGCCTGCGCCACGGGAGGCCAGGCGATCCTCGCGGTCGCGCAGAAGCTGATGCTCGGCGACGGCGACGTCGGCCTCGCCGTCGGCTTCGAGAAGATGCGCGACGCCGATGGGAAGATGGACGGCAAGCTCATCGGGAAAGTCCTCGGCTACTACTCGCACCCCGACGAGCGCCCCGGGAAGACCTTCGTCTTCCCCCACCTCTTCGCCGAGGTGATGAAGTCCTACATGGACGAGTGGGGCGCGACCGAGGAGGACCTCGCCGCGATCGCCGTCGCTGAGTACGAGAACGCACGGGAGAACCCGTTCGCGCAGATGCAGAAGAACCAGGTGACGCTCGAGTCCGCGATGAAGATCGAGGGGATCAACCGCTACGTCGTCGAGGGGCTTCCCCTGAAGACGTACGACTGCTCGCAGATCACCGACGGCTGGGCCGGGATGCTCCTCGCGACGGAGGAAGGGCTCGCCCGTCTCGGCGTCGCGAAGGCCGACTGCGTGCGCCTCGCCGGCTGGGGCCAGGCGACGGACCCGCTGAAGAAGGAGGGACGCGACGTCCTCCGGCCGAAGGCGGCGCTCGAGGCGATGAGGAAGGCTTACGAGCGGGCTGGCCTGACCCCCTGCGACGTGAACGTCGCGGAGGTCCACGACTGCTTCAGCGTCATGGGAGCGATCGGCGCCGAGGTGATCGGCAAGGCGGAGTTCGGGACGGGCGCCCGCTACTGGCGCGAAGGGAAGGCCCGCGTCGACGGCGAGTGCGCCATCAACACCTCGGGCGGACTCATCGCGAAGGGGCACCCGATCGGCGCGACCGGCATCGCGATGATCGGCTGGTGCGCCTGGCAGCTCCTCGGCAAGGTGCCGAAGGCGCTCCAGGTCCCGAACGCGCGCGCCGCGGCGACGTTCAACATCGGCGGGCCCGTCTGCGCGACGGTCGCGACGGTGCTGATGCCGGCGACCTGACGGCGCCGGGCGGCCTCACCCCGGCGAATCGAGACGGGCGAAAGACAGGCGGTTTGCGATGGGAGAGATCGTCCCCGACCGCGAGGGGTTCCTCGAGTACGGCGATCACCGGATCCGATGGGAGTACGTCGGGAAGGGCGAGAAGGAGGCCGTCTGTCTCCTGAACGGCCTCGCGATGCACACCCGCGCCTGGTTCGGGGTCCTCCCTCGCCTCCTCGACCGGTACGACGTCGTCCTCTACGACTACCTCGGGCAGGGGAGGTCGTCCGCACCCGACGAGCCGTACTCGATCCCGGAGTTCGCGGGCTATCTGCCCAGGGTGCTCGACGTCCTCGGGATCGCGAAGGTCCACGCCGTCGGCGTCTCCTACGGCGGCTTCGTCGCGGCCGAGGTCGCGCGCCTGTCCCCTTCGCGGCTCCACACGCTGACGCTCTCGGGGATCCTCCTCTCGCACGAGGAGCTCTTCTCCATGTACCAGGAGATCTCCCTCCGCTTCTACCGCGGCGGGCCGGAGGTCTTCGAGCTCTACACGCACTACATGTACGAGAAGATCTTCGGCGAGGCCTTCGTCTCGGCGATGAAGGCGAACCTCCCGGCCATCCGCGCGCGTTTCCACGACCGCTACAAGGACCAGACGCACGCCCTCATTCGCCTCACGCTCGCGCAGGACCCGTTCTTCGCCGAGCTCGACGCGAACCTCGCCGGCTACGCGGCGTTCCCGGGGCCGGTCCTCGTCGTCCCCGGCGCCGAGGACCGGACGATCCCGCCGTGGGTGCAGAAGAAGATGCTGTCGATCTTCCGCGACGCGCGCTGGGAGCCGATCGAGGGCTCGGGGCACGTCGTCTACCTCGAGAAGCCCGACGCCTTTTTCGACATACTCCGCAGGTTCCTGGAGGCGAAGTCGACCCGGTTCTGAGGGGGTGGAAGATGAAGTCCGCGGGCGAGTCCCTCGACGCCGTCGGAAGGGTCCCGCTCGCGGTCCTCCCGACGCCCCTTCAGGAGGCGCCCCGGCTGGCGAGGCACCTGGGCCTCTCGCGGCTCCTCGTCAAGCGCGACGACGCGACCGGGCTCGCGATGGGAGGGAACAAGGCGCGGAAGCTCGAGTACGACCTCGCTCCGGCCCTGGAGAGCGGGTGCGACGTCGTCGTCACCGTCGGGGGCGCTCAGTCGAACCACGCGGTGATGACCGCCGCCGCCGCGCGCCGGCTCGGGCTCGACGTGAAGGTCGTGCTCGGTGGTCCGGATTTCGAGACGCTCCGCGGGAACATGCTCCTCGACGCCGTCTACGGGGCCGAGGTCCGCTTCCTCGTCGACGACGACGAGAACGACTCCCTCGCCGCCGCGATGGACGAGTGGGTCGGTGAGCTTCGCGGGCAGGGGAGGCGACCGTACGCGCTTCCCCTCGGCGGCAGCACCGGCGCGGGTGCGCTCGGCTACGTTCGCGCGGTGCGCGAGCTCGCCGGCCAGCTCGGCGACGGGCCGGTCCAGGTCGTGACCGCCGTCGGGTCGTGCGGGACGTTCGCCGGGCTCAGCCTCGGCGCCCGCCTGTTCCTGCCGGACGCCAGGATCGTCGGGATCAGCGTCTCGCGTTCCGTCCGGCAGATCGCCGAGCGGACGACCGAGCTCGTCGCCGAGGCCGAGACCCTCCTCGGCGTCGACCCGCCGGCGACCGCCGGGACGTTCGAGTGCCACGACGGATTCCACGAGAGCTACGGCGTCGCGACGGAGTCGGGGACGGAGGCGATCCTCGCCGCGGCGCGGCTCGAGGGTCTCCTCCTCGACCCGGTCTACACGGGCAAGGCGATGGCCGGCCTCTTCGCCCTGGCCCGGGCCAGGACGCTCGACCCCGCCGTCCCGGTGGTCTTCCTCCACACCGGCGGGCTGCCGATCCTCTTCGCGTTCGACGAGGGCCTCTACGGGGGGGCGACCATCCGCAGAATCGTCGGGAACCTCCCCCGGGAGGCCGGATGAGTTGCCTGGCGGAACGGCGCGCCCCCGTGCGAACCGTCGTTCTCGCGGCCCTCCTCGCCCTCGGCGCTCTCGGCGGGCGCGCCGCTCTCGCGCAGGCTCCGGCCGGTGTACCGGCCGCGGCGCTCGTGACCGACCTGAAGGCCGAGGAGGCGGCCGTCCGGGAACGGGGCGCGATCGCGCTCGGCAGGCTCGGGCCGGCGGCGGGACCGGCGATCGGGTCGCTCGTCGAGACGCTGGCCGACGCGGACGCGTACGTCGCCGGCGCCGCCGCCGAGGCGCTCTCCGCGATCGGCGGAGCGAGCGTCCCCGCGCTGATCCGGGCTCTCGGGGACGCGAGGGAGAGCGTCCGCCAGGGCGCCGCCATCGCCCTCGGCAAGCTCGGGAAGGACGCACTCGGCGCCGTGCCCGCGCTCGCGGTCGCCCTCGCGGACTCGAAGGAGAACGTCCGCTGGTGCGCGGCGAACGCGCTCGGCGCCGTCGGTGGCGCCGCGTCCGCGGCCGTTCCCGCGCTGCGCGAGGCCCTCCACGACCGGGACGAGGACGTCCGGAAGGGAGCCGCTCTCGCGCTCGAGCGGATCGACCCTTCGGGATGGGTCCGCGCGCCTTCGTGGGAGTCGACCGTCGCGACGATCGAGCGGCTGACGCCGGTCCTGATGGGCGAGCTTCACGTGCCCGGGGTCTCCATCGCCCTCGTGCGGGACCGGAAGGTCGCCTGGACGAGGTCCTGGGGCGTCGCCGACATCCGGACGGGCGCGCCTGTCACCGGCGAGACGCTCTTCGAGGCCGCGTCGATGACGAAGCCGGTCTTCGCGACCTCGGTCCTGAAGCTCGCGGAGCAGGGGAAGATCGACCTCGACCGTCCCCTGGCGGAATACGTCGCGCCACCTTCCGTCCCGTTTCAGGAGAAGCGGCTCCGGATCACGCCTCGGATGGTCCTGTCGCACACGAGCGGCCTGCCGAACTGGCGAAAGGGGGGCGAGGAGAGGGACGGGCCGTTGCCCGTCCTCTTCGAGCCCGGCTCGCGGTTCGGGTATTCGGGCGAGGCGATCTACCAGCTGCAGCGGGTGGTCGAGAAGGTGACGGGGGAGCCGCTCGCGGAGCACGCCCGGCGCACGCTCTTCGCTCCCCTCGGGATGACGAGCACCTCGTACGTCTGGACGGCGGAACTCGACCTGCGGCTCGCGAGCGGGCACAAGGCCGACGGGACATTCCTCGCGCGGGCGCGCTACACCCACGCGAACGCCGCCTACTCCCTCGTCACGACGGCCTCGGACTACGCGCGGCTCCTCGTCGCGATGCTCGACCCGGAGGGCTCCGCCCCGCACGGACTCTCTCGCGCCTCCGTCGCGGCGATGCTCGGGCACGAGGTGCGGGTGGACGTGAGGGACCCCATCGAGCGCCCGGGATGGGCGAAGGGTCGCGAGGTCTTCTGGGGGCTCGGCTGGTCGCTGAACGCGACCCCGGGCGGGGACGTCGCCCACCACAGCGGCGCCAACAGCACCGGTTTCCGCTCCTTCGCGCAGTTCTCGCCCGGGCGCGGCTCGGGGATCGTCGTCCTGACGAACGGCCTCGGCGGGGGAGAGCTCTGGATCCGCGTCGTCAGCGTGGTCGGGGACCTCTGAGGGCGGCGAGAGGCCCGGGGGCTACCGCGTCTCGCCGGAGCTCGTCGCGGAGAGGGCGACCTCGTGGCGGGATCGGAGCATGCCGCGTTGGAGGATCTCCGCGATGTCGCGGATGGCCTCCTTCGAGGGCTTTCCGAACTGGTCGGGGACCCCGAAGAGGAGCTCGACGGCGTAGTACTGGAGGAAGATCCGGCTCGCGAGCATGACGGCGGAGAGGGGCTCGACCTCGGGAGCGAGCCGCGCCCCGAAGTCGTCCTTCACCCGGTAGTGGCGGAGGAACGCGTCGAAGCGGCCCGCCATGCTTGAGTAGAAGCGGCGGATGTGGGTCCCCTGCATCTCGACGACGTCGACGTAGATGAGCGCGACGTGCCGCTGCCAGAGCCTCACGCTCTCCTCGGCCGCTTCGGCCAGCTCTTCGAGCCGGTCGGGGAACGCGCCGGACGCCAGGGCCCGGTTGAAGGGGAATTCTGGATCCTCGATGGCGGTCCAGTACTCGGACAGGAGCGTGTCGAAGAGCTCTTCCTTGTCGTTGAAGTGGTGGTAGACGCTGCCTGTGGAGACGCCGGCCGCCTTCGAAATGTCGCGGATGCTCGTTCCACGGTAGCCCTGGCGCGAGAAGAGGTCGAGCGCCGCCTTGAAAATCTGCGCTCGGCTCCGTTCCGACTTCTCTTCCTGGTCCATGCTGCGTTCCGCCTCGCACGCCCACCGTAGGGGGCGAGCGGCGCCGCGTCAAGAGAAGAACCCGGTAAAGTCGGGGCAACGATGTCTCGCGCTCGCCGTTTCTTCCTGATCGCCCTCGCCGCTCTCGCGGCCGGGGCGGCCCTCCGGGGCGCCGTGGTGCTCGTCGAGGCGGCTCTCGAGGGAAAGCTGCGTGAGAGGCTCGTTTGGGAGGCTGCGGAGCGAGGCTTCTCGCTCTCCGTGGAACGCGTGAGCGTCCGGCTACCCTTCCGAGCAAGCGTCTCCGGCCTCTCGTTGACGGGGCGTGGCGTCCACGTGTACTTCGAGCGGGTCGGTGCCCGGGCCGGACTCTCCGGTCGGGGGGCGCTCGGGCGACTTCGTCGCGTCGAGGTGGGACCGGTTTCGGCCGAGCTGCCGCAGGGGGTTTCGCTTCGGATCGCCCCGAGCGGCTGGGACGTCTCGGCGTCCCGCGGCCGCCTCGAGCTGACGAGCCGGGACGGGCTGGGACGTATCGAGCTCGAGCGGCCCGGTGCCGGTTCCCTCCGGCTCCGTCTCGACCGTCTCGACCTGAAGCGCCTCGTGTCGCTTCGCCGGGACGGCGCGTGGGTCGGCGACCTCGGTATCGTTTCGGGCGTCGGTGTCCTCTCTCCCGCGTTCGAAGACGGTGTGACGGTCGAGGCGAATCTCTTCGCCACGGACGCCCGGCTCGCCGTCCCGTCCGAGGACGACGCGCCCGGCACCTCCTCGCTGGGCGAGCCGTTCGACGCGGAGGGGTCCGTGACGGCCACTCTCTTCCGGGACGCGCGGTTCGTCGACGTCGCGTGCGTGTCGGGGACGGCCGCGGGCCTGCGTGGGCGGGCACGCGCGGTCGCCGCGTTCGCTCCGCGGGACGCCTGGTTCGACGCCGAGATCGCGATTCCCCGCCTCGAGCTCGCTCCGCTCCTCGCGGCGTCGGGCCTCGAGCTGCCGGCGGGCGGAGAGGATCTCGGAAGCGCGGAGCTGCAAGCGCGCGTGACGGGGCGGATGCTCGACCCGAAGTCGTTCGTCGTCGAGGAACGGCTCGATTTCCAGCCATCGGCGCGGACGCTGCCGGAGCTCGAGAGGCTCCGGGGCCCCTTCCGCCGCATCATGACGGGGCGGGACGGAAGGGAGACCGTCGTCGTGGTCGACCCCGCGAATCCCGACTTCGTCCCGCTCGACGACGTTCCCCCCGTGTTCGTCCGGGGCCTCCTGACATCGGAGGACGCGAATTTCTGGGGGCACCCAGGGCTCGATCTCGGCGAGGTGCCCATCGCGATGTCCATCAACTGGGTCCGCGGGGAAAGGTCCCGGGGCGCGTCGACGATCACGCAGCAGCTCGCCAAGAACCTCTTCCTCACGCGGGAGCGCAGCTACCGGCGCAAGCTCCAGGAGGCGGCGCTCGCGCTCCTCCTCGAGCCGGCGCTCGGGAAGCGGAGAATCCTCGAGATCTACCTGAACGTCATCGAGTGGGGGCCCGGCATCCACGGCATCGGGCCAGCGTCCCGCCACTACTTCGGGAAGAACCCGTCCGAGCTGACGCCGCGAGAAGGCGCCTTCCTGGTGGCGCTCATTCCCGGGCCGATCAAGTACCAGACCTCCTTCTCGAGCGGCGTCCTTTCGCGAGGCTTTTCCAGGCTCGTGAACGGCGTCCTCTACCGACTCAGGTCCGTCGAGATGCTCACGGACGAGGAGCTCGCCGCCGAGCTTGCGGCTCCGCTCCGCCTGCGGTGGACGCCCGCGGACACGGTGGGGGAGGAGGAATCGGGAGTCTCGGAAGAGGACATTCTCCCGGGCGAAGGCAGGGTGCCCGAGGATCCGGAGGGCGCCATGGGTCCGCCCGAGGCGAAACCACCGCCGGCGCCCGGCACCGCATCTGCGGTGCCGGCGGACGTCGCAGCCCTCACCGGCCCGCTCCCGGTGTCCGTGACTCCGACGCCCGGGGCAGCACCGGCCGTTCGTGCGCCGAGTCCGCCGGACTGACGAACCCCGTCTTCAGGCCTTCCGGTCCGCCGGAGGCTCCTCCTCGAGGGCCTTCGCCAGGAGCCTCGCGATGTGCTGCACCTCGACCGGGTTCTCCTTCTTGTCGAAGCCGCCCCGGATCTGCATGACGCAGCCGGGGCAGTCCATCGCGGCGATCCCGGCCCTGGTGTCGCGGATGTTCGCGAGCTTCTTCTCGAGGATCGGCTTGCTGATCTCGGGGAACTTGAGCGAGTAGGAGCCGCCCATCCCGCAACAGGTGTCCGACTCCTTCATCTCGACGACCTCGTGGCCGGCCTTCCGGAGGAGGGCGCGCGGCTCCTCGGAGACGTGGAGGGTCCGCTTCAGGTGGCAGGAGTCGTGGTACGTGACGGGCGGGAGCTTCTTCGGGTCGATCTTCAGCGAGCCGTCCTCGACGAGCTTCGTGACGAGGGAGGAGAAGTCGATGACCTTCGCGGCGAGGGCCTCCGCCTTCGCGACCCACTCGGTCTTCCCCGTGCTCCGGAGCGCCCGCCCGAACTCGTGCTTCAGAGCCGTCGTGCAGGTGGGGCAGGCCGACACGACCCAGTCGACGTCTTCCGACAGGAGCGCCTCGAGGTTGTCGATCGCGTTCTGCGCGGCGACCTCGTAGGCGCCGCTGTAGCGCGCGGGGGCGCCGCAGCAGGTCTGCGCCTCGGGGAACGTCACCTCGACGCCTCCCGCGTTGAGCACCTTCACGACGTCCTCGCCCATTCCGGGGTAGGCGAAGTCGATGAGACAGCCGGCGTAGAAGGCCGCCGTCCGCGTCCCCTTCTTCTGGGGGATCGCCTTGAACGTGTCGCGGAAGGGCGTCTCCGCGATGGCGGGAAGGCTCCGGAAGTCGGCGAGCCCCGAGAGGAAGAACGGCAGGTGCCGGACGAACCCGTCCTTCTCGAACGGCTTCTGGGCGAGGGAGGCGGAGCGGAGGACGGAGTGGAAGAGGCGGCGGTTGTTGACGACCTTGAAGATCGCCTTCTGGACGAAGGGCTGCCCCTTCTCCTGCACCTGGCGGCGGCGCACCTCGACGATGAGCTCGGGGATGTCGATCTTCCCCGGGCAGACGCCGACGCAGTTGCCGCACTGGATGCAGAGCCCCTGGATCTCCTTCGAGCGTTCCATCGCCCCGGTCCAGGCCGTCAGGATGGTGCCGATGCCGCCCGTGTAGACGTCGCCGAAGACGTGCCCGCCGACGTGCCGGTAGACGGGGCAGACGTTCAGGCAGGAGGCGCAGCGGATGCATTGCAGCGCCTCCTTGAAGACCGGGTCGGCCGCCATCTCGGTCCGCCGGTGGTCCATCAGGACGACGTGCAGCTCCTTCGGCGTCCCGTCGGTGTTCGGGGCCGCGCCCGTGATCATCGAAACGTAGCTCGTCATGAGCTGCCCGGTCGCGCTGCGGGGGAGGGCCGTGAGGATCGGGACGACGTCCGCGAAGACGGGGACGAGCTTCTCGAGGCCGACGATCGCGACGTGGATCTTCGGCAGGGTCGTGACGAGGCGGGCGTTCCCCTCGTTCGTGATCAGGACGAGCGTCCCGGTCTCGGCGACGGCGATGTTCGCTCCCGAGATCCCCATGTCGGCCTCTAGGAATGCGGGGCGCAGCTCCTTGCGCGCCACCTTCACGAGGCGCGGGATGTCGGTCGCGAGCCGCTCGCCGACCTCCTTGCTGAAGATCTCGGCCACGTCCTCCTTGGTCAGGTGGATCGCGGGCATGACCATGTGCGAGGGGCGCTGGCCGGCGAGCTGGATGATCCACTCGCCGAGGTCGGTCTCCTTGACGTCGATGCCGGCCTCGCCGAGCGCCTTGTTGAGGTGGACCTCCTCGGAGGCCATCGACTTCGACTTCGCGACCTTCTTCACGCCTTTCTCGCGGGCGAGGTCGACGATGTAGCGGCGGACCTCCTCGGGGCTCTTCAGGAGGACGACCTTGGCGCCGTGCGCCTCGGCCTCCTTCGTGAACTGCGCGGCCAGCTCGGAAAGGCGCCCGGCGGCGACTCCCTTGATCTCGGCGATGCGCGTCCTCACCGCCTCGAAGTCGACCCCCTGGTACGCCTTCGCACGGCTGACCGGGTAGGCCTCGTAGAAGCGGCCCAGTGCCCCGGCGAGGTCCGGGTTGCCGAGGGCCTCGCCGATCTCCTTGCGGAACGTCATCGTCGTCACGACGCCACCTCCGGGCCGCCGGCTCCGTCTCCGTCGTGGACGACGACCACGAGCCTCACGGGCCCGTGGGCTCCGATTGTGAGGACCCGCTCGATGTCGGCCGTCCGGCTCGGGCCGGTGATGAACGAGATGTACGGAGCGCGTCCCGGATCGAGCTTCGGCAGCACGTCGGCGAGCCCCGGGAGGATCCGGCTGGCGGGAAGGAGCGCGACGTGGATCTCGGGCAGCGTCGAGACGAGCCGAAGAGCGGGATCGGTGGCATCCTGGACGACCGTACCCGTGTCGGCGAGCCCCCACTCCATCTCGCTGACGCCGACGCGGCTCTCGGTGGCCGCCTCCCGTGTGACGTCGAAGGCCAAGCCGGGGACACGCGAAGAGAGGGCAGCCGCGAGGGATCGCGACACGAGCGGACCGACCGCCCACACCGCCCTGAGGCCGGGCACGTCCGCGGCTCCTTCGCGCCGGAGCAGCTCCTCGACGAAGTGGAGGGCCTCGGCGGTACCGCCGACCCTGTGGACCTCCGCGCTGGCGGCCTCGGCGCGTGTGCGGAACGTGTCGAACATCGCGACCTCCCCGGTTCGGGACCCTGCCCCGACCTCCGATTAGTGGTCTAGTCGTAACTACGTAAATTCATCTAGTGGTATTCTCGGCCCGTGTCGACCCGGTCGTCAATGGCCTTCTTGCACTGCTAGCCTTCAGGAATCGACGGGATGAGGTTCCGACCGTTCTTCCTCCTGCTGGTGGCCCTTCTCGGGCCGTCGACGGCTGCGCCGGCCGTGGAGGCGGCCTCCGGGAAGAGGGTCCTCGTCCTCCACTCCTACTACAAGGGCTACAAGTGGGCCGACGACGAGCACCGCGGAATCACGGCAATCCTCGAGCCGGTGCTCGGCGTGGAGAACGTCTTCGTCGAGTACATGGACTCGAAGCGGTTCTTCGACGAGCGCTATCTCACACTTCTCCCCGAGGTCTACCGGCGAAAGTACCTCGACCACCGGATCGACCTCATCGTCGCGGTGGACGACACGGCCCTCGAGTTCCTGGTGGAACACCGGGACGACCTCTTTCCCGGAACGCCGGTCGTCTTCTGCGGAGCCAACTACTTCCGCGACGAGCAGCTGAAAGGGCGGCCCCTCTTCACCGGCGTGAGCGAGGACCCCGACCTCTCGGCGAGCCTCGACGTCGCGCTCCGGATGCACCCCGACACCCGCCGGATCTTCTTCGTGACCGACGACACGGAGACGGGGCTGGCGGTGCAGGCGCGCTTCGCCGAGATCGGTCCTTCGTGGAAGGGCCTCCCCCTCGTGCCCCTCGAAGGGCTGACGATGGAGGCGCTCCTCGCACGCCTCCGCGGCCTTCCGCCACTGAGCCTCGTCTTTTTCTCCTTCTTCTTCCGGGACGCCGGCGGAAAGGTCTTCGGCTACGACGAGAGCATGCGGCTGGTCTCGGAGGCCTCGAACGCACCCGTCTACGGCGCCTGGGACTTCAACCTTGGTTTTGGCCTCGTCGGCGGCATGCTGGCGAGCGGTTTCGACCAGGGCGACGCGGCGGGCCGGATCGCGCTCCGGATCCTCCGGGGAGAGAGCCCCGCGACGATCCCCGTTCTGAGGGGCCTGCCCGGCCACTACATGTTCGACCAACATCAGCTCGAGCGGTGGGGTATCGCTGCCACGGGCCTGCCGGCCGAAAGCGTCGTCATCAACCGTCCGGAGTCGGCCTACGCCCGCTACCGGAAGACGATCCTCCTCGGGGCGGGCGCGCTGGTGCTCCTCGGCGTCCTGAACGCGGTCCTCGCGCTGAACATCAGCCGCCGAAGGCTGGCCGAGGCGGCGCTCCGGGGGCACCAGGAACGGCTCGAGGAGACGATCCGCGTCCGGTCGGGGCAGCTCTCCAGCGCCAACGAGGAGCTGCGGAGGGACATCCACCAGCGTGAGCGGACGGAGCGGGCTCTGAGAATCGCGGAGGGGAACCTGCGGAGCATCTTCGAGAACGCGGCGGAGGGGATCTTCCAGTCGACGCCGTCCGGACGATTCGTGACGGTCAACCCCGCTCTCGCCGCGATGGCCGGCTACGGCTCGCCGACCGAAATGGTCGAGGCCATCGCCGACATCCGGAGGGAGTTCTACGTCGAGCCCGGCAGCCGGGCGCGATTCGAGGAGTCCCTCGCATCTGAGGACGAGGTGCGGGGCTTCGAGTCGCTCGTGAAGCGGAAGGACGGCGAGCTGATCTGGGTCCTCGAGAACGCGCGTGCGATCCGGAACGAGAAGGGCCGCATCGAACACTACGAGGGCATCGTCCAGGACATCAGCGATCGCAGGAAGATGGCGGAAAAGCTCGATCGGACGCGCCAGAAGCTGCGGGGTCTGGCGGGCGAGCTGACGCGGGTCGAGGAGCGCGAGCGCCGGACGATCGCGACGCATCTCCACGACCAGCTCGGGGCCGTGCTGTCGATGGCGAAGATGAAGCTCGGCGCCCTCCGGCAGGGGGTCGAGGGAACTCCCCTCGCCCCGGCCCTCGAGGAGGTCCACGCCCTCGTCGGAAACGCCGTCCAGGAGACGCGCTCCCTCACCTGGGAGCTGAGCCCTCCGATCCTCTACCAGCTCGGGCTGGAGGCCGCCCTCGAGTGGCTCGGAGAGAGCGTCGAGCAGCGACACGGCGTCGCCTTTCGCTTCAGGACGGAGGGGAACCCGCACGACCTCGGCGAGGAACGCAGGTTCCTCGTCTTCTCGGCCGTCCGGGAGCTCCTGCTCAACGTGGTCAAGCACGCCGATGCCGGTGGCGTATCCCTCCGCCTCCGCTGGCTCGAGCGCGTCGTCGAGGCGACCCTCGACGACGACGGAGCGGGATTCGACGTTCCGGGAGCGGCGGCCCTCTCCGATGCCCGCCGGAGCTTCGGCCTCTTCAGCATCCAGGAGCGGTTCGACGACCTGGGCGGGAGCGTCGCCATCCGCTCGGCTCCCGGAGAGGGAACGTCCGTCACCCTCGTGCTACCTTACGCGGCTGAGGTCGGAGGGCAGGCTGAATGAGCACGACCATCCTCCTGGTGGACGACCACCGCATCGTCCGCGAGGGGCTCCGGACGCTCCTCGGCCAGCAGCCGGACCTCGAGGTCGTGGGAGAGGCCGCCGACGGACGCGACGCCCTCGCGCAGGCGCGGCTCCTCGAGCCCGACGTCATCGTCATGGACATCGCGATGCCCGAGCTGAACGGCGTCGAGGCGACGCGGCTCATCCTCGCGGAGCGGCCGCAGGTGCGCGTCGTGGCGCTCTCCATGTACGCCGACCGCCGCTTCGTCGCCGAGATCCTCCGGGCCGGCGCCCTCGGCTACGTCCTGAAGGACGGGGCCTTCGAGGAGCTGGCGCTGGCGATCCGGACGATCACGGAGGGGAAGACGTACCTCAGCCCCTCGATCGCCGGGCTCGTCGTCGAGGAGCTCCTGCAGCATTCGTCCGCCCCGGGCTCGCCGTCGCTGGGCGGCCTGACGCCCCGGGAGCGTCAGGTCCTGAAGCTGCTGGCCGACGGGATGCGGCCGCGTGAGATCGCGCAGGAGCTGTCCATCAGCGTGAAGACGGTCGAGGTCCACAAACAGAACCTCATGAACAAGCTCGAGATCCACACGGCTTCCGAGCTGACCCGTTTCGCCATCCGGGAGGGGCTCACCATCCCCTGAAGACCCGACCGGAAGGCCCCGGGGACGTTGTCGCGATCAGGGAGATTCTGGACACTCCGGATAGACACCGCAAAACATTGACTAGGTGATTCTCCTAATAAAATGATGTAAGACCATCATTGCACCTAAGTATTCACCTCCTCATCCTTAGGCCATCTGGTTGGGAGAAGGAGGGGCTCATGCTGACCTGGACCCAGATCTACACCCCGGTAGCAGGAAACCTGCTGCTATCGGCCCTCGTGGCGGCACTTCCGGTCGTGGTGCTGCTCGGCCTGCTCGCGTTCTTTCACGTGAAGGCGCACAAGGCCGCTCTCCTGGGCCTCGCGACCTCTCTCGGGGTCGCTATCTTCGTCTACGGGATGCCGGCGAAGCTGGCGCTCACCTCGGCCGTGTACGGGGCGGCCTACGGCCTCTTCCCGATCGGCTGGATCGTCCTTTGCGCGATCTTCGTCTACGACCTCACCGTGAAGTCGGGTGACTTCGAGGTCGTCAAGCACACCGTCGCCGGGCTCGCCGACGACCGCCGGATCCAGGGGCTCCTGATCGCCTTCTCCTTCGGCGCGTTCATCGAGGGCGCTGCCGGCTTCGGCACCCCGGTTGCGATCTCGGCCGCGATGCTCATCGGGCTCGGGTTCCGACCCCTCCTGGCGGCGGGCATCGCCCTCATCGGGAACACCGCCCCGGTCGCCTACGGCGCGCTCGGGACGCCGATCGTCGTTCTGGCCTCCGTGACGGGTCTCGACCTTCACGCCCTCTCGGCGATGACCGGCCGGCAGCTCCCGTTCTTCTCCCTCATCGTCCCCTTCTGGCTCGTCTGGGCGATGGCCGGCCGCAAGGCGATGTGGGAGGTCTGGCCCGCCTGCCTCACCTCGGGCCTCAGCTTCGCTCTCACGCAGTTCCTCGTCAGCAACTTCCACGGCCCGTGGGTCGTCGACATCGCGGGGGCCATCGTCTCGATGGGGGCGACGGTCCTCCTCCTGAAGTTCTGGCAGCCGAAGAAGACCTGGAGCTTCGCGCATGAGAACGAGGAGGAAAGAGCCGCGGAGGCAGCGAACCGGCCCGTTCACACGCCGAAGCGGGCTCTGATGGCCTGGATGCCCTGGATCATGCTCTCCGTGTTCGTCTTTGCATGGGGCCTTCCGCAGGTCAAGGACGTCCTGAACGGCGGCAAGAAGGCCTCCCCGAACGCCCTCGAGGGCGTCTCGCTGCTGAAGTGGGAAGTCCCAACCCTCCACATGGCCGTGGTCAAGGCTCCGCCGATCATCAAGGCCGAGAAGCCGGAAGAAGCTGTCTTCACCTTCAACTGGCTCTCGGCGACCGGGACGAGCCTCCTCCTCTCCGGGATCGTCAGCGGCCTCCTCCTCGGCTTCTCGCTGAAGGACCTCGCGAAGGTCTTCTGGGGGACGCTCGTGAGGGTGAGGATCTCGCTCCTCACCATCGGCGCCATGCTCGCGCTCGGCTTCTCGACGCGATACGCGGGTCTCGACGCCACGATGGGCCTGGCGTTCGCCTCGACGGGCGTCCTCTTTCCCTTCTTCTCGCCGCTCCTCGGCTGGCTCGGCGTCGCGCTGACGGGCAGCGACACCTCCTCGAACGTCCTGTTCGGCGGCCTGCAGATGATCAGCGCCGAGAAGCTCGGCATCAACCCGATCCTCGCGGCCGCGGCGAACAGCAGCGGCGGCGTCATGGGCAAGATGATCGACGCGCAGAGCATCGTCGTCGCGAGCGTCGCGACGAACCAGCAGGGACAGGAAGGCGTCATCCTCCGCTACGTCTTCTGGCACTCGATCGTCCTGGCGTGCCTGGTCGGCGTCCTCGTCTTCCTGCAGGCCTACGTCTTCTCCTGGATGATCCCGACGGTCGAAGCGATCGCAAAGTGACAGCAGAGTGAGGAGAGAAATGAAGATCACCCGTCTCCTGAGCCGTGCCCTGGCGACCGCCGCCGCCGTCCTTCTCCTCGCACCGGCGCCGGCCGACGCCCAGGCCCTCATCAAGGTGAACGACAACGTGAACTTCAAGCTCGGCTTTCAGTTCCAGGGCTGGGCCGACTGGAGCCAGAGCGCGACGACCGGCGGTACCGCCCAGAACCTCTATGTGCGCCGCGCCCGCCTCATCATGGGCGGCCAGGTCGCCAAGGACGTCACCTTCTTCTTCCAGACGGACAGCGGGAACCTCGGGAAGGTCAACCCGGCCACCGGCGTGAAGCAGACGAGCACCGGGTTCGTCATCCAGGACGCGTGGATCTCCTGGAAGCTCAACGACGCCTTCATCCTCGACGCGGGGCACTTCCTCGTTCCGCTGAGCCGGAACATCCTCCAGTCGACGCTCAGCTTCTTCACCCTCGACATCAGCCCCACCTCGACGGTCATGGCCGGCCCGACGCAGACGAACGGCCTGCGGGACAACGGCTTCCAGGCCAAGGGGTACCTCGTCGACGGCGGCCGTCTCGAGTACCGCGCCGCCGTGATGCAGGGTGTCCGCGACGCTGCCTCGCAGAACTCGTTCCGGACCGCGGGCTATCTCCAGTACAACTTCTTCGAGACGGAGCGGGGCTACGTCTTCGCCGGCACGAACCTCGGAACGAAGAAGATTCTCAACGTCAGCGGGGGCGTCGACGTCCAGAAGGACTACAAGGCGTACAGCGGCGACGTCTTCACCACGATCCCCGTCGCGAAGGGGGACGAGGTCGGCGGCCAGGTGCAGTGGATCCACTACGACGGCGGAGACTTCCTGAAGACGATCCCGGAGCAGGATGATGTCCTCGTCGAGGCGGCGTACTACCTCTCGAAGGCGAAGATCCAGCCCTTCCTCAAGTACGAGAGCCAGAAGTTCGCCAGCGACGTCGACTCGGCGAAGGACCAGGACCGGTTCGGAGGCGGGCTGAGCTGGTATGTCTCCGGGCAGAACGTCAAGATCACGGCTCAGTACCTCCGCGTCGACCCGAAGAGCTCGGCGCTCAAGGCGACGGACCAGTTCACGATCCAGCTCCAGGGCTTCTACTTCTGATTCCGTCCGGGCGGCGCCGGGAGGGATGATCCTCCCGGCGCCGTCTTCGCATCCCGCTCAGGAGGGGCTCGAATGCCGACCGTCGTGGAAGTCCTCGAAGCCCAGCCAACATCAGGCTCGCTGTCCGAGGGAGGGCTCAGGTCCTCCCTCGAGCGGATCGCGGCCCCCGAGCGCGTCCTCGACCGGCCGATCGACCGGATCGCCTTCGCCTCCGACGCGAGCTTCTACCGGCTGATCCCGAAGGCTGTCGTCCTGGCGCAGACCGTCGACGAGGTCGCCGCGCTCTTCCGGCTCGCCCGCGAGACGAAGGTCCCGGTGACGCTCCGCGCCGCGGGGACGTCGCTCTCGGGCCAGTCCGTCACGGACGGGATCCTCGTCGAGGTTGCCCGCCACTGGCGGAGCGTGAAGGTGGAGGAGGGCGGAAAGAGGTTCCGGACGCAGCCGGGCGTCATCGGCGCCTCCGTGAACAACGCGCTCCGGCCGTACCGCGTGAAGATGGGGCCGGACCCGGCCTCCATCAACACCTGCACGATGGGCGGCATTCTGTCCAACAACTCGAGCGGCATGTGCTGCGGCGTCACCCAGAACGCCTACCACACGCTCGAGTCGCTCTCGTTCCTCCTCCCTTCGGGGACGCGGATCGACACCGCCGCTCCCGATGCCGACGAGCGCTTCCGGGCCGCCGAGCCGGCGCTCTGGCAGGGGATCCTCGACCTGAAGGCGAAGCTCGAGTCGGACCCCGCGCTCGCCGCGCGCATCCGGTCGAAGTACCGGATGAAGAACACCACCGGCTACTCGCTCAACGCCTTCCTCGACTTTGCCAAACCCGTCGAGATCTTCCGAAACGTCCTCGTCGGGGCGGAGGGGACGCTCGCCTTCATCTCGGAGGCGGTTCTTTCCACGGTACCGGACCTTCCCGTCAAGTACACCGGCCTCCTCCTCTTCCCGACGATGCACGCCGCCTGCGCGGCGATCGTCCCGCTCCGCGACTCCGGCGCGAAGGCGCTGGAGCTCCTCGACCGGGCCTCGCTGAGGTCGGTCGAGGCCCAGCCCGGGGTACCGGCTTCGATTCGCACCGTGCCCGAAGGGACCGCCGCCCTCCTCGTGGAGTACCAGGCGGAGGACGAGTCGGAGCGGGTGGGGCTCGAGGCGATCGCGGCCGCGACGGTCGCGCCGTTCGCCCTCCTCGAGCCGGCCCGCTTCACCCACGACCCGACGGAGCAGGCGCTCCTCTGGAAGGTGAGGCAGGGGACGTTCCCGTCGGTCGGCGCGGCCCGCAGGAGCGGCACGACCGTCCTCATCGAGGACGTCGCGTTCCCGATCGAGCACCTCGCCGACGCCGCCGTCGACCTGACGAAGCTCTTCGCGAAGCACGGCTACCCCGAGGCGGTCCTCTTCGGGCACGCCAAGGACGGGAACCTCCACTTCGTCATCACGCAGTCGTTCAACGACCAGGCCGCGGTCGACCAGTACGCGCGCCTCATCGAGGACGTCGTCGAGCTCGTCGTGAAGAAGTACGACGGGGCGCTGAAGGCCGAGCACGGGACGGGGCGGAACATGGCGCCGTTCGTCGAGACGGAGTGGGGCCCCGAGGCGTACGCCGTGATGGAACGCCTCAAGGGGCTCTGTGACCCGGAGGGAATCCTGAACCCGGGCGTCATCCTGAACCCCGACCCGGGCTGCCACCTCAAGGACGTCAAGCCGATGCCGACCGTCGAGGAAGAGGTCGACAAGTGCATCGAGTGCGGCTACTGCGAGCCGAAGTGCCCGAGCCGCGAGCTGACGCTGACGCCGCGCCAGCGGATCGTCCTCCGGCGCGAGATGACGCGCCTCGAGAAGGAGGGCGGGAACGCGCCGCTCCTCGCGGCGCTCGAGGCCGAGTTCCCCTACGAGGCTGTCGACACCTGCGCAGTGGACGGCCTCTGCGCGACGGCCTGCCCCGTCTCGATCGACACCGGCCAGCTGACGAAGCGCTTCCGGAAGGCGCGCGCCTCGAAGCGGGCGAAGGCGATCGCGCTCGGCGTCGCCCGGCGCTTCGCGACGATCGAGCCGCTCCTCCGGACGGGGCTCCGCGCCGGGCACCTCGTCCAGTCGCTCCTCGGCGCCGGGACGATGGCCGGGATCACGCGGGCGATGCGCGCCCTCGCCGGGCAGCCCTTCCCGCAGTGGAGCGCCGAGATGCCGCGCGCGGCGAAGGCGGAGCGGCCCGCCACCCGGAAGGAAGGGGCGACGGCGGTCTATTTCCCTGCCTGCCTCGCGCGGACGATGGGCGCGCTGCCCGGCGAGCCGGACGAGACGTCGCTCCTGGAAGCCTTCGTCGAGGTCGCGAAGCGGGCGGGCTCGCCGGTCTGGATCCCGGAGGACGTCGAGGGGACCTGCTGCGGCGTCCCTTTCTCCTCGAAGGGGTACACCGAGGCGAACACGTTCACCGTGAACCGGGCGATCGAGCGCTTCTGGGCCTGGTCGGACGGGGGGCGGCTCCCCGTCGTCGTCGATACGAGCCCGTGCACGTACGGCCTGAAGACGAGCCGGCCGAACCTGACGGCGGAGAACCAGGTGCGGTTCGACAGGCTGAAGATCCTCGACGGCGTCGAGTTCACGCACGACACGCTCCTCCCGAGGCTCGGGGCGAAGCGGAAGGCGGGCCCCGTCGCGCTCCACCCGGTCTGCTCGGTCACGAAGATGGACCTCGGCGCGAAGCTCGAGGGGATCGCCCGCTTCTGCAGCGACGACGTCCTGGTGCCGCTCTCGGCGGGCTGCTGCGCCTTCGCCGGCGACCGCGGGTTCCTGCACCCGGAGCTGACCGCCTCGGCCACGAAGCACGAGGCGGCCGAGGTGAAGGCGAAGGGGTGCGAGGAGCACCTCTCCAGCAGCCGGACGTGCGAGATCGGGATGACGCGGGCGACCGGAGAGATCTACCGATCGTTCATTTTCCTGCTCGAGAGGGTGACGCGGGACTGAGGTCCGGCCCTCAGAGGCGGACGGTCGTCTCCTCGTGGAAACCGTCCAGCTGAGAGCGGTACTTCTGCTCGACGGTCGTCCCCTCGAGCTTCATCGACGGGGCCAGGTCACTCCCCTCGAGCGTCCGGCCGGTGGGCAGGCTGGTCCACCTCTTCACCTGCTCCCAGCTCGCGACGTCCTCGTCGACCTCTTCGATGAAGGGCGCGACGAGCTCCCGGACCTCCGGCGAGGCCGCGAGCTCGGCGTAGCTCTTCCCCGAGGGCCCGTGGGCTCCTGGCCGGCCAGGCGGAGCTTCGAGACGTCACGTCCGACGCCGAAGGCCCAGGAGAAGATCGCCCACTCGGCGCCACCGGCTTCCTTCGCGCCGGTCGTCACCTTCTCGTCGGTTTTTTCGAAGATTCGCGGCACCGCGGCGACGAACGTCGGCTTCACCTGTCCGAGGTCCTCGACGATCTTCTCGACCCGGCCGGCGACCGCCGTCGAGAAGCCGATCCGGAGCTGGGCCGCCTCGTAGAGCCAGCAGTCGTGCGTCAGCTCGACGCCCTCGGGGCGACCCGTCGGCCCGGAGGTGTCGATGAGCGTCGCGTGGGCATCGGTCCTCACGGCGTCGACGATCGCCTCGTATCGTCCCGGGTTGGCGGCGTCCCACTCCCGGCCCTTCGTCATGAGCTGCTCGGCCGTCCGGACGTACCCGTCGTCGGTTCCGGTCCCTCGAAGACGACGATCGCCGTCACGTCGGGGACCTCGGAGCGTTCGGCGGCGATCCGGTCGGCCCGCTCGCGGCTCTCGGCGAGGAGGAGGCCCGTTCCTGATCCCAGAGCCCGAGAGCGCGGAGGCCGCAGGCGATCACCTTCTCGCCGACCTGGCGCCACATGAGGGGAGCCCACCGGTTTTCCTCCGGGAAGTGGAAGGCCTCGCGGTCGGGCGTCTTCCCGACGCGATGCAGGAGCCTCTGGGGGACGGATCGGAACGTCTCGGCCCTGGCGCTCCTCCTTGAACCAGTCTCGGGACCGTCTACCTCTACCACGCTCCGCGCCGCGCGGTGCTCCCCGCGCTCACGCGGCCCGACACCTGCACGGACGTGCGAAGGCGATCCGGAGAGCAGGTGAAACAGGGGACGCACCGTAGACTGCTCCCGCCATGCGCCTTTTCGTCCGCTACTTCTTCCGCGGTCTGCTCGTCTTCGTCCCGGCGGTCCTCACGATCGCCATCGTCGTCGTCGTTTTTCGGACGGTCGATGCGTGGATGGGGCTCCCGATCCCGGGGGCTGGCTTCCTGGCGACGATCACGCTCATCGTCGTCGTCGGTGCCCTCGCGTCGAACTTCGTCACGAAGCGCCTCTTCGAGGTCGTCGATGCGATCTTCCGGAGGCTTCCCTTCGTCAAGCTCGTCTACTCGGCCATCCGTGACGTGACCGACGCGTTCGTGGGGGAGAAAAAGGGCTTCGAGAGGCCGGTCCTCGTGACGATCGACGAAGGGACGGGCCTGAAGGCGGTTGGTTTCCTCACGCGCGACTCCCTCGGGGACGCGGGCCTTCCCGGTCACGTCAGCGTCTACTTCCCGCAGTCGTACAACTTTGCGGGCCAGCTCCTCGTCGTGCCGCGCCGGCTCGTGGCGCCGCTCGCCGCGAGGGGGGCGGACGCGATGGCGTTCATCGTGTCGGGGGGCGTCGCCGAGCTCAGGACGGCCGGTCCGGCGACGGAAACGGCCACCCCGGAGGGGCGGCCGCAACGGGAGGTCTGAAGCGCGGGACGGCTACTTCGACGCGATTGCGAACTTGACGGTGGCCGCAAGGTCCTTGTCGAGGTAGAGCTCGACGCGGTAGCTGCCTGCGGCCCACTGCGGATCGGGCTTCGAGTAGGAGAAGGGAATCCAGGTCGCGCCGCCCGGGAACTTCGTCGTCCGCTCGGCGAACTTCGTGTCGGGTTTCTGGCCTTCGACCTTTTCCGCGATCCAGACGGCCGTGACCGGCGTGTCTTTCGGAGCGTCGGCGACCATCGCGAAGACGTAGATCTTCGGCTGCGTCGGGGGAAACGACTTCTTTTCCTCCATCGTTTCGCGGCTGTCGGAGGCGATGGCAGTGTCGATGCGTCCCTTCTCCTGCCCGACGAGGGCCGGCGCCAAGGCGAGCAATAAGAGGATGGCGAAAAGACTCCGGGTCGGAACTCTCACTTCGGTCTCCTTTCGGTTCATGCCTTCGCAAGCGGGCCGGACGCCAAATCTCCCTGCCGTCCAGCGGCCTGTCGTCGTCGCTGGTCCCTCCGGCGTTCCCGCGGTCACGGCCTTCCATCAAGGATCGTGCCGCCGACGGGACCCCAAAGAGAATTTGGAACCCGATCCGGCGCGATGTCAACGGGATACAGGGTCTCGGAATTCCTGTGCCGGGAATGATCCGTTCACATCATTGCGAGGCCCCGGAGCATCGCCTAGCCTTCCTGTCCGCGCCGGGTCGTTTACGCGGACCGCGCTCGCGGGGGGCACATGAACAAGCGCCCCCGCACCGAGGAGGCCGTCATGGCGATGATGATCACGGAAGACTGCATCAGCTGCGGTACCTGCGAACCCGAGTGTCCCAACCAGGCGATCAGCCCGGGGGACATGATCTGCGTGATCGACCCCGCGAAGTGCACCGAGTGCTCCGGCGTCTACGATTCGCCGAAGTGCGTCGAGGTCTGCCCGACCGAGGGTTCGATCGTCCCGGCGACGGCCTGACCGCAGCCGGAAGCGCCAGGGAAGGAACGAACAGGCCGGGCGCTCAGGACCGACCGGGTCCGGCGCCCGGCCCTGCCTCCTTCCGGTGAACCGTGCGAGGTCGGGGGGATGAGGCATCCGGGAACCGCGAGTCGCCTCGAAGGGGATGACGCACTCGTCGAGCGGCGTGCGTGACGTCGGATGGGTGATATCGCGACACGCTCTCGAAACCGCTCGGGATGCGGGCTCCCACCGCGAATTGTCCTCTTTCCGGGATGGCAGGGATATTGAAAGAAGGTAATCTCGAACGGGGCACGACGCCCCGACCAAGAGGAGTCAGAGATATGAAGAAGACCACCGCCGCCGTTCTCGTCGCCATCCTCGCGATCGTCCTCGCGTCCACGGGCCTCGCCACGATGGACATGCAGAAGGACCTCAACGCGAAGTACCCGACGGCGAAGGCAAAGTGCGCCTCCTGCCACGTCAAGCCGATGGTCAAGAAGGGCGACGCCGAGATCAACGCCTTCGGCAAGGACATGATGGCCAAGGGCCTGATCGACCCGAAGGCCGAGAAGAAGACCTTCGACTACTCGAAGATCGAAGCTCTCGACAGCGACGCCGACGGCAAGAGCAACCTCGACGAGCTCAAGGCCGGCACGAACCCCGGCGCCAAGTAAGACCTCTCGCGTTGCGCGCGAACCGGGGCCGGGCTCCTTCGGGAGCCCGGCTTTTCGTTTTCCCGGGGGCGTTCAGTGCGGGGAGAGGCGTGCGAGCTGCCGGTCGTGGAGTCGCGAGAGGAGTGCCTGTGCGAGGAGGGCGCCGCAGAGGGCGAGGTACATGTCCCACTGCGTGTCCCAGATGTCCCCCTGGGTCCCGAGAAACGCGGTGGCCGCCTCGCCCGAGAGGAGCGCCGTCGCCCATTCGATCAGCTCGTAGAGCGCGCTGAAGGCGAGGCAGACGGACGTCACCGACAGGCGAAGCCAGCCTCCAGGCCGGAGGGGCGACTTTCTGAGGAGGATCTCCCTCGCGAGGATGGCCGGCACGAATCCCTGCGTCACGTGTCCGAGCCGGTCGTAGTGGTTCCGGGCGAATCCGAAGGCCTCCTTCGCCCAATCGCCGAGCGGGACCTCGGCGTAGGTGTAGTGGCCGCCGAGCATGAGGACCAGGGCGTGGAAGAAGAGGAGGAGGTAGAGGAGCGGCGTGAGCGGGAAGCGCTTCGCCGAGGCGACGAGGATCGGAGCCCCCATCAGGACCGGTGCCACCTCGAGGAGCCAGGTGAGGCGGTCCTTCGGGCCGATGCCCGAGACGACGAGCGCGACGAGGGCCAGGACGAGGAGCACGAGCGGCTGTCGCCGCGAGGGAGCGGAACGCGGGGTCGGTTGCATCCTCCCCCGATTACAGCAGACAGCGGGGCGATCCGGGTTCAGGCGGCCTTCAGACGCTCCAGCTCCCGTTTCGCCCCGGCGTGACCGGGTTGCGCCTTCAGAGCCTCGCGGTACTCGGCGATCGCGGCCGGCGTGCGGCCGAGCTTCTCGAGGAGGAGCCC
Source organism: uncultured Holophagales bacterium (assembly GCA_963696015.1). Classification (GTDB taxonomy): domain Bacteria; phylum Acidobacteriota; class Thermoanaerobaculia; order UBA5066; family UBA5066; genus UBA5066. The sequence goes on from CAVOJA010000105.1 coordinate 39,887, forward strand.
CTTCCGCCAGCGGGCGTCGCCGTGGGTCGGGCCGTTCTTGGGGGCGTCGAGGGAGAGGAAGCGGTCGAAGAGGGTGAGGCCCTTCTCCATCTCCTCCCCCGAGAGGAGCGAGAGGCGGCCGAGCTGGTAGAGCGCGAAGGCGTCGTTCGGGTCGGCGGCAATCCGCCTCTCGAAGATGGCGCGAGCCTCGGGCCACCTCTTCTGGCGCGCGAAGAAGCTGGCGAGGGTGATCGGCCCCTGGACGCCGAACTGGTCGGCCTCCATCGCTTTCCGGTAGGCGGCCTCCGCTTCCTTCGGCTTCTCTTCGTGGTCGGCGATCATGCCGCGCGCCATGTACCCGCGCATCGCGTCGAGCTCGCCGAGCTTCACGGCCTGCGCCTGCGCCTTCTCGACGCTTCCCCCCGCGATCCCCGGGGCCATGAGGAAGTACCGAAGCAGCTCGAAGCGCGCTTCGGCATTGCCGGGGGCCACCTCTATGGCCCTTTCCCACGCCTCCTGGCACTTCTTCGCCCAGGACATCTTCGTGAAGATCGAGGCCGACAGCGCCCTCTGCCCATACGCACGGCCGGCCCACAGAAGGACGTCCGCGTCCTTCGGATGGGTCTTCAGCGCCGCGTCCGCGGCCGCCGTCGCGGTCTCCGGGTCCCGTTTCTCGAGCGCCGCCTGTATGGGAGCCGAGGGAAGGACGGCACCGGCGGCCGACGTGGACCCTGCGGCGAGTGCGGCGAGAAGCGGGACGAAGGCGAGGAGGGCGGAGGGGCGACGAATCGTCATCGGCAGGCTGCGCACCATGCGCGGTACGCACGCCGCGGGCCACGGGTTTCCGCGTGCCTCGGCGTCCTCGTCGGGCATCATGCGTGGATGGCCGAGCCGACCGGACCTTCCGTCGCCGACGACGTTCGCCTTCCCGACGACGCTTTCCGCGAGCTCGCCCCCGGCGAGACCTACTCCCCGGTCGTTCCAGTCGACGCCTCCGTTCCGGAGGTGACGCCGCGATCGATCGTCCAGGGGTTCCTCTGGTCGGTCGTCTTCTCGGCGGCGGCCACGTACATCGCGCTGAAGCTCGGGCAGGGGATCGAGTCGGCGATCCCGATCTCGATCCTGGCGGTCGGCGCGTCGGTCCTCTTCGTGAAGGTCCTCGCCTCTCGCGGCTCGACCCTCCTCGAGAACGTGAACGTCCTCGCCATCGGTGCCACGTCCGGGATCGTCGCCGGGGGCTCCGTCTTCACGATGCCGGCGATCTACATCCTCGGCCTCGAGAGGCGCTCGTCCTTCTGGCAGATCTTCCTCGTTCCGCTCCTGGGCGCGGTGCTGGGAGTCTTCTTTCTCGCGCCGTTCCGCCGGTACTTCGTCCGCGACCTCCACGGGAAGCTCCCGTTCCCCGAGGCCCGGGCGACGACGGAGATCCTCGTCGCCGGCAAACGGGGCGGTCAGAGTGCGATCGTCCTCTCGTGGTCGGCGGCGCTCGCGGCGGCGTTCGACTTCGCAGGGCCGTCGATGAAGGCCTGGGCCGAGAACTTCTCGACCGCTTCGATCCCTCTCCTCGGCGGCTTTACGAACCGCTTCAAGGCGGTCTTCACGATGAACACCTCGGCCGCGGTCTTCGGCCTCGGCTACATCATGGGCCTCGACTACGCGGCCATCATCATGGCGGGGTCGATGGTCTCGTTCTTCGTCCTGGTCCCGCTCTTCGCCTGGCTCTCGCAGTTCGTCCCGGGGGCGATCTCCGCCGGGGCGGCGCCTCTGGCCTCGATGGCGGCGGAGGACATCTTCTTCGAGTACGTCCGGCCTATCGGCATCGGCGGCATCTTCTGCGCCGGGCTCCTCTCGATCCTGAAGATGTCGCCCGTCATCCTCCAGGCGACCCGCCAGGCGTTCGGCGAGATCGCGCGGATCGCGAAGGGCGGCGTCGCAGCGGACGCCCAGGAGCGGACGGACGAGGCGCTCCCGATGTGGGTCGTACTCCTCGGGATCCTGGGGACCGGCCTCGCCATCCTTCTCTACTTCCGCCTCTCCGTCCTCGCCGGGACTCCGGGTGCGACACGCCTGGCCCTCGTCTCGACCGGCCTCACCCTCCTCGTCGCCTTCCTCTTCGCCGCCGTCTCGGCCTGGGCGATCGCGATGATCTCGATCACGCCGATCTCCGGGATGACGCTGACGACGCTCATCGTGACGGCCGTCGTTCTCTCGAGCCTCGGGCTGCGCGGCGAGGACGGGATGCTCCAGACGCTCCTCATCGGCGGCGTCGTCTGCACGGCTCTCTCCATGAGCGGTTCGCTCGTGACGCAGTACAAGATCGGCTACTGGCTCGGGGCGACGCCCCGGAAGATCGAGATCTGGAACCTCCTCGGGTCCGTCGCCGCCTCGGCCGCAACGACGGCCGTCATCCTCCTGATGGCGAAGGTCTACGGCTTCTCGCCGTCGGCCCTTCACGCGAACCCGCTCCCGGCCCCCCAACCGAACGCGATGGCGGCAGTCCTTCGCGGGGTGATGGGCGACGCCGGCGCTCCCTGGTTCCTCTATGCCGTCGGGGGCGTCTTCGCCATTGCGGTCGAGATGTGTGGCATCTCGGGCCTGGCGTTCGCGCTCGGGATGTACCTTCCGATGGAGCTGAACTCGCCGCTCGTGGTCGGCGCGCTCGTCGCCTGGCTCGTGAAGCGCTCCTCGACGGACGAGCCGCTCGCGAAGGCGCGGCACGAGAAGGGGACCCTCATCGCCTCGGGCTTCATCGCGGGGGGGGCCCTCGTCGGCGTCCTGGCCGCGCTCCTGAAGTTCGTCGAGGACTCGACCGGGAGGACGCTCGTCCCCGATTTGACGGCGCTCCCGGGAATCGGCACGTGGCTCTCGGCCTGGGGCAATTGGCTCGGGCTCGCCGTCTTCCTCGCGCTCGGGGCGTTCGTCTACTCCAGCTCGAAGCGGGAGACCGTGGAGGGCTGAGCCCCCGCGAGGAGATTCAGCGGGCGGGGTCGTCCCGCCGCACGATCCGGATCACGGTCCCTTCGCGGACGAACCCCCAGCCGTTTCCAGCGAGGACGAGGTCCAGCGCCTGGTCCCAGGGGACGTCGCGGAGAGTCGCCGTCACGGTGCCCGAAAGGCCCGGGGGCGCGACGACGGAGAGGCCGCGGCCGGCCGCGAGGGTGCGGACGACCTCGCCAAGGTCGGCGTCCTTCACGTCGAGGCGGACGGGCGATCCGGTGAACCGGGCTGCCCCCTCCGGAGGCGCCTCGAGCGCCCGGGCTGCACCCTCGGCATCCTCTCCCGGCGTGCGGGCGTCTCCCCAGAAGAAGGACCATGCCTCGGCGAGGCGCGCCCGCCAGGAGCCCCAGCTGTGCCCCTCCGGCACCTCCCGGTACTGGATCGCCTGCCGGCGCGCGAGAACGGAACGGAGCCGGCGGCTTGCCGCGAGGAGGTCGGCGCCGTGCAGGTTCGACTCGAAGGTCCCGACGTCGAGGTGAAAGCGGACGGTGCCTGCGGGGACACGTGCGAGGTCCGCGAGGAGGCCCTCGAAGTTCGCGTCGACCGCGTTGCCGGTCGATTGCGCACCGCAGCGACCGAAGACGCCGGGGTGACGGGCCGTGACCGACAGCGCGGCGAAGGCGCCGAGGGAGACCCCCATGACGCCCCGACCCGCCGGGTTCTTCCGCACGGGCCAGCGGCGTTCGACGGCCGGGACGAGCTCCGTCACGAGGAACCGCTCGAACGCGGGGTGCCGTTCGTACTCTGCGCTGCGGTCCGCGGGAGGGACGAGGACGAGGAGAAGCGGCGGGAGCCTCCCCGACGCGATGAGGTTCTCGGCAACGGTGTGGACGCGGCCGAACTCGCGGTAGTCGGGGCCGTCGAGGAGGTAGAGCACGGGGACCGGCTTCGAGGAGGTCGAGAGCCCTAGCGGGACCCATACCAGCGCGCGCCGCGAACCTCTCATCGCCCGGCTCTCGATCGTCAGCTCCTCGTACCGGCCTCCGGGAACGCCCGGCCTGAGATCGACGTCCGCGGGCGAGGTGTATGAGGGCGTCCGCAGTTCCGAGTTCGGTCCGAAACCACCGGGCATCGTTCGCGGGTTCCACGGGTCGAGCATCCACTCCGTTCCTTCGGCGACGAACTTGTAGTCGAGGCGCGCGCCGTCGGGCACCTCCAGCTCGAGGACGTGGAGGTCGGAGCCCGGGAGCTTCTCGAGGGGGTGGGAAGACGTGCTCCAGCCGTTGATGTCTCCGGCGAGAAAGACGCGTGCGGCGTCGGAGCGGAAGGGGAACAGGAATCGGACGCGCCCGGATCCGGCCGCCGGGACGACGAGAGGGGTCCCTTCCCGGGCTGCGCAGGAGGCGAACGCGTCCGCGACGGGCGATCGATCGGCGGCGGATTTCGTCTTCGTTTCGGCGAGGCGCGCGCGAAGCCCCTGAAGAGTCCCGCACGGAGCCTCGTTCCCCGCGAACCCGGGAGGGGCTGCGGCGACGAACAGGGGCGCGAGTAGGCCAGCGAGCACCAGGCTCTTCATCGCCTTCTCCGTTCTCCCGCGGGATCCACTCCCGATCCGGGCCTGCTAACGTCGGAACGTGCGGATCATCCACCCCGCCGCGTTCAAGGCCACCGTAGAGCGGTCCCGCTTCTTCGCCGTCATCTTTCCGGCGGCGACGGAAGACAACGTCCTCGCCGCGGTGAAAGCGGCGAAAGGAGAACACCGGAAGGCGAACCACCACTGCTGGGCCTTCCGCGGGCGGGACCCGTCCGGCGCTCTCGTGGAGAAGTCGAAGGACGACGGCGAGGTGGGGCACCCCGGGCGGATCCTGCTCGAGCTTCTTCGGCGAGACGACCTCGAGGGGGGCCTTCTCGTCTCGCGCATTTTCGGCGGGGTGAAGCTCGGGGTGGGCGGGGTCTCGAGGGCATTTCGGGAGGCCGCCGAGGGGGCGCTGGCCGCCCTCCAGGAATCCTCCGGGCCGAAATGAGGTTGTTCCCTTCGTGGCCGGAGTCGAAGCGACAGGCCGTTGCCGGCCGCCCGCTCCGGCGCGGTTTTCCGTCATTATTAGAGCCGGGGCTTGAAAATCTAAGCCGGTTATACTAAGCTTTACTCTTGAGTCGTCCGCGTTAGGTCG
>CAVOJA010000106.1:0-7139 GCA_963696015.1 uncultured Holophagales bacterium
CGGCAACCTACGAGCGGACTGACCACGCCCAGCCCGCCCTTGTTCAGCACATGGGTGTAGGTCATGGTGGTTTCCACATGGGTGTGGCCCAGCAGCTCCCATATCGCGCGGGTGGCGCCCGGCATGAAACAAGACAAGCCGCCGCACCCAATCGACGCAGGTATCCTCGCTGCGGATGCTGTAATTCAGCCGGCGAATACGGGCGCGCACCGCGTCAAGCAGTTTGGGTTTGGCGGCTGCGCCAGAGGTGTGATCGACGGGTGCTTTAGGGTGCTCTGCAACCTTTGACATGACCGACAACCTGTGTCTAATCTGCCACCGTCAAACATTCGGCACCCACGAGGTGTAATGCGGGGCGCCTTTTGGGGTATCTAATTACAGTTAGGCATATGAACAGCATCAGCCCCGAAGCCATCGTTGTTATTGCAGTCGTCGTTATCGCGGCGTTCTTTTTCTTCGGCCGCAAGCGTCAGCCCAAAGAGCGCACGTTCAAGTGCGGCCGCTGTTCCGCAGTTTCAGCACATACACCTCGCACCATCGAGGCTTGGCGCGCTGGCAAAACCAAGCTCTTCTGCAATGCATGTCACGGTCAGTGGCTGCGCTCACATCCGGCGCCTGCACATAGCGGTCGCACTGTTACTTCGGGCCGCTCCGGTAACTCTGGCTGCCTTGGCGTAATCGCGCTTTTTGTTGTTCTGCCAGTGTTCCTCGAAACAGGGCTAACAGCGGGTTCCAAGGGACGTCGGCGCCAACGCACCGCCGCACCTGACCCCTGCCCCCCTGTCTTCCTTATAGTTAGACGCTGGTGGAGGTATTATGGCCTTGCGATTCAGGAAATCATTCAAGCTGGCGCCGGGAGTTCGAATGAATTTGAGCGGCAGCGGAATGAGCTGGTCTGTAGGTCCGAGAGGCGCATCTGTCGGGGCGCCGAGGGCAAGGTCGTCCTGAACGTCGACACCAAGACCTTCCAGGGTCCGATCTCCAAATCCGCGCTCATCCTGACGGACGATCCCGAGAAGCCCCAGATCACCGTCTTCGTCATGGCGAACGTGAAGCCGTTCGTCGAGACCAGCCCGGTCGGCTTCTTCCGCCTCCAGGCCCTCACCGGCGAGACCGCGACGTCGACGATCATCCTCTCCTCCGACGAGGCGGACTTCAAGCCGACGAAGGTCGAGCCGCCGAACAGCTACCTCAAGGCGACGCTCGCCCCGGCGACCGACGCCGAAAAGGTCGCCGGCAAGGGTGCCAGCCAGTGGAAGGTCACGGTCACGACGACCCCGGACGCCCCCGAAGGGCTTCTCGGCGGATACGTCAAGGTGGCGACCGGCGCCGCCAAGCAGCCCGAGCTGAGCCTCGCCGTTTCCGGCTACATCAAGCCCACCCTTTCGATCACGCCGCTCTCGGTCAACTTCGGCAACTTCGAGCCGAAGGCCGATCCCGTGAAGCGGACGGTCACGATCATCAACAACAACCTCAAGAACGAGACCTTTCAGGTGACGAAGGCCGAGTCGAACGTCGCGGGCGTGAAGGCCGAGATCGTCATGGCCGACAAGAGCCGCGCGCAGGTCATCATCTCGGTCGACGACAAGGTGAAGAAGGGGGTCTTCGACGGGTTCGTCACGGTGTCGACGAACGACCCCGCGAAGAAGGAGATCAAGATCCCGCTCAAGGGCGTCATCCTCTAGGCGCCCGTTCGTAAGAGAGACCCTCGCGGGCCGGGCGGACGAGAGTCCCCCGGCCCGTCGGTGTTTTATGGGGGGCGCGTTTCCGTGCGCCCCCCGGACCCCCCGAGACCACGGCGCCGACCGACAGGGTTTCCCGGCGGGCCCCTACGGTCGCCGAGACGCCTCGGCGCCGACGGGCAGGATTTCGATCCAGTCGAACGCGGCGGCGAGCGTCCGGGAGTCGCCGGCGCCGGGAATCCGGTCCTTCGGGGCCTCGGCCCAGCCGAACTCGAACCGCAGGGCGTTCACGCCGCTCTTCCACGCCGGTCCGGGCGAGGCCGTCGAATAGACCCTCGGGCCTTCCCAGACCGTCATCGCCTCGAGCCGGACGTCGTTCACCCAGACCGCCACCGTCTGCGGCGGCGCCCCGGGCCACCCGAACGGCCAGACCCGGAAACGGATGAGCCGGTCGGCGGGGCCGCCGACAGACACGGTGACCGTCGCCTCTCGCGCCTGTGCCCAGACGAAGGTATCCCCCGTGGCGGCCTTCTCGAATCCGGACCAGCCCGAGGCCAGGGCCCCGGAAGTGCTCTCGGGGTCGAAATTGAAGAAGCGGCTCTCGGGTCCCGGCCGGGCGCAGCCCGCCCCGGCGAGCGCGAGGGCGAGGAGAAACCAGGCGGAGGGGAACGGGCCAGAGGGCCTCACGGCGTCGTTTCGAAGCCGACGGCCTTCGAGCCGGCAAAGTCGTAGGACGTCGTCGCCGTGGGACAGCGGGCCGTGGCGAGCGTCGTGAACGACAGCGATCCGAAGAGAGAGCCGTCGACCCAGGGGAGAACCGTCCCGGACCAGGTGCCGGAATCGGGGGAACTCCCTGCAAAGCTCCAGCCTCCTCCCGAAAGCGGTGTGAAGGTCGTGTTCGGGGTGATGCCGGAGTCCACGCCGTACGCAAGGAAGTTGTAGAGGTACGAGCCGGCCGTGCAGCCGACGACGAGAAGCCCGCTCATGAAGTTCGGAACCCCGTTCTGGATGTCGAGCCGTCCCGCCGAGGCGAGGGCCGGGTCTCCCTGGGTGACGACCCAGCCGTACGCGCCGTCGTCGGGCTCGTCGAGCTTCACGGGCGGGATGTAGGCGATCGAGGAGATCGCGTTGTCGATCAGGGACGCCCCGATCGCCACGGGGCCTCCGCTCTTGACGGTGACGACGATCTTCAGATTCGTCTCGGTCCCCCCGGCGCCGAACGAGGCGCCGACGTCGCCCTGCTGGGCGGCCGAGGCGCGGCCGAGCGTGTAGTCGCGCGGGGGGGCGACCGGCGTCCCGTCGCCCCGAAGGAGCGCGATGCTCGCGACCGAGGTCGCCGTGCCGGTGTTCAGGAGGATCAGGTTCGTCCGGAAGCCGCTCGAAGCGGTGGGGGAGGAGGAGACGTAGGGCAGCCACGCCGTTTCGCCCGCCGACACCGTCTGGCCCGGCGACTGTGCGGGAATCGAGAAGCCGAACGTCCCGGGGACCCCGCCGGCGCTTCGGGCATTGGCGACGAAGGTCCGGGAAAGGACCGAGACCGGTACGTCGGAATCGACACGGATGCCACCGGCCGGGATGCCGAATGGAGCCGCCTGGCCGGCGAACGTCGTTCCGAGGACGTCCTCGATGGCCAGCGTCTCTCCCGGACCCACCGTCACGCGCACCTTCGGGGCGGCCCCGTTGTCGCCCGTTGCCGAGAAGGCCCCGTCGATCGGGCTCTGTGCGAGGTAGGTCAGGTCGACGTTCGCGGCCTGGGACAGGGGGTTCACGATCCGCAGGGAGCTGACGAACTCCTCTCCGCCGCGACCCGTGCTTTTCGCCGTGGCGAGGATCCACTGGGTTGTCACGGGAGTGTCGGCCGCTGCCGGGCGGCTCAGCGGGAGGAGGACGAGGCCGGCGAGGCCAGCGAGGCCGGCGAGGGGGAAGCGTCTCATCGCAGGGCTCCTTTCCGGGGCAACGGCGAGCATCTTAGCGCCCGCATGCGGAGAAGCGTGGCGGGGGAAATCCGAATGCCGGGACAATGCGGAAAGCGAACGATGGAAAAGAAGGGTGTCGGACGACCGCGGGACGGAAACCCGGAAGAAACCCAGAAGGAGATTTTGCGGGCGGCCGGGGAGTCGTTCGCCGCGTGCGGGTTCGTCGGAGCCACGACCCGGGCGATCGCCGCGCGGGCCGGCGTGAACGTCGCGACGCTTCACTACCACTTCGGGAGCAAGGAAGGGCTCTACCGGGCCGTTCTCGAGAACGCGAGCAAAGGAGCGCTCCCGGTCGTCCCGTCCGATCCCGGCGGGGAGGCGGTCACTCGCCTCGTCGAAGGACTGTTCGCCTTCGGGGCCGAGCGTCCGATCCTCGCGCGCCTCGCGCTCCTCGATACGCTCGCGGGGCCCGAGCGAAAGGAAGGGGCGTCGCCGGACCGGAGGGTTCTCTGGCTCGCCGAAGCGCTCGGTCCGGTGCTCGAGCCGTCGAACGGGCGTCCGGCGCAGGGGCCCGAGGAGACCGCGCGCGCCGTGATCACGCTCGTCGACGCCACGTTCCTTGCCGCCGCCGGCTGGCCGGCGTCCGCCGAATCCCCCGGGGACGGCGGAGCCGCGCCTGCGCCGCCTCCGCTGCCGGACGAGGCCGCTCGCGGCGCCGTCGTGGCGGCGGCCCTCCGGCTCAGCGGTCTCGGCTGAACGCGCGTCCCCCGCCTGTGCGCCGCTGCAAACCGGTCAGGAGGATGACACCGTTCACGGCGGTCCCGGTGAGAACCGGGTCGGGTCCCCAACCGGAGAGCTTCGCGGCCACGGCGGCGGTCCCTCCGAGGAGCATCGCGGCGCCGGCCACTCCCGGGCGCACCTGGACGCGGGGCGCGAAGGCGACGAGCGTCGGGAGAATCAGACCCGACGCGAAGACCGTGTAGCCGAGCCGGAAAGTCTCGAGGACGTCGCGCATCGCGAGCGCGACGACGAGCCCGAGCGCGCCGTAGCCGATGACGAGGATGCGGGACGTGCGGGCCGGGGCCCCGCCGAGCAGGTCGTGCGAGGTCGCCGCCGCGGCCGAGAGGAGAACCGAATCGGCGGACGACTGCATCGTCGCCACGAGCACGACGAGGAGAAGCGGCGAGAGGAGCGGCCCCGCCAGCTCGCGGACCGTGGCCGGGAACAGCGCCTGTGCCGGACCGCCGACTCCGAGGGCGACGCCGGCGAGCGCGACCACCGTCACCGCGGCCCCGAACCCGAGCTTGGCGACGGCCGCACCGAAGGCGGCGCGGCGGGCCGTCGCCGCGTCCCGTGCAGAGAGGAGCTTGGCCCACACGTCGCTCCCGACCGCGTGGGGCAGGCCGACGAGGACGAGGAGCGCGCCGGCGTCGGCCCAGCCGAAGCGGGGGCCGACGGGGAAGACGAGGAGCTCTTCCGGCCAGCCCGTCCGCGCCAGGGACGAGAGCGCAAGCGGAAGGGCGACGCCGACGATGCCCACCAGCATCAACCCAAGCTGAAGGACGTCGGTCCTCACGACGGCGCGTTGCCCCCCGAGGCTCGTGTAGGCGACGAAGAGCGCAGCGGTGGAGACGAGGACCGCGGTGGCGTTCCAGTCGGTCAGCGCGGTGATGACGACCTCGGTCGCCTGCGCGAGGAGGGCAAACCAGACGATCTCGGCGAGGATGACGAGGAACGCGGCGATCTTCCGCACGCGCTCGCCGTAGTAGCGGCCGACGACGGCGGCGAGCGTCACCTCTCCCGTTTCGCGCACCTTGCGGGCCAGGAAAAGCCCGAGGGCCAGGAGGCCGAGCGCCCCCGAGAGGTCGAGCCAGAAGCCGGGGACGCCGCGGGCGGCCACGAGGGCGGCCAGGACGAGGGTCGTCGAGCCGCCGATCGTCGTGGATGTGAGGGCGGCCCAGGTGGCCAGAAGGCCGAACGTACGGTCGCCGAGGAGGAACGCCTCGGGCGAACGGGAGGCGCGGCGGGCAGCAAGGAGCCCGACGAGGAGGACGGCGGCGCCATAGGCCAGAAGAGCCGGGATCAACGCCTCGTCCTCCGGGTTACGATCCCGCCGTGAAGAGAACGTTCACGTTCGAGGAGGCCCGCAAGCTCCTCCCCTCGGTGCGGGAGCGGACGCGGCGAGCCCTCTCGAAAATCGAAGGTCTCGGAGAAAGCGGAGTCGGGCCGGACGACCCCGAGGTCAGGGGGATTCTGGTGGCGTGGGCTCGTGAGATGAACGAGCTCGGGATCGAGGTCAAGGGGCACTGGCTCGTCGACTTCGACTCCGGCGACGGCTACTGGTGCTGGCGTTGGCCCGAAGAAAGTCTCGACTACTACCACGGGTACGACGAGGGATTCTCGGGGCGCGTCAGGATCCAGTAGTCGTGTGGGCGGAACGCTGTGGGCCCCTGGGCGTGGTGGCCTGGAACGCCTCGATCCGCTTCTTCAGCTCGTCCGGGACGGGGACCTTCGTTCCCGATGCCCAGTCCCACGTGACCTGGACGGTCCGGCCGGACGCCACGAGGCGGACCTCCGCATCGACGGAGCCCCCGGCCGCGACGATCCGGTAGTCGAAGACGAACGACGAGACGCCGAAGTCCTGAGGCGGTTTCCCTTAGGCCCGGCACTCATTACGAGATCGAGGTAGACGGATGCTCTTACACGTTTAAAACGGCCCCGGCCGCGCTTCCGATCCGCTTTATAGACGGAGGCGACATCTATCACGATGGCATCGAATATGTGGATGAAATCAACCGGCAGATCGCGAAACTAGATCCTCTCTTCGCGATTGTGGGAGGCGATATCGCCTATCCGGATAGGTCGTCCGGCAAGCGATGGACCCGTTGGCTCGAATTTTTCAAAACGTGGACGTACACGATGCGCGGCGCTTTCCGGGCGCCTCATCCCGATGGTTTCGGTCATCGGAAATCATGATGTCGACTCAAAAGGGCTTCAGAACCCCTCCAAAGCCCCGGGATATTACCATTTCTTTGCCCTTTCCGAAGAGGGCGGCTACCGCACGCTCGATTTTGGAAACACCATGAGCCTCTTCCTCCTGGATACAAACCACACCCATCCCATTGCCGGCAAACAAACCGCCTGGTTGAAAGAGGCGTTAAAAGAGCGTGAAGGCGTTCCTTACAAATTTCAGACTATCATGTTCCGGCCTATCCTGCCCATCGGAACTATACCTACGGCATTTCCCGTCTTGTCCGTCAGCACTTTGTTCCTCTCTTTGAAGAAGCGCATATCACCGCCGCTTTTGAGCACCACGACCATCTCTATAAGCGCACCTTCCCCCTCCTTCACGACACGCCCCACAAGGAGGGTGTCGTCTACTTCGGCGATGGCGCCTGGGGGGTAAAGAAGCCTCGTTCGCCAAAGAAAGCGTGGTACCTCGATAAGGCGCTGCAGGCGCGCCACGTCATCGTCGTCGATGTAAAGGAAGAGGGGGGTCGCGTTTCACCGCCATAGACTCTAAGGGTGAAGTCATCGACAC
>CAVOJA010000107.1:0-12744 GCA_963696015.1 uncultured Holophagales bacterium
CGTGTTTGACCGTTGACGTTAGGGTCAAGGATTGCTGAAGCTCGAAGTCAACGGTCATACGCAAGTGTTCCATCTCCGGGCACGCAAGCAAGGATAACCGGGTCTATTCGACGCGCAATACTCATGGAGCGTGTGCACCATGAGCAGCGCTGCCAGGGGGATCGAGAGGAGCGACGATGGCTGTAGAGCCACGCGTGTACACCACAAACACCGGAGGCACATCCAGCGGCCAACCGCTGCTTGAGGTCAAAGGTCTGAAAACTCAGTTCATGACCCAGGATGGCGTAGTGAAAGCCGTCGATGACGTCTCTTTCTACGTGATGCCGGGTGAAACGCTGGGTGTCGTAGGTGAGTCCGGTTCGGGCAAGAGCATGACCGGGCTTTCGATCATGCGCTTGATTCCGTCACCTCCGGGCAAAATCGCCGCCGGCGAAGTTCTCTTTGAAGGTAAGGACATCCTCAAGATGTCCGACGGCGATGTTCGAGCCATTCGCGGTCACCAGATCGCGATGATTTTCCAGGACCCGATGACATCGCTGAACCCGGTGTTGACAGTCAATCGCCAGATCAGTGAATCTTTGATCCTCCACCTGGGGATGAACAAATCCCAGGCGCGAGCCCGAGCGATCGAACTGCTGAAGATGGTCGGTATTCCGAACGCGGAAGCTCGCGTCGATCAATATCCACACCAGTTTTCAGGCGGTATGCGCCAGCGCGTGATGATCGCTATGGCGCTTTCCTGTAACCCAAAGTTGCTCATCGCCGACGAGCCGACAACCGCGCTCGACGTGACGATCCAGGCGCAGATTCTCGACCTCATGCGCGACCTGCAACGGGAGCGTGGTACCGGTGTGATCATGATCACCCACTCCATGGGAGTCGTTGCCGGCATGGCCGATCGCGTGCAAGTGATGTACGCCGGGCACATCGTGGAAACAGCGTCAACGCTGGAAATCTTCGCGAACCCGCGTCACCCCTACACCGTCGGTTTGATGAAGTCGATTCCGCGACTCGATGCCCGCACCAAGGACCGACTCGAGCCGATCCGCGGTCTTCCACCGGATCTCATCGATCTCCCGGACATGTGCCCGTTCGTACCGCGCTGCAATTACGCGCGTGAACAGTGCGAGCAGAAGAATCCGCCACTGATTGATATCGGCAACGGCCACAGTACCGCGTGCTGGTTCTGGGAGGAAGTTTCCACGGATGCCGAGCCGTCCGACCAGGAGTGAAGTAAATGTCGGAGAATAGTGCAACGTCAGTTGCGACCTCCGGAGCGGGCGCAGCAGCGACAACTGAGAAACCGTTGCTCGAGGTAAACAACCTCGTTATGCACTTTCCGTTGACGCAAGGAATTATCTTCCAGCGCAAGGTCGGCGCCGTTCAGGCGGTCGACGGTGTGAGCTTCGCGGTGAAGAAAGGCGAGACGCTGGGTCTCGTGGGCGAGTCCGGTTGCGGCAAGTCGACCACCGGCCGCGCCATTCTGCAGCTCTACAAGCCAACCGGCGGCGAAGTCAACTTCCTCGGTAAGGACCTGACCAAGCTCGATTCCGGTGAAATGCGCAAGATGCGCCGCCACCTGCAGATGATCTTCCAGGATCCGTATGCATCGCTGAATCCGCGCATGACGGTCGGCAACATCGTCTCCGAGCCGCTGCAGATCCACAATCTGGTGCCGAAAGCGAGCGCACGAAACGCGTGCAGGAGCTGCTGCAGACGGTCGGCCTGAACCCCTACTACGCCAACCGCTACCCGCACGAGTTCTCCGGCGGTCAGCGCCAGCGCATCGGCATCGCCCGCGCGCTCGGCCGCGAACCCGAGACTTCATCGTCTGCGACGAGCCGGTCTCCGCGCTCGACGTGTCGATCCAGGCGCAGATCGTCAACCTGCTCGACGACTTGCAGGAGCGAGTTCGGCCTCACCTACCTCTTCATCGCCCACGACCTTGCGGTCGTCCGCCACATCTCGCGATCGCGTCGCGGTCATGTACCTCGGCAAGATCGTGGAGATGGCCGATCGCGACGAGCTCTACGACAATCCGCTGCACCCGTACACGAAGGCGCTGCTCTCGGCGGTGCCGATTCCGGATCCCGCGATTGAGCGTGGCCGCGAGCGCATCATCCTCACCGGTGACGTGCCGAGCCCGATCAATCCACCATCCGGCTGCCACTTCCACACTCGCTGCCCGTACGTGATGGACGTCTGCAAGCAGGTCGACCCGCCATTCACGGAAAAAGCTCCGGGACAGTTCGTGGCCTGCCACCTCTATCCGGAACCGGTCGCCATTACGTCGTAGACCGATCGAGTCGAGCAATTTTGAAAACGGGTCGTTTGCACGACCGCTCTCACTCAATCATCATGGGTGAAGCGACGGGCAAACGGCCCGTTTGCGTACCCGCGTCTACACTCTGGAGCTTTGATGAGTCGATTTCCACGGCAGCTGGGATTCATGAATCGCAATGACCCGATGCAGGGTTTCTTCATTATCATGCTCCTGTTGCTCGTAACGCAGATATCACGCGACCGACCGAGTTACTCGGCCGAGCAGGTTGCCGCGTTTCTTGCCTCGTTTGTTATTGCCACCACGATTCACGAATTTAGCCACGCCTACTCCGCGTTCAAGCTCGGTGACCGCACCGCGAAAGACATGGGTCGTATTTCATTCAATCCCCTGGTCCATTTCGATCCGTTCGGATTCATCGGCGCGAACGGGAAGAAGGCCGCCCGCTCGATCCACGAGCACCTCTCCGCCCGCGGCGCCTCCGCGGGCCTCGCCCTCGAGACGCACCTCGAGGTCGAGAAGCTCTTCACCCCGACCTACCGGATGATCGCGGGCTTCGAGCTGGCCGACCGGGTCTCCCCGCCGACCATCGACGTCGGGCGGCGAACCGGGATCGCCGAGGTCGAGAACGGCTACGACGAGGCCGAAGCGCGGCGCCAGGGCGCGCGCTGCCTCGTCTGCCACGTCCAGACGATCTACGACCCGGAGAAGTGCGTCCTCTGCAGCCGGTGCGTCGACGTCTGCCCCGAGTACTGCCTCGCCATCGTGCCGTTCGAGGAGCTCGAGCTCGACGAGGCGGAGCGTTCGCTCCTCGCCGAGCGCGCGAACGGGAACGGCCTCCCCCTCTCGGCGATGGTCAAGGACGACGACCGGTGCATCCGCTGCGGCCTCTGCGCCGTCCGCTGCCCCACCGACGCGATGACGATGGAGCGATTCACGATCACGGAACGTCTCGTTCCGAAGACGAGCGAGGTTTCTCGATGACGACGAAGACGGAATCCCCGGCCGGCGCCGCGGTGCCCCCCGCCGAGCCCAACAGCCGCCGCGACTTCCTGATGAAGGCCGGGATCGGGGCCGGCGTCGTGGCCCTCGTCGGCCAGGCGGGCGCCTCACTGCGCTCCCTCGTCCCGAACGTGTCGTACGACGCGCCGACGACCGTCAAGCTCGGGGCGCCGATGGACTTCCCGGACGGGATGAAGTTCCTCCCCGACGAGCGGCTCTTCGTCTTCCGCGAAGGGAAGACCTTCCACGCCATCTCGGCCGTCTGCACGCATCTCGGCTGCACGGTCAGGGCCGAGGCGCTCTCTAAGGTCGAGGAGGCGAGCGTCGAGGGCAAGCCGCTCCGCCTCACCCACCGCTTCCAGTGCCCCTGCCACGGCTCGAAGTACTCCGGCGACGGGACGAACGAGACGGGCCCCGCGCCGAAGCCGCTCGCCTGGTACCACCTCTCCACCGCCGTCGACGACGGTCAGCTCGTCGTCGACCTCGCGCAGGAGGTCGGTCACGACTTCCGGCTCACCGTGGCTTGAGCGGAGCGAACGAGACGTGAGCGCGAAGCCCGGAACCCCCGCCCCACACTCCGCCCCCGGAGTCCACCCGAAGCCCTTCTGGAGCTTCCGTCCCCGCTCCGACCGCGAGGCGGGAGACGCCGTCGTCTCCAATTTCCTCCTCCACTGGTTCCCGGCCAAGAGCTACAAGCCGTCCCTCGACTGGAGCTACTCGTTCTGGCTCGGCACGGCCTCGGCCGCCCTCTTCTTCCTCCTCGTCCTCTCGGGCCTTCCGCTCCTCCTCCTCTACGTCCCGTCGGTCGAGCGGGCCTACGGGTCGGTGAAGGACATCGAGTTCGTCGTCACGTTCGGCTCCTGGATCCGCGCCGTCCACCGGATCGCGGCGCACCTCATGGTGGCGGCCGTCTTCCTCCACCTCGTCCGCGTCTTCCTCACCGGCGCCTACAAGAACGGCACCGGGCGCGGCCAGCGGCGCGAGTGGAACTGGGTCCTCGGCGTCGTCATGATCGTCCTGACCCTCTTCCTCTCGTTCACGGGCTACCTCCTCCCGTGGGACCAGCTCGCCTACTGGGCGGTCACCGTCGGGACGAACATCGCGAGCTCGGTGCCGTTCGTCGGCCCCCAGATGCGCGAGCTCCTCATCGGCGGGCGGACGATCGACCAGGCGACGCTCCTCCGGTTCTACGTCCTGCACGTCATCTTCCTGCCGGCCGGGCTCGGGGCGCTCCTCGCGTACCACATGTGGCGCATCCGCAAGGACGGCGGCCTCGCGAAGGCCGACCGCTGGACGCTGACGCAGGAGAAGGCCGAGGCCCCGGCCGCGAGGACGAAGACGTACGCGCTCCTCGGCGTCGCCCGCGGGCAGGCCCCGGCGATCCGCGCCGTGACGCTCGAGGCCCGGGACACGACGGTGAACTCGGTGAACGACCTCGTCCGCAGGATCTCGATCGTCGTCCTCGGGACCTTCGCCGTCGTGAGCATCATGGCCTGCTTCATCCCGTCGCCCCTCGAGGAGCCGGCCAACCCGATGATCACGCCGAACCCGGCCAAGGCGCCGTGGTACTTCCTCTGGCTCCAGGAGATCGTGACGGATACGACGATCAAACTCGGCTCGTTCACGATCAACGGAGCCTTCCTCGGCGGCGTGATCCTGCCGACGATCCTCCTCGGACTCCTCACCGTCTGGCCCTGGCTCGACCGGAGCCCCGCCGGAGCGGCCGGAGCCTGGTTCCACGCCTCGAGGAGGCGGCAGAACCTCGTCTTCCTCCTCGTCGTCCTCGTCGTCCTCGCGTTCACGATCGTCGGGACCTTCCTGAGGGGTCCCTACTGGAACTTCTACTGGCCGTGGGAAGCCTGGCCCGAGCTCCCGACGAGGATCTGACGATGGAGCAGCGCACGAGCTCGCCCTACCCCGGCAAGGACCGCCCCGTCCTCGCCGTCATCGGCGTCCTCCTCGTCGTCTCGACGGTCGTCTTCGCCGTCACCGACCACCGGAAGGACTGGCGCTGGTACCAGGCCGAGTTCCGGAAGATGGTGACCGAGAAGTTCGGCGCCGAGACGGCGGCGGCCCTCCCGGTCGGGATGAAGCAGATCTGGGTGAAGGACCTCGGCCGGGCGGACCGCTGCATCACCTGCCATCAGGGAATCCTCTGGAAGGGCTTCGAGACCGCCGAGCACCCCTGGAGGACCCACCCCGCCGAGCCCCTCCGGACCCACCCCGTCGAGGACTACGGCTGCACGTCCTGCCACGGCGGCCAGGGCTGGGCCGTCGAGAGCGAGAAGGCCCACGGCCCGGTCGCTTTCTGGGAGGAGCCCGTCCTCGGGAAGGCGATGGGCGAGGCGTACTCGATCCAGGGGGACGACAAGGGCGCCCTCCTGCAGATGAACTGCAACGTCTGCCACCGGTACGACCGGGAGACGAAGGGAGCCGACCTCATCAACCTCGCCAAGAAGCTCGTCAACGAGAAGGGGTGTCGCGCCTGCCACGTCGTCAACGGGCGCGGCGGAACGATCGGCCCCGACCTGACGAACGTCGGAGACAAGGCCCCCGAGCAGTACGAGATGAGCCGGCTCGGCGGCCAGAAGACCGCCTTCGCCTGGCACGTCGCCCACCTCAAGAACCCGAAGGAGCTCGTCCCCGACTCCGTCATGCCCGTCTTCGGCTTCGGGACGAAGGAGTCGCAGGCGATCGCGGCCCTCGTCCTCTCCTGGAGGCGCGCCCCCGTTCCCGCGACCTACCGGCCCGGAGTCCCGAGGACCGATTCGCAGACCCCCGACGAGGTCGCGGCGGAAGAGAAGATGAAGACCGGCCCGGGCGCCTGGTTCGTCAAGACCGGCTGCTTCATCTGCCACTCCGTCTCCTCGCTCGGCGTCAAGAGCGCCGCGCAGATCGGGCCCGACCTCTCGACCGCGGTCGAGGACACCCAGAGCCGGTTCGGCAAGACCGTCGACGACTTCCTGAAGAACCCGACCGGGACGATGTCCGTCGTGCTCTCCCGCCAGATCATCCTGACCGACGCCGAGAAGGAGGTCGCGATCCAGAAGCTGCGCGAAGCCTTCGCCGAGCACCAGAAGCAGAAGTCCGACCAAGCCGCAGCGAAGTGACCGACCGCCGGGGCCGCGCGCCGATCCCGCGCGGCCCCGGCTTCCGAACAGCAGTTCCCGCCCGCGGCCGAGGCAGCGGGCGATACCAGGGAGCAAGGAGGGGTATCAGATGACGGAAAGAAGGAAGAGCGCCCTGACGTGGGGCGTCCTCGGGTTCATCGTCGTGGCGGGCGTCCTCGCGGGCCGCTGCGCGCCCTCGGGCCCGAAGTCGAAGAAGGCCCCCGCGGGCGCTTCGGACATCGCCGTCGCCGCGCAGAAGACCTACGTCGCGCCGGGCGACCTGGACGAGTACTACTTCTTCGCCTCCGGCGGGCACTCCGGGCAGGTCTACGTCTTCGGCGTCCCGTCGATGCGCCACATCTCGACGATCCCGGTCTTCTCCCCTTACCCGGCCACCGGCTACGGCTTCGACGACGAGTCGAAGGCGATGCTCGGCCGGTTCACGTGGGGCGACGCCCACCATCCCGGCCTCTCCGAGACCGCGGGCGACTACGACGGCCGCTGGCTCTTCATCAACGACATGAACGCGCGGATCGCGAGGATCGACCTCCGCGACTTCAAGACGAAGCAGATCCTGGGGCCGATCCCGAACGTCTCGGGGAACCACGGCTCGTCGTTCGTCACGCCGAACACCGAGTACGCCTTGATGGCCTCGCGCTTCTCGATCCCGCTCCCCAAGGGGACGGCGGTCGGCGTCGACAAGTACGCCACCGACTACAAGGGCGTCGTCTGCGCGATCAAGATCGACCCGAAGACGGGCGAGATGTCGCTCGCGTGGCAGATCCTGACCCCGCCCTTCGACTGGGACCTCGGCGACGCCGGCAAGAAGGTCTCCGACGGGTGGATGTTCTGGACCTGCTACAACTCCGAGCGCGCCACCGGAAAGCTCGAGGTCACCGCGTCCCAGCGGGACCGCGACTACATCGCGGCCGTCGACTGGAAGGCGGCCGAGAAGGCCGTCGCCGAGGGGAAGGCCGACACGCTCGACGGCGTGAAGGTCATCGACCCGAAGAAGGTCCCCGGCATCATCTACCTCATGCCGTGCGGCAAGTCGCCCCACGGCGTCGACGTCTCGCCCGACGGCAGGTACGTCATCGGCTCCGGCAAGCTCCAGGGCGTCACGACGGCCTTCAATTTCGAGAAGGTCCAGACGGCGATCCGGAACAAGGACTTCACGGGCGACGAGGACGGGATCCCCGTCCTGAAGTACGAGTCGATCAAGGACGCCGAGGTCCAGGTCGGCCTCGGCCCGCTCCACACGCAGTTCGGGCCGGACGGCGACGCCTACACCTCGCTCTTCGTCGACAGCGCCATCACGAAGTGGAAGCTCGGGACGTGGGAGGTCATCGACAAGATCCCGATGTCGTACTCGATCGGCCACCTCTCCGCCGCCGAGGGCGACACGGTGAGCCCCGACGGGAAATACGTCGTCGGCCTGAACAAGCTCTCTCACGGCCGGCACCTCAACGTCGGGCCGTCGCAGCCCGAGTCATCCCAGCTCGTCGACATCTCCGAGGAGAAGATGAAGCTCCTCTTCGACGCCTTCACCGAGCCGGAGCCGCACTACGCCCAGATGATCAAGGCGGACAAGCTCCACCCGATCGAGGTCTACCCGAAGGAGGAGAACAAGCACCCGCTCGCGATCTGGGACGTCAAGGACGCCGGCGTGACCCGCAACGGGACCGACGTCCTCGCGAAGGTCGTCCTCGTCCGCTCCACGATCACGCCCGAGGCGATCGAGGTGAACCAGGGCGACACCGTGAAGGTCGCCATCACGAACATCGAGCAGACGACGGACGAGCTCCACGGGTGGGGCCTCCTCGACTACAACATCAACATCGTCGTCGACCCGGGCGAGACGAAGGTCGTCACGTTCAAGGCCGACAAGCCGGGCGTCTACCCCTACTACTGCACGAACTTCTGCTCCGCGCTCCACCAGGAGATGCAGGGCTACCTGATCGTCAAGCCGAAGGGCTGACCTCTTTCCCGTCCGGGCGGGACGGCGGCGCGCCGCCGTCCCGCCCCGCTCCTCCCGTCCTTCGTCCGCGGCCGCCCCGGGGGTGCGGCCCGGCGCGTCCCGGACCCCCGACCGAGGGCACGACACATGCGATCTTTCCTGGAGAAGGGCAACCGCCTCCTCGACCAGCCGATCGGCCTGACGTCCCGGCTCTTCCTCGTCGCCGCGACGGTCTGCCTGCTCGGCGCGTACCTCTTCCCTCTCTGGAACCTGACGATGTTCGCCCCGCAGTACCAGGAAGGCCTGCGGCTCGACATCTACAGCTACAAGCTCGAGGGGGGGAACGGGGGCCAGGACGTGAAGGAGATCAACGTCCTGAACCACTACATCGGGATGAAGGACCTCGAGACGAAGGACTTCACGGAGTTCAAGTGGATCCCGTTCGTCGTCGGAATCATGGGGCTCCTCTTCCTGCGCGCGGCCGTCTTCGGCCACCTGGCGCACGTCCTCGACGTCCTCGTCCTCTACGTCTACTTCGGCCTCTTCTCCCTCTGGTCCTTCGGCTACAAGATGTACCTCTACGGGCACAGCCTCGACCCGACGGCCGCCGTCCGGGTCGACCCGTTCATGCCCCCGATGTTCGGCGGCAAGCAGCTCGCGAACTTCGAGGTCTTCTCGTACCCGAAGGCTGGCGCCTACGCGCTCACCTTCGTGGCGCTGCTCCTCGCGCTCGCGTTCTTCTTCGGCTGGCGCGAGGCCCGGAAGGCCGCGGCCTGACGTGAGGCTCCCGGCGGCGGCGGCCGCGCTCCTCGCGCTCCTCGCGCCGGCCGTACGAGGCGAGGAGATGGCCGCGGTCGCGCCGTCGACCCTCGAGGGGCGCCCGGCGTCGAGCCACGCCTCCCCGCTCCAGAAGCTCGTCGACGACGCGCCGCCCGGCGCCACGCTCGAGGTCCCCCCGGGGACGTACGAAGGGGACCTCTTCCTCGACCGCCCCGTCCGCCTCGTCGGCCGCGGCCGCCCGCTCCTCCTCGGCTCGCGCGCCGGGAGCGTCGTCCTCGTGAGGGCGCCTCACGTCGTCGTCGAGGGATTCGACATCGACGGACGCGAAGGGGGCGATCTCGGGAAGGACTCGGCGGGCGTCCACGTCGCCGCGAAGGACGCCGTCGTCCGCTCCTGCCGCATCCGCGGGAGCGTCTTCGGGGTCTACGTGCGCGAGGCGAACGGCGTCGTCGTCGAGGACTGCGAGATCCGGGGAATCCCGGGGCGCGACCCGGGAGAGAAGGGCTCCGGGATCCACATCTGGAACACGGTGGGCTTCACGTTCCGCGGGAACCGCATCGTCGACGTCCGCGACGGCTTCTACATCCAGTCCTCGAGCCACGGCCTCATCGCGGGGAATCGGGCGTCGGACCTCCGCTACGGGATCCACTACATGTTCTCGGACGACAACGTGTTCGAGGACAACGTCTTCGAGAACGGGGCCGCGGGTAGCGCGATCATGTACTCGAGGCGGATCACGTTCCGCAGGAACCAGTTCCTCAGGAACCGCGGCTTCGCCTCGGTGGGCCTTCTCTTCAAGACCTGCGACGACGTCGTCGCCGAGGGGAACCTCCTCGCGGACAACGCTCGCGGCGTCTTCTTCGAGGACTCCTACCGGAACGTCTTCCGCGGAAACGTCGTCGCCTCCTCGGACACGGCCATCGTCCTCTTCGCCGGCTGCGGAGGGAACCGGATCACCGGGAACTCCTTCGTCGGGAACCTGACGCCCCTGACGCTCGTCGGCAAGGTGACCGACACCGTCTTCGACGGGAACTACTGGTCCGAGAACCGCGAGCCCGACCTCGACGGCGACGGGCGCTCGGACCGGCCGTACCGGCTCGGCAACGTCTTCGACCACTTCCGGGAGAACCTCCTCGCGGCCGACCTCTTCGCCCAGAGCTTCGCGGCCGGCGCGATCGGCGTCGCCGAGGAGACGTTCCCGGTCCTGCAGCAGCCGACGGCGATGGACCACGCCCCGCTGGCGCGGCCGCCGGAGCTCCCCGACGTCCCCCGCCGGAAACCGGCCGCGAGGTCGGCCCACATTCCGGCCGTCGCCGCGTCCCTCGCGACGTTCGTCCTCGGAGCCGCGCTCCTCATCGCGGGGCGCCGCCTCCCGGGGGCCTGAGATGATGCCGGCGATGATCCGCTTCGACGGCTTCGGAAAGACCTACGGCGCCCATTTGGCCGTGGCGGACGTCTCGCTCTCCGTCGACGCCGGCGAGGTCGTCGCGCTCCTCGGGCCGAACGGTTCGGGGAAGACGACGTGCCTGAAGGCCGCCGCCGGCCTCATCCGTCCCACGAGGGGCCAGGTCCTCGTCGGCGGCCGACCCGCCTCGGAGCCCGCCGCGCGCCGGGCCCTCTCGTTCCTCCCGCAGAAGGTCGCCTTCCCCGACGCCCTGACCGGTCGCGAAGTCGTCGAGTTCTACCGGCGCCTCCGGAGTACCGCCCGGCCCCGAACCGACGCGGTCCTCCGCTTCGCGAGCCTGAACGGCGCGGCGGCCCGGGCCGTGTCGACCTACTCGGGCGGGATGGTCCAGCGCCTCGGCCTCGCCGTGGCCGCGCTCCCCGACGCCCCGCTCCTCCTCCTCGACGAACCGACCGCCGCTCTCGACCCCGAGGGACTCTGCGCGTTCTACGCGCTCGCCGACGAGCGGCGCCGCGACGGGAAGACGATCCTCTTCACGTCGCACCACCTCGGCGACGTCGAGCGCCTCGCCGACCGTTTCGCGGTGCTCGTGGAAGGGCGTCTCGTGGCCCTCCTCTCGTCGGCCGAGCTGGCGGGACGGCTCGCCGACCGGGGCGTCCTCCGCCTTCGCGTCGACCGGGCGCCCGCGGAGATCCTCGAGGCGGTTCGGCCCGCCTGCCCGGGAGCCTCCGTCTCCGCGACCGAGCTGGTCCTGCCCGGCCCCGCCGCCGAGCGCCCGGCCTATCTCGAGGCGGTCCGCGCGGCGGGCGCCACAGTCCTGGCGTTGTCGTCCGACGAAGGACGCCTCGACAACCTCTACGCCGAGCTCGTGGGAGGACCGCCATGAAGAACGCGGCAGTGGCCGCCCTGGTCTCGCTCCTCGCGTTCGCCGGGTGCGGCGGAACCGGCGACGGCCCGGCGCCTCTCGACACGAAGAACGACGCCTGCGCCTGGTGCCGGATGTCGGTCTCCGACCTCCGCTTCGCCGCCCAGCTCACCGCTCCGGGACACGAGCCGAAGTTCTTCGACGACGTCGGGTGCCTCCGCGACTGGCTGAAGGCCCCGCGCGAGGAGGCCCCCTGGACCGCGTGGGTGGCCGATCACCGGACGAAGGAATGGGTCCGGGCGCGGGACGCCGTCTTCACGAGGACTCCCACGGTCCAGACGCCGATGAACTCGGGACTGATCGCCCACGGGAATGCCGCCTCGCGAGAAGCCGACCCGGCCGCGAAGGCGGGGACGGCCGTTCCGGTCGCCGAGGTGTCCGGTCCGTTCCGGGCGGAGGCCCGATGAGCAGCTCGCCCTTCGTCCTCTGCGCCCGGCAGGAGCTCCTCCTCGCGATCCGCTCGCGCTGGACGCAGATCTTCGCCGTCGTCTTCGCGGGGCTCGCCCTCGCCGTCGCCATCGCCGGCTACGCGCTCTCGGGAGGCCATGGCGTGCAGGACTTCGCCCGGACGTCGGCCTCGCTCGTCCAGCTCGTCCTCCTCCTCGTCCCGCTCTCCTCGCTCCTCATCGGCGTCCTCTCCCTCGCGCCCGAGCGCGGGGCCGCCGAGCTCCTCTTCTCGCAGCCGGTGTCGCGGACGTCGATCCTCCTCGGCCAGTCGACCGGACTCTGGGCCGCCCTGACGGCCGCCCAGGCCATCGGCTTCGGCGCCGCCGGCACGGTCGTCTTCTCGCACCGCGGGAGCGACGGCCTCGGCGGCTTCGCGCTCCTCTTCGCCGGCTCCTCGCTTCTGACGGCCGCCTTCCTCGGTATCGCCGCGCTCCTCTCGGCCGGGGCGGTCGGCCGGCGGCGGACCCGCGCCCTCGCGCTCGCCCTCGTCGTCTGGTTCGTGGCCGTGGTCCTCGTCGACGTCGCCGCTCTGGGCCTCGCCTCGGTCCTCAGGTCGGGCACCGCCTCGCGCGTCCTGATCGTGAGCGTCCTCGTCAATCCCGTGGGGGCCCTGCGCACGGGAGCGCTCCTCGCGCTCCAGGGGACGACGGCCTTCGGCGCCGCGTCGCTCGCCTTCCTCCGGTTCACGAAAGGGACGACCGGAGCGTTCCTCCTGCTGTCGGCCTCGCTCGTCTTCTGGACCGTGGTCCCCTTCGCCCTCGCCGCGAGGCTGCTGTCGAAGACGGACGTGTGACGGGGGGCCGGGGGTCCGAGCCGCGGCATCGGTCGCCGGACTCC
>CAVOJA010000108.1:0-65586 GCA_963696015.1 uncultured Holophagales bacterium
CTTTCTCGACCAGGAACTTCCGCCTAGAATCCGACCGGCATGCCATCTGACTTCGTCCATCTCCATCTCCACACCCAGTACTCGCTCCTCGACGGCGCGAACCGGACGAAGGACCTGATCAAGCACGTCCTGAAGCACGGGATGAGCTCGGTCGCCGTCACCGACCACGGGAACATGTTCGGTGCGTTCGAGATCCAGTCGGAGGCCCTCGAGCACGGCCTGAAGCCGATCCTCGGCGTGGAGGCCTACATCGCTCCGGGGTCCCGTCTCGACCGCGAGGCGGTGAAGACGGTCGACGGCGAGGGGAGGAACTACCACCTCACCCTCCTCGCCGAGACACCGGAGGGCTACCGGAATCTCTCTTACCTCGTGAGCGAGGCATTCCTGACGGGCTTCTATTACAAGCCCCGAATGGACTGGGAGCTTCTCGAGAAGCACCACACCGGCCTCGTCGCACTCTCGGGATGCGTGAAGTCCGAGGTCTCCCAGCGGCTCCTCGCGGGCGACTTCGCCGGAGCGAAGGAGACGGCGGTCCGTTACCAGACCCTCTTCGGGAAGGACCGCTACTTCATCGAGCTCATGGATCACGGCCTGCCGGTACAGCGGGAGCTCATGCCCGAGCTTCTCCGCCTTTCCCGGGAAACCGGCATCCCCGTCGTGGCGACGAACGATGCCCACTACCTCCAGAGGGAGGACGCGGAAGCGCAGGACGTCCTCCTCTGCATCGGCATGGGGAAGACCGTCAACGACGCCAAGCGGATGAAGTTCTACAACTCGGAGTTCTACGTGAAGAACCCCGGGGAGATGACCGAGACGTTCCGGCCCTGGTCGCTGGAAGCCGTGAAGAACTCGGTGGCGATCGCCGACAAGGTCGCGCCGAAAGTCATCGTCGACACGAGCTTCAAGCTGCCGACGTTTCCCCTTCCGGAGGAGGCCGGTGGCCCCGACGAGTACCTCGAAAAGCTCGCGGGCGAAGGGCTGGAGAAACGCCTCGCCCCGATCGCCGCGCTTCTCGCGGCGGGGAGGACGAAGCACCCCCGGAAGACCTACGACGACCGCCTCGCCTGGGAGCTCTCGGTCATCAAGAAGATGGGCTTCTCGGCCTACTTCCTGATCGTCTGGGACTTCATCAGGTTCGCCAAGGCCGACGGGATTCCGGTCGGGCCCGGACGGGGCAGCGCCGCCGGCTCGCTCGTCGCCTGGACGCTCGGGATCACAGAGGTCGACCCGCTGCGCTACGACCTCCTCTTCGAGCGGTTCCTCAATCCCGACCGCATCTCGATGCCCGACATCGACGTCGACCTCTGCGAGCGTCGTCGCGGCGAGGTCATCGAGTACGTCCGGAAGAAGTACGGCAAGGACAACGTCGGCCAGATCATCACATTCAATTCGATGAAGGCGCGGGCCGTGATCCGCGACGTGGGCCGTGCCCTGGACGTGCCGCTCGCCGAGGTCAACAAGCTCTGCGCGATGATCCCGGCCAGCCCCGGCAAGCCGGTGACCCTGAGCGAAGCCCGGCACAGCGTGAAGGAGCTCGCGGACGCCCTCGCCGGAAACGAAGGGTACCGGAAGCTCTTCGACCTGGGCGAGCGTCTCGAGGGGGTGTCGCGGCACGCGGGGGTCCACGCGGCGGGGGTCCTCATCGCGCCGAGGCCGCTCGTCGAGTACCTCCCGCTCTACAAGAACAACAACGACGAGATCACGACCCAGTTCGAGATGAAGTCCGTCGACAAGATGGGCCTCTTGAAGATGGACTTCCTCGGCCTCATCACGCTGACGATCCTGGACGACGCCGTGAAATCGGCCGGGAAGCGGACCGGGCAGAAGGTCGACCTCGCCGCGATCCCGCTGAACGATCCGGAAGTGTTCCGCCTCTTCTCGGAGGGCCGCACGGACGGGATCTTCCAGTTCGAGTCGTCGGGGATGCGGGACCTCCTCCGGCGCGTCCAGCCAGGCGTGTTCAGCGACCTCGCGGCCCTGAACGCCCTCTATCGCCCGGGGGCACTGGACGCCGGCACGGTCGAGGTCTACATCGAGCGTCGTCGCGGGAAGAAGTTCGAGTACCCGCTCCCGGCGCTCGAGCCCCTCCTGGCCGAGACGCACGGTGTCCTCGTCTACCAGGAGCAGGTGATGCTCGCCGCGAGGGCCATCGCCGGCTACACCCCCGGCGAAGCGGACAGGCTTCGCAAGGCGATCGGAAAGAAGGACGAGGCGGCGCTGCAGGCCGAGGGAGAGAAGTTCGTCAGTCGGTCGGTCGAAAACGGCGTCCAGAAGAAGAAAGCCGAGGAGCTCTGGGAGCTGATCCTTCCCTTCGGCCGCTATGGGTTCAACAAGTCGCATTCGGTCGTCTATGCGCTCCTCGCGTACCAGACGGCGTGGATGAAAGTCCACTTCCCGGTGGACTTCATGGCTGCGACGCTGACGGCATCCTCGGGAAAGTCCGAGGACGTCGTGAAGTACGTGAACGCATGCCGGGAGATGAGGATCCCGGTCCTCCCGCCCGACGTGAACTCGTCCGCGCTTTCTTTCTCTCCCGACGGCGAGTCCATCCGTTTCGGCCTCGGCGCCGTCAAGGGTGTGGGAGAAGGTGCGGTGAAGTCGGTCCTGGATGCCCGGGCGGCGGACGGCCGCTTCGTCTCGCTCACCGACTTCTGCTGCCGCGTCAACGTGCGACTGAACAACCGGAAAGTCATCGAGGCGTTGATCCGCTCCGGGTCTTTCGACTCGCTCGGGAAGAGCCGCGCCGCTCTGACCGCCGGCGTCGACTCCGCGATGGACGTCGCGACGGCCGCGAGGAAGTCGAACGATTCGGGCCAGGGGGGGCTCTTCGGCGACGAGGCCTCCCACGATCACGCCGACCGATTCGCGGACCTGCCCGAGTGGTCACCCGACGAGCGGATTCGCTACGAGAAGGAGACTCTCGGCTTCTACATCACCGGGCATCCCCTCGCCCGATTCGAAGAAGAGATCGGTCTGTTCGGTGACGTGACCGCCGAGACCGCTGCGGCGAAGGTCGACCAGAACGTGAAGATCGTCGCCCTTCTCGCCTCGCTCAAGAAGACCCAGATCAAGAAGGGGCAGAACGAGGGGAAGATGATGGCCAAGGGCATCCTCGAGGACCTCACGGGCTCCGTCCCCGTCACGATCTTTGCGGCGCTTCTCGAGCGCGTCGGCCCGTGGCTGGCCGAAGGCCGGCCCGTCCTCGTGTCGGGCGTCGTCAGATCCTCGTCCGCTCCGGGAGCGCCGGAGCCCGAAGAAGGGGGAGGCGTCGTCCCCGTCGAGATCATCGCTCGAGAGATTCAGGCGCTCGACGGGATGCGCGAGGCGGCCGCCTGTGAGGTGCAGCTGACCACTCCTCTCCCCGGCACCCTCGACGAGACGTTCGCCTCCGTCCGCGAGATCCTGGAGTCGGTTCCCGGCTCCGTACCCGTGTCGCTGGCGGTCCGGCGTGCCGGACACTGGGAGGTGACGGTGCGAACCGCCGGCAGGCTCGCGGTCCGGCCGACTCCCGAGATGACGAAAGCGCTGGAACGGCTCCTCGGACCCGGCTCGGTCCGCTACGTGTACGCCCACTCGTGAGCGAGCGGGATTTCGCCGGGATCTCGCCTCTTCTTTCGACGGTCGGGCGGTTTGCCCGGACAGCCGGATGCGACGGGTATCTCGTGGGAGGGGCCGTGCGCGATCTCCTGCTGCGAAGGAGCCCGGTCGACCTGGATGTCGCCGTCGAGGGTCCGGTTCGGTCCGTCATCTCCCTCGGGTCGGCTCTTGCCGCCGAGGCGGGCTGGAGCGTCGAGGCCCGCCACGAACGGTTCGGCACGGCAAAGCTGCGAGGTCCGGACGGGACGGGGATCGACATCGCCGCGACCCGGGAAGAGACCTATCCCTTCCCGGGGGCTCTGCCCGTCGTGAGCACCGGAGTGTCGATCCAGAAGGACCTCGGACGGCGGGACTTCACCGTTCACGCCCTGGCCTTCCGGCTCTCTGACGCCGGGGTCGAGCCGAGTCTCCTCGACCCGTTCGGCGGCGAGAAGGACCTCGAGAGGCGATGTCTCCGCCTGCTTCACGAGGGGTCCCTCGCGGACGATCCGACCCGGGTCTTCCGCGCGGCACGCTATGCCGCGCGGCTCGGATTCGAGGTCGACCCGGGCTTTGCCGAGGCGCTGCGTCGAGGAATCGAGAGCGGCTCCTTCGTCAGGATCTCGGGCGATCGTCTCCGGCGAGCCCTTCAGGAAGTGCTCTCGGAGCAGAATCGGGGCATGGCCGTGGAGATCCTGGAGCATTTCGGCGTCTTCGACGTCCTCGTCGAAGGCTGGGACGTCCCCGTCGCCGTCGCCCGGAATCTCTCCGAGATTCCGGGTCCCGAGCTGACCTGGGTCAGGCTGATGGAGCCGGCCTCTCTTTCGCTTCGGGAGAAGATCGCGTCGCGCCTCAATTTCTCGCGCGCCCTTCGCCGGGCCGTCGGGTGTCCGCGATGACACTGCTCCTCGCGCTGGTCCTGGTCGCGGCCCTGGACCCGGAGCCTCCTGCACCCCCGGTCTCCCCGGCGCCGGGATCATCCCGGGTCGAGCCGATGGAGACGACGGAGACGTCGCCGGAGACGCCACGCCGGCCCGAGGACAAGACGCTCGTCGCGTCCCTCGACGTCGAGCAGGGGGCCGGTAAGGAACGGCTCTCCCTCTACAGGGACGGGACACTCGTCCTCGTCAAGACCTACGAGGGCGTCCGGAAGGTCAGAAAGAAGGTCCTTTCGGAGGAGGAGATCGGCATCATCAGAAAGGTCTGCCGCGAGGCCATGTCGCTGGATGTCGCCGAGTACCGCGTCGACGTCCTCGGACACACCGAACCTCGCCGATTCCGGATCGAGGTCGGAAGGGAAGGCGAGCTTCCGCGGGCATTCCAGTTCGACGAGCTCGCTCGCGTCCCGCTCGTTCTCGGTCGCGCACGGGGAGCCCTCGAGGGGCTGCTGGAGCGCTTCGACGAGACGATGGTTTCCCAGGACGACCTTTGGGACCCCTCGATGCTGCGCCGCGGCGACGTGCTGACGCACCGGAAGGACGGGAGGCAATACCGGATCGACCGCGACGACGTCTTCGTCCGGAGCCTCGAGCTCGTGGAGGCAGCCCGGTCGCTCCAGCGGCTGATCATCCTGAGAGAGGACGTTCCGAAGCTCTTCCTGGATCCCTCGCCCGTGGACAAGAGCGAAGGACGGCAATGATCCGGATCGTGGCCGGGGAGCTGCGAGGCAGGCGTCTCGCGGTTGCGCCCGGAGTCAGGCCGACGACGGAACGCGCGAGAGAGGCCCTCTTCAGCATCGTCGGGGACAGGATCCGCGGAGCGAGAGTCCTCGATGCCGCCGCGGGATCGGGGGCGCTCGGCTTCGAAGCCCTCTCGCGCGGGGCGCGGGAGGTCGTTTTCGTCGAAGCCGACCGCCGAGCGGCGGCCGTCCTGGAGGCGAATGCCGTCACGGTCCGGCTCGAGGAGCGTGTCCGCGTCCTCGTGCGGACGGTCGCGAGCGTCCTCCGGATCGACCGCCCCTCGGGTTTCGACTTCGTCTTCTTCGATCCGCCGTGGGCCGATCCGGTCGCCAACGAGCTCGAGGGACTCTGGACGGCTCTCTCCGCGGGAGGGACGTTCGTCGTGGAGCGGGGGAGCGCGGAGAACCCGTGGCCAGGCTCGCCGGTCGAGTCCGAGGTTCGGCGCTACGGGACCACGTTCCTCCACATCTACCAGAGGACGGATTCCGCCCCAACGGGCCCGGATGGCTCCGTGGGCGCTTCCGCGGCTTTCCCGGAGAACCTCCGCTGACACCCCGGAAGATTGGTACCTTCGGGTCTGCGGCCGGCGAAGCCACGTGGAACTGGGGTAGATTATCCCGCCTGTCCGGTGCAGACCCTCCGGCGGAAGGGGAGTTCTGCTCGCCATGAAGGAAGGCATGACTGAAACACCGTTCCTCTCGGTCGTCATTCCGGCCCGGAACGAGGCGGAGAACGTCCGTCCCCTCGTCGCCGAGGTTCGGCAGGCCCTCGACGGGGCGTTCGACTACGAGCTGATCTACGTCGACGACGGGTCGACCGACGCGACGTTCGAGACGCTCGAGGCGCTCGTCGCCGAGGGCGACGAGAGGCTCCGTGTCCTCCGGCACGGGAAGAGCACGGGGCAGAGCTTCGCGGTCCTTACGGGGGCCCGGGCCGCTCGCGGAACCTGGCTCGTCGTTCTCGACGCGGACGGCCAGAACGACCCGGCCGACATCCCCGGCATGGTCCGCATGGTCCTCGGCGAGCAGGCGAGGAACCCCCGGGTCGTCGGTGTCATCGGCCACCGCGTGAACCGGCGAGACGACTGGGTCAAGCGCGTCAGCTCGCGCGTCGCGAACTCGTTCCGGAACGCGATGCTCAAGGACGGCGTCCCCGACGTCGGCTGCGGTCTGAAGACGGTTCGGCTCGACTGGTACCTTCGCCTGCCGGCCTTCGACCACATGCACCGGTACGTCCCGACGCTCGTCCAGGCCCTGGGAGGGATCATGAAAGTACATCCCGTGAACCACAGGCCCCGGATGGCGGGCATCTCGAACTACGGCGTCTGGAACCGCCTCTGGGTCGGCCTCGTCGACGTGCTCGGCGTCTTCTGGCTCAAGCGGCGGAGCAAGGACGTCGTCGTGACGGAAGTCCTCCCGTGACGGTGGCCGTCGAGCGGCTCTGGGTCGGCCTCGGCCTCGTAGGCCAGCTCCTCTTCAGCGCGCGGTTCATCATCCAGTGGATCGCCTCCGAGCGGAAGAAGAGGAGCGTCATTCCCGTCTCCTTCTGGTACTTCAGCCTCGGGGGATCGGCCCTCCTTCTCGCTTACGCGATCTACCGGAAGGACCCGGTCTTCATCCTGGGGCAGAGCGCGGGCGCGGTCGTCTACGTCCGAAACCTCTGGCTCATTCGGTCGGCGCGGCACCTCGAGGCCGGGACCGATCCCGGTGGGGACGCGTGACGCCGGACGGATTGCTCCTCGACGGGCCGCGGGACGACCGCCGCTCCCTCCTTCTCCTCCTCCTCCTCGCCACCGTCCTCTTCGCCGTCGGGATCGGCCTGCGCGACCCATGGCCCGCGGACGAGCCGCGGTTCGCCCTCGTCGCCCGGCAGATGGTCGATAGCGGGCAGTGGCTCTTTCCGATGCGGGGCGGGGAGCTCTACCCCGACAAGCCGCCCGTCTTCATGTGGGCGATCGCCCTCTTCCTGAAGGCGACCGGCTCGCTCCGTGTGGCGTTTCTCCTGCCGTCGCTCCTCGCCGGGCTAGGGACGGTCGCGCTCGTCTTCGACCTCGCGCGGAGACTGCACGACCGCGCCACGGCGTGGCGATCGGGGCTCCTCCTCCTCCTGACGATTCAGTTCACGCTCCAGGCGCGGACGGCTCAGATCGACGGCCTCGTGACCTTCTTCATCACCCTCGGCGTCTACGGCTTTCTCCGCTTTCTTCTCCTGGACGGAGGATGGCGCTGGTACGACCTCGGCTGGTTCGCGGCGGGCCTCGGAGTCATCACGAAAGGCGTCGGCATCCTCGCGCTCTTCGTCCTCGTTCCGGCGCTCTTCACGCACCGTGCCGAGATCCGGCGAGCTCCGCTCGCGGCCTGGCTCAAGGCGCTCGCCGGTCCCGTCTTCCTCGTCGGGGCCGTCGCGCTGTGGGCCGTTCCGATGCTGCTGGCTGTCGAGAGGTCCGGCAACCCGGCGCTCGCCGCCTACCGCGACAACATCCTCTTCCGGCAAACGGTGACTCGGTACGGCGCCGCCTGGCACCACGTCGAGCCGTGGTGGCTCTACCTCGTCAACACGATCCCCGCCTTCTGGCTCCCGCTCTCGGTTCTCCTTCCGTGGCTCGTCCCCGCCTGGGTCCGGGAAGCGCGAAAAGGAGACCGGCGGGTCGTCCTCCTCGCGGGCTACGTCCTTCTCGTTCTCGTGTTCTTCAGCGCATCGCCCGGGAAGCGCGGCGTCTACATCACGCCTGCGACGCCGGCCCTCGCGCTTCTCTCCGCGCCGCTCCTCCCGTCGCTCCTCGCCTCGACGTGGCCTCGGAGGCTCTGGACGTGGCTCCCCAGGATCGTCGCCGGGGCGGCCGTCCTCGCGACGGCCGCGCTCCTCCTCGTCCCGAAGGTGCAGGAGACGCTCGTCTCTCGCGAGTTCGCGAACCCCTGGCCGGCCGCGCTTCTCCTTGCCGTCGTCGCGACGGCGCTCGTCCTGCGGTTCCGCGGCGCACCGCTCGCGGCCCTGGCCTCCGTCCTCGGCGTCGTCTGGATCGTCGTCGGCTTCGGCGTCAACCCGATGCTGAACGACTCGCGGACTCCCGAGGCGATCATGAGAAAAGCCGAAGCGCGGGTCCCGGCGGGGGGGATGCTCGCGCTCGTCGCCTGGCGGGAGCAGTTCGTCCTCTTCGCCCGCCGCCCGCTGAGTCACTTCCCCTACATGATGCCGGCCGACGAGCAGGCCGCCGTCGCGGCCCGGTGGCAGCCGGCGGGCGGGGAGCGCTGGGTCCTGGGTCCGGAGAAGGTCCTCGATAAGGAGTTCGACCTCTCGCGCGCGTCGGACCTCGGGACGCGCCACCGGCAGAGGTGGTTCCTCGTGCCGCCCGGCTCGGCCCGCCCCTCGGGGTCCGTCGCCGAGGTGCCCGTCTTCACCTACTCTCCCGGGGTCTCCGCCAGGCCATGAAGGTCCTCGTCACCGGCGCCGCCGGCTTCATCGCCTTTCACGTCGTCGAGCGACTCCTCGCCCGCGGTGACGAGGTCGTCGGTGTCGACAACCTGAGCCCCTACTACGACGTCTCGCTCAAGGAGGCCCGGCTCGCGCGCCTCACGGGGCGCGGCGGCTTCCGCTTCCTCCGGCAGGACCTCTCGGACCGGGAGGGGATGGCCGCGCTCTTCGCGCGCGAGCGGTTCGAGCGCGTCGTCCACCTCGGCGCGCAACCCGGAGTTCGCCACTCGCTGGACGCGCCGTTCGACTACGTCGACTCGAACCTCACGGGGCACCTGACGGTCCTCGAAGGTTGCCGGCGGTCGGGCGTCGCGCACCTCGTCTACGCGAGCTCGAGCTCCGTCTACGGTCTGAACCGGACGCCGTTTCACGCCGCAGACCGGACCGACCATCCCGTCAGCCTCTACGGCGCGACCAAGAAGGCGAACGAGGTGATGAGCCACGCCTATTCGCACCTCTTCGGCTTGCCGGCGACGGGGCTCCGATTCTTCACGGTCTACGGTCCCTGGGGACGCCCCGACATGGCGACGATGAAGTTCACGCGCGCGATCCTCGCGGGTGAGCCGATCGAGGTCTTCGGCCACGGCGAGATGAAGCGCGACTTCACCTATGTCGGCGACATCGCCGATTCCGTCGTCGCCCTTCTCGACCGCGCTCCCGAGCCCGACCCCTCCTGGATGCCCGAGGCGGGGGATGCGGACCGCAGTTCCGCGCCCTACCGCGTCTTCAACATCGGGAACGGTGAACCGGTCCTCCTGATGGACTTCATCCGGACCCTGGAACGGCTCCTCGGGAAGACGGCGGTCATCGTCTTCAGGGACCTGCAGCCGGGCGACCTCCTCGAGACGAGGTCAGACACGGAACCCCTCGCGCGGCTCCTCGGCGCGGCCCCCTACACGTCGCTCGCGGATGGCCTCGGGCGCTTCATCGCCTGGTACCGCGAGTTCTATCGCGTCTGAGCCGGGGCCCCGAAGCGGCATCCCCGATGCGGTTGACCGGCCCCGTGTGGTGCCCGTAAACTGAGGAGTCGAGCGTCTCTCCGACAGAGGCGACTCAGGGAGAAAACGAGACATGGCGCTTCCGCGCACGCTCTTCACGTCCGAGTCGGTCACGGAGGGACATCCCGACAAGATCGCCGATCAGATCTCCGACGGGATCCTGGACGCGATCCTCACGGACGACCCCGACGGGCGCGTCGCATGCGAGACCCTCGTGACGACAGGGACCGCGTTCATCGCCGGCGAGATCACGACGAAGACCTACGTCGACATCCCGAAGGTCGTCCGCGAGACGATTCGCGACGTCGGCTACACGCGTGCCAAGTACGGCTTCGACTACCAGACGTGTGCCGTCCTCTCCTCGATCGACAAGCAGTCGCCCGACATCGCGATGGGCGTCGATCCGGGCGGTGCCGGCGACCAGGGTCTCATGTTCGGTTTCGCGGTGCGCGAGACCGAAGAGCTCATGCCGCTCCCGATCACCCTCGCGCACAAGCTCACCCTCCGTCTCGCCGAGGCCCGGAAATCGCACGAGCTCGAGTGGCTTCGCCCCGATGGAAAGAGCCAGGTCACGGTGGAGTACGAAGGGAACCGTCCGGTCCGTGTCGACGCGGTGGTCGTCTCGACCCAGCACGCCGAGACGGTCCCGATCCTCGAGCTGCGCGAGGCGATTCGCGAGGAGGTCATCAAGCGGGTGGTCCCGGCGGAGCTTCTCGATGACCGGACGAAATTCCACATCAATCCCACGGGGCGATTCGTCATCGGCGGGCCGCAGGGCGACACGGGACTGACCGGACGGAAGATCATCGTCGATACCTACGGCGGAATGGGTCGGCACGGCGGGGGAGCCTTCTCCGGAAAAGATGCCACGAAGGTCGACCGTTCCGCGTCCTACATGGCCCGGTACATCGCGAAGAATCTCGTCGCGGCCGGATTGGCCGACCGGGTCGAGGTCCAGCTCGCTTACGCCATCGGCGTCGCCGATCCGGTCTCGGTCTACGTCGAGACCTTCGGCACGGAAAAGATCGATCCGGCTCTCCTCCCAGGGCTCATCCGTGATCACTTCGAGCTGACGCCGAAGGCCATCATCGATTCCCTCGACCTGAGAAGGCCGATTTTCCGGAAGACCGCGTCCTATGGCCACTTCGGGCGAAGTCTCCCTGAGTTCACGTGGGAACGGACCGATCTCGCCGAACCTCTCGCCAGAGCAGGCGGCCTGACGGTCCCGGCGAGAGTCTAGCCGCTCAGGTTCGGATACCGAGAAGCCCCCATCCGGCCCCCAGGGAAAAGAGGAGATTGGCTCCCCAGGCCGCGAGAAGCGGCGGCAGGGAGCCTGTCTCGCCCCCCTTGACGAGGGCGACGCTCAGGAGGAGGTAGGCAAGGCCGAGGAGGAGGGCGATCCCGATCCCCGCGACCGCTCCCTTCTTCCCGAGGCGGAAGGCGAAGGGAAGGCCCACGAGGGTCAGAAGCAGGGGAGCCAGGGAGATCGCACTCTTCTGGTAGAGACCCGTCGTGATGGCAGAGACGTCGGCGCCCGCCTTGCGCCGGATCCGGACGAAACGGGTCAGTTCCAGACTGTTCATCTGCCTGGGGTCGGCCCGGCCGGCGAGAAACGTCCGCGCAGCCTCCGGCGCCTCGACGAACGCCGTTCCTGACTGCTTGAGGAAGAGGGATTCGCCGTCGCTCCCGAAGGTCCTCGTCCACCCATCGGTCAGGACGATTCCCTTGCCCGGGACGATTTGGCCGCGAGCTCCATACGACTTTCGGGTCAGACGGAAGGAAGCCGGGTCCACCTGGAAGAAGGTGACGCCGGTCAGGGAAGAGGAGTTCGTATCCCAGGTCTCCGCCGAATAGAACCGGCCCGATTCGCCCCGAAGGAATGATCGCCAGGCGTCGGAAGTCGCTGCAGCCGGTTTCCCCACCAGAACATTTCGGAGCCGGTCGGCTTCGGCTGCGGACTTCGGTACGACCGCTTCAGAGAAAACGAGAAGAGCTCCTCCCATGAGGATCGCGAGGAGGAGGATCGAGGCCGTAGCGCGAAGGAGGGAAATTCCGTGAGCCAGAAGGGCCGTCGTCTCCGCGGAGCGGACGAGACCCGCCACGGCGATGAGGGCCGCTGCGGCGAACGCGAGAGGGACGACGTCGACGAGGATCGGGGCCATCTTCGCCTGGAAAAAGCCGAGGATCGCCGATAGCGGCGGCTGGACTTTCGCGATGTCGTTCGATATCTCGAGGTACTCGAAGAGGATGTAGAGCACGAGGATGGATGCGAGTACGAGGGCGAAAAGCTGAAGGAACCGCTTGGCGACGTAACGATCCACGAGCCAGGCCCTCGCAACGGTGGAGGCGCGTTCCCTCTCGACTGCTGATCCGCCGGGACGGGCGACACCCGGACTGGATTTCCAGGATCGGCGGGGGAGGAGTCGTGCGAGGAGCACTTGCGTGGAGAGCCACGCCGAACCCTCGAAGAGGGTCCTGTCGCGCCGGACTCTCCCGATGGCGTAGACGCCCAGGGCCAGCAGAAGGAGGTTTGGAAACCACATCGCGACGACCGGCGAGATCGTTCCTTCG
Source organism: uncultured Holophagales bacterium (assembly GCA_963696015.1). Taxonomy (GTDB): domain Bacteria; phylum Acidobacteriota; class Thermoanaerobaculia; order UBA5066; family UBA5066; genus UBA5066. Next base: position 12,296 of record CAVOJA010000108.1, read on the forward strand.
ACCGCCCGGGCTTCGCCGGACGCGTAGAGGACGTAGTACCCGAGGACGATCGCCGTCGAAACCGCGAACCCCGCCGCCCGTCCTCCGCGACGATTGACGACGCCGAGAGGCAAGCCGATCAGGCCGAAGACGAGGCACGCCGCCGGGAAAGAGAATTTCTTGTGGACTTCGACCCACGAGAGCCGGGAGAGGACGCTGTCTGGCGTCGTTCTCGCTCGGTTTACCAGCTCGCCAAGGGTCATCTCCCGTAACTGTTTGTCGGGTCTGGCCTTGGCGAAGCGCTCTTTGGGATTCGTGTCGTCGAGCAGGACTCTCTGCGTTCGATAGCTGGCTCGATCGTAGCTTCGGGCGTCCGCTGCCGTGTGGTGGGTTACCGCGTCCTCGAGCCGAAGCCAGAGGCGCCCCTCGGCTTCCTCCAGCTCGAGGGCTCCGCGGCGCGCCAGGGTCAGGCGCTCGCCTTCCGCCGGATTCGAGCTGTCGGCGAGGATGAGCCCCTCGAGAGACTTTCTGTCCGAGGACGCACGCTCGACGTAGATTCGTCGTCCGCCGACTTCCGGACTGAAGACGCCCGGCTGGATCCGCTGGGCGATCGCGAAAGTGGAGAGCTGGAGCCTCATCCCGTACAGGATCCGGTTCGTTCTCGGAACAACAGCCGTCATCACGAATCCCGTGGTGAGCGTGAACAGGACGGCGAGAACGGCGATGGGGCGGTAGAGGGTGAAAAGGTCTACGCCGGCGGCCCGCAAGGCGACGAGCTCGGAGTCCTGGCTGAGGCGCCCGACGCCGACGAGAATCCCGAGGAGAAAGGCGATCGGCAGCGTCAGGACGACGATATGCGGGGTCGAGAACGCAAGAACGCGACCGGTGTCCCAGAGTGGATTGGAGCTCTGAAGGAGCAGGTTGCTGAATTGGACGAGGCCCCGGATCAACATGAAACCGGTGTAGATGGCGAACGCCACCACGGTCGGAGTGAGGATCTCGCGAAGGGTGTAGCGGTCGGTCAATTTCATCATCGGAACCAGATCTGAACTCTCCGCAGAAGACGCGGAAACTCAGCCGCATTCTAGCTGCTGGTCCCGCTGATTTATGTCCGATAAGAAATATTATGTTAAAATATATGTCACCGAACCATGATTTTCTTCGGCGTGGTCGGCGTTCTCGTTACGGTGCCTTTCGACGCGCTTTCGGGCGCCGTATACCGGCCAGCCCTTCCTGTTCCGGTTTGGCCATCCGCTGCGATGCCCGCCGCCCACCTGGCCCGACGAGAAGACGCTCTGCCAAAACGAAATCGAACCCGGTTCAGGGTTCGATCAGCGAGTTCGGCGTCGTATCCTTGCCGTTCCGGACGCCAGAAGACCTCAGAAACCTCCCGTGCTCTTCCAGGCTCACCTCCCCGGTGTCGATCTTCTTTATGAGGTCGCGGAGGGTCTCGAGTATCTCGCCTCTGTTCGCACCCGCGCCGCGGAACACGAGGCTGACAGCGTACTCGGCATCTGGCGGTTGGAAGTTCAGCTCGTAGGCTTTCCGGAAGCTCCGGAAGCGGCTGGTTTCGGCTGGCTCCGCTTCGCGACGCGCCGTCCTGACGGCGTCTCTGCCGACACCATCTCCGCTTCCAAACGCGACGATCGCATCCAGCATCGCGGGCTCGTCCGGCAGGCGTCCGACCTCGAGCAGGAAGGACTTCGAGCGAATGTCGGCGCGCCGACATTCGTCCTTGACACGGAGAGGTAGCCTGGCGAGCGAGATCGTTTCCGTAATGGTGACCCGGGACTTCCCCACGGCTTTCGAGATCTGCTCGTGGGTATACCCGTGTCGCTCCTGGAGCATCAGATAGCCGTCTGCTTCCTCGAGCGGACTCAGGTCCTTCCTCTGGAGGTTCTCGATGAGGGCGATCTCGAGCACTTCTGCATCGCTGACATCGAGAACGATGCACGGGATATCGCTGAGACCCGCTTCCATCGCTGCGCGGAAACGTCTTTCGCCGGAGATGATCGTGAAGCGCCCTCCCTCGCGAGGGCGCACGAGAATCGGTTCCAGAACTCCCTTGGCCTCGATCGAAGCCTTCAGATCACTCAGGTCCCCAAGCATGCTCCGTGGCTGATCAGGGTTCGCTTCGATGACGTGGATGGCGATCCGGCGCCCGACGGAAATCTCTTCACCGCTGAAAAGCTGGTCGACGAAATGAGGGTCGTGGCGCATCCGGGACGACTCAGGAAGCCCTCGGCGCTTAGACACGTTCCAGGATCTCCTCGGTCAGGCTGTAGTACTCGGAGGCGCCGGTCGATCTCGGAGCAAAAGTGAAGATCGACTCCCGGTAGGCCGGAGATTCTTCGAGGCGAATAGACTTCGACACAGTCGTCTTGAAGAGCTTCCCCTGGAAGACGGCATCGATCTGCTTCTGAATGTCGCGCCCCAGAACCGTTCGTCGGTCATGAAGGGTGATGACCACGCCAAGGATCTGAAGGCTCGGGTTGGGACGGCTCTTGATCTTTTCGATCGTCTCGAGAAGGTCGTCCGTCCCTTCGAGTGCAAAGTAGGATGACTGGATCGGGATGATGATGTGGCTCGAGGCCACCATCGCGTTGACGGTGATCATCCCGAGCGTCGGCGGCGTATCGATGAGAATTGCATCGTAGGTCGAAGCGACCTCTGCCATCTTGTCTTTCAGCCTGTAATGGCCGTCGATCTCACCGATCAGCTTCGACTCGACTTTCGCCAGGGAGATCTTCGCGGGAGCCACGGAGAGGCCGGGAAAACTCGTCTCGCGAATGACGGACGAAATGGCCGCTTCAGGGTCCACGAGGACGTCATACATGGATGCGCCGATCGTGCGGCGATCCAGATAGGACATCGTCGAGTTCGCCTGAGGGTCGAGATCGACGAGCAGTGTGCGGAGCTTCTTCTGGGCGAGAGCAGCAGCGACGTTGATTGCAGTCGTCGTCTTGCCCACTCCACCCTTCTGGTTTGTGACCGCGATAATCATGGGAGGGGCGAGGATACGGGCTGAGGCGCCGGTTCTCAAGGTGACGGGGAACTCGTGTCCAGCGAGGAGCTTGGCGTAGCCGGGTTTCGGTGCTCACCGCTCCCGTTCGCGAGAGGTCACATTTTGTACTTACCGAGAGACTCCGGGTCCGCCTCCTCGAACCACTTCCGCAGGCGCTCGTGGCTCTGGCTTTCCTCGGAAGCGTCCTGTGCCCGGCTCCTTTCCAGGACTTCCTCTTCCACGAAGATCGGAGAGGACGTCCGGAGTGCGAGGGCAATCGCATCCGACGGGCGACTGTCGACCACGAACGGAAGCCCTCCGGCCGTGAGGTGGATCTCAGCGTAGAAGGTACTTTCGTGGAGCCTGGTTATGACGACCTGATCGACGCTGGCGCCCAGACACGAAATCGCAGCCTTGAGCAGATCGTGGGTCAGGGGTCGTAGCGTTCTGACTCCCTCGAGCTGAAGGGCGATCGCGTTCGCCTCGAAGACACCGACCCAGATCGGCAGGAAGTTCTTGTCCTCGACATCGCGCAGGATGACGACAGGCATATTTGCGATCGGGTCCACGATGAGGGCCTTGACGTCCATTCTCACGCTCACGACGGCTCCCCTTCTCCATCGAATTTGGGGAGGCGGGCGGCTCGAATCAAGACGCGAGGTCCATGCCGCGGGCGTCAGCAGAGGATACCCGGCGAAGCGGTCGCGCCAGGAGGGAGTTTGCGAGCCCCTTCTCGACGACGGCCATGACGAATGTCCCTGCCGGGGTCCTGGGAATTCCGTCGATGTGGACGAGGTGGTTGAACGGAGATCGTCCCGAAACCCGTTCGCCTGTCCTGTCGCTTCCCTCCACGAGGACTTCGAGCACCTTGCCTACGAGTGCCTCGTTCGCCTGGAGCTGCAACGCCTGCTGGTGGTCGTTGAGCTGGGCGAGGCGCTTCTGCGCGACGCGGACCGGGACGTCCTGGTCCCACCGGGCCGCAGCCGTCCGGGGTCGCGGTGAATAGGTGAAACAGAAGATCGACGAGAATCGGACTTCGTCCAGCACGCTGATCGTCGCGGCGAAGTCCTCGTCGGTTTCGCCCGGGAAGCCGACGATGATGTCGGTCGACATTGCGATTCCAGGGATGGCCGCGCGGAGCCTACCGATGAGGTCGAGGTACTCGCCCCGGGTGTACTGGCGTTTCATCCGACCGAGAATGTGGTCGCTCCCCGACTGGAACGGCAGGTGGAGAGCCGGACAGACGACTGCGCTTTCGGTCATCGCGGCGATCAGGTCGTCGTCGAAATTTCTGGGGTGGGACGTGACGAAGCGAAGTCGCCGCAGGCCGGCTATTCCGGAGATGGCCCTCAGGAGCGTCGAAAGCCTCTCGCCTGTGGCCGGGTCGGCATAGGCGTTCACTGTCTGGCCGAGAAGCTCGATCTCGACGACTCCCTCGCCGACGAGACGTCTGCTCTCGTCGACGATTTCGGTCAGGCGGCGATTGCGTTCTCGCCCGCGAGTCATGGGAACGACGCAGAACGTGCAGTTCTTGTTGCAGCCCTCGATGATCGTGATCGAGGCGCGATGGGCGGCCGTTCTGGCAACGGCTCCCGGTGTATAGGCGACCTCGTCCATGTCGAAGCCCACTTCGACCGGACGCTCACCTTCCTTCTCGACTCTTCGGACGATGGACGGGAGAAGCTCGATTCGCCCGGTTCCGAGAACGAAGTCGACGGCAGGCGAACGCCGGAGGATCTCCTCTCCCTCCTGCTGAGCGACGCACCCGCAGACGCCAAGGAGGAGACCGGGCTTGACCCGCTTTCGAGCGGCAATTCGACCCAGATAGTCGTAGACCTTCTGCTCCGCTCTGTCTCTGACGGAGCAGGTGTTCAGAAGCACGAGATCCGCTTCGTCGGGAGACGCCACCTCCAGATAGCCCTCGCGGGCCATCAGTCCGACGAAACGCCGGCTGTCCAGTTCGTTCATCTGGCAGCCCCAGGTCTCCACGAAGACGGTCCGGCGATCCGGGTCCATCGATCTGACCGAGTCCTCGCTAATAGGATCGTTCTTCAGCGGAGCCATCCTGGGGGTGTTCCGCTCTTTCTGGCCTCTTCCTCCAGCTCCGCAAGTCCCATTCGCGCGGCTTCGGCTTCGGCCTCGAGGAGACGGAGCTTCTCCTTGGCCTGGTCCCAGGCGGGCCGGATGACGCGTTCCCTGTAGTTCCCGTCACTCCACGCGTAGAAGTCGTTCTCGAGGCGTTTCGCGTTCTCCCGAGCAGCAGATAGCCCGGTGTCCGCAAGCTCGATCCGTTGCCTTGCGACTCTTGCGCGCCTCTGCCAGTCCGCTTCGGTTCGACCGCTGGCATCCCGATACTCGGGATTGACTACGGGGCCGGAAGTCGGTGTCGGCGGAGCCTTCGAACCGGGCTTTGATTTCGCCGATCCCGTGATCGTGATCGACGGTCCGGTCGGGGATGGCACGCCCTTTCGAAGCGACTCGTTCGTGATCACGACTCTCCGCGGTGGCCCCTGTGAGGAGGACACTTCAATGTCTTGCGCCTTTCTTGCGGCGCCCGCGAGGGATCCGGGTCCGGGTGAACCGCCCGTCGGTGTCGGTATCTGGAGGACCCCGAAGGTCCCCCCTCCGAGCTTTCTCCCCGTCTTCCCCGACGGTGTCGGGGTCGGGGTCGGCACTTGGGCGGCAAGCGCGACGGATGCCATCAGTGTTAAAGCGGTGAACACGAGAGAAGAACAGTGTTTCATGGTTGCGACGTACCTTCCCGCCCGTAGCGGTCTTCGAGGCGGACCACGTCGTCCAGTTCAGGGCTGGAGACCTCGACGATGAGGACGTCCCCTGCGCTAGCGAACATTCGGTGACGAGTTCCAGGCGGGACGTGAAACGTCTCTCCAGGTTCGAGGGAAAGCAGAACGCGATCCCCTCCGGATTCCGTCTCCATCCCGAGAACTCCCTCGAGAACGTGAATGGTCTCTTCCTTTTTCCGGTGATACTGAAATGACAACGTCTCGCCGTCCCGTATCGAGATCAGCTTTCCTGCGTATCGCCCGTTGGCCGCGAAGATCCGTTCACTTCCCCAGGGCTTGGCCACGATCTTGTCGGTCGTCTTCACGCGTTCACCGCCGCCCGGGTCTCGGGATCACCGCTCAACAGGGTCTCGGCCTCTCTCGCCAGCAGAGCAGCGACGTCGTCGGGGGTCGAAAGGGAGAGCGCGGCACGTGCCATCCGGGAGGCGTCGGCCGCCGAGGCGCAGCGGGCGACGTCCTTCAGGAGGGGAACCGAACGTGGGCCCATGGAGAACTCCCGGATGCCGAGGCCGAGGAGGAGCAGGAACAAGGCCGGGTCGGCAGCCATTTCTCCGCAGACGGCGAGGGGCTTCCCTGCGGCTCGGGTCGCCTCCTCCACCTTGGCCACGAGGCGGAGTATCGCCGGATGGTGCGGCCGAAAGATGTCCGAGACGGCCTCGTTAGCCCGGTCCGCCGCGAGGGTGTATTGCGTCAGGTCGTTCGTGCCGAGGGAAAGGAAATCGACCTCCGGAGCTATCAGGTCGGCGGTGAGCGCCGCCGAGGGGACCTCGATCATGGCTCCAATCGGAACGCTGTGTGGGACCTCGATTCCGCGCTCGAGGAGTTCCTGCCTCGCTTCTTCGACGAACGTTCTCACCCTGCGAACGTCTTCGACTCCGGCCACCATCGGAACGAGGATTCTGAGATCCCCTTCGGAGGCCACCGACAGGAGCGCACGGAGCTGGGTCCGGAACATCTCGGGATGGCTGAAGCAGAGGCGGACTCCACGCAGGCCGAGGACGGGGTTTTCCTCGGTACCCGAGAGGTGGCGGGCCCCCTTTTTTCCCCCGAGGTCGTAGGTGCGGATGACGACGGGTCGGGGCGCGAGCCGCGCGACGACGTCCCGATAGATGGCCGCCTGGGTGGCCTCGTCCGGGAATTCCATGCCGTCGCCCGAGAGGTAGAGAAACTCCGACCGGAAGAGGCCGACGCCGTCTGCGCCGTACTCGAAGACGTCCGGGACCTCCCGGACGAGCTCTATATTGGCCCGAATCGAGACCTCCTGGCCATCCCGCGTCCGGGTGAGGCCGGAGAGACTTCGTTCCTTCAGGGAGTGTTCTCGGGTCGCGTCGCGCCCCTGCCGCTCCCGGAAGAGGGTGAGGACGTCCTCCGACGGCTCCCGCCAGACGACTCCCTCGCGACCGTCGACGATGAGCCTGTCTCCGTCTCCGATGGAGGCGAGGAGTTTCGGGATCGCCACGACGGCGGGAAGGCCGAAGGAGCGGGCGAGGATCGCGGCGTGAGACGTCTTTCCCCCGCGCTCGGTCACGAAGGCGACGACCTTGCCGCGCGGAATCCTCACGGCGTCCGACGGCGTCAGCTCGTCCGCCACGAGGACGCAGGAATCGCCGGTGAGGGACGCGAGCCTGTCTACTGCTGCTTCTCCCTCCCCGAGGCTCCTTCGCAGGATCGCCGCCACGTCGTCGAGGTCCGAGGCCCGCAGGGCGAGGTCCTGGTCGGGCAGGTCCCTCAGGCGCGCCGCCAGCGCGTCGGCAACGACTTCCACGGCCCACTCGGCGTTGACCCTTTCGATCCGGATCTTCTTCTCGATCGGACCGAGGAAGGAAGGGTCCCTGAGAAACAGGGCGTGCGCCTGAAAGATGGCGGCATACTCCTTGCCCAGTCGCTCCTCGACCTGCCCTGCCATCTCGCCGATTTCCAGGATCGCCGACTCCACCGCCAGGCGAAGCCTCTCGAGCTCGGTCGGGACCTCCTCGGAATCGAGGTCACGCCGTGGCGACGAGTCGGAGCGGACGAGCCATACGGCTGCCCGACCGACGGCGATTCCCGGAGACACGGGAATCCCGGAGAGAGAGAGAGACCGCTTCATGAGAAGCGATTGTAGCCTTCCGCGAGTCTACTCCGACTCGTCGAACCGCCTCTCGACGAGGTCCGACAGCGCCGACATCGCCTCGGCTTCGTCGACCCCTTCCGTCCGGACCACGATGGGAGTCCCCTTGCCGGCGGCCAGGAGAAGCAATCCGAGGATGCTCTTGCCGTCGACGTCCTCTCCGTCCCTCGAGAGGGTGATCCGGGCGCTGTAGCGGGCGGCCGTGTGGACGAGCTTTGCCGCCGCGCGCGCGTGCAGGCCGAGCCGGTTCTTGAGAACGACCGTCTTCTCGATCACGCGGGACGTTTCTCCGTCTCCATGAGCTCTCCGGCCGCGACGATGGCGCGACGCCCCTTTTCGACGAGCGTCCTCGCCATCTCGGACGGTTCTTTTCCCTCGCGCGCGAGAGCCCGGGCCTTCATGACCATGGGCAGGTTGACCCCCGAGACGATCTCGGTCCGCCCCTTCTGCAGGAAGGCAAGGGCGAGGTTCGAGGGGGTGCCACCGAACATGTCGGTCAGGAGAACGACGCCCCGGCCCCGGTCGGCCTTCGCGATCGCTTTCTGAAGGCGCTCGCTGGCGCTCTCGGGGGCCTCATCCCATGCGAGGGAAAGGGCCGCGAGCGGCTCTTCCTGATCCGGCTCGAGGACACCCACCGTCTCTTTCAACGCTTCCGCGAGCGGGCCGTGAGACAGCAGGAGGATGCCGACGTTCGGCTCGGGCCCCGTGGACGGAGCTTCGGGATTCTTCATGGTCCTTCCCGGGTGTCGTCGCGGTGAGCGATCCGAACGGGATAGCCGGAGGCGGCGAGGTCCCGGCCGAGGCGCTCGGCGATGTAGACGGAACGGTGACGCCCCCCCGTGCAGCCGACACCGATCGTCAGGTAGGCACGGTTTTCCCGGCGGTAGTTGGGGAGGCAGAAGAGGAGGAACTCCAGGAGGCGCCGGTAGAACGGGGCCGTGGTACCCCCCTCCTCGATGAACCGCGCCACGTCGGGGTCGCGGCCGGTCCGCGGCCTCAGCTCCGGGACGAAGTGGGGATTCGCGAGGAATCGCACGTCGAAGCAGAGGTCGATCGACGGTGGAACGCCGTGCTTGAAACCGAACGAGACGATCGACACGGCGAGAACACCCGGGTCGCCGGGCGCCCGAAAATGCTCGGCGAGGACGGAGCGGAGCTCGTGGACCGTCATCGCCGTCGTGTCGAGGACGAGGTCGGCCTTTTCCTTCACCTCGGCGAGGAGGCGGCGCTCCCAGGCGACCGCCTCGGTAAGAGTTCGTTCGTGGGCGAGCGGGTGCGGGCGGCGCGTTTCCGAGAAGCGCCGGAAGATCGTCGGGTCGTCCGCGTCGAGAAAGACGACGGTGACGGGAAGAAGCGTCCGCAACTCGACCAGAAGGGCGGGGAATGCCTCTGCAAAACCGGGGTTGCGGACGTCGAGGACGACGGCCGTTCTCCCCTTCTGCCCTCCCCCCGACGCCGCTTCTTCGGTGAATCCACGAAGAAGCGACAACGGGAGGTTGTCGATCGTGTTGTAGCCGATATCTTCGAGGGCATGCGCCGCGTACGACTTCCCCGATCCCGACAGTCCGGTGACGACGAGAAGGCGCTGCTCGCCGGCGGCTTCGTTCATGCTTCTCCCGCCCGGAAGCGGCTGCGGGGCAACTTCCTCCTCTCTCGATCGGAAGCGGTTCGGCGGGCGATCTCCTCGTGGACCCGTGCGGCCATCTCCTTCGCGGCGTTGTAGCCGCGCCTTTTCAGGAGGTGATTGCGGGCCGCGATCTCGACGAGGAGGGCGACGTCGCGCCCGGTGGCGACCGGCATCCTGACGAGAGGGACGGCGACGCCGAGGATCGTCTCGGTCTCCTCGTCGAGGCCGAGACGGTCGTACTCGACCCCCTCGACCCAGTGAGAGAGCCGGATGACGAGCTCGACGGTGTGCCGCTCGAGTACGGCCGCGACGCCGAAGAGAAGAGGCACGTTGACGATGCCCAGACCCCGCAGCTCCATGTGGTGGCGGATGACCCCGGCCGAGGACCCGACGAGGGCGTCGTTGTGGAACCGCTTGACGACGACCAGGTCGTCGGCGACGAGACGGTGACCGCGCTGGACGAGGGACAGCGCGCACTCGCTCTTTCCGACTCCCGAATCGCCCAGGAGGATGGTGCCGAGCCCGCCGATCTCGACCAGGACACCGTGGAGCGTCACGCGGGGTGCGAGCGACTCCTCGAGGAACGCCGTCAGTCCTTCGATGACGGTGCTCGTGAGGCGGGGCGTCGAAAAGAGCGGGACGTCCCTTTCCTGGCAGAATCGCTTGAGCACCGCCGGCGGCCGGATTCCCTTCGTGACGATGACGCATGACATGCCCAGCGAGGTGAAGGCGTCGAAACGCTCCTTCACGACGCGGGGGGAGAGCGTCCTCATGTAGTCGAACTCGCTCTCGCCGAGTATCTGCACCCGCCTCGCTCTCACGTAAGGCAGGAACCCGGCGATGGCCAGCCCCGGCTTCTGGACGCGCGGCCACTCGATGGGCCGGTCCAGGCCGGCGCGCCCCGAGACGAGCTTCAGCCCGAGCAGCCCCAGGGCGGGCGACTCGAGGTCGGCCGCCCTGACCTGCGGCTTCGTCTCGGGAGGCGTCGGGAGCATGCAGGAGCCCCTGTCAGACCGGGGTCAGGATGACGACCGACCCGTCCTTGCGGCGATAGAGGATGCGAAGGACCTCGTCGGAGGGATCCCGGTAAGCGAGGATCTCGCGCTTGCCGTGACTGAAGGCGTGAAGGGCGTCCTCGTCGAACATCCTGCGGGCCTCGCAGGTCTCGCTCCGGGGTGGCTTCTCCCGGGGCGGCACAGGGGCCTCGGCCGGGACTGCGGATGCGGCGGCCTTACGAACGCCGGAGACGGTGTGCTTCTTCTCTTCCTTGACGCGCGCCTTCGTCTTCTTCACCTGGGCGGCGACCCGGTCGAGGGCCTCCTGCACGGCGGTGAGCTGGTCGGCTGCGACGGCTTCCGCGGCCCAGGTTCGCTGGCGGGCCGAGATCGTCACCTCGACGAGGACGCCCCTCTTCTCGAGCCGGATCACGACTTTCGCATCGGCCTCCCGTGGAAGAACCCTGGAGAGCTTCTCGAGGCGTTTCTCGATCGTTTCTTTCGCCTTGGCATCGACGGTCAGACGGCGGGCCGTGATTTCGACTTTCATCGTGCCTCCTCGATACTTCTACTTCTGCGTAGAGGCCTCACGCCGGCGGACCGGCTGGCCCATGCTCCACCTTGCGGATCGAGCTGGATGGGATTCGGAGCTCCTCGCGGTACTTCGCCACGGTCCTGCGAGCGATGTGGATCCCCTCGCGGGCGAGAAGCTCGGAAAGGCGAGCGTCGGAAAGGGGATGGGCCGAGTCCTCGGCTTCGACGAGGGCCCGGATCTTCCCTTTGACGGCGAGGGACGAGACGTCCTCCCCGGCCGAGGAGGTAATCGCCGAGTGGAAGAAGAACTTCATCGGCAGGAGGCCTCGCGGCGTCGCCATCCACTTGTTCGAGACCACGCGCGAGACGGTGGATTCGTGCATCCCGATGTCGTCGGCGACATCCCTCAGGATCAACGGTCTCAGGTGCGCCACGCCCCAGTCCAGGTAGTCGCGCTGCTTGCGCACGATCGACTCGGCGACCCGGACGATCGTCCTCTTTCGCTGGTCGAGGCTCTTCATGAGCCACTGGGCTGCCCGCATCTTCTCGCGCAGGTAGCTGCGACCCTCGCCGTCGAGGGCGCCGTTGCTCGACAGGAGGAGCCGCCGGTAGAAGGACGAGACTTTCAGGCGGGGAAGGCCGTCGTCGTTGAAGAGGACGACGTAGTCGTCGTCCACCTTCACCACCTGGACGTCGGGCTCGACGTAGATCGTCCTGGAGGAGTCGTACCGGCGGCCGGGCTTGGGGTCGAGGTGCTTCAGGATGTCGATCGCGTGCTGGAGCTCTTCCACCGGGACGTTCATCTGCCGCGCCAGAACCGGGATCGCCTTGCTCGCCAGATCGGCGAGGCGGTTCGTGAAGAGATCCTCGAGGAGAGGTGTCGTCACGCCCGCGGCGCGCGCCTGGATCAGGAGGCACTCGGCGAGATTCCGTGCCCCGACACCCACCGGATCGAACGACTGGAGAAGCTCGAGCGCGAGGGCCGCCTCGACGTCCGTGCACGGGATCGTCGCGCAGACCTCCGGAAGCGTCACGCGGAGATAGCCGTCCGCGTCCACGTTCCCGATCATGAAGGCGCAGGCCTCCCTCACGACCGCGTCCGCCTCCGAGACTCCGAGCTGCTCGGCGAGATGCGAGTCGAGGCCTGGCGGGGCCTCGGCCCGGTTCTCCAGGGAGAACTCCTCCCCTTCCTCGCTCATCCGCGGGGCGGTCGACGAGGTCCCCTCGAGGTAGTCGCCGAAGTAGGACTCGAGGTCGATCGCCTCGAAGGACGACTCCTGGGTCGACTCGGCCGGGATCTCCGCTTCGGCCGTTCCCGGAGCGGGCTCGGGAGGAGCCGCCTCGGACGGAACGGGGTTTCCGTCCTCCCAGCTCGGGCTGGCCGGGTCGGCGCCCTCCGGCCCGTCGCCCGAGCGGTCGGGGGGGTCGCCCGCCCCCTCCCGCTCCTGCGCCGCGCCCGGTTCCTCGGTCTCCGTCCCCGCCGGCGAGTCCGTCGTTTCGTCCTCCTCGAGAACCGGGTTCTCGACGATTTCCTGGGTGACGACGTCCTGGAGCTCCAGACGCGTCATTTGCAACAGCTTGATGGCCTGCTGCAACGTCGGCGTCATGACGAGCCGCTGCGAGAGCTTGAGGGAGAGTTTCTGTTCGAGTCCCACGATGAATGTGCGCGCCGGAAGGCGGGTTCGCTCCTGCGATTCTAGTCCAGCCGGAAGCGGTCTCCGAGATAGACACGCCTGACCTCGGGGTCCTCGGAGAGAGTGACCGGAGAGCCCGTCCTGAAGATCACTCCGGCGTTGATGATGTAGCCGCGGTCGACGATGGCGAGGGTGTCCCTCACGTTGTGGTCGGTGATCAGGATACCGATGCCGGACACGGCCAGCTCCCGGATGACGTGCTGCAGGTCGAGGACGGTGATCGGGTCGATTCCCGCGAATGGCTCGTCGAGGAGGAGGAAGCGAGGCGACAGCGTCAGCGCGCGGGCGATCTCGAGTCGTCTCCGCTCACCCCCGGACAGCGTGTCGGCGATGGACGTCGAGAGATGCGAGAGCTTGAAGCGGTCGAGCAGCTCATGGGCCCGTTCGAGCCGCTCGTTCCTCCGCAGGGGGAGCGTCTCCAGAATCGCCACGAGGTTCTCGAGGGCGCTCATCTTCCGGAAGACCGACGCCTCCTGCGGCAGATAGCCGACGCCCCGCCTCGCCCGGCGGAACATCGCGAGCTCCGTGATCTCCTCCCCTTCGAGCAGGACGTGGCCGGCGTCCGGCTCGACGAGTCCGACCACGATCGAGAAGGTCGTCGTCTTCCCCGCTCCGTTCGGGCCGAGAAGGCCGACGACCTCGCCCCCGTCCACGGTCAGGGAAACTCCGTCGACCACGGTGCGGCCCTTGTAGGTCTTCTTCAGCCCCTCGGCCGCGAGGCGCGGGCGTGTCTCCGTCACATTCCCTCCGGTCGCAGGATCCCCTGGCTGGGAATCCCCGGACCCGTCTCCACGTCGACGCGACCGCTTCCCTTCTGGAAAGTGAGTCGGGCGCCGGTCATCCGGTTTCCCTTCCCGTCGAAGGCCGTGGCGGGTTTCCCCTCCAGGGTGACTGCATCGGCCTCCGGCCGCCAGGTGGCCGTGGCGCCCTCGCCCCGGCGCCTGTCCGCGCGGTCCTCGACGACGACGTTTCCACGGGCCTCCGCGTAGTCGATCGTCCGGTCCGGTCCGAGGACGACATCCGTCACGTCGGCCTTCATCACCCAGGTCCCCGAGGTGACGCTGGAGGAGCCCTCGATCCGCAGGAGGCGGTCGGCCTCACGGTGCGTCAGGACGCCCCCGGACGCCGCCACCGTCTCCACGATGCCGGCTTTCGTCCTCGAATCGATCCTCCTTCGCCGGAAGGTCGTCCGGACGTTTCCCTCGGCCCGAAGCGACCGGTCCCGGTCGTCGAGGAGGAGCGACTGCGAGCGGAGCACGTTTTCCTCCTGCCATGCGGTGACGTTTCCGGTGAGGAGGACCTTTCGATCCGCCGATGTGACCCGGAGGAAGTCCGACTCGGACGAGACGGGCGCGCCGGAGGTGCCACCGAGAATCTCGGACCCCTCCCGGCCGCGAAACGTCGTCTTGACGTTTCCAGCCCCTTCGATCCTCTCGTCGCGGCGAAACCAGGTCAGGATGTTCGCCAGGACCCGGGTCTTTTCGTCTTCGTAGCGCGCCGGCTCTTCGATGGTCCCTGCGAACACGGCGCTCTCGTCGAGGGTCCGGAGCGTGGCTCGAGGGGCACTGACAGACGTTCTCGTTCCTTCGGCCAGAGTCACGCCGCCGTCGAGAGTCGCCGTCTCGATCGTCTTCCCGTCGGGGCCAAACGAGAGCTGTCCATTTCCAGCGGTGAGGAGCCGCGCAGCCGGAGGCGTCCTCGCACCCGGACGGACCGGGCCTGCCGACTCGGCCAGGGAGAGCGGGCCAGGAACGGTCACACGAGCGAGCTTCCCACCGGTCAGGGCCGCTTCGAAGCTGTCCGCGACCGCCCGGCGAGCGCCCGTGAGACCTTCCGGCGAGATGTCCAGGCGCGCCGGGTTTCCCTTGAGCAGGAGATTTTCGGGAGCGCCCGCCGAGTCCCGGCGAAGCTCCAGGCTTTCGCCGGACGCCCGGATCGGGGTCGTGAGCGTTGCCCCCTGGGCGGGACTCAGGATCGCTTCGACGGAGCCGCGCGCCGAGAGTCGGTCCGCCTTGCCGAGAGGCTCCCGTTCGGCCTCGTCCCCTCTCAGGAGGAGCTCGTCCGTCTTCAGGACGACGGTGCCGCGGGCGGAGAAGCCGCCGCCGCGCCGCAAGTCCACTTCCCTTGCAGACAGCGCGAACCGGCGGCCCTGGTCGTCCAGTCCGCCGAGTCGGACGTGGTTTCGGAAGCGAATGACCCCGGCGGCCGTCTCCACGGAGCCCTCGAGGGCCGTCGCAACGAGCCCGTCGCGCAGGGCCGTCACCGGCCCCTCCGAAACGAGCAGCTTGTGTGTGGAGTCGTACTGGAAGGAGACGCTGCGAATCCCGACGCCTTCCCCGTCGATCCGGACGCCCTCGAAGACGCGGAACGCCTTCGTGGCGGGTACGAACTCGGCTCGAGGCGCGGCGACGACCGCCGTCCGGCCGGTCGCCGCGTCGCGGCTCTGGAAGGTGACGTCCTTCAGGCGGAACATCCTGTCGGCTCCCTCGGCGAAAGCGATTGCCTCGGCGGCTCGCAGCCGGTAGATCTCCGCGTCTCCCTCGCTCTCGGAATAGTCGAAGTCCTCGAATCGGAGGCGGTCGCGAATCCCCTGCAACTCACTCAGGAGGGTCTCGGCGACCTCCTCCCGCGTTTCGAGGGTCCTCGCGCCGGATGGGCTGTAAGAGAGGACGACGAGGAGCGGGAATCCGCCGAGCGCCAGGAAGGCGAGTCCGCGCCGGAGGAGCCTTCGCGTCCGGCCCGTCACGCGTCCCCCACCCGGACGGCGTCGAGGACCGTCAGTCCCGGCCTGCCGAGGAACGCGTCGTGGGCCACGTTCGCGAGAATGTTCCACCTTCCCCGCCGCACGGGTCCTGGAATCGATCCGAGGGACCAGCCCACGGCCTCGAGCCGGATGCCGTCGCTCGAGAAGGAGACGCGGAGACCCCGCTCCCCGACCGGCCGCCCCCGGCCGTCCCACTCGAGGGAGGGCAGGAGGAAGAGGGGGCGCGGGTTGCCCATCCCGTGGGGCTCCAGCCGGGAAAGCGCTTCGACCAGCGCGGGCGTCACCTCTACCGGGGCGAGCTCCGTGTCGGCCTCGTAGACGACACTCCACTCCTCGTCGTCGCGCGCCTCCGCGAACGCGGCCCGCGCCTCGTCGCGAAAGGCCTCGTAGCCCGCCGTCGAAACCGAGAGACCGATCGCGGCGTGGTGGCCCCCGAAGTCGGCCGCGTGTCTCCGTGCGACGGGAGCGAGGCGGTCGAAGAGGGGTGTTCGCCCGCAGGTCCGTCCGCTTCCGCCGACGCGGCCGTTCTCCCGCGAAAGGAGGAGGACGGGGCGATGGAGCGCCTGAACGACTCTCGAAGCGGCGATTCCGAGGACACCGCGGTGCCACCCCTCGTCCGGCGTTCCGGCCTCGACGACGAGTGCGTCCCGGGCGGCGTCGAAGGTTTTCACCAGGCGTTCGAAGGCGACGGCAACGACCTTCTCCTGCATCCTTCGTCGTTCCGTATTGGCGGCCTCGATCTCGTCGGCGAGAGCGCTCGCCCGGGCGGCGTCGGCCGTCGTGAGGAGCTCGAGTGCCCGAAAGGCGTGGTCGATACGCCCCGAGGCGTTCAGGCGCGGCGCGATCCGGAAGGCGACGTCGTGGACCGAAGGACTCTTCCCGGCCCTGACGGAACAGTGCGCGAGGAGAGCCGTCAGCCCGGGCGAGCGGGGCTCGGCCAGGCCAGCGAGCCCCCAGGACGTCAGGACGCGGTTCTCCCCGGTGAGAGGAACCATGTCGGCGATCGTCGAGAGCGCCGCCACCTTTGCCAGGGACGCCATCCAGGACCGCACTGCGCCCTCCGAGAGCCCGACGCGCGCCCCGTCGGTCCTGAGAAGGGCCTCCGAGAGCTTCCACGCGATGCCGGCCCCCGCGAGCTCCTTGAACGGATAGGGACAGCCGGGGATTTTCGGGTTGAGAAGGACCGCCCCCCTCGGCAGCTCTTCGGACGGGAGGTGATGGTCGGTCACGACGACGAAAACGCCGCGGGCGACGGTCTCGCGAATCGGGTCGACGGCGGTGATTCCGCAGTCGACGGTGACGATCCCTTCCGGAGCGTGCTCGTCGAGGACCCGGCGCAGCGTTTCGGGTCTCAGACCGTAGCCGTCCTTGAGCCGATGCGGTACGAACGGGATCGCGTCGGCCCCGAGCCGCTTCAGCGTCGTGGTGAGGATCGCGAGCGCGCCGATGCCGTCGCAGTCGTAGTCGCCGAAGACGACCACGCGGCCTCCGCGCCTGGCGGACGCGGCGAGGCGGTCGACGGCCTCCGGCATTCCTCCCATTCCGAACGGATCGTGTAGCGCCTCGATGCGGGGCGTGAGCCAGCCGCCCGCCTCGCCGGTCGAGGTGATCCCGCGGGCTGCCAGGACGCGCGCCACGGCTTCGGGGATGTTCAGCTCCCGGGCGAGGAGTCCCGCCGAGTCCGCGTCCTGCAACCGGAGCGAGCGCGAGACGCGGGGAGGCGGAAAGGCCGGGGTCACCGGGAGGCCGCGGTCCCCTCCCAGGCCCCCATGCGGCGGAACTTCGCGTAGCGGGCTTCGAGGAGGGTGTCGATCGAAAGCGAAGAGAGGCGGTCGAGGTGGCGGACGAGGGCACGCCCGACCGCGTCGATCGTCGCGAGGGGATTCGAATGGGCGCCGCCGGGCGGCTCGGGGATCACCTCGTCGGCCACGCCGAGGGCCTTGCAGTCGGCGGCGGTCATCCTCATCGCCTCGGCCGCCTCCCGCGCTCGGGCCTGGTCCTTCCAGAGAATCGCGGCACAGCCTTCGGGCGAGATCACCGAGTAGACCGAGTGCTCCAGCATAAGGATGACGTCGGTCACTCCGATTCCGAGTGCGCCGCCGGAGCCCCCTTCCCCCGTCACCGTCGCGATGATCGGGACCCCAAGACGGGACATCTCGAGGAGGTTCACGGCGATCGCTTCCGAGACCCCGCGCTCCTCGCTCTCGATGCCGGGATAGGCGCCAGGCGTGTCGATGAACGTGAGGACCGGCCGGCGGAACTTCTCTGCGAGCTTCATGACCCGGAGGGCCTTCCGGTACCCTTCGGGCCTCGGCATCCCGAAATTGCGGCGAATCTTCTCCTTCGTGTCGCGCCCCTTCTGGTGGCCGACGACACCGACCGTCCGCGCGCCGAGAATGCCGAATCCCGCGACGATCGCGGGGTCGTCCGCGTAGGTCCGGTCGCCGTGCAGCTCCACGAAGTCGCGCAGGAGAACCCGGACGTAGTCGAGCGTGAAGGGGCGAGCCGGGTGGCGCGCAACGAGCGTCTTCTGCCAGGGAGTCAGGTTCGCGTAGATCTCGGCCGAGATCTTCTCGAGCCGGGCGGAGAGTTTTCGGATCGCCTTGTCCCGGGCGGGGCTCTCGGGATTCTGGCCCAGCTCGGCAATTCGTACCCTCAACCGCTCCAGCGGCTCCTCGAAGCGGTTCTCGTCGCTCACCCTCGCAATGTACCAGACCGCTGGGCTCTGGCCGTCAGAGGAGGCTCTGCGGGTCGCGGTCGAGGCGGGGAGGAGCGTCCAGCGCACGGAGCTTCTCCCCCGCCTCGGCGAGCGCCTCGCGCGACTCGGACTTGACCAGGAGCTGGACCCTGTAGAGCCCCTTGAGCCGCTCCAGCGGAGCGGGCGCGGGTCCGAGGAGGCGGAGCCGGGGCATACAGGTGATCGCCGTCCGCCCGATCCGGGCCGCGGCTTCCGCTTCCGGAAGCTCTTTCGCCGTCCAGAGCGCGAGGAGGAGGTGGGAGAAGGGCGGGTAGGTGAAGGTCCTACGGAACCGAAGCTCCCCTTCCGCGAAACGGGGGTGGTCCTGCGCAACGGCCGCCGCGATCGCCTCGTGTTCCGGACGCGCCGTCTGGACCGCGACGATCCCGGGCCTTTCCCCTCTTCCCACCCGGCCGGCCGCCTGCGTCACGAGCTGAAACGTCCGCTCGGCGGATCGGAAGTCCGGAAACGAGAGGAGCGCATCGGCGTCGAGGACCGCGAGGACCGTCGCGTTCGGGAAGTCGTGCCCCTTTGCCACCATCTGCGTTCCGAGGAGGGCCTTCGCCGTTCCCGATTCGAAGTCGGCGAGGACTCGGGCCGCCCCTCCCCTCCTCGAGGCGGCGTCGCGGTCGAGGACGGCATACGAAATCCCCGGAAAGACCTCTTCAAATCGCTCGGCGAGGCGTTCGGTCCCGAACCCGACCGGCATCAGGACCTCCGAGCCGCAGGCCGGGCAGGCCAGCGGGCGCGGGACGAAGTCGCCGCAGTAATGACAGAGGAGCCGCTCGCCCCGGCGATGGTAGGTTCTGGCGACCGAGCACGAACCGCAGCGGAAGTCGTGCCCGCAGGCCCGGCAGAGGAGAGACGGCGAGAAGCCGCGGCGGTTCAGCAGGACGATGGCCTGCTCCCCTCTGTCGAAGGCCCCCTGCAGCAGCTCGATGGTTCGAGAGGCGAAGAGGACCCGACCGTGGTCTCCGGGGCGGGCCGGCTCGCCGCGAAGGTCGACGACCTCCACGGCGGCCCGGCCGCGCGCCGTCGGCCGATCCGGCAGAACGAGTCGGACGAGCCCGCCGTCACGCGCGGACTGCTCCTGCTCCATGGACGGCGTCGCCGAACCGAGGAGAAGGACCGCCGACTCGCCGTGGGCTCGAACGCGGGCGACCGTCCGCGCATCGTATCGGGGGGATTCGGCCTGCTTGTACGACGCGTCGTGCGCTTCGTCGACGACGATCAGGCCGAGGCGGGGAAGGGGCGCGAACACGGCCGAACGCGGCCCCACGACCGCGTCCACCTCCCCACGGCGTGTCCGCTCCCAGGCAGCCGCACGTTCGCCGTCGGAGAGACCGCTGTGGAGGAGCGCGACGCGCTTCCCGAAGCGGGCGACGACACGGCGGATGAGCCCCGGCGCGAGGGCGATCTCAGGGACGAGGAGGATCCCCTGCCGTCCGAGCGAAATCGATGCCTCGAGCGCAGCAAGGTAGACTTCCGTCTTCCCGCTTCCGGTCACACCGTCCAGGAGGAACCGGGCTTCGACGCCCCCGGTGAGGGCCGTCCGGATGGCCTCGACGGCCGCTTGCTGCGCGGAGGTCGGGACGATCGGGAGGGTCGGCCGTGGGGGAAGGGCATGAGGGGCGGCGTCTGCGGAGCGCTCCTCCTCGACGACCGCGACGAGACCGTCCTTCACGAGGGCCGCCAGGACTGCGGGAGTCGCCCCAGCGACGCGGAGCTCGGTCGCCGAGGCCGGCCGGCCGAGCGCGACCAGGTGGGAGAGGGCACTCCTCTGCTTCGGCTTGCGCACGAGGCGAGGGTCGCCGGCGCCCCCCCGCGCGACCCAGCTCTTCGTGAGCGGCGGCCGGGCCGCCTTCATTTCCTCGGAAGGAACCCGAACGAGACCCTCGTCCAGAAGTGCTCGGAGCGCCCTGGCGAGACCACGGCTTCCGAGACGTTCGGAGAGTTCGAGCTGCGTGGCTCGCCCGGCCTCCACGAGCACCGCCAGGACTTCCGCGGACCTTCCTTCCCGAGGCTGGGCTCCAACCGACCTGTTCGTCGGGACATACGACGCCTGTCCAAGGTCGAGGAGGCGACCGGGGACGGCCGCGCGGAGGAGCTCTCCCGGCGGGGCGAAGTAATACGCCGATGCCCTGAGGAGGAGGCCGACGAAGGACTCCGTCAGGAACGGGGTCTCGTCGAGCAGGGAAAGGACCTCCCTCTCGGTCGTCCCCACGGGCGCGGGCACAGCCTCTCCGGGAGCAACGAGCCCCGTCAGGATGCGGGTCCCGAACGGCACGGCAAGCCGGGTGCCGGGTACGGGCCGTGCCATGTCCGAGGGAAGGAGGTAGGTGGCGAGCTGCGGGAATCCGGACGGCAGCAGGACCGCGACGCGCCGGGCGGTTTCCTCCGGAGTCACGGTGTCAGGCCGTCGTTCCGACCCGGACGTCCGGCTCGGTCCATGGCTCGCCGTCTTCCCCTTCGCTTCCGGCGTCGACGTCGATGAACCGCCTCTCGGCCGGGACCCAGCGTAGTCGCCGGGACACGTCCCGTTCCACGTCCTCCGTGACGATCAGGACCGAACGGTCGATGGTCAGGTCGCCTCCCGAGAGCAGGAGTCCGCGTTCGACCCAGAGCGGAGGGGCAAAACCCGTGGGGGTGCCGAAGAAAACCGCCACGTCGAAGAGCGGTTCCGGTCCCTCGCGACGGAGAAAGGCCTGTGCGAAGTCGAGCCGGCCGTCGGCGTCGAAATCGCCGCGGACGAAATAGGGCCGGTAGTCGCCGTACAAGTCCCTCAGGTCGTCACGGGATTCCGAATCGGCCGCATCCTCGTCGGTTGCGGGGCGCAGCCCGGGGACGAGAGCGGCCGAAACCGCCTTCTCTTCCAGGGGCGTCCGCCCCGACACGGCGTTTTCCGGGAACGGCCCGAGTCGAGCGGAGGGCGACCGCGCCGAACCATGAGGCGGAACGACGACGAGAGCAATTCCGAATGCGGCGAAGAGGCCGACGAGGAGCGGGCCGAGCATCCGGCGCTCGCTCACGAAGCCGGTTCCCCCTTTTTCCGGGGGATCGGAAGGCCCAGCTTGTGGAGGACCTTTTGAAGGTCCTCCCATGCCTCCTTCTTCCTGTCCGGTTGTCGGAGGAGGAAGGAGGGGTGGTAGGTGGGCATCACGGGAATTCCGCCACGGCTTCCCCACCGTCCCCGGAGTCGGCTGATCGGCTCCTCGGTCCCCAGCAGGAACTGCGCCGCGAACTTCCCCAGGGCCACGAGGACAGCAGGCCTCACGAAGTCGATCTGTGCGTCGAGGTAGGGGCGGCAGCTCGCGATTTCCGACGGCTCCGGGTTCCGGTTCCCGGGTGGCCGGCACTTCAGCACGTTTGCGATGTAGACGTCTCCGCGGGACAGACCCATTCCGGACTCGACCATTTTCGTCAGCAGCTGTCCGGCCCGGCCTACGAAAGGCACGCCAGTGGCGTCCTCGTCGGCGCCGGGAGCTTCCCCCACGAACATGAGCCGGCTCCGGCCCGTGCCGTCCGCGAAGACGGTCTGCGTCCGCGTTCGGCAGAGTCCGCAGAGCTGGCACGAAGCCACGGCCGCCTGCACGGAGGGCAGGTCTGGAAAGAGGTTCGCCGCGGACACCTGAGCGGCAGGCTCGACCGCAGAGGCCGTCTGCGATACGGCCTGAACGGGACGCGGAACGACCAGGGGGGGGACGACAGCCACATCGGGCGCCAGCGTCGCGGCTCGTTTCGGCAGATGGACCTCCCGGACGCCCAGGTCTCGGAAGTACCCGAGGGTGGCGCTCAGTGCGTCGTTGCGGCGGGGTCGGCGAGTCCGTGCGGGCATCTTTCGTCGAGAAGCGCGGCGAGGCGCTCGAGTATGCGAGCGGCGACGACGGCCTTGGCCGCACGCGGAACGGCGACCGGGGCCGATTCGCCGGCAGCCAGCAGGAGAACCTCGTTCTCCTCGCTGTCGAAACCGATTCCGGGACGGGAGACGTCGTTGGCGACGAGGAGGTCGGCCCCCTTGTCGAGGAGCTTCCGGCGTGCGTTCCCGGCGAGGTCGTCCGTCTCTGCGGCGAACGCGACGACGACCTGGCGGTCCGTCCGCACCTGTCGTACGGCGGCCAGGATGTCGGGCGCGAGGGCGAGGCGGATCTCCGGAATCCCGCCTGCTCGCTTGATCTTCCGGGGCGTGAACACCTCGGCTTGGAAGTCGGCCGGCGCGGCCGCCATGACGAGGGCGTCCGCGGACGGCAGCTCGGCGAGGACGGCCTCGAGCATCTCCGCCGTCCTCTCGACCCTTATGAGCCTCACGTTCGGGGGCGGGTCGACGGAGACGGGACCGGAGACGAGGACGACCTGGGCGCCCCGCTTTTCGGCCTCGCGGGCGAGCGAGTAGCCCATTCGTCCCGAGCTCCGGTTCGTCAGGAACCTCACCGGGTCGATCGGCTCGCGCGTCGGGCCGGCGGTGACGATCACCCGGCGCCCGGCAAGGCTCCTCGAGACCCTGGCGGCACCGAGGACGGCCTCGACGATTCGGGTTGGAGCTGCCATCCGGCCCGGGCCGACGTCCCCGCAGGCGAGATCTCCCGACTCCGGGTCGACGACGACGGCGCCGCGTCCGCGCAGGATGCGGAGATTCTCCTGCGTCGCGGGATGGGCCAGCATCCAGGTGTTCATCGCGGGTGCGACGACGACCGCCTTCCGGTGGGCGAGGGCGTAGGTCGACAGGGCCTCGTCGCCGATCCCCCGGGCCATCTTGGCGAGGACGTCGGCCGTCGCGGGCGCGACCGCGAGGACCTCGCCCCAGCGCGCCAGCTCGATGTGGTCCACGGCACCGGACGCCGGGTCCCACAGGTCAGCGACGACCGGTGATCTCGAAAGGACCGAAAGCGTCAGAGGTGTGATGAAACGCTGGGCGGCGGGCGTCATCAGGACACGAACACCCACCCCCCGGTCCACCAGGAGGCGTACGATCTCTGCGGCCTTGTAGGCCGCGATGCCCCCGCTGACGCCGAGCAGGACGCGCGGGGCCGGTGTGGCGCCTCCGCTCACGCCGCGGCGCTAAGGCGTGATGAGGGGAAGAGGATCGATCATCTCGGCTGGCACGCCCTCCGCCTCGCCCTCGGACTCGGCGGGGCGCTGGCCCAGTTGCCACTTGACGAGGCCGCCGTCGACTTCGGCGAGCGCAATGCGCGAGAACTTCGTGTGCTTCGTCTCGATCTTGGGACGGGCACCCAGCATCAGCTGCTCGGCACGCCGGGAGGCGATGTGGACGAGCCGGAAATTCGACTCGATCTGGGGCGCGCTGGGGATCGTTTCAGGTGATTCCGTCATCGTGCTGGCTCCGGGCTCTTCGTTCGTCATTCGGTCTCCCGTTCACAAGATCACCCGCGTCATGCGGGAAAAGTCCTCAGGATGGCCTCGAGCCGCTCCTGCCGCCTCCGGCGACTCGACCGGCGGGCCACGACGATAGACCGCAATTCATCCACGGCCCCGTCGAGGACGTCATTGATTATCGCATAGTCGTATTCGCCGAACTCCCCCATCTCCCGGGCGGCTGCCTCGAGACGGCGGACGATGGAGTCTGGAGAGTTGTGTCCCCGGGCCTCGAGACGGGCCTCGAGGACCTGTCGGGACGGCGGGAAGACGAAGACCTTCACGACGTCGGGCATGCGGGAACGGACCTGGCGCGCCCCCTGGACGTCGATGTCGAGCAGAACGTCGATACCGGCCGCCAGGCGCGGCTCGACCTCGCCACGAGAGGTGCCGTACCGGTGACCGTCGTAGACGGCGTGCTCGAGGAATCCGTCCCTCGACACGAGGGACTCGAACTCCTCCGGCGAGACGAAGTGGTACTCCCTGCCGTGGACCTCGCCGGGCCGGGGCGCACGCGTCGTGTGGGAGACGGAAAAGTGGATGGACCCGGCGAACACGGGATCGGCCAGGATCCGGCGGATGAGCGTCGTCTTTCCGGCACCGGAAGGGGACGAGACGATGAAGAGGTCGCCGGCGGGTCTCAATGTCACTCCACGTTCTGGATCTGTTCCTTGAGCGCTTCCACGTCAGATTTCAGGTCGAGGAGGACGCGCGTGAGCGGAAGCTCGCGCGCCTTCTGGCTGCTCGTATTCGCCTCGCGGTGAAGCTCCTGGGCGAGGACGTCGAGCCGCTTGCCCGATGCCGGCCCCCCTTCCATCAGTCGTCTCGCCTCGACGAGGTGCGCTCGGAACCGGTCGACCTCCTCGGTGATGTCGGCGCGGTCGGCCAGGAGAGCGACCTCCTGGGCCAAGCGCGCCTCGTCGAGAGGGATGCCTGCCGTCAGCTTCGCCACCCGTTCGCGAAGCTGGGCCAGGAGCCTCTCGGACAGCCCGTCTCGGGCCTCGGAGACGCGGGCGATCCCCGACTCGAGGCGGTCGAGGATCACGCCGAGGGCGTCCGCCGTCGCGTCACCCTCGCGACGGCGAGACGCGTCGAAATCATCGAGCGCGGTGCGGGTCGCGTCGAGGATCGCGGCGCCAAGCGATTCGCCCGCCTCGTCATCGGCGACGCGGACGACGCCCGGCAGCGAGAGCAGGTCGCGCGCCGACAGCTCGCCCGGGAGCGCATGCACTTCCGCGAGCCGCCGCCACTCCTGGGCGTAGCGACCTGCCGTGGCGCCGTCGATCGAGACCGCGCCTCCCGCCGGCTTCGACACCCGAACCGAGAGGTCGACGTGCCCCCGCGCGACGTTCGAGGAGACGAGCTTTCGCAGCGGCGCCTCGAGAGCTCCGAGGTCGTCCCGCATCTTCAGCGAGAGGTCGAGGAAGCGGTGGTTGACGCCGCGGACGGTGATCGAGATCTGGGTCCCGTCGGGGAGGGTGGACTGGGCACGCCCGAAACCGGACATCGACTTCACGTGATCTTCTCCTCCTCGAAGGCCGCGAGGTCGTGCAGCCTCCGGTAAACGCCTCCGAGCGCCAGGAGCTCGACATGGCGGCCGCGCTCGACGAGCCGGCCGCGATCGAGAACGACGATCTGGTCGGCACGTCGAACCGTCGAGAGGCGGTGGGCGATCACGAGAGTCGTCCGACCGGCCATGAGGCGCTCGAGAGCGTCCTGAACCGCCCGCTCGCTCTCGGTGTCGAGAGCCGACGTCGCCTCGTCGAGAATGAGGATCGGCGGATCCTTGAGGAGAGCCCGCGCGATCGCGAGCCTCTGCCTCTGGCCTCCCGAAAGCCGGCCTCCGGCCTCCCCGACGGGAGTGTCGAGCCCCTTCGGGAGGGCATCGACGAACTCCACCGCGTTTGCGGCGGCGAGGGCCGCGCGAATCCGCTCCTCCGGGATTTCAGGGAGCCCGTATGCGACGTTCCGTCGAACCGTGTCGTCGAACAGGACCACATCCTGCGTCACGAGTGCCATTGCCCCGCGCAGCGATGCGAGCGTCACGTCGCGGACGTCGATCCCGTCTATGGCGATCCGGCCGCCGGTCACGTCCATGAAGCGAGGGAGGAGGAGGGCGAGGGTCGTCTTACCCGCTCCGGAGGGACCGACGAGTGCCGTGACCGAACCGCGCGGGACGTCGAGGTCGACGTTGGACAGGACGTCGGCCCCCCCCGGGTAGGAGAACGACACGCCCTCGAAGCGGATTCCGCTCTCGAAAGAACCCAGCGGCGCCGCGGCCGGCCGGTCGACGACGAGGACCGGCTCGTCGAGGACCTCGAACAGGCGCCGCGCCGAGGCGAGAGCGTGCTGGAGCGCGAGGTTGATCCTCGTGATGCGCTTGAGGGGCTGATACATCATCACCAGCCCGGCGCTGAAGGAGATGAACCCTCCGAGCGTCATCGTCCCCGCCCCGATCCTCTTCCCGGCATAGGCGAAAAGGACCAGAAAGACGAGAACGGCCGAGGTCTCGATGAGAGGCGAGGAGAGCGCCATCACCCGCGCCCCCTTCCGGAGGAGGCGGAACGTCCGCTCGTTCACCTCGCCGAAACGACCGGCCTCGTACCGCTCCGCGCCGTAGGCCTGGACGACCCTGTGTCCGCGGAGCGTCTCCGAGAGGACCCCCGTCAGGTCGCCCATTCGCTCGCGCCCCGCCTTCGAGATCCGCCGAAGCCGGTTCGCGATCAGTACGACCGGAACGACGATCGCTGGCGCGACGACGAGGGCGAGGAGCGTCAGCTCGGGGGAGCGTGAAACGACGAGGACCGAGAGGCCGGCGATCGTCGCGACGGACTGTACGAGGTCCGCGAGCTCGGTCCCGAAGAGGCTCTGGATCCGGTCCACGTCCCCCGTGACGCGCGAGATGAGGTCGCCGGACGGGTGCCTGGCGTGGAACGCCCCCGACTGCCCGAGGAGGCGCTCGTAGAGGAGCCGGCGGACGTCCCGCACGAATGCGAGCCCGACCGCGTTGAAACGGTATTCCGCTGCGAAGGCGCACAGGTTCTTCAGGAGGAATACCACGAGGAGGAGGAGAGGCAGGGCGACGCCCCTGTTCTCCGCCGTCACGCCGGCCGCGCTCTGGACGCTCAGGAGCCCGTCGTCGAGCCAGCGGATGACGGTCGACTTCCTCGCCTCCTCGGTCGCCGCGAGCGCCTTCCCGAGACCGCGAGCCGCGGGATCGGCCGCGAGCTCCTGCTTCACCGCCGCGCCCTGACCGGGCGACAGGACCTGGTCGAAGAGCGGTCCGAAGAGGTAGGCGACGAGCGTAGTGAAGAGGGCGACGCCGATCATCGCGAGGACCGCGACGAGCGCTGCCCGGGCGTGCGGGCGGAAGAGACGCGCCAGGCGCGCGAAGTCCTTCACGCGCGGCCCTTCCCGACGAGGGCGAGGACGGCGTCCGCGGTCCGGCCGGGCGCGCCCGGCGGTCCGAGGTCCTCCCGTCCGAGGGCGAGTCGGCGCCGCGCCTCGGCGGCGCGCCCCGGCTCCGAGAGGAATCGCTCCACTTCGGCGGCGATCCGCTCTGGCGTCGCGGCACGCTGGATCAGCTCGGGGACGGTCTGCGAGCCATCCCCGGGGTCCGAAAGAATGTTCGCCATCGCCACGTTCGGCACCCGTATGAGAAGCTTGCCGAGGAGGTAGCTGAGGGCGGCGACCCGATAGACGACGACCATCGGGATTCCGGCCAGGAGGCCCTCGACGGTCGCCGTTCCCGAGGCGACCACGAGGACGTCCGAAGCGGCGAGGAGCGACAGATGCGGCCCCGACACGATCGTCCAGCCTTCGAGCGCATCGCCTTCGATCTCGCCGAGCAGGCTCTCGGGAACGGAGTCGGCTCTCACGAGGACGACGTCGAGGTCGTTCCGCCGGGCGGTCAGGATCGCCGCTGCATCGCGTAGGAGCGGGAGGAGCTTCCGGATCTCGCTCGGGCGGGAGCCGGGCATCAGGACGATACGGCGGCGTCCCTCGGGAGCCGGGTTTGCCGGAGCCGCGAGCTCCCGTGCCGCTTCGTCGACGAGCGGGTGCCCGACCCACGTCACGGACCCGCCGATTCCCCGTGCGTCGTACCACCGCTTCTCGAAGCGAAAGAGGGTCAGGATGCCGCGCCCGAGACGCACGAGCGTCTTCGCCCGCCCGCTACGCCACGCCCAGACCTGCGGCGAGACGTAGAAGACGACCGGGATTCCGGCCTTTGCGAGACGCCGTGCCAGCGGCAGGTGAAAGTCGGGCGAGTCGATCAGGACGGCGGCGTCGACGTGCCCCTCCGAAGCGGCTTCCGTCAGGTCGCGGATCAGCCGGCGCGCGAAGCGGATCTTGCCGAGGGCCTCCACCACGCCGATGATGGCGAGGTCCTTCTGGTGTGCGAGGAGTCTCATCCCCTGCGCCGCGCACCGGTCGCCGCCGAGTCCGAGTACGTGGAGCGTCGGGACACGCTCCTTCAGTGCCGCCAGAAGCGCTGCGCCGTGCTGGTCTCCAGAGACCTCGCCTGCCGAGAGGAGGAGGCGCACGGCGTCACCGCCCTCCGACGAACGACATCGCCCACGCGACGGCGAGAGAGCCGCCGACGATCGCCGTCCACATCCTCGTGAAGAACCGCCGTCGCCCGCGAGCCTCGTCGCGCCACAGGAGAGCGAAAAAGGCCGAGACGATCGTCCCGAGGAAGACGAGATGGAAGAAGTGGTCCACGAAGGGATGTCCCGTCACGGCTTCCGCTCTCCCGCCACGTCCCAGGCGTCGAAGGCGAGCAGGACGTTCATCACGCCGGCGACGATGAGGTACGTCATCGCGGTCTCGTAGGAGGGCGATCCGGGATCTCCCTTCCCCCAGCCGGTGGCGCGGACGAGGAGGCCGGGGGCGACGACGGCATGGGTGGCCGTCGTCGTCAGGAAGGAGCCCAGGCTCCGAATGGGCAGCGAGCCGACCGAGCCGCCGAGGGCCAGCCCTGTGGCGAAGGCCGCTCCCACGAGGACGAAGTAGGCCGATCCCCGCGCGCGGCGCCCCGCCCAGACATGCCCCAGGCCGGGGACGAGGAGCGCGAGCAGCACCGCGAAGAGGCGGGAGGCCGTCGAGTACGGCGCTCTGGTCAGGTGCCCCCCTCGGGCGTTCCGAGGCGCGCCCGCAGCCGGCCGTAGGTGATGCCGAGATCCTCCGGGACGATTCGCGTCCCGGAGAGGACCGTCATGAAGTTCGTGTCGCCGTCCCAGCGGGGAACGAGGTGAAGGTGCAGATGGCCGGGCACCCCCGCCCCGGCGCAGCGGCCCAGGTTCAGGCCGGCGTTGAGGCCGTGGGGTGAGTACTCGGCGCGGAGCGTCTCCTCCAGCCGCGCAGCGACGTCCATGAGCTCTGCCCTCTCGTCCTGCGTCAGGTCCGGGAGAGTTCCCCTGTGGGCGAACGGCGCGACCATGACATGGCCGTTCGAGTAAGGGTAGCGGTTGAGGACGGCGTAGACGTGCTTCCCCCTCAGGACGACCAGGGCCTCGGCATCGCCGAGGCCCTGGAGGTCGCAGAAGAGGCAGGTGGAGGGTCCTGTCGGCGCCGGGCCCGTCAGATACGTCATCCGCCAGGGTGTGAAGAGGACGTCGTTCATTCCTCCGGGGGTGTCGGCGACGCCATCGAGGCCGCCTCCGGCGCCGACGCCTCCTCGTTGATCAGCTCCTTGAGCTTCTTGCCCGGCTTGAAGTAAGGGACGAGCTTCGGCGGCACGAGGACCTTCACGCCGCTCTTCTTCGGGTTGCGCGCGACGCGGGCGCCGCGCTGCCGCAGCTTGAAGCTCCCGAAGCCGCGGAGCTCTATCTTCTGTCCGGTGCGAAGCGAAGAGATGATCCCCTGGAATACCGATTCGACGACCGATTCGGCCTGCTTCTTCGTCAGCTCGGCCGCCCGAGCGACCTCTTCCACGAGGTCGGCCTTCGTGGTCGTCCCCTCAGCCCGGCTGACGCCCTGGGTGTCGCGTTCCATCTCCTCCCCCCGGGGGGAGCGCCGCATTTCGACAGCGCCCCCCCGCAACGCCTCCTCGCAGGCGTCGCGAACGTCAGTCGGCCGACTTCGCCTCTTCGACCGAAGGAACGGGTTCAGGGTCGGCCCCCGCCTCCGCCGAAACCTCGGCTTCAGGCGCGACTTCGGCCTCGGGCTTCGACATCGCGTCGATCTCCGCTCCGGCCGGAGCGGGCTCCGCGACCGCCGTCGAGGCGGTGACGTCCGCGCCGACTCCGGCCTCCTGCGGTGCAGCCTCCGTCTCGACGACGGGTTCGGGCAACGCCTCGGTCGGATCTGGCTGAGGAATGTCGCGCATCGAGAGTCCGATGCGCTGCTCGTCGACCTCGATTCGGAGGATCCTCACGCGGATCGGATCGCCCTCGCGAAACTCGTCGGACAGCTTCTGGCCGCGCAGGACGTCGGTTTCCGAGACGTGCATCAGGCCCTCGAGACCGAGGGGGAGGCGCACGAAGACACCGAAGTCGGCAACCTTGGCGACCTGTCCGTCCACGACGTCGCCGGGCTTGTGCTCCCGTGAGAACTCCTCCCACTCGTTCGGGCGGAACTCCTTGATCGAGAGGCTGATCCGGCGGTTCTCGACGTCGATGGCCGTGAGCACGGCCTGGATCTGGTCACCCTTCTTGACGACCTCGGACGGATGCTTGACGCGCCGGCCCCAGGACATGTCCGAGATGTGGACGAGGCCGTCGATTCCCTCCTCGATCTCGACGAAGGCGCCGAAGTCGGTGAGATTGCGGACGATGCCCTGGATCCTGTCGCCGATGTGGAACTTCTCGGCGAGCATCTCCCACGGGTTCGGCTCGGTCGCACGAAGTGACAGGGAGAGGCGCCGGGTCTCGGGGTTCACGTCGGCGATGACCGCCTCGACCGTGTCACCCACGGAAAGGAGCTTCGCCGGGTTCTTGACCTTCTTCGTCCACGACATCTCGCTGACGTGGATGAGGCCCTCGACCCCTTCCTCGAGCTCGACGAAAGCGCCGTAGTCGGTGAGAGAGACGACCTTGCCGCGGACGCGGGCCCCGACCGGGTAGTGCGCCGGAAGGTCCTGCCACGGGTCGGGCTTGAGCTGCTTCATGCCGAGCGAGATCCGGCCCGAGTCCGAGTCGAACTTGAGGACCTTGACCTCGACCTCCTGGCCGACGTGGAGGGCCTCGGACGGATGGCCGAGGCGGCCCCAGGAGATGTCGGTCACGTGGAGGAGGCCGTCGATACCGCCGAGGTCGACGAAAGCGCCGTACTCGGTGAGGTTCTTGATGGTGCCGCGGAGCGTGCGGCCGTCGGCGAGCGCCTGGGCGGCGTCGTTCTTCTTCGACTCCGCGACCTCTTCCATCAACGCCTTGCGCGAGAGGACGATGTTGCCGCGCTTCTTGTCGAAGCTGACGATCCGAAACTCGAGCTCGCGGCCCCTAAGGACGTCGAGGTTCTTCAGCGGCCGGATGTCGGCGAGCGACCCGGGAAGGAATGCCCGGACCCCGATGTCGACGGAGAGCCCGCCTTTGACCCGCTCGAGGACCTTCCCCTTGGCGGGCTGGTTCTCCTTGAACGCGACCTCGATGGCGTCCCAGGCACGAATGCGACGGGCCTTCTCGTGCGAGAGGAGGACGTACCCCGAGGAATCCTCGCGCCGATCGACGATGGCGTCGATCTCCTGCCCGGCCACCGGAAGGCGGTCCGGCGCGTGGGCGAACTCCGAGCGCGGGATCATCCCTTCCGACTTGTAGCCGATGTCGACGAGGATCTCGTCGTTCGTGACCTGGATGACACGCCCGCGGATCAGCTCTCCCTCGGCGAGGGAGCGCTCGCTTTCCGCGAGCAGCCTCGCGAACTCCCCGTTCGCTTCGGCAGCCTCGTCCGCCTTCCGAATGGGCGTGATCTTCTGGTCCTCCGACGGCATGAATTCCACCTTCTATGGGGCTCGCGGAGACGGCTCAACGTACTTGAGTTAGCGGCCCGAAGCGGGAATGTTAGACGCCCGGCCTCTGGAGGTCAACCGCCTGACGGGCGACGATCCACGCGCGAAGCCGCTCCGCGACCTCTTCGGGTTTCAGGTCGGACGTGTCGACGACCTGGTAGGTCTCGTCGCAGGCGAGGGGCGAGTCGGTGCGCGTGGAATCCGCGTCGTCACGGGCCTCCATCTCCGTCCGCACGGAGTCGAGGTCCTGGGGGGTCCCCTTGCGGGCCAGCTCGTCGAATCGGCGGCGGGCTCGAATCTCCGGCCGAGCCGTAAGAAAGAACTTCGAGGTCGCCTCGGGGATGACCTTCGTCCCGATGTCGCGCCCTTCGAGGACCCCCCCTCCCGAGAGCGCCAGCTCCCGCTGGCGCGCCGCGAGGCGCCGGCGGACCCGCGGAATCGCTGCCACCGCCGAGGCGTAGAGGGAGATCTCGGGCTGGCGAATCTCCTCGGACACGTCCTCTCCGTCGAGAAACGTCCGAACGTCCCCGCCCGTCCCCGCCACCCTCACCTCGGCGGTCTCGGACAGCTCCCCCACCTGATCCGGGTCCGGGATCGGGAGCCGGATCCCTCTCCGTCTCGCGAGAAGTCCGATAGCCCGGTACATCGCCCCGGTGTCGAGGTAAGGAACTCCGAGGCCGGCGGCAAGCGCCTTGCCGACAGTCGACTTTCCCACTCCGGAGGGGCCGTCGATGGCGACGACGATCATTGCGCGGAAGACGAGCTCCTGGCGTTCAGACCGAGCCGGCCTGCATCGAGAAGCTCGTCGAAGACCGCGAGGAAGCGAAGGTTCTCGTCGTGCCGTCCGACCGAGATGCGAAACGCGAGAGGGAAGCCCCATCCTCCCATTGGCCGGAGGATGACGCCGCGCCGGGCGAAGTCGGGCTCGATCGGTCCGAACGGGATCGGCAAGTCCACGAGGAGGAAGTTCCCGAGCGACGGATGAGCGACGGCCCCTCGCTTCCCGAGCTCTCCCGCCAGGAACGCCCGCTCCTCGCGTACGAGTGCCAGGGTCTTCTCGCAGTGCTCGTCGTCGGTGAGCGCGGCCACGGCCGCCGCCTGCGCGACGCTGGTCGTGTTGAACGGCTCGCGGACCCTGTTCATCGCCGCGGCGATGTCCGGCGCCGCGAAGGCGTAGCCGATCCGCAAGCCCGCGAGCCCGTAGATCTTCGAAAAGGTGCGGAGGACGGCGACGTTGTGCCCGGCGCGCAGGTAGTCCAGCGCGTCGGGGTAGTCCGTCGTCTCGCGAGCGAACTCGAAGTAAGCCTCGTCGACGACGGCGACGACGTGCCCGGGCAGCCCGGCGAAGAAGCGGTCGAGGTCGGCTCTCGAAACGTAAGCGCCTGTCGGGTTGTTCGGGTTGGCGAGGGCGACGAGCTTCGTGGCGGGGCCGATGCGGCGCAGGAGGGCGTCGATGTCGGGGACGTGGCCGGCCTTCGTCGGGACCTCGACGAACGTCGCTCCGGCGCGCCCGGCCGCAACCGGGAACATCCGGAAGATCCCTGCAGGCACGACGACTTCTTCACCCGGATCGACGAAGGTGCGGGTGCAGATGTCGATGAGCTCGCAGGATCCGCTCCCGATGACGATCTGCTCCTCGGGAACGCCGTGGCGTTCCGCGAGCGCGCGGTGGAGGAACGTCGCGGAGCCGTCCGGGTAGAGGTGTACGGACGGCGTGACCGCCAGAGCCGCGGCGACCGCCTTCGGCGACGGACCCAGCGGGTTCTCGTTGGAAGCGAGCTTCACGGCTCCGGCGACCCCGAACTCCCTCTCGACGTCCTCGATCGGGCGTCCCGGGACGTAAGGGGCGAGCTTCTGCACCGATGGGCGTGGGGAAGGCTTCAAATCTTCACCTCTTCGTTTCGCGGTGTCGATGCGTCGGCGTGGCTTTCGCCGGTTCCGGGGACCGATTCGGATTCGATGCCGGCTTCGCGCGCCCGGCGGCACGCGGGCCAGGAGAGGGGTTCGCCCTCGCCTTCGGACTCGCGCGGACCGCCAGCGGCGTCGACGCCTTCTTCGGCGCGGGCTCGAGCGCACGCAGGGCAGCCACCTCGGCGGGGGCGAGATCGCGGAAGCCGCCCGGAGGGAGGCTCTTGTCGCGGAGAGGGCCGATCGCGACCCGCCGCAGCTTGGAGACCTTGTGCCCGACCGCCTCCAGCATCTTCCGGACCTGCCTCGACCTTCCCTCGCCCAGGATGACCCGGAGCCAGGCGTTCCCGCCGACTCCGTTCTTTTCGGGGGTCGTGTCGATCAGCTCCACGGTCGCGGGATGGGTCCTCACGCCGTCGATGAGGATCCCCCGGGCGAGCTTCGCGATCTTTGCGGGGGTCGGTACGCCCGAGACCTTGACCTCGTATTCCTTCCGGCATCCGCCGGAGGGGTGCGCGATCCTGAAGGCGAGCGGCCCGTCGTTCGTCAGGAGGATGAGTCCTTCCGAATCGAAGTCGAGCCGGCCGACGGGAACGACGGGCTCCGAGACCCGGGTCCCGAGGAGGACGAAGACCGTGGGCCGCCGCTGCGGGTCGTCTCGCGTCACGACGACGCCCCGGGGCTTGTTCATGAGGATGTAGCGCAGGGCGGGCGCCGACCGGAGACGCTTGCCGTCCACCTTGACGTGATCGACCGTCGGATCGGCCTTCGTGCCGAGCTCGGTGACGACCCTGCCGTTCACCGTGACGCGGCCTTCGAGGATCAGCTCCTCGGCGGCCCGGCGCGACGCGACCCCTGTAGCGGCGAGGATCTTCTGCAGGCGTTCAGCCGTCATGGCGCTCCTCCTCCGGGGCCGCGGCAGGCTCGGCCTCGTTCTCGTTCTCGTCGGCGTTGCCGGTACCGGACTTGCTGGCCGCGCTCCCGGTCACGTTCCCGGAGGCGGGTTCGGACGCCGGTTCGTTCGTCTCCGCGCCGTCAGCCACAGGGGCCTCCGGCTCGACCGCTTCTTCGACCTCGCCCGTTGCCTCGTCGACGCGGAAGAGCTCCGTCTGCGCCGGATCCGGCCTTGGAGCCTCGAGGCCGTAGATCGCCTCCAGCTCCTCGGGTTTCGGCAGGTCGCCGAGGTCCTTCAGTCCGAAGTGGACGAGGAACTCCTTCGTCGTCTTGTAGAGGAAGGGGGTCCCGACGACCTCCTTCCTCCCTGCCGTCGTGATCAGTTTCCGGTCCAGGAGCGTCCGCATCGACGACGAGGAGTTGACGCTCCGGAGCTCGGCGACCTCCGGTCCGGTGACCGGCTGACGGTAGGCGACGATCGCAAGGGTCTCCAGGGCGGCCATCGAGAGTTTCGTCCTTCCGTCGAGGCCCAGAAGCCGGCGAACGGGATAGTCGTACTCGGGACGTGTCACGAGGCGCACGCCCCCCGCGACGCGGTCGAGGCGGACGCCCCGACCGGGGGCGGTGCAAGCCGCATCCAGCGCATCGACAGCCGCGGCGACGACCGCCTCCGACAGCTCGGCCGCCTCGGAGAGCCTGTCGAGCGGGATGGGCTTGGACGCGGCAAACAGGAGCGCCTCGACGAGCGGTAGGGCGTCCTCGAGGAGATCGGCCTGATCCTTCACCCGGGTTTCCGGAGGCCTGTCGACGGCCGGTTCGCTCGCCTCCTCGGCAGGACCATCCGGGGAGACTTCCGGGCCCGGTTCGACCTCCGGCGACCCCGGAACCGTCTCCGGCCCCGTCTCGCTCGCCGTCGCCTCCGTATCCTCCGCCGAGGCCTCCGTGCGGGTGACGTCTCTTTCTTCCGTCATCTGTTCAGCGGTATTCCTCTTCGTAGCCTTCGAGGGCCAGATTCTCGCCCGTCGGCTCGAGGTAGATCTCTCCGAATTCCTCGATCTGCAGGGCCCGGACCAGCAGGAGCCGGAGAAGCTCGAGGACGGCCAGGAAGACCGCGATCGCCTCGGCTCGTCCCGAGAGAGTCCCGAAGACCTCCGATAGCGCCACCCGTCCCGACTCGCGGATGCGGCCTGCCATGTCCTGCATCTTCTCGCGGATGGAGAATCTCTGTTGGGCGATCGACATCGCCGGCGGGTTGAGGGCTCGGAACCGGTCGACGGCGCCCTTGAAGAGCGTCAGCAGGTCGAAGAGCGAAACCTCGGACAGGTCGGTCTCCTCCTCTTCCGGCTCCGTTTCGGGACGGTAGGACGGCCGCGGGTACATTCCGATCCGTTCCACCTCGTAGACGTGGAGCGTTTCGGCCACACCCTTGAACTTCCGGTACTGGAGCAGCCGTGCGATGAGCTCCTCGCGCGGGTCGGGGGCCTCCGTCCCGTCGGCCGCCGCGGTCCGTGGAAGGACGAGCTGGCTCTTGATCTGCAGGAGGAGCGCCTCCACGTAGAGGAACTCGCCCGCCACCTCGAGGTCGAGCTCCACCATGAGGACGAGGTACTCGTGGTACTGGCGACAGATGTCGGCGACAGGGATGTCGCGGAGGTCGATCTCTTCCTTGCGGATCAGGTGCAGGAGCAGGTCGAGAGGCCCGTCGAACTGAGGCACGTGGATCGGGTAGGGCTGGACGAGTTCCGCTCCGGGCGGGATCGGGATCCGGATGCCTTCGGCCACGCCGCCCTCAGGAGAACGCCGCGAAGCGCGGCGTCCGACGATCCTCGTGCATGGAGCGCCTCGACGTCATCAGAGCAGCTTCATGGCGTCGGCGACGTCCCGCATCGTGTTGGAGGCGAGGGCCCGCGCCCTCGCACCTCCCTCCTCGAGGACTTCGCGGACGAATCCCGGCTTCGCGGTGATCTCCGACCGCTTCTCGCGGACGGGCTCCAGCGCGGCGTTCATGTTCCGGATGAGGTGCTTCTTGCAGTCGACGCAGCCGCGCGTCGCGGCGCGGCACTCCTCGTCCACCTGGGCGATCTCTTCCTTCGGCGAATAGAGGAGGTGGAACGGAAAGAGGTTGCAGGTGTCGGGGTCCCCCGCATCCGTCCGCCGCGCCCTTTTCGGATCGGTGACCATCGACATGACTTTCGCCTTCACGTCGTCGGCCGTATCGGAGAGTGCGATCGTGTTGCCGTAGCTCTTCGACATCTTCCGTCCGTCGAGGCCCGGGACCTTCGGCGTCGCCGTGAAGAGCGCCTGCGGCTCGGGGAAGACGTCGCCGTACAGGCCGTTGAAGCGCCGGACGATCTCGCGGCAGATCTCGAGGTGGCTTTCCTGGTCCTTCCCGACCGGGACGGAGTTCCCGCGGTAGAGGGCGATGTCGGCCGTCATGAGGACCGGGTAGCCGAGGAACCCGAAGGTCCCGAGCTCCTTCTCCCGCAGCTCCTGGAGCTGTTCCTTGTAGGTCGGCACCCTTTCGAGCCAGCCGAGCGGCGTGATCATCCCGAGGATGAGCGCCAGCTCCGCCGTCTGCGGCACCTGCGACTGGACGAAGATCACGGCCTTCTCGGGGTCGAGGCCCACGGAGAGCCAGTCCGTCGCCGCCTCGATTGTCGCCTCGCGGATCGCCGACGTGTCGGCGTAGTCGGTCGTCAGCGCGTGCAGGTCGGCCACGAAGTAGCGGCAGTCGTACTGGTCCTGAAGGTCGACCCAGTTCTTCACCGCGCCCCAGTAGTTTCCGAGGTGGACGCGGCCCGTCGGGCGCAGGCCCGAGAGGACGATTTTCTTCGCCGGTTCGCTCACGAGGGACCTCCGAGAAGAAGATGGTTCAGCAACGCCAGAGGCGGCCGCAGGACCGCCGACAGGCCCCCGGTGAAGATCGCCACGACGAGAAGGACGAACCCGTATCGCCGCACCCACATCACGCCACGGATCCAGCGTGCGGGGGCGAAGCTCTCCACGACGCCGAAGCCGTCGAGAGGCGGGATGGGAATCAGGTTGAAAAGACCGAGAGCGACGTTCACGACGATCGTGTAGTAGGACACGAGGAGGAGCGGGTAGAAGAGAGACGGGCGGAGCTCCGGACCCGTCGGAGCGAGCGTTCGCAGGATGAAGAAGACGCCGATGCCGACGACGGCGACGGCGAAGTTCGACGCGGGACCCGCCGCCGAGACGAGCAGGTTCGCGCGGCGGGGGTTCCTCACGCCCCGGAGGGAGACGGGAACCGGCTTGGCCCACCCGAAGATCGGAGCGCCGGAGAAGGCGAGGAGGGCCGGCACGAGGAGGCTCCCGAACGGGTCGAGGTGCTTCATCGGGTTGAGCGTGATGCGCCCCAGGTCGTGGGCGGTCGTGTCGCCGCACCGCAGGGCCACCCAGCCGTGCGCGGACTCGTGCACGGAAACCGCAAACAGGAGGACGGCCACCTGGATGACGATCTCGAGAAGCTTGTCTGGGGAGATGGGTGCGTCTGGCACGGCAGGGTCGTCCGGAAACGCCCGATCCTACGTGCCGTGCCCGGGAGCGTCAATCGACGCGCCGATCGCGCGGCGCTCGGCGGCGATGCCCTCTTCCGCCGACCGGTAGTGGCCAAAACGGCCGGCTGCGACGCTCTGCGCGAGGAACGGGTTCTGGTCCCCGACGCCGGACAGGGTCAGGGATCCTCCCGCGACGGCGAATCGGCCCTGCTCCCGCATCAGGACGGCGACGATCGTCGTGGGCAGGGAGACGCAGGCGGAAAGGTCGACCACGCACCGGAGCGCGCCGTTCTCCCGCGCCACGCGCAGGTACTCGGTGATCGTCGACGCTTCCGTCAGCGTCACCTCGCCGCGCACCCGGAGCGCCGCGATCGCCCCGTCGGTCTCGAGGGAAAGCTCCACGCCCCGAGGATGCCACAGCGAGCCTGTCAGCGCCGAGGGGACCGAAGGAAGAGCGCCTCCTCGAAAGGGGAGGCCGTCCCCGTTT
The DNA here is from genome assembly GCA_963696015.1 of uncultured Holophagales bacterium. Taxonomy (GTDB): domain Bacteria; phylum Acidobacteriota; class Thermoanaerobaculia; order UBA5066; family UBA5066; genus UBA5066. The sequence continues at coordinate 50,666 of CAVOJA010000108.1, forward strand.
CCGTCAGCCGGATCGCCAGTTCCCGCGCCCTCGCGAGCAGGTCCCGGTCGGCGAGCGGATCGGCAACGCGAAATTCCGGGAGCCCGCTCTGGCGCGTGCCGAGAGCCTCGCCCGGGCCCCGCAGCCTCAGATCCTCCTCCGCGATCTCGAACCCGTCTTCGGTCCGGGCGAGGACGGCGAGGCGGGCGAGCGCCGCGACGGAAGCACTCTCGCCCGCCAGGAGGATGCACGTCGACGGCCGGGCTCCCCTTCCGATCCGCCCGCGCAGCTGGTGCAGCTGGGCGAGGCCAAACCGTTCGGCGTTCTCCACGAGGAGGAACGAGGCCTCGGGAACGTCGATCCCGACCTCGACGACCGTCGTCGCGACGAGGACGTCGAGGTCGCCCGCGGCGAACTGCCTCATCGCCTTCTCGCGCGCCTCCGCCCGCATCTTTCCGTGGACCGCACCGACACGGCGGCCCGGGAGGCGTCGAGCGACCTCGTCCGTCCAGGAGGCGACGGCACGAGCGTCGATCGTCTCCGAGTCGTCGACGAGGGGGACGACGACGTAGGCTCTCCCGCCCGATTCCAGCTCTCGGGCGAGCGCCCGGTACGCCTCCTCGCGCCCTCCCTCGTCGTGGACTCCCGTGACGACCGGGGTCCTCCCCGGCGGCTTCTCGGCGAGCGTCGAGACGTCGAGGTCGCCGTGAAGGGCCAACGCAAGCGAGCGCGGGATCGGCGTCGCCGAGAGGACGAGGACGTGCGGGTGAAGGCCGTCGGCACCGACGCGCGCCGGCAGGGTGGCCCGTTGCGCAACTCCGAACCGGTGCTGCTCGTCGACGACGACGAGACCGAGCCGCCGAAACGCGACCGGCTTTTCGAGGAGCGCATGCGTCCCGACGAGGAGGCCGATCTCTCCCTCCGCGAGTGCGGCCAGGAGGGCGGCTCTCGGCGGACCCGTGACACGCGCGGTCAGGAGGGCCGGCGCCACGCCCGTACCGGACAGGAGCCGGAACACGGTCTCGGCGTGCTGCTCTGCGAGGATCGTCGTCGGGACCATGAGCGCCGACTGAAAGCCCCGCCCCGCTGCGAGGACGGCCGTCAGGACGGCGACGATCGTCTTTCCGCTTCCGACGTCTCCTTGCAGGAGGCGGGCCATCGGGTGCCCGGACCTGAGGTCGGCACCGATCTCGCGGATGGCCTGCTTCTGGGCGGCGGTCAGCGCGAAGGGCAGGATCGCCGCGAGCGTCCTCCGGAGAGCGACATCCGCCTCGATTCTCGGCGCGGGACGCGTCGCGCGTTCCCGCCGCCGCCGGACGAGAGCCACCTGGAGCTCGAGGAGCTCCTCGAGCGCGAGCCTCCTGAGGTGACGGGATGTCCGATCGGTCCAGGCGTCCGGGCTCGGCGGACCTCCTGCACTCCCGGGGAAATGTGCCTCCCGAAGCGAATCGACGAGGGACGGGAGACCCAGCAGGCGCACCACCTCGGCCGGAAGCCTGTCCGGGATTCCAGGGGCGGCCTCGGCGAGCGCCCGGGCGACGAGCCGTCTGTGCACTCGCGGAGGGAGGCCCGGGAGGGAACGGTAAATCGGGACGACGCGTCCGACGGAAAGGGCGGCATCCTCCTCGTCGTCCGGCTCTGCCTCGACGTGGGGCGATTCGATCGTGAGGCGCCGCTTCATCACGGCCCGACCGTGAACGAAGACCCCGAGCCCGACGGTCAGCCAGCGCGCCAGCCACGGCTGGTTGTAGAAGACGAGGCCGACCTGCCCGCTCTCGTCCTCGAGAGTCGCTTCGGTGATCGAGAAACCAAAGCGCCGTGTCCGGACGAGCCGGACTTCGACCACCCTTCCGCGAAGTGTGAGCGGCGGACCGCCGGGGACGAGGTCGGCGACGCACGCGAAGCGAGCCCGGTCCTCCCGCCGCAGCGGCAGCTCCAGGAGGAGGTCGAGGACGGTCGTCAGTCCGGCGGTCGCCAGCGCGCGCGCACGCACCGGCCCGATACCGGGCGTCCCGGCGAGGCGCGACTCGACGGAGAGCGGGTCCCGGCCGCGCCCCACGCGCGGCATTCCTCAGCTCCGCGTGACGCGGAAGGTCAGGTCGACGAGGCCGAACCGGAGTCGGTCGCCGTCGTGAATCGGCGTCGGCGAGCCTGTCGCGATCCGCTTGCCGTTGACGAACGTTCCGTTCATCGTGCCGATCTCTTCGATGACCTGGAACTCGCCTTCCGGCCGGATGACCTTGGCGTGCCGGCGCGACACGGAGCGCGGCCCGTCGAGATTCGTCAGGTCGACGTCGGGGCGGATCCCCGTCACCGGGTCGATTCGCCCGACCAGGGTCTCCCCGTCGCGGTTCAGGTAGAACTCCTCGACGTTCCCGTCAGCCACGAAACGGTAGATCTCGTCGCGGGTCCCGACACGTTCGAAGAAGTCCGACGACTCGTCGAGCGCCGGAGCGACGCCCGTCGTCTGCTCGAGCGCCGCCGTCGTCTCCCGCAGGCGGCGCGAGAGCTTCCGGAGCATCCGGACCGCGATCTCGCCGTTGTGCCGGAGCATCTCGTCGAACGTCGACTGGTTGATCCTGACGAGCTCCACGTCGGTCCGCGCGATCGCGTCCGCCGTCCGGGGAACGTCTTCCAGGATCGACATCTCGCCGAAGAAGTCGCCCTTCTCGAGGACGGAGAGTGTCTTCATTCCGTCTTTCATCCGTTTCGCGATCTCGACCGATCCCGACTGGATGACGAACATCTCCGTCCCGACGTCTCCCTCCGAGAAGATCGTCGTCCCCGGAGGGACCTTGATGATGTAGTCCTCGAAACTCGCGGCCCCGCCGCCCGACTTCAGCACGACTTTCACGAGAGGAACTCCTCCTCGAGAACGAGCGTTCGGTTCCCACCGTCCCACGAGGCCCGGGTACCGACCGGGAGCGGGACGTTCGGGGCAACGTGACCGAAGGGCAGGCCGGCGGCGACCGGCACCCCGAGCGGGGCGAACCGGTCGAGAAGAAGCCGTCGGACCCTCTCCGGATCCTCCACGCCACCGAACGTCACACGCGTCATCGAGCCCGCGATGATACCGGCCAACCTGTCGAGGCGCCCGGACGAAATGAGGGTGCCGAGCATCCGGTCGACCCGGTAAGCCTCCTCCCCCACCTCCTCGATGAACAGGAGGGCGCCGTCGTAGTCGAACTGCCACGGCGTTCCGGCCAGCGCGGCCAGTAGGGACAGGCAGCCTCCGACGAGCGGGCCCGCGGCAATGCCCGGGACCAGGACGTCTGCAGAAGGGACCTCGAGGCGGAGGGGCGCCCGCCCTTCCAGGAGGGCCGGAAACCAGGCGGCCGTGAGCGGATCGAGAGGTGTGGCGAGGTCGGCGGCGACCATCGGCCCGTGGATCGACGCGAGTCCGCACCGCTGCCGGAGGAAAGCCGACAACGCCGTGACGTCGGAGAAGCCACAGTGGAGCTTTGCGGTCTCGCGCAGCAGCGCCTCCGGCAGCCGGCTGAGAATGCGCGTAACGCCGTATCCGCCCCGCGCGAAGAGGATCGCCTCGACCTCGGGATCCGCGACGAGCCCGAGATAGCCCGCGAGCCGCCCGTCGTCGTCTCCCGCGAGGCCGAGCAGCGGCTCGCGGTCGAGGACGTTCGAGGCGAGGCGCACCCGGTACCCGAAACCTTCGAGCGCGGCGACACCCGCCTGCAGGTCTTCTTTCCGAACCGGTCCCGAGAGCGCCGCAACGCCCACGAGCGCACCCGGGCCGAGTCTCCTCGGTTTGCGGAGAGGGCTTCTCACCCGATCCGGTTCCTCGGATCGCTGAACCAACGGGCCCAGTCGGACGCGCTCCCTCCGGGGTCCCGCTTGTCTTCCCCTTCGGCGGCCCTCTTCTTCAGTCTCTGGGACCCGGCCTGCCGAAAGGAGGCGACGGGCTGCGTCCGGCCGCCCGCCGCGTCGACCGACTCGGAGAGGACGCGATCGTCCGTCACGACGGTCACACCCCGCGGATCGCGCGCTTCTCGCACCCTCCGGACAATCTCCTCGTCCGCGCTCCGCGGCGCGGCGTGGACGATCGTCAGGTCCCCGAGCTGCTGGACTTTCGGTCGGCCGTAGTCCGGAGGGCCGTCGAAAACGACGGTGAGCTTTCTCCCTCGCGCGCGAGCCAGGTCCGCCAGCTCCCGGAGGAGGGTCTCCCGCGTGACGCCTCGCAGCCCCAGGAGGTTGTTGCCGTCGATGAGCTCAGCCACGGGTCCATTTTGCGGCAAGGCAGGCGAGCCCGCTCGTGCCCTCAGGCCCCCCCGGCATCGTACTGATTGAAGAAGTGACTCGGGCCGGACTGCCTCGCCGGGGGGGCTGAGCTTCGCGCCCCCCCCCGGACCCCCCAGCTTGTCCTCAGAAAAGGTGACTCGGGCCGGACTGCCTCGCCGGGGGGGCTGAGCTTCGCGCGCCCCCCCGGACCCCCCAGCTTGTCCTCAGAAAAGGTGACTCGGGCCGGACTGCCTCGCCGGGGGGGCTGAGCTTCGCGCGCCCCCCCGGACCCCCCAGCTTGTCCTCAGAAAAGGTGACTCGGGCCGGACTGTAAGCCGGATTCTGTGACCGGTCGGCTCGCGCCTTCCAGCCGGCGATCATTCCTCTCGGCCCACGCCTCTCGACGGGGCTCGAGCAGCCTACCCGGAGACGTCGCCTTGCGGCGCGGGGGCGAGCGCCCCTTCCGTCCCCCTATTCGGCCTTGCTCCGCGTGGGGTTTGGCCTGCCGACCCCGTTGCCGGGGTTCGCGGTGCGCTCTTACCGCACCTTTTCACCCTTACCGCGGCCCCTCGCGGGAACCGAGGCGGTCTGTTCTCTGTGCCACTTTCCTTCGGGTTGCCCCGACCGGGATTTCCCCGGCACGCTGCTCGCTGGAGTCCGGACTTTCCTCCCCTCGTTACGGTTGAACCGTCCGAGCGACGATCACCCGTCCGGCCCGAGTCCGCCGGAGGATACCTCGCCGGGTTCAGCGACCCTTCGCCGGCGCCGTCGCGCAAAGAGGTCCACCCCCTTCGCGAGCTTCGGGACGCAGAGGAGGAAAAGGCCTGTGACGGCAATTGCCAGGACGAGCGCAACGAGGGGCAGGAAGATCGAGACGATCGCCTGGAGGACGGCAAGGACGTCCTCGGCGAGCGAGAGGGCGAAGTTCGCGATACCGGCCGTCAGCGCCGTCGACGTGAGCCGGACGGTTCCTTTCACGAGGTGCGAGGCGAGAGCGGTCACCCCGCCCCCCCCCCCGGCCAGGACCGTCATCGGCGTCTCGGCGGTCGGCGCCACGGCAGCAACGGCGAGAAGCGCGCCGGCCGCGGGCCGCACGACCGTGTGAATCACGTCCCAGACATGGTCCAGTCCCGGTATCTTGTCCGCGAAGAACTCGAGCAGGTAGAGCCCGAGAAGTACCGCCAAAGTCGTCGGCTCTGCGAGGAAACGGGCGATGCCTCCCGGGAAGTCTCCCGGGAACATCCAGGCGACGCCGCCGTAGACGAGCAGGACCGCGTAGGCATTCAACCCCGCCCCTGCCGCGAGTCCCAGCCCGGTCCCGAAATGGGCGACCGACTCCAACATTTTTCGAGGATAGCCCTGCGGCTGCTCCTCAGCGCGGCTTTATCGCGGCGATCTCCGCGAGCGCCTTCGTCGCCTTCCGGTTCGTCGGGTCGAGCTTCAGGACTTCCCGCAGGGCCTTGACCCGTTCCACCTCGTTCCGTTCGCTGGCGCAGGCGTCCGCCAGGGCGAGCCAGACCTCGATACTCTCGGGAAGCCGGGCGGCCGCCCGACGAAGGGTCTCCGTCGCCTGCCGCACCCAGTTCGGGTTCCGGCCCTGGACCTTCGCCAGGAACGTCCAGTACTCCGGCCTGTCGGGGTCGAACTCGACGGCCTGCCGGAGCATCTCGTACGCGGGGTAGTAGTCTTCCATCTCGACGAGCGTTCGGGCGCGCTGGTAGTTCGCCTTCGCCACCTGGCGCTGGACCTCCGGGTTCGTCTGGCCGAACGATACGGGTGCCGACATCGTTCCGCGGTTCAGCGTGCGGTCGTACTCCTCCCTCGACGCCGTGCTGGTGAAAGCCTTGTCCGCCTCCTGCACCTTTGCGAAAAGCGCCTCCAGGGCCTCCGATGCGTCCCCGAGCGTGGCCCGGATGACGTTGTCGGGGTGAAAGAGCTTCGCTCGTTCATGTACGGCCTGCCGGAGGTCGACGTCCTGGGAGCTCTCGGGGACGCCGAGCACCTCGTAGGCGTTGATCCAGTCGAGACGGCGGTACGTGTTCCAGACGAGCCGCGCGTGCAGCTCCAGACCCTCCGACAGGCGCGGGCTCGGAGGCGTACCGGCGATCTCGACGTTGAGGCAGGAGACCCCCACGGGAGCGGACGACTCCTCGGGCCGGGGGGTCTTCGAGCCGACGGTGACGAATCCGGCCGCCCGGAGCCTCTCGAGAATCCGAAGGTCGAGGCAGACGTCGGCCGCCGGCTTCGATCCGTCGATCGCATCGAGGGCTTCGGCTTCTTCCGGAATGACGATCGCGTACTGGTAGCGAAACATGAGGTCGGGCGAGAGGATCGGCCGCGCCTTCGGGTCGATCTTCGGCCGAGCGCCGATGACTGGCGGAAGCCGGCGAAGCCCCTCAAGGAGGAGCGTTGCGGTCGTCTGGTCGAACGCGACGGGGATGTCCGGCGGCCCTTCGAGGGGAACGACGGTGAACGTTCCCGCGCTCCACTGGAACGTCGAGTAGAGGATCTTCTCCGCCAGCGCCCGGATGCAGGCGTCTGCGACGTAGGGGGCCACCGCCCCGGAGTCTCTGAGGGCGTTCGCCAGTCCCCGGCCCGGGTCCGAGAGGGCCATCTCGAAGGCCGTGAACAGAACGGATTCGTCGGCGAGCCCGAACGCCCGGAGGAGCTCTCCGACGAGCTGGGCCTCCCGGTTCGACGAAGCCGAGACGAGCCGTCCCCGGTGGAACCAGAAGCTCCGCTCCTCTCCCCGGGACGACACCAGCACCTGGGCGTTCTTCCTGGTGCAATAGGCCGATCGAAGGACCTCTGAGAGTTCCGTCTTCTCGAGCGTTCCTCCCGAGAGCGCGGCGCCCCCGGACTTCGAAGTGTCCATATTCCGGGGATTCTACCGGCCCTTGTCCTCCCGGGAAGCCCTCCACCTCTCGATTCGCGAGGCAGGAGCCTTGCCTGCGGCCGTGGCGAGCGCCTGTGGCGTTGCAGCGAGGACGGCCTCGTCGTTTCCGAAGACGGCGAGGAGCCGCCGCGCCGAGGCCGGCCCGAGGCCCGGAATTTCCAGGAGAGGGCTCGTCAGCGTCCGGCGGGTCCGCGCCTTCCTGTGGTGCATCAGTCCGAAACGGTGGGCCTCGTCGCGGGCTCTCTGGAGCAGCTTCAGGCCGGCGTGGCGGCGCGGCAGGACGACGGGGAGGGAGCGTCCCGGCACGAAGACCTCCTCTTCCCGCTTGGCGAGGCCGACCGCCGGCAGCTCGACCCCGATCCGGTCGAGGGCCGCGAGGGCGGCCGACAGCTGCCCTTTTCCGCCGTCGATGACGAGGAGGTCGGGGAACGCCTCGCCCTCCGCGCGACGCCGTTCGTAGCGGCGGGTCACGGCTTCGGCGATGGACGCGAAGTCGTCGGGCACGGGACGGTCGATCCGGAACACCCGGTACTCGCCTTTCGCCGGCTTGCCGTCGACGAAGACGACGCACGAGGCGTAGGTGTCGCTTCCCTGGAGATGGGAGATGTCGAAACACTCGATTCGCGCCGGCCGGCGGTCGAGGTCGAGCGCCTTCGCGAGGGCCAGGGTCGCCTTCTCCCCGGCCTCGCGCGCGGTCCGGAAGCGCCGGACGTGGCTCGTCCGCGCGTTGTCCCGGGCGATCTTCACCCGGTCGAACGCGGCTCCTCTCTTCGGCGTCCGGATCTCCACGCGGGAGCCGCGCCGTTCGGAGAGCCACGCCTCGATGGGAGTGAGCGCCTCCTCCGGGACCTCGTCGGGAAGGTGGACCTCCCTCGGGAGGAACGTCGTGGTGTCGTAGTACTGCGACAGGAGCGCCACCCAGAACTCCTCCGGATCGACGTCGCCGATGCCCTCCCAGAAGAGCTCTCGCGTGTCCAGCACCGTTCCGCCCCGCACGTGCAGGACCGATACGGCCAGGTTCCCGTCGTCGGTGAAGTCGCCGAAGACGTCGACGTCCTCCCCCGCGAGCGACTGAACGCGCTGCTTCTGCGCGAGCTCCTCGACCGTCCTCAGGCAGTCCCGGTACGCCGCCGCCATCTCGTAGCCTTCGGCCTCGGCCGCGGCCTCCATCTTCGCCCGCAGGCGAAGCGCGAGCTCGTCGTTGCGGCCCGACAGGAAGAGAAGGACGTCGCGGACGGCCTCGGCGTACGCCGCCTTCGTCGTCAGCGACGCCACGCACGGTCCGAGGCAGGCGTGCATGTCGAAGTAGAGGCAGGGGCGCGGCAGTTTTCCGTCGATCTCGATCCGGCACGTCCGGATCTGGAACATCCGCTGCACCATCTTCATCGCGCCCCGGCAGGTTCGCGCCGGGAGAAACGGCCCGAAGTAGCTGTGCCCGTCCTTGAGGACTCGCCGCGTCACGAGGGCCCGCGGCCACTCCTCCCCCGTCGTCACCTTGATGTACGGATAGGTCTTGTCGTCCCGGAGCAGGATGTTGTACCGGGGCTTGTGCTTCTTGATGAAGGCGTTCTCGAGGGCCAGCGCCTCGCTCTCGGTGTTCGCGACGACGGTGTCGATCGTCTCGAACTCGGCGAGGAGCGCCTCCGTCTTCGGGTGCTTCGGGCCCGCGACGAAGTACGAGGCCAGGCGCTTGCGGATCGAGCGCGCTTTCCCGACGTAGAGGATCTTCCCCTTCGCGTCCTTGTAGAGGTAGATCCCCGGCTGGTCGGGGTACGTCGAGAGTTCGGGCGGGACCCCCACGGGACGCGATTCTAGAGAGCCCGGGAAGTGACGCCGTCCGTCAGAAGATCTTCCCCAGCTTCGTCGCGATCTTCGACACCTTCACGTAGCCGAAGAACCGGCCGCTCGAGAGGAGACCGATCCCGTCGGTCATCTTCGTCCGGGCGTCGCGGGCATAGAGGAGGCCGAAGGCTTTCTTCATGAACTCCTGGAAGGCCCCGTCGTACGGGTACCACCAGGGGGCCACCGACGAGTCCTGGAGGTCGACGCTGACGTGCTTGACGTTGACGAGCTCCATCAGGCCGTGCACGCCGTGGCTCCGGCCGATCCCCGACTTGCCGAGACCGCCCCAGGTCGCGGTCGGCTCGCCGAAGGAGAAGAGGTGGTCGTTGATCGTCACCGTCCCGGCCCGCAGCTCCTCGACGAGCTTCTGGGCCGTCTTCGTCGACCGCGTCCAGCCCGAGGCGGTGAGGCCGAACTCCGAGTCGTTTGCGAGGGCGATCGCCTCATCGAGGTTGTCCACGACGACCATCGGCAGGACCGGTCCGAAGGTCTCCTCGCGCATCACCCGCATCCCGTGGTTCACGTCGACGAGGACCGTCGGCGGGAACCAGTACCCCTTCGCGACGGGCTTCTCGCCCCCCGTCAGGTCCTGTGCGCCCTGCGCGACGGCCTCGCGGACCTGGGCGTCGACGAAGTCCCTCTGCTCGAGGGTCGTCATCGGCCCGACGTCGGTCGCCTCTGCGAGCGGGTCTCCCTGGCGCAGCCGCTTCGTCTTCTCTACGACCTTCGCGAAGAGCTCGTCGGCGACGCTCCGGACCGCGTAGACGCGCTCGATGGACCCGCAGGCCTGGCCGGCATTCGCGAAGGCCCCCCAGACGAGACCGCTTGCCGTCCGCTCGAGGTCGGCGTCGGCGGCGACGACCGCCGCGTCCTTTCCGCCCAGCTCGAGAACGAAGGGCGTGATGTTGGTCGAGGCCTTTCGCATCACGTGAGCGCCGGTCTCGACGGAGCCGGTGAAGAGGATCTTGGCCAGCCCCGGATGCTCTAGGAGGCGGTCGACGTCCGCACCGGTGGGCGTGATGACGTTGACGACGCCGGGAGGCAGCCCCGCCCTTCTGCACAGCTCCCCGATCGCCAGCCCCGTCTGGGCCGTCGCGGACGCGGGCTTCAGGACGACGGTGTTTCCGGCCGCCAGGCAGGCCGCCAGCTCGACCATCGGAATCGCGAAGGGGAAGTTCCAGGGGGTGATGACCGCGATGACGCCGAGCGGCTCGAACCGGAACGCGGCCGTCTTGTGAGCGAAGAGAATCTGCTCGTAGTCGACCGGCCTGGAAGCGAGCAGCTCCTCGGTGTAGCGGGAGAGGTAGCGGAGAGCGTCCGCGGCCGGAACGATATCGAGGGCCCGCGCCTCGGCGACGGGTTTTCCCTGCTCGAGGGCGATGAGCCGCGAGAGATCGTCGTGGGACTTCCTCACCACTTCGAGGAGGTTTGCGAGATGCTTCTGCCGATCCTTCGGGCTCCGCGAGCCCCAGTGAAGAAACGCCTTCTGCGCGGACGCGACCGCGGCATCGATCTCTTCCGGCCCCGCCCGGTGGATCTCCGCGAGCCTCTCCCCCGTCGCCGGGTTCCGGGTGAAGAACGTCTTCCCCGTCGTGACGTCGAGGCCGTCGATGATCGGCCCGGCGGGCAGGGAGAGGCCCTTCTTCAAATCATCGCCCCCCGCGTGATCTTCTCGACGTGCTTGCGATAGAACGCGACGAGGTTCTGGACGTAGTCGACGAAGGGCGGACACGACACGCCGAACGGCGCGAGGTCCGCGGCCGCCTGCGAGCTGTCGTACCGCACCGGGTGGTCGAAGTACTCGACCGTCACGGCGGGCATGCCGAAGTAGTCCTGAACCGGCTTCGGAGAGAAGAGGAGCTTGGCGAGGACGGTCGGCACCGGAACGTAGAGGAACTGCTTCCCGATGGCCTTGGCGAAGAGCTCCTCGATCTCGTAGGCGGACAGGGGATTCGGGTCGGTCAGGTGGTAGGTCTTCCCGATGGACCCACCCCAGGTCGAGAGGCGGGCCATCGCTTCGAGGACGAAGTCGATCGGGACGAGGTTCACGGGGGCCGTTCCCCGTCCGACCTTCACGAACACGCCGGGCGACGGAAGCTGTCTCATCGCATTCAACGCGAAGTAGGGACCGTCGAACTTCGCCGTCTCCCCGGTCCGCGAGTCGCCGACGACGATCGCCGGCCGGTACGTCGCGGTCGGAAGCGCGCTCCCCTTCACGGCTTCCTCGGCGAGGAACTTCGTCTCCTCGTAGTAGTTCTTGAACGACTGCCCGACGTCGAGATCCGTCTCGCGATACGTGCCGACCGCCGTCCCCGATACGTAGGCCGTGGAGACGTAGTCGAACCGGTTCAGGTGGGGGCAGTCCTCGAGGAAGCCGAGGACGTTCCGGGTTCCTTCGACGTTGATCCGCATCGCCACGTCTCGCTTCACGGCGAGGTCGTACACGGCCGCGAGGTGGTAACAACCGGTCAGCTTCCGGTGCAGCACGCGGGCCTCGGTCTCCCCGATCCCGAGGCCGGGGGCGGTGATGTCTCCCGTCACGAGCTCGATCCGTCCCTTCGTTGCGGGGTGCGTCCCGGCGAGCTGCTTCCACGGAGCTGTCGTGCCAGGTCGAGGAACTTCTCCTGCACGAGGCAGTGGAAGACGCTGTCAGGCTTCAGCTCCAGCAGCCTTGGAATGAGGCGGGCTCCGATGAAGCCGGGGAAGCCGGTGAAGAGTACGACGTGGGACGCAGCGGGGGTCGGACGCACCTTCTTCGTGGCCATACCGTGCCTCTCTTCCCGACAGTCTAGAGCCTTTTCTGCAACGCGGCATCCGTCCGGAGCCGCCGCTGGAACGCCTCACAGGCCCGGAGCATCGCCGGCGGCCGGACGCATTCGACCCCGTCCAGGGAAAGGAGCGGGACGGCGGTCGTCAGCGATCCGAGAAGGATCGCCCCGGAGAGCAGCTCCTCCCGCGTCCAGGCCCCTTCGCTCCCCCGCCCCGTCCAGAAACGCCTCGGCGGTGACGGAGGGGAGGCCTCCCGGCCCCAGGCCGGCGAGCCGTCCGCCCGTTCCACGCGACGAGGCCGGTCGAGGCCCCCTCCACGTACAGGTCCCCGTCCGTGAAGAGACCCTCGTCCCCGCCGAACGCCGCGCGTGGCGAAGCGCCGCCACCGCTCCGAAGTAGCTCGTCGACTTGAACCCGGGGGAATCGCGCCGGAACCGTTCCGGCGCCGTGACGGCCCGCGACCCGGCCCTGCGGGAGAGGGTGTTTGGCGGGATCGGACGGACCGAGGCGTCGAGCCGCCACGAGGTGGGCGCTTCGATGTCGTGCCCGACCGCGATCCAGGAGAGGCGCAGGGCCCGCTCCTCTCCGCCGTCCTCCATCCCCCCCAGTGCGGCGCGGGAGGCCGACTCGAGCATATTCGAGCGAAGGCGCCGGAAGGTCGAGCGTCTCGAGGGTCGTCAGGAGCCGCCGGGCGTGGGCCTCCCAGAGCACGGCCCGGCGCCCGAGGAGGAGGAGCGTCTCGAAGAAGCCGAAGCCGCGTTCGAGAGCCGGAGCGTCGAAGGGGACGGGGTCTGGGCTCACGGGACCTCGCTCTCTCTCGCCGCCGAGGCGAGCGCCCGAAAGAACTCGCGGGATTTCGTCTCGGTCTCCCCCCACTCGAGGAAAGGGTCCGAATCCCACACGATCCCGCCGCCCGAATGGTACGAGACCATCGAGCCCTCGACGACGGCCGTTCGGATGGCGACGTTGAAGACGGCCTTCCCATCGCCCCGAACGTAGCCCGCAGCGCCGGTGTACGGCCCCCGGGCCACGGGTTCCAGCCTGCGGATGACGCCGAGCGCGGCGCGCTTCGGGGCGCCTGTGATCGACCCGCCCGGAAGGGTCGCGACGAGGAGGTCCGAGAGGCGGGCATTTCGGAGCGGAGGGTCCCTGCCACCCTCGACTCGAGGTGGTGAAGGTGCCGGAAGCTCCTCACCGCCCGGAAGGTCGGAACGTGGACGCTCCCGGGCTCGCAGACGCGGCCGAGGTCGTTGCGGATCAGGTCGACGATCATCAGGTGCTCGGCGGCGTCTTTCTCCGACGCGAGAAGGGTTTCGCGAGCCGTCTCTTCGCTTCCGTCGACGAAGGCGCGGCATGGTCCCCTTGATCGGCGCCGAAGCCACCCGCCGGGAATCGAGGTCGACGTCCAGGAAGAGCTCCGGCGAGTTCGAGACGACGGCCGGACCTCCCGTCTCCGTGCAGATGGCCAAGGGAACAGGGTTGTCGGTCCAGAGGAGGTCGGCGAGGCGTCGCGGGGAGACGCGGAGCTCCCGGGCCGTGCGACGGGTCAGGTTCGCCTGGTAGACGTCGCCGCGGGCGATTGCCTCCCGGATGGCGCCGACTGCGGCCGTCCACGCTGTCAGGTCCATGTCCGCCGGTGGCCGCGAGGCGGCCCCGTTTGACACGGCCACCCGGCCGTCGTCCACCTCGAGCCCGCCTTCGAGGATACCGTTCCTCGACGCCCGGCCCGGCCCCGTAGCGGTATCGAAGAGCCCGAACCAGGCAAGGGGCGTCGCAGGGCTCCGGAAGAGCGCCGTCGACCCCTCGAGCGCCACTCCCGCCTCGTAGGTCAGGAAGCCTGCCGCAATTCGCTCGGGACGTCCCGAGGCGGCGACGCCGTCGAGCCACGCGAGGAGCTCCGGAAGGTCGCCGGGGCGGTCCGGAGCGACCGAGCGGACCTCGACCGGTTTCCACAGCTCGAGCGGCGCCGGGAGATGCCACCCGGGACCGCGAAGAAGGATGGAGGGAGAGACCACGCTCGGGTAGTCTACGGAGGGTGAAGAACGGACGCTGGGTCGAAGCGGAAGTGAAGGTCCGCTACGCGGAGACCGACGCGCAGGGAGTCGTCTACCACGGCTCGTACGTCGTCTGGTTCGAGGTGGGGCGGACCGAATACTGCGAGGTCGCCGGATACCCGTACGCCCGGATGGAGGCCGAAGGGGTGAACATCGTCGTGAGCGACCTCGCGGCGCGATACCGCCGGCCGGCGCGATATGGCGACACCGTCCGCGTGGCGACCCGGCTCGCGGCGATCCGGAGCCGTGGTTGCACGTTTGCCTACAGGGTCATCCTCCCGGACGGCTCTCTCGCCGTAGAGGGAGAGACGATCCACCTCTTCGTCGACCGGGCGACCGGAAGGCCGACAGCGGCGCCGGGGCCGATCCGGACTGCGCTGACGGCGTTCTCGCGGGGCTGACCGTTCAGGACTTCGGCAGGCCGTTCGGGAGCTTCTTCCGCAGGGACCTGTAGACGAGCGGGGGAACGAGCCCGGAGACGTCTCCGCCGAGCCGGTGGACCTCCTTGACGAGGCGGCTCGAGAGATACGACAGCTCTTCTTTCGGTGTCAGAAAGACCGTCTCCACGTCGGGGTCGAGACGGCGGTTCATGAGCGCCATCTGGAACTCGTACTCGAAGTCGGAGACGACCCGAAGGCCCCTCAGGACGATATTGGTCTTCTCGGACTTCAGGAAGTTGATCAGGAGGCCGGAAAACGCCTTTACCTGCACCCGGGACTCGCGGCGAAAGACGGACTGGACCATTCCCACCCGCTCCTCCACGGTGAAGAGCGGCGACTTCTCGGTGTTGCAGAGGACGGCCACGAGAACGCGGTCGAAGATGTGGCAGCCGCGACGAACGAGGTCGACGTGACCGTTCGTCATCGGATCGAACGAACCCGGGTAGACAGCGATTCGCATTGGGGCCGTAATTCTAGCGGCTTTCGGAAAGCGCCTCGCCGACCTTCCGCGCCGAGAGGACGAGGAGGAAGAGGGCAACGGCAGGAGGAACGACGCACCACCAGGCGCTCGTCAGGCTGTCGCGGGCATCGGCCAGGGCTCGTCCCCAGGAGGCCGAGGGGGGGGGCGCGCCGAGACCGAGAAACGAAAGGGACGCCTCGAGGAGGACCGCGCCGCCGAGGATGTAGGGAACGGTCGCGAGCGCC
>CAVOJA010000109.1:0-3968 GCA_963696015.1 uncultured Holophagales bacterium
GGACCACGAGAGTGGCGGACCTCGTTCCGGGCCTCGGGAGCGGCGCGCCCCGCCGGTACTCGGCGGGGGGACGCATGCCCCCCGTCCGCTCCGGCGGGCGCATGTTCTTCCTTGCCAACGATGGCGTCACGGGTGACGAGCTCTGGTCGCTCCCGATCCCGCTCGGCTTCCACCCCGTCACCCCTTGCCGCGTCGCCGACACGCGCGATCCCGAAGGACCTGCAGGCGGAGTCCCGATCGGAGCGTCGCAGATGCTGATTCTCCCGGTCACGGGCCGCTGCGGCATCCCGTCGACCGCCCTCTCCGTCGCCGCGAACGTCACCGTCGTCAACCCCACCGCCACGGGTTCCCTCTCCGTCTTCGCCGGAGGCCCGATCGTCTCCGGGACGACGGAAGTGCCGGTCACCGCCGGGAAGACCCGCGCCCTGAACGCCATTCCCATCCTCGGCACCGCCGGCTCGCTCTCCGTCCGCGCGGACCTTCCAGCGGGCGGCACGACCCACGTCCTCCTCGACGTGAGCGGGTCCTTCGAATGACGCGGCCGTATCTCTGAAGTCCGGCCCGGTCCGCCCCGTCGTAACCTCTCCGGACGATGCACGACCTCCGCGAGCTCCTCGCCGCCCTGAGAGCCGAGGGAGACCTCCTCGAGATCGAGGCCGAGGCCGACCCGAACCTCGAGATCCCCGAGATCCACCGGCGGGTCATCGAGCAGGGTGGGCCGGCTCTCCTCTTCAAGAGGCCAAGGGGCTCGGCGTTCCCCGTCGTCACGAACCTCTTCGGCACCGCGAAGCGGATCGACCTCGCCTTCGGACGCCGCCCGCTGGAGTTCGTGAAGACCGCCGTCCGCGCGACGCACGAGCTCCTCCCGCCGACTCCCGGCAAGCTCTGGGGCTTTCGTTCCTTCTTCGGCGAGGCGCTGAAGGTCGGGATGAAGGAGGTCTCGCACGCCCCGGTCACAGAGGTCGTCGAGAACGACCCCGACCTGACGCGCCTCCCCGCTCTCACGCAGTGGCCCGAGGACGGCGGCCCGTTCCTGACGCTTCCGCTCGTCTACACGGAGCATCCGGAGAAGCGCGAGCACAACCTCGGGATGTACCGGATCCAGATCCACGACGCGCGGACCACCGGCATCCACTGGCAGATCGGCAAGGGGGGCGGGTTCCATTACCACTTCGCCGAGTCCAAGGGCGAGGCGCTCCCCGTCACGATCTTTCTCGGCGGCCCGCCCGCCCTGATTCTCGCTGCAATCGCCCCGCTTCCCGAGGGACTCCCGGAGATGCTCCTCGCGTCGCTCCTCCTGGGCGGAAAGCTCCCGGTGTCGCGTGTTCCGGGCCACCCGCACCGTCTCGTCGCGGACGCGGAGCTCGCATTCACGGGGAAGGTGCCGCCGAGGGTGCGCCGGCCCGAGGGGCCCTTCGGAGACCACTACGGCTACTACTCGCTGAAGCACGACTACCCGGTGTTCGAGGTCGATCGCGTCTTCCGGCGCCGCGACGCGATCTTCCCCGCCACGGTCGTCGGGAAGCCCGCGCAGGAGGACTTCTACATCGGCGACTACCTGCAGGAGCTGCTGTCGCCGCTCTTCCCCGTCGTCATGCCGAGCGTCGTCGATCTCTGGAGCTACGGCGACACCGGCTTCCACTCCCTCGCGGCCGCGATCGTGAAGGACCGCTACGGGCGCGAGGCGATCTCCTCCGCGTTTCGGATCCTCGGCGAAGGGCAGCTCGCCCTGACGAAGTTCCTCCTCCTGACCGACGTCCGCGTCGACCTGAAGGACTTCCGCACGCTCCTGGAGACGGTCCTCGCCCGCTGCCGCTTCGAGACCGACCTCTTCGTCGTCTCGAACCTCGCCATGGACACGCTCGACTACACCGGCCCGAAGGTGAACGAGGGGTCGAAGGGAGTCCTCGCCGGCCTCGGCGCCCCGATCCGCGACCTCCCGCGCGAATTCTCGGGCCTGGTTCCGGCGGGAGGGCGGGCGGCCGCGGTCTTCTGCGGCGGGGCGCTCTGCGTCTCCGGGCCGTCGTGGCCGGAGGACCGGGACTTCGCCGCGCGTCTCGCAAACGACCCGGCGATCGCCGCGTGGCCCCTCGTCGCCCTCGTCGACGACGCGGCCGCCGCCGCGAAGGACGCCCGCTCGTTTCTCTGGCACGTCTTCACCCGCTTCGAGCCGGGAGCCGACATCCACGCCGCCCGGACGGAGATCGTTCGAAACCAGATCGCCCGATCGGCGCCGATCGTTCTCGACGCGAGGATGAAGCCCTGGATGCCGGGCGTCGTCGAAGCCGACGAATCCACCGTGTCCCTGGTCGACCGCCGATGGAGGGAGTACTTCCCCGCAGACAGCGCCGGCTCGCGACTCTGATGATGCCCGGGCAACCGGGAAAGAACGAGGAGACCCCATGGCCCGACCGATCACGATCCTCATGAACGAGCACCGCCTCATCGAGAACGTCCTCGGCTCCCTCGAGACCTGCGCGATCGAGATCGAAGGCGGCCTCGCATTCGAGCGCGCCCTCGCCCGCGACGACGCCGGCTTCCTGCGCGGCTTCGCGGACGCGTGGCACCACGGGAAGGAGGAGGACGTCCTCTTCCGCCGGAGGGTGGAACGAGGCGTCTCGGAGGAGTCGGGGCCCGTCGCCGTCATGCTCCACGAGCACCGCGAGGGGCGGGCGCCCGTCGGGGCGATCCACGGGGTCGGCGAGGGAACGGGCGACGTGAGCCCCGCCGAAAGAGGGTTCATCCCGCTCCTCAGGCAAGACATCCAGAAGGAGGACGACATCCTCTACCCGATGTCCGGGCGGGTCCTCACTCCAGTCGAGTTCGAGACGATGCTCGCCGACGTCGCAGCCTTCGAGGCGAAGGCAGGGGCCGACGGGACCCGCGACAAGCTCGAGGCCCTCGCCGGCCGCCTCGTCGCCACGTTCCGGCCCGGCGAGGCCCGGATGGCGGCCGGGTCGGCCGGAGGCTGCTGGTCCCGGGGCTGACACGGAAGTCGCGAAGAGGTCCCTCCCGGTCCCGTAAACTCCCCCAGCAGCAGAGGAGCACATGCCGCCGGGGCTGGGAGAGGTTCTCGCCGAATCCGGAGACCTGACCCTGAGGCGCCTGAGGAAGGCGTCCGACTGGCGGCGCCTTCACGGTGGAACGATCGACCGCGCCCTCCTCGCCACGGGCGCCGTCAGCGAGGAAACGCTCCTCGACGCCCTCGAGCGCGTCACAGGTCTGCCGAGCATCTCCCGGGAGAGGCTCGCCGCCGCCCACCGGGAGGCGGTCGAGACGCTTCCCGCCGATGCGCGGCGGCGGCTCCGCGCTTTTCCCTTCGATCGGCGCGGTGACGTGCTGCATGTCGCGGTCGTCGACCCGGGCAACCCGGTCCTCGAAACGGGCCTCGTCGCGTCCACGGGCTGCGCGATCCACCTCCACGTCACCGCGGACCCGATTCTCGAGGATGTTCTCCGGGCCTGGGAGTCGGCAGGACCGAAGGCCAACGGGCCGCCGGCCCCGCAGGCTTCACCCAGGGTCCCGGCCCCCTTGGCGCCCACGCCGCTCCCCGCCCGGAATCGCAACGATCCCGCCATCGAGCTCGATCCTTTCGCCCGCCTCGCGCGTGCCCTTCTCGTCGACGCCATCGACGAGGGCGCGCAGGCCGTCGAGATCGGCCCCGAGGGAAAGGGGGCGCTCCTGCGCACTTACTCGGGCGGTGTCGCGCAGACGTCTCGGCCACTTCCGCTCCCGGTCCTCGAGCCCCTCTTCGCCTGGTTCCTCGCTCGGACTCGCCCGTCCGGGCCCTTCGACGAGGGAGGGCTCGTCCTGGAGAGATCCGGCCGGCGCGTCCGGGTCGAAGCGACCGTCGACGCCACCGGGACCGCCTGGCTCGTCCTGGAGCCCGCCCCCCGGTCCCCGATGGCGGAACACGAGATCTGCCTTCACGACGACGCGGTGGAGGGAGACGTCTTCTGCCCCTCCTG
>CAVOJA010000110.1:0-79616 GCA_963696015.1 uncultured Holophagales bacterium
CGAGCGACGAGGGGAGCGAGGGCGAGGGGTGGTGTGGCGACCTGCGCGAGGGGAACGGAGGGGATCACCGCCTTTCCCGCCAGAGACAGGTCCGCGCAGGTCACGGCGACCAGCGCGAGGGCTCCGACACTCCTCCGTCGCCGGGCGACCGCCAGGGCGGCGAGACCGCCGGCCGCGACGAGAGCGGTGCGAAGGGCGTCGCGCGTCGCCACGGCAGCAAAGGACGATTCCAGGTGCGGGGAGATCCCGAGGGCGATCCAGGGTCTCGGCACCCAGCCGTCCGCCCAGGAGATCCCGGCGGCCGTCGCGAGGCCGGCAGTCATCACGAGGACGAAGGCGGCCACGAGAGGAGCGCGGCGCCGGCGACCGGGACCCAGGGTCCAGTCAAAGCCGTGAACGGCGGCGACCACGAGAGGAAGTGCGAGGAGCAGGACGAACTTCTCGGGATAGCGGAGTCCGGAGAGGATGGGGAGCCGGCGCACAGCGTCCCAGGCCGGGCCGTGCACGCCGATCGCGAGGGACAGGCCGAACGCCGTGGCGGCGAGCCAGGGACAGAGCCTTCGAGGCCCGCGAATCGCCCCGATGAGGGCGAGGAGGGTGACGGAGAGCCCGGGATAGATCGAGTAGAGGAAGGGGTACCCCGTCCCGCCGTAGGCGTCGCGGCCCCAGTACCATGCCTCGTCGCCCTTCTCGACGTGGCCAAGAACGTTCGGTGAAAGGAGCTCGGCGATCCGGACGGGAGGCAGGGACCACTGGCCGGCCTCTTTCGTCCCGAGCCCTGCATCTCGGATGGTCTTCGTCGCGTGGTGGAGGCCCGGGACCAGCGTGACCGCCGAGAGCCCCAGACCGAACGCGAGGCCGAGGACGGGCCGGAGGATCGAGACGGCGCCTCGTCCTCCGCGGATTCCCTCGTGCGCGAGCGCTCCGAGTACGAGCAGCGGGAGCATGAGGAGGCCGCTCGGCTCGCCCGCCAGACCGACGAGGGCCGTCGAGACCGCGAGCCCGACGACGTTCCCCTTACTCGCCTGCCGCGCGTAGCGGATCGCGTAGGCCAGAACCGCGGGAAGGACCGACACCCCGAGGAGGATCGGCAGGAGGTTCGTCGTCGAAACGAGGTAGCCACCGAACCCCCAGGCGACGGCCCCGAACGTGGCCGCCTCGCGGCTGCGTCCGAGCGTTCGGGCGAGCAGGAACGCAGCCCAGCCGCCGACGAGGGGCGGCAGCAGAACGAGGAGCCGGAAGGCGAGCTCGAACGGCAGGACGAGGAGCAGAGCCGTCAGCGGATGGAACACCCCGTAGTGAGGATTCGCGGCGAACGGCTGGCCCGACGCGAAGTACGGGTTCCAGAGGGGAATGCCCGAAGAGTCCCTCCAGAGCGCCGCGACGAGCGACTTCGCGGGGCGGTGAAAGGAGGCGAGGTCACGCTCGGCGAACGTCTCGCCCCGCGTGAGGGCACCCCAGAAGAGAACGGCCTCCGCCGAGAGGAGGAAAAACAGGGGCCAGCGAAGATCTCGCAGCACGCGCCGGAACACGGCGGCTAGCTTCCGCGAGACACGGCGCCAGCGCAAGGACGCGGGCCCGCCGGCCGACACGCCGTGCCGTGCCCACCGGGGCCGTCCGGATTCGGGGTGAGAATGCGGCCGGGGCGGAGACCGGCGCGACGCGGCGCCCCGGATGCTCCAGAATCCGGCGGAGGCGCGAGGTTTGAAGACGGGAACGAGGATCCTCCTGACGGGCGGCGGGACGGCCGGGCACGTGAACCCCGCTCTCGCCATCGGTGCCGCCCTCGCCGAGCCGGGGAGCGAGGTGCTCTTCGTCGGGGTGAAGGGGAGGGCCGAGGAGCAGGTCGTCCCGCGCGAGGGGATCCCGATCCACTTCGTGAGGGCCTCTGGCTTCCCCGGCGCTCGCCCCTCGCCCGCCTTCGTGCGGTTCCTCTTCGACCTCGCCCTCGGGACGGCGCAGGCGGCCGCGATCCTCTTTCGCTTCCGCCCCGACGTCCTCATCGGAACCGGCGGATTCGCCTCGGCCCCGGTCATCTTCGCCGCGACCTTTTTGAAGAAGCTGGGGCTGTCGAAGGCCCGGGTCTTCGTCCACGAGCAGAACGCCGTCCCGGGGAAGCTGAACCGGCTCGTCGGCCGCTACGCCGAGAAGGTCTTCGTCACGTTCCCCGAGACGCTCTCCCTCTTCCCCGGCAACGGAGCACTGACTGGCTACCCGGTTCGAAAGAGGATCGGGCACGTGGCGCCGGAAGAGGCCCGGGCGCGCCTCGACTTCACCGTGCCGGAGGGGAGGACGGTCGTCTTCGTCTTCGGCGGCTCCCAGGGCTCGCGCTCCCTCAACCGAGGCCTCGTCGACGCCCTCGGCGACCTGATGCCGCACGCCGGCCGGCTCTTCGTCGTCCACGGCACCGGCCTCTTCAAGGGGGGCGGCTACGACGCGGAGGCCGACACCGCGGCGCGCCTCGCCGCGCGCTACACGGACGAGGAGCGGGCGCAGATCGCGACGTTCTACGCGTCGCGGAGCTACTTCCACGACATCGCCTCGGTCTACGCCCTGGCCGGCCTCGTCGTCATCCGCGGAGGCTCGGGAAGCCTCAACGAGGTGGCGCGAATGGGGATTCCCGCCCTCGTCGTCCCGAAGGCGAACCTGCCGGGCGACCACCAGGTCGCCAACGCCCGCGCCCTCGAGCGGGCCGGCGGTGCGGAGGTCCTCTACGAGGAGACGGTCCTCTCGGACGGGCACCTCGTCGAGGTCCTCGACGGCCATCGGCTCGCGCGGCGCATCCTCGCACTGGTGGAGGATCCGCGAAGGCTCGCCGACATGTCGAAGAGGGGCCGCGACGTCCTCGGGATCGATGCCGCGGCCGAGATCGCCCATCACGTCCGCCACGGCCACGCGCGCAACGCCATCGATCCGACGCTCGTCCCGGCGCCCACGGTCGTCTCGAACGCCGCGCTCCTCTCCCGCCTCGAGAAGGCGGCGGCAGCGGCGGGGCGAAGCTTCCGCGTCGAGGACGTCGTCGAGCCCAGGGACCTCACGTGGTTCCGGAGCCGGGCGGCCTCGCTCCTCGTGAACGACGAGTGGGAGGCGCGCAACCTCGGCGTGAAGCTCCTCGGCCTCCTCGACGCAAGAGAGAAGGTCCCTCTCCTCCTCGCCCTCCTGGCCGACCACACACCGGCCCCTCTTCTGCAGCGAATCCTCGGTGGTGACCTCGCCCAGGTCGGCTTCGTCCGCCGGAACGTCTACACCGCCCTCGCGCGCCTCGACGTCGTCGACGCGGACGTCGAGGAAGCCCTTCTCGCCGGGTTCTCGGACCCCTACTGGGAGGTGAGAGCGGAGGCGGCGCGAACGGCGGCGCGCTTCGCGGGCCGGCTCGCGCGGCACGCCGAGGCCGTCGCGGCGCTTCGCAAGGGTCTCTCCGACCGAGACCTCGAGGCCGCGGCCGCGGCCGCCGAGGCGCTCGGCGTGCTCGGTACGGAGAAGGACGCGCTCCCGGCCCTCCTCGCCCTCGCCGACTACCGGTTCTGGAAGGTGCGTGCCGCGGCGCTGAAGGGAGTCCTCTCTCTCGTCGAGCGGGGCGAGGTGCGCGACCGGGAGAAGCTGAAGAAGGCGCTGCCCGGATTCCTTCTGACCTCGACGGACTTCCGTCCCCAGTTCGAGATGAAGCTCTCGTACCGCCGCGTCGTCGAGGCCCTCTCGCGCGGCCAGGAGGCGGCCCGATGATCTTCTGGATCGGCAAGCTCCTCGCGCCGTTTCACGCGTTCTCGTTCCTGCGCCTCGCCGAGTACCTGTCGTCGCGCTCCATCGGCGCCGCGCTCACGGCGGTCCTCCTCACGCTCTGGATCACGCCGAAGGTCATCTGGTGGCTCCAGCGGCGCGCCTTCGTCGACCAGGTGCGCGAGACGGGAATCCCCTCTGCGTTCGACAAGGCGGGGACGCCGGTGATGGGGGGCGTCGTCCTCGTCGGCGTCGTCACCGGCTCCAGCCTCCTGTGGTGCAACCTGGGGAGCGGCTACGCCCTCCTCGTCCTTCTCGGAATGGTCTGGTTCGGCGCGATCGGGTTCATCGACGACCGGGCCAAGATGATGGCGAGGTCCGGGGACAAGGGGATGTCGGAGCCGAAGAAGCTCCTCCTGCAGGGCACGTTCGCCGCGCTGCTCGTCGCGGTCCTGGCGAGCCCGTGGACGCCTCTGCCGGCGGCCGAGGCGGCCCGTCTCCACTTGCCGTTTCTGAAGACGGCGATCCTCGACAACCCGTGGCTCTACCTCCCGTTCGTCTTCCTCTTCGTCCTCCTCGTCGGCAACTCGGTCAACATCACCGACGGGATGGACGGCCTCGCCATCGTTCCCTCGGTCTTCGCGATCTCCGTCCTCGGCGTCTTCGGCTACCTTCTCGGCAACGCCATCTGGTCGCGCTACCTCTTCTATCCCTTTCTGCCGGGGGCGGGCGAGCTCGCCGTCTTCGCCTCCGCTTTCGCGGGGGCGGGCATCGGCTTTCTCTGGTTCAATGCCTACCCGGCGCAGATCTTCATGGGCGACACCGGCTCGCTCTCCATCGGCGGAAGCCTCGCGGTGGCGTCGGTCCTCCTCAAGCAGGAGCTCCTCTTCGTCATCCTGGGCGGGCTCTTCGTCGCGGAGGCGTTCTCCTCCCAGGTGCAGGACAAGATCGGCATCAAGCTCCTGGGCCGGCGGATCTTCGCGCGCGCGCCGCTCCACCACGCCATGGCGTACAACGGGCTGGCCGAGACGAAGGTCGTGGTGAGGCTCTGGATCGTGGCCGGCATCCTCGCCCTGGCCGCCCTCGCGACGCTGAAGCTCCGGTGACGGGGGCGCGCAGGTCCTCGGCGGCGAACGCCCTTCTCGTCGGCGCGGGCGTCCTCCTGAGCCGGCTCGCCGGCTTCGTCCGCGAGAGGTTCTTCGCGCACTACCTCGGCAGCTCCATGGCGGCCGACGCGCTGCGGGCCGCGCTCCGGGCCCCGAACGTCCTCCAGAACCTCTTCGGCGAGGGCTCGCTCTCGGCCTCGCTGATCCCCGTCTACTCGCGCCTCCTGGCCGAAGGAAAGGAGGAGGAGGCGCGCCGCACGGCCCGCACGGTCGGGACCTTTCTGGCCCTCCTGGCGGTCCTTCTGTCGGCCATCGGCGTCCTGGCGGCGCCGCTCCTCGTCGACGTCTTCACGCCGGGGTTCTCCGGAGAGCGACGCGACCTGACGGTCCGGCTCGTGAGGATCCTCTTCCCCGGCACCGGTCTGCTCGTCCTCTCGGCCTTCTGCCTCGGCATTCTCAACAGCCACCGCCGCTTCTTCCTGCCCTACGCCGCGCCCGTCCTCTGGAACGGCGCGATCATCGTGGCCCTCGTCGTGGCGGGCGCGAAGACGGGCGCGGAGGGGATCGCGGTCTGGGCCGCCTGGGGCGCTGTGGCGGGGAGCCTCTTGCAGGTCGCGGTGCAGCTGCCGCAGGTGGCCAGGCTCGTCGGCTCGATGCGCCCGTCGCTCGACACGCGCTCCCCACACGTGAGGACGATCTTCCGGAACTTCCTCCCGAGCGTCGGGAGCCGTGGCGTGACACAGGTCTCGAGCTGGGTCGACCAGGTCATCGCGAGCTTCCTCCCGGCGGGCGCCGTCGCGATGCTCGGCTACGCGCAGACGCTCTACATCCTCCCGATCTCCCTCTTCGGGATGTCGGTCTCCAGCGCCGAGCTGCCGGAGCTCTCGAGCGGGCTCGGAGCGGAGA
This sequence comes from uncultured Holophagales bacterium, assembly GCA_963696015.1. GTDB lineage: Bacteria > Acidobacteriota > Thermoanaerobaculia > UBA5066 > UBA5066 > UBA5066. The sequence continues at coordinate 5,730 of CAVOJA010000110.1, forward strand.
AGCTGCGCGAGCGGCTCGACACCGCGCTCCGGCGCGTCGCGTTTCTCGTCGTCCCCTCGGCGGTCGCCTTCGCCCTCCTCGGCGACCGGGTCGTCGCGCTCGTCTTCCAGACGGGCGCGTTCGGGGTGGAGGACGTCCGCATCGTCTGGGCGGTCCTCGCCGGCTCGGCGGTCGGCCTCCTCGCGATGACGCTCGGGAGGCTCTACGCGTCCGCGTTCTGGGCGCTCCACGACACGCGGACGCCGCTGAGGTTCGCGATGGTCCGGGTCGCGCTGAGTGCCGTGCTCGGCGCGGGCCTCGCCTTCGGGGGGCCTCGCCTCCTCGGACTCGACCCGCGCCTCGGCCTCGCGGGGCTGACGCTCGGCTCGGGTCTCGCGGGCTGGCTCGAGATGCTGCTCCTGCGCCGCGCGCTGAACCGGCGCGTGGGGAAGACGGGCCTGCCGGCTGCGTTCTCGCTCCGGGTCTGGGGCGCCGCGTTCGGCGCCGCCGTGGCGGGCTTCGGCGTGAAGCTCGCGGCCGGACCGCTGGGGCCGGTTCTCCTCGGCGTCCTCGTCTGCGGCGCGTTCGCCGTGGCCTACGGCGCGCTGGCCATCCTCTTCCGGGTCCCCGAAGCCTCGGCCCTCAAGGCAACGATCCGGCGCCGCCTCGGCGGCTCCTGACCTCCGACCCCGATTTCCGGGGCAGAATCGCGGCTCCTCATGACGAAGGCCTTTCTCCTCGCCGTCGCGGCGCTCGTCTTCGGCATCCTCGCGGTCGTCGTCCCCGACCGGCTCCTTCCGCCCGATATGAGCTCCGGGACGATCAGCGTCCCCGGCGAGGCTTTTCGCTCGTTCATCCTCGGGTCGTTCCGATTCGCGATGGGCGCGTTCGCCGGTCTGGCGCTCGCCGCAGGGCTGACCTCGTTCGGCGGCGGCAGAGCGAGACGGCCCGGGGCGCTGGTCCTGTCGTCCCTCTTCGCCGTGGCCGTCGTCGGCGCTTCTGGGCTCGCGTTCCGCGGAGTGAGCAGCGTTCCGTCCGGCGGGACGCTGGAGGAGCGCCACCGCTGGGCCGAGATGCGACTGCGGCGCCCTTACCGCGCGGTGGCCGCGTGGGCGGCGGCCGCACCGGTCGTCCGCGAGGTGTGCGGCGACGCGCTCCACGTCGGTCCGGCGGCGCGGGAACGGAACGTCGTCCTCGTCGGCACCGGCGAGTTCTCGATGACGTTCACGCTCGATGTCGAGGGGGAGAAGGGAAGCGGACGCCTTTCGGTCGGGGCCGTGCTCCCGTTTTCTCCAGCGGATGCCCGTGCCGTCGTCCGTTCCGCCAGGCTCGTGACGGGCGGTCGTCGCATGGAGCTCGATTCGGCCGGGAACGAGCTCGGGAGATAGCGCCGGCTTCACACAACTTCACGTTCGGGAAGAACGGCCGAAACCTGCGGTCTCCATCTTTCCCCTCGACGGCACGGAGACCATCCGCCCGTCCGAAGGAGAATCAGATGAACGAGCCCGACGCCCCCACCTCCTCCCAGAACGCGAACCCTCCGAAGGTCCGTCGGGGCCGAGGCCGTACGGTCCTCTTCGGCGCCCTCTTCCTCGGCGTCGCGGCCGTCCTCACGGCGGGCGGCCTCCAGGCGTTCGGCTTCCGACCGTTCCGGCACGGCTCCCGCGGCTCGATGGAACTGGCGCAGGTCGAGAAGAAGATCGACCGGATCGCCGGCTGGGTCGTCGAGGACCTCGGCGGGACGCCGGAGCAGCAGGCGAGGCTCTCCGCCATCGCGAAGGCGGCGGCGAAGGACCTCGCCCCCGTTCACGACGAGCTCGTCCTGGCACGTCGGCAGGCCGTGGAGATCCTGACGGCCGCGCAGGTCGACCGGGCGGCCCTCGAGGCGCACCGGGCCCGGCAGATGCAGCTCCTCACCACGGTCTCCGAGCGGTTGACGACGGCCGTGGCCGACGCGGCGGACGTCCTGACCCCCGAGCAGCGGGTGAAGGCCGCCGATCGGCTCGCCCACCGCATGGCTCGGTTCGGACGCTGATCCCACGGCCGTCCCGCTTGCGGCCGGAATGTCCGATGATGTGACGATGGCGACGCGGATCCTGATGATCGAGGACGACGCGAGGCTCGCCTCGATGGTCGCCGCGGACCTCGGCCGGAACGCCCTCGAGGTCTGGGTCGCCGCAACGGCCACGGAAGGGCTCGCGCGCCTCGCGCGCGAGCCCTTCGACCTCGTTCTCCTCGACCTGATGCTCCCGGACGCCGACGGCCTCGACGTCTGCCGCCGCATCCGGGCCGCGGGCTCTGCCGTCCCGGTCATCATGCTGACGGCGAAGGGCGACCCGACGGACCGGGTCGTCGGCCTCGAGCTGGGTGCCGACGACTACGTCGCCAAGCCCTTCGACCCGCGCGAGCTCCTGGCGCGGATCCGCGCGGTCCTGCGGAGGCCCCCCGTCGCGTCCGGCAGCGCGTCGAACGGCCTGCGCTTCGGCCGCCTGGAGGTGGATGCCGACGCCCGCGTGGCGCGCGTGGACGGAGTGGAGCGGCCGATGACGGCCCACCAGTTCAACCTCCTCCTCGCGATGGCCGAGAGGGCGGGGCGGGTCCTCTCCCGCGAGCAGCTGATGGAGGCCGTGAAGGGCGAGGCGCTCGAGGCCTTCGACCGGTCGATCGACGTTCACGTGGCGCGCATCCGAGCCGCGATCGAGGACGATCCGAAGACCCCCCGCCGCATCCTGACCGTCCGCGGCGCGGGCTACGTCCTGGCGAGAAACCAGGACGCGTGAGGAGCGGCCGCTGGCACCCCGGAGTGCGCCTCCACGCGCGGATCTACCTCGCCGTCCTGGCGAGCGTCGGGATGGTCGCCCTCCTCTCCGGCCTCGCCTGGCACCTCGAGTACGGCCGGGAGCCGATCGAGAGCGGCCTCGAGCTCTCCGCGGAGATCGCGGGCGAGCTCCTGGCGCCCGCCAGCGCGTCTCCCGCCGAGCAGGGGCCTGTCCTCGCCCGTTGGGGCGCGAGGACGAACGCCCGGCTCACCCTCTTCACGCCGGCGCGCCAGCGGATCGCCGCCTTCGGAGAGCCGCTCCCGCCGCCGCCGGTGGAACGGACGGGAAGCGGGACCTGGCACGCCGGAATGGGCGCGCCGGCGGTCATCCTCCGCCTTCCCGACGGACGCTGGCTCGTGGCCCGGCGAATGGTCCGGCGCGGCCCGCCGCTCGGCTTCCTCGGGATCCTCGCGCTCACGGCGGTCGCCGTCGCCGTTGTGGCGTGGCCGATCTCGCGCCGGATCACGCGCCGCCTCGAGCGCCTCGAGGAGGGAGTCGAGGCGCTGGGGGCCGGGGAGCTCGGCTCGCGCGTGACGGTGGAGGGGAACGACGAGGTCGCGCTCCTCGCCTCGAGCTTCAACCGGGCTGCAGGGCGCATCGAGGAGCTCGTCGGCGCGCAGCGCCGGCTCCTCGCGAACGCGTCGCACGAGCTCCGGAGCCCGCTCGGACGGCTGCGCGTGGCGGCCGGGCTGCTGCAGGGAGACCCGCACCTCAAAGAGGAGATCGCGCGCGACGTCGCAGAGCTGGACGATCTCGTGGAGGAGATCCTCCTCTCGAGCCGGCTCGAAGCGGGGGCCGGGGACGAGCCGTTCGAGGACGTCGACGTGACGGCCCTCGCCGCCGAGGAGGCCGCGCGCGCCGGGGCCTCGGTCGCGGGCGTCGCCGTCGTCGTGAGGGGAAGCCCGAGGCTCCTGCGCCGGCTGATGCGCAACCTTCTCGAGAACGCCCGCGGGCACGGAGGCGCGGGCCCCGTCGAGGTGGAGGTCCGGCGCGAACGGGGCGGCGAGGCCGTCGTGGACGTCCTCGACCGGGGACCGGGGGTGCCTCCCGACCTGTCGGAGCGGATCTTCGAGCCCTTCTTCCGCCGTCCCGGAGCCCCGAGCGGCGGAGCGGGGCTCGGCCTCTCGATTGCCCGGCAGATCGCCCGCCGCCACGGCGGTGGCATCGCCTGTCTCCCGCGCGACGGGGGCGGGACGCACTTCCGCGTCACGTTGACGTGACGCGGGCCGGGCGCTCGAAAGGAGCGGGGTCCTACTCGTTCATCCGGTAGGTGTCTCGCAGGGCGAAGACCTCGTCCTTCCAGATCCGCGAGTAGCGCCCGGCGTCGAAGACGGGCCGCTTCACGAGGCGCAGGGCCATCGCCGCCTGCGTCTCCGTCGCGCCGGAGCGCTCGTGGAGCTTCAGGGCGTACGACGAGAAGTCGCGGACGAAGACGTCGAAGAGCTGGTCGAGGGCGTCGTCCGAGAGGCCGTGGTGTCCGGCCCCCTCGAGGACGAGGTGGGCGTAGACGGCGAGGGCGAAGAGATCGCCCACGGCGAGGACGAGGTCGACGTCCTTCGCCTGGCTCTCCGTCGGCGCCGCCGTGGCGACGAGCTCGCGAAAAGCCCCGAGCTGCTCGCGGAAGAGGGCGACGTTCGGGATGCGCGCGTACGTCTCGAAGGCCGGGGCCCAGTCGTGGAAGCGGATCTTGCCGAGGCCGCTCGCGGGCCCCTGGGCGAAGAGGAACGCGTCGTGCGCGGGCTCGGTCCTCCGCCCCACCTCCGGGCAGGACGCGGGCCGGAAGAGCCAGTTCGGGAGGAACTTGACGATGAGCGCGATGTTGACGTGGACCGTCCCCTCGAGCTTCGGCAGGGCGCGGATGTCGCGCGCGGCCATCTCGAAGACCATGTCCTTCTCGAAGCCCTTCGCCGCGATGACGTCCCAGAGGAGGTCGACGACCTTCTCTCCCTCCGTCGTCACCTTCATCTTCACGAGCGGGTTGTAGAGGAGGTAGCGCCGATCCCCGAGGGAGGCGGCGCGCAGGTAGTCCGACGCGCGGAACGCGAAGACCTTCATCGCGACGAGCCGGGCCCAGGCGTCCACGAACATCCGCGCCACGTGCGGAAAGTCGGTCACGGCCATCCCGTAGAGACGCCGCGCCGCCGCGTGGTTCAGCGCCTCGTGGAAGGCGTGCTCGCAGATGCCGATCGAAGCCCAGCCGAGGTTGTACTTGCCGATGTTGACCGTGTTGAGAGCGGCGTCCCAGGCCTCCCGCCCGACCATCAGGACCTCGCCGGCCGCGACGGGGTAATCCGCCAGCTCGAGCTCGGCCACGTAGGACTGGCTCGCAACGACGTTCTTCACGAGCCGGTAGCCGGGGCGCTTCGGGTCGGCCGCGAAGAAGACGTAGTCGTTCGACCCGGCCATCTTCCCGAAGACGGAGACGACGGCGGCCTCGTTTCCGTTGCCGATGTAGTACTTCGACCCGTTCGCCACGAACGAGCCGTCCTCCTTCGGCGTGAGCGTCATCGAGCTCGAATAGATGTCGGCCCCGTGCTCCTTCTCGGAGAGCCCGAAGGCGAAGATCCCGCCGTCGGCGATCGCCCCGGCGGTCTTCGCTTTCATCTCTCCGTTCGGGCTCATCCAAAGCGGCCCGAGGCCGAGGATCGAGACCTGCCACGTGTACCAGTAGCAGAGACCGTAGAAGCCGAGCACCTCGTTGACGTAGCAGTTGCGGAAGGTGTCCCAGCGGGCGTCGGGGCCCCCGAGCTCCGGCGGGGTGAGGAGGTCCGCGAAGACCTTCTCCCGCTTCACGAAGTCGAGGAAGTCCGTGTACCAGACCCGGTCGAGGTCGTCCTGGCGGAGCCGCTGCTTCCCCTTGGCCTCGAAGAAGGCGATCGTCTTCGTCACGATCTCGCGCGAGCGGGCGTCGAGGGGGAGCTCACCGAGTTGCTTCGGGTTCAGCAGGAGCATGGCGTCCTCCGGTCTTCCAGAGTACCCTTTCGCGGCCTCCGGCGGACGGCTGGAGACGTCACGGATCGGAGGACCCCTCATGCCCTATCCCCCCGAGATCGTCCAGCCCGCGCGCGACGAGCTGACCCTCGCCGGCTTCACGCCGCTCCTCACGGCCGAAGCGGTCGAGGCCGAGCTGGCGAAGGAGGGATCGCTCCTCGTCGTCGTCAATTCCGTCTGCGGCTGCGCCGCCGGTTCGGCGAGGCCTGGAGCAGTGCGGGCCGTCTCCTCTCCCGGCCGAAGGCCGCAGCGCCTCGCCACGGTCTTCGCAGGCGAGGACGTGGAAGCGGTGAACCGGGTGCGGCGGCAGCTCGAGGGCTCCCCGCCGTCCTCCCCGTCGATCGCTCTCTTCGTCGACGGCGACCCCGTCTTCCTCATGGAGCGTCGGCACATCGAAGGCCTCCCGCCGGAAGACGTCGCTACGGCCCTCTCCAGCGCCTTCGCCGCCCACTGCTGAGCTTCCCGGACCCCGGAGCTCCGGGGGAGCGTCACGGCCCGAAGAATCCCCTGTCGAAGAAGAAGAGGAGAGCCGCGACGCGACGCACGTCGTGGAACTGGGGACAGCAGGGGGAGGCGCTTCCCCACAGAGCACCCTGCCGGCGGATCGTCCCGTCCTTCTCGATCCGTCCGAGGAGCGCTCCTGCCGCGCGGATCGTCCCGTCCTTCTCCACGCTCCCGACGATCTGGCCGTGCTGCCGGATCGTGCCGTCCTCACCGACCTCCCCTTCGAGCCGACCTGCGACGCGGACAGTCCCGTTCTCCTCGATGGACCCCGCGAGCCGCCCCTCGATCCGGATGTTCCCCCCGTCCTCGATCCGGGCCCACGAGGCTCCCGCTCGCCGGACGTCGATGTCTCCCGAGGCGTCGACGGGCCACGCGGGAACGACGAGGGGGAGCAGGGCGAGAAGGGCCATGGCGAAGGGGGGCCAGGGGACAGGAGTCGAACCGAGCGGAGCTCGTCTCATCTTCGATACCTCGATTCCGGTGCCGGGCGGGCGATGGGAGCCTCGACCGGCACCCGCTTCGGGAGCGAACCGGATCTTACAGGGCGGCCGCGGCGGGCGTCTCCTGCTCCCGGTCCTCGTTTCCGGGGCGCGTGTGCACCCCCGGGCCCTATTCGAGGTCTATGAGCATGGGTGAGTGGCCCGTCTCCTCCAGGAAGCGAAGAAGGCCCTCGGGGGTGATCACCGTCGTCGACGTGTTGGCGAGCGGGTGGAGCTTGAGGGCCGGTCGGGCGAGGAGGTCGCGGTCGAGAACGACGCGGACTCTACCGGCTCCGTCGTTCACGACGCCGAAGGGGGAGACGGAGCCGGGGGCGAGGCCGAGGGCTTCCTGAAGCCTCGCGGCGTTCGCGAAGGAGAGGCGCCCGGTGCCGAGACCTTCGGCGAGGACCCTGAGGTCGAGGAGCTTCTCCGCCGGGAGGACGACGAGCCATGCAGCTCCCTTCCGATCCTCGAGGAAGAGGGTCTTGCAGTGGCACCCCGGAACGCGCCCTGTCGCGGCCCTCGCTTCGTTCACGGTGAGGACCGGTTCGTGGGGAACCGTGCGGGCCTCGATGCCGAGTCCGACCAGGAGCGCCAGCAGGCGTGGCGGGTCGAACGGAGCGTCTCGCGGGGCGTCGGACGGCACGGGTCCGAATTCTGAACCTAGCAGCGCGCCGGGCGTATCGACCGCTGGAGGGAGGGTCCGAATGGGTGAACCCGGCAGGGGCGTCGAGCGTCGGCTCGAGAAGCGGCTCCGCGAGGAGGACGAGGCGAGCGTCCCGCATGCGTTCGTCGTCGTCGCCGCCTTCGCCCCCTTCGCCGCGTTCGTCGAGTTCACCCAGCCGCACCTCTTCTGGCTGATCTTCGTCGCCTTCGGCTTCGGCCTGGGGGCGGCCGACACGCTCGCGAAGGTCCGGCGGCGCGACCGGCGTCTTGCGGAAGAGACGCGGAGCGCCTCGGCGGAGCGGCTCCTGACGGCCGCGTCGAGCGAGCAGGCGCCCGCGCTCCTCACGTTCCCGCAACTCGTTCGGCCCGAGAGCCCCGCCGTCGCGGCGATCACGGACCGCGAGTCGAGGATCGACGGGATCTGCGAACGGCTCGTCGCCGAGATGAAGGGAGGCGCCGCCGCTCGTCCGCGAGCTCCCCCGGAACCCCGAGCAGACCGTCTCCGCGCTCCGGGCGGCCTCGCGCGAGCAGGCCTGCCGCGAGCGAAACCTCCGGGCCGCGCTGACCGAAGAAGAGGGAGCGCGTCTCGACCGCGAGCGGACGGCCCGCTCGGCGCGCGTCGAGTCGACGTCCGACGTCGTCGCGAAGGAACGCCTTTCCTGCGCCCTCGCCGCCCTCGACGCGCGGCTCAGGCACTGCGCCGAGCTTTCGACGGCCGTCGCACGGATCGAGGCGGAGGGGGCTCGTACCCTCTACTCCCTCGAGAGCCTTCGCGCCCAGGTCCTGCGCGCGTTGGCGGCCGATTCGGCCGCGTCGGACGGGACGCGGGAGAGCCTGAAGTGCGGGCTCGAGACCCTCAGCGCGAAGATCGATGCCGTTGCGACGGCGCTCGAGGAAGTCCACGGCGTCGGCACGGCCGCCTCGACGCCACACTCGGCCTCCGGCGTGTCCCCCGCGATGCGGGCCGCGGCGCGTCAGGCCGGAAGGAACTGACCCCTGGACTCCCCCGCGCGACCGCACCGTCGCTCGCAGGGCGATCGAGGAGGCCCGGGACAGCGGTGAGGCCGCGCTCCACGACGCGACCGCGGTGGCCCTTCGGAGGCTGCGCGACGCGTCGGGGCGGCGAGCGGTCGTTCTGTTCACCGACGGAGAGGACAACCGGAGCCGGATGGCGGTCGACCGGGTCATCGACTCGCTCGCGCCTCCGAGGCGAGCGTCTTCGCCGTGGGAGGGGGTCGACGAGGCGAAGGCCCTCGTTCGCACGCTGAATCGGCTGGCCGAAGAAACGGGCGGTCGCGCCTGGTTCCTCTCGTCGATTCGGAAGCTCCCCGGTGTCTTCCGGGACGTCGTGGCCGAGCTCGAGAACCCGTACTTTCTTACCTTCCCTCCGGAAGACCAGCGTCCGCGGACGTGGCACAAGGTCGTCGCGAAGATGAGAGATCCCGGCTTGACCGTTCGCGCGCAGAAGGCGTTCCGGATCGACGGACCGGGCACGGTCCCGGCGGTCCCTGCCCGCCCCCCTTCAGCTGAACCGCACGCTCACGATCTTGCTGACTCCGGGTTCCTCCTGCGTCACGCCGTAGAGCGCCTGGGCCGTCTCCATCGTCCTCTTGGAGTGGGTGATGAGGACGAACTGCGTCTCCTCGGAAAGCTCGTTGAGGAGCGCCGTGAAGCGGTCGATGTTCGCTTCGTCGAGCGGGGCGTCGACCTCGTCGAGGATGCAGAAGGGCGAGGGCTTGTAGCGGAAGATCGAGACGAGGAGCGCGACGGCCGTCAGTGCCTTTTCCCCGCCCGAGAGGAGGCCGATCGTCTGGTTCCTCTTGCCCGGGGGCTGGGCCATGATCTCGATTCCGGAGTCGAGCGGATCGCTCTCGTCGAGGAGCTGCATCGAGGCCGTGCCCCCTCCGAAGAGCCTCTGGAACACCTGCGCGAAGCTCGCGTTGATGGCGACGAAGGCGTTCGTGAAGCGCTCGGAGGAGGTGAGGTTGATCGTCCGGATCGTCTCGAGGATCTGGTCGAGCGACATCTCGAGGTCGAGCTTCTGCGTCGACATCTCCTGGAGCCGCTTGCTCTCCGAGTCGAACTCCTCGAGCGCCGCGTGGTTGACGGGGCCGAGCCGCTCCAGGGTGACCGTCTTCAGGACGACCTCCTCCTGGAGGGCGGCGAGCGTCTCGTCGTCGGGCTCGCTCTCTCCCTCGGCGCGCTCGACGGGAGGCAGCTCATCGGGCGGGACGCCGAACTCGGCGCGGGAGGTCTCGGCGAGGTGATCGCGGTCCCCGCGGCGCCTCTCGACGACGAGCTCGGCTTCGAAGCGGGCCCGGCGGGCGGAGTCGAGCGCCTCGCGCGAGGCGTGTGTCGCCGTGTCGAGCTCCTCGAGCGCGCCCCGCCGCTGCTCGGCCGACGCGTCCGCTTCCTTCAGCGCCGTCTCGGCCTCCGAGGCCGCGACGACGGATGCCTCGCGCCCCTCGCGGGCGTCCTCGCCCGCGAGGAGGGCCCGCTCCTTCCGCTCGCCGAGGGCGGCGATCTGCTGCGAAAGCTCGGCGAGCCGCCGGGCGGCGGCATCGGCACGGTTCCTGTGGGTCTGGTAGGCCTCCTGCGAGGCTCGGCGCCTCTCCCGGAGGACGTCGCGCGCCGTGCGCGCCTCGCCGTCCTTCTGCTGGGCCACGAGGCGGTCCGCGCGGGCTGACTCGAGGCCCGCCTCGAGGCCGGCGATCGCGGCCTCCATCGCCGCCATCTCGCCGGTCTTCAGGGAGGAGAGCTCGAGCGCCTTCGCCCGCTCCTCGCCCACGCGGCCGAGGTCGGAGCGGAGCTGCTTCTCCTCTTCCTGGACCGTCAGGACCTCGCGTTCGGCGCGGGTCGTCTCCTCGCGCGCCGCCGAGAGGCGTGCCAGCGCGTCGGAGTGCTCGCGCTCGGCACGGCGGGACGCGGCGACCTCGCGTTCCACGGCCTGCGCCGCCTCGCCTGCCTGGGCACCGGTCCCGGAAATCTCCTCTTCCAGCGCGGCGAGCCGGTCGCCGAGGGCGTCCTTCCCGGCGCTGACGGCCTTCAGGGCGCGCCGCACGGTGAAGAGTCCCTCTCCGGGGACTTCGGTACCCGCGGCTTCGACGATCGACCCGCGGACCACGACGCCGTCCTGCGTGACGAAGGTCCGCTCCGGGAGGAGCTGGGCGAGGGAGAGGGCGTCGTCGACGGAACCGACGACGAGGGCGTCGGGAAGGGCGGCCGAGAGCGACTCGTCTCCGGGCCGGGCGGTCAGGAGATCGCGCGCGAGGCCGAGGACCCTTTCGTCGGCCGGCCTGAGCGGGAAGGGCGTCTCGGGAATGGGGTGGACGAAACGGGCCATCCCGAGGTGCGAGGAGCGGACGGTCGCCAGGAGCCGCTCCAGCGTGGCGCGGTCCTTGACGACCGGGGCTTCGAGCGCGCCACCGAGCGCGGCGTCGAGGGCGTTCTCGAACCCCTCGGCCGCGTCGAAGTGGTCGGCCAGAACGCCGTCGGCGCCGCCGCCAGAGGTCTGGAGAGCGCGGCGGGCCGCTTCGCCGCCCGCCTCACGCGCGGCGAGGAGGGTCTCGAGCCCACCGAGCCGCTTGTCGAGGGCGTGGAACTCGCGCGTCGCGCGCTCCCGCTCCTCCTTGAGCTCGGCCAGGCGCGTCTCGGCGGTCTTGCGCGAAACGCCGGCGTCCTCGAGGCGGCGGCGGGCCTCGGAGAGGCGCTCGTTCGTCTCGGCCTCGAGGTCGCGGGCGGCTTCCATCGCGGCGCGCCGCTCGGAGAGCTGCAGCTCGGCGCGCCCCTTCCGCTCCTCGACCTTGGTGAGGGCGAAACCGAGGCGGTCGACGAGGAGGGCGGCCTCGCGCTCGCGGTTCGTCGCCTCGCTCGCGCGGGCGGCGGCGGCGAGGAGGTCGCGGCGGGAGACCTCCCTGCGGGTCATCGCGTCGCTCTCGTCGCGCGTGGCGGCGGCGAGCGCCTCGCCGGTCTCCCGCGCTCCCGCCTCGGCGGCGGTGAGCTCTTCCAGGGCCTCGGCCAGCAGCTGCTCGGCCTTCGTCGACTCCTCGACGGAGGAGACGTGGTCTTCCTCGGCCTCGGAGCGCTGCGACGCGACGAGCTCCATGCGGGCCTCGGTCTCCTCGGCCTCGCGGGCGGCGGCGGCGACGGCGGCTTCGGCCGAGAGGAGCGCCTCGCGTGCCACGCCGAACGCATCGGCCCGCTCGCGCCGGAGTCTCTCGATCTCCTCGTAGGAGCGCCGGGCGTCCTCGAACGCGGCGTCGAGGCGGCCCGATTCGGCGAGGGCGTGCCCTTCCGCGTCGGTCGTCGTCTTCAGCGTCGCCTCTGCGGCGGCCATGGCCGTGCCGAGCCGCTCGGATTTCAGGCGGAGGAGCCTCTTCTTCAGCCCCGAGAGGACGTCGGCCTGCTCCTTCCAGCGGGCCGCGCGCGAGGCCTGCCGCTTGAGCGACGTGCAGGCGCGGTCGATCTCCGAGACGATGTCGGTGAGGCGAAGGAGGTTGGCCCGCGTCTCCTCGAGCTTCATCTCGGCCTGCTGTTTGCGGACCTTGTACTTGGAGATCCCCGCGGCCTCCTCGATGAGGCGCCGGCGGTCCTGTGGCTTGGCCGAGAGGATGAGGTCGATCTTCTGCTGCTCGATGATGGCGTAGGCGCGAACGCCGAGCCCCGTTCCCAGGAGGAGGTCCTGGACGTCCTTCAGGCGGGACCTGCGGCCGTTGACGATGTAGTCGCTCGTGCCGTCGCGGGTGACGCGGCGCGTGAGGACGACCTCGCCGCCCGTGTCGGCCCACTGGCCGCCCCGAGCCTCGAGGGTCAGCGAGACCTCGGCCATTCCGAGCGGCCGTCGCCGGGCGGAACCGTTGAAGATGACGTCTTCCATCGTCGTGCCGCGCAGGGCACGCGCCGATTGCTCGCCGAGGACCCACATGACGGCGTCGCAAATGTTCGACTTGCCGGAGCCGTTCGGCCCGACGATGGCGGTCAGCCGGGAGGGGAGGGTGAGCGAGGTCCGGTCGACGAAAGACTTGAACCCCTGGATCTCGAGCTTCTTGAGGCGAAACATGGTTACGTCCGGCGGGCGACCCTACCACGTCGGAGGGGGAGCGTGCCGGGGAAGGGCTGGCTGCGCCACCTGCTCAGGAGGCGGGCGCCCTGGGGGGCCAGGGGACGGCGTGGAGGGCGCGCAGGAGCTCGCCGCGGGAGGCGACGGAGAGCTTTTTGAACGTGTGCTTGAGGTGGTCCTTCACGGTGTACTCGCTGATGAAGAGCTGCGCGGCGATCTCGGAGTTGCGCCGGCCCTGGAGGACGCCCGAGACGACCTCGGCCTCGCGTCCGGAGACGCCGCGGGCGAGCAGGTGAGGGAGAACGTCGTCGATCGACGGCGCGGCGCGCTCCTTGAGCATCACGACCCTCACCGGAGGGGCGGCCGGCGTCCCGTCGCCCGGGACCTCGACGACTCGGGCCTCGAGGCAGCGGCCGTCGGTGAGGGCGAACCGCTCGGCCCGGGCCGTCCCCTGCGTGGCGAGCTGCATCAGGTGCGAGACGAGGGGCGTGGCACGACGGTCGCCCGAGAGGACGGCGAGCCCTTCCTCGGTCTGCCTGGACATGAGGGCATCGGCCGCTTCGTTGGCGAAGAGGATCGTCCCGGAACGGTCGAAGAGGATCGCCGGCTCCTCGGTCGCCTCTGCGAGGGCGAGGAGCCGTTCCCTCGCGCACCGGTCGGCGGTCGCCTGCGCCAGCCGCGTCAGGAGCTGCCCGGCGAGGGGGGCGAGAAGGGCGAATCGCGTCGTCTCTGCTCCCGTCCAGGGGCGGACTCCGCGCCGGAGGAGGAAGAGACGCCCTTCCCACTCCCCGTTCCTGCCGAACGAGACGGTCAGGACGTTCCCGTTGGGGCTGGCATCGGCGCGGGCGGCGGAGGCCGGGCGCAGACCCGAGTCGTGTCCCGTCGCCAACCTCCTGCGAAAGCGCCGGCCGCTGTCGGGGCACCGCAGGACGAGCTCGAGGGCGTCGGGCGCGAGGGCGGCCTCGAGCGTCACGACGAGCGCTTCGAGGTCGGGGTCGCGAGGGGCGCTGAAGGGGATCGCGTCGATCAGGAGACCGGGCATCTACTCACCGGGACGGCATTCTAGAGGGTCCGGGCCGTACAGAATTTGTCGACGCGGACAGGACAATCGGCCGCCGGGCGTGGTAGCCTTCCGTACGTTCGAGAGGCACTCCCTCACGAGCTGGAGGCTCAGAAACATGCTCAGCTTCGAGGTCCGCAAGCCGGGTGGCGAGTCGGAGGTCCGAAAGGTCCACCGGGACGTGATTCACCTTGGCGCTTCTTCTGGAAACGATCTGGTCGTGAGGGCCCGAGGTGTTCTCGGCCGGCACGCCCGGATCTCCGTCGTCGGCGAGGAGCTACGGCTCGACGTCCTCGGGACGGCGCCCGGATCGGACGTGTACCTGAACGGCGCGATCGTCAGGACCGCTGCACTCGCCTCGGGCGATCGGATCCAGATTGGCGAGGCGACGATCACCCTCCTGAACGGCCCCGCTCCGAATCCGAACAGGATGTCCGCACCGCCGCCCCGGGGGCGCGACGCCCTTTCGGTCGCCGCCGCGGCCCTCGCGCCGCCGCCCCCGGCTCCGCCCGCGCCGGCGTCGACGTCGCGGGCACCCGAGCCGAAGCCGAGGACGTACGAGCCCGTGCACGCCGCCCGGGTCGTCGAGAGCCGGCCGGTCTCGATCTCGGCGGCCCAGGGTTTCCGGCTCGCCGACGTCTGGGGCGAGCTCTTCGGCCGCCTCCGCGCCTCCGCCTCGCTCGACGAGAGGCTCCAGGAGGTCGCGTCGTATCTCTCCTCCTCGACCCCCGTCCACAGCGTCGCTTTCCTCTCGGTCGCCGATTCGTCGGTCGGGGAGGCGGTCGCGGCGATCTGGAAGGGAACTCTCCCGCGCCTGACCCGCCGCTCCGTCGACGAGGTCTTCGCCGCGGGCGGGCCCGTGGACCTCTTCGAATCGGGGATGCGCCTTCGGGTCTACCCGGTCGTGAGACCGGGCGCGGAGGCGGTCGGGCTTCTGGTCCTTCCGATGGAGCTGGCAGCCGACCCGCTCCTCGATGATCTCGCCGTCGCCCTCGCCTCCGCCACCGGCTTCGTCCATGCCGAGAGGGCGGACGCCCCCTTCGGCGAGAGGGGCTCATCTCACGCTCCGGCGCCGATCATCGCAGCGCCGCTGGAGGACCCGGCCACGGCCGTCGTCGGCTCGTCCCTCACCCTCCAGAACCTCCGCGTCTCGCTCCAGCGGATCGCCTCGGCCCGCGCGCCCGTTCTCATCATCGGCGACGTCGGCACCGGCAAGACGCTCGCGGCGGAGACGCTCCACGCCCTCTCGCCGCGCCGCCCGCGTCCGCTGGTCAGGATCTCGGCGACCGCCTCGACGGCGGCGGCCCTCGAGGAGGACCTCCTCGGGACCCCCGGTCCTGCCGATCGCCGCCGTCGCGCCGGCCGCCTCTTCGAGGCCGACGGCGGGACGCTCCTGATCGAGGAGGTCAGCGACCTCCCGGCGCCCACCCAGGCGCTCCTCTACCGCCTCCTCGAGGCCCGCGAGGTCGTCGCTCCCGGCGGCCGTTCCGTTCCTCTGGACGTCCGCGTCATCGGCACCTCCTCCCGCTCGCTCACGCGCGCGGTCGAGGAGGGGACGTTCCGCGACGACCTCTACTACCGCCTCTCGGCCCTCACGCTCCGCCTCCCGACGCTGCGCGACCGGAAGGAGGACATCCCGGCCCTCCTCGACGCATTTGCCGCCCGGCACGGCGGCCCGACGGCGTCCAGCTTCGACGTCGAGGCAATGAACGCCCTCCTCGACTTCAACTACGCCGGAAACGTGCGCGAGCTCGAGAACGAAGTCCGGCGGCTCGCGGCGCAGCTGGGGAAGGGGCCGGTGCGCCTCTCGGACCTCGACGCCAAGTTCGGCGACGAGCACGTGGAGCTGACGCTGGCCGAGAGCGACGACCTCAAGGAGATCGTCGAGAAGGTCGAGCGCCAGGTCATCGAGCGCGTCATGCGCAAGGTGCGCGGGAACCAGTCGCTCGGCGCCCGCCTTCTCAACATCTCCCGAGGCTCCCTCATCGCGAAGATGAAGGAGTACGACATCAAGGACTTCAGGTACCTCAAGAGGCAGGACTAGCCAGACTCTGCGCCGACTCCGGCGCCGGGATCACCCCTTTGTCTTCTTGCGCCGCCCCTTCGCGGGGGCGGCGTTCGGCTTTGCGGCGTCGTCCTCTTCCCCGAGCCGGAGCGTGATGACCCAGAAGACGAACGGTACGGCGTACTTCCCCATGATGTCGAAGAAGTAGCGCGCCGTCGCCACGACCTCCCGCTGCCAGCGGGGCCAGGAAACGGCGCTCCAGGCACCGAGCTGAAGCGCGTAGAGCGTCTGGACGGTGAAGGAGAGGTGGAGGACCTGCGTCACGAGGAGCGCACCGAACGCCGCCGCGGCGCGGGCCGGGTAGGCGGAGGCCCTGAGGGCCGGCGGCGTGGCGAAGAGGAGCGCGAGAAGGAGGACGAGGTTCGCGGTGATCGGCGCCGCCGAGAACGCCGGGATCTCCGACCGGGTCGAGAGGTCGGACCGCTGCACGACGACGAGCCCGTCGTCGAAGGCGAGCCGCGTCACCTTCGTCCGCTCGGCGGCGCGGATCCACCACTCGGACACGCGCGTCACGAGGCCGCCCCACGGATGGTCGAGGATCGCGAACCAGAGGAGGATCGCAAGGACCGCCGAGAGCGGGAGCCTAACGAGGAGCTTCTTCAGTCGCGGGTCGAGACGGTCTTGCATAGCGGTCAGCCCAGAAGAGGAACAGAGCCACGCCGAAGAGGATGACGATCGCCTGCCAGATGACGATGTGCGAATCCTCGAAGTGCTGCGGGAAATAAACCCCGATGTAGAAGAGGCTGACGATCCGCACGTTGTTCAGGAGCTGGATGGCGAGGAAGCCGAGCAGGAGCCCCCAGAGCTTCCGGCTCCAGGAAGCCGGGAAGGCGAGGACGCCGGCGAAGAAGATGTAGATCGTCTCGAGGCCGTTGCACCCGGTCCTCACGTTCACGGCGAAACGGGGCGAGACGATCGCCGTCCCGATCATCGTCACGTCCTCGCCGAAGAGGCCTGCGGTGAACCCCCCGACCTTCGCCACAGCCGTGGTGAAGGGCTCGACGAAGGCGTCGTTCATCGGCTTCGGAGCGGTCGCCACGAAGAAGAGCACGAGGAAGAGGGCGAACTTCAGGAGGAACGCGACTTCCGGTCGAAGGCGCTTCCCGGGCGGGGCATCGTCATCATTGGCGGCGTTCATCACGGCGAGGCGGGGAGGATAGCCCACGTCCCCTAAACTCCGTCCCGTGTCCGATCTCGGGGCCCGGCGCTTCCGCCGAAACCTCACCGCCGTTCTCTCGCTCGTCGGTCTCCTGACCGCGGGATCGGTGTTCCTGTTCGGGCACCTCCTCTTCAAGACCCTCTCGAAGGACGTCGTCGACGAGGCGATCCTCTACTCGCGCCAGGACGCCCTGCGGATCGCGCGGGGCCTCGCCGACCGGGCCGCCGGAGACGTCTACACGCTGAAGGTGCAGCAGAAGGACGTCGACGTCTTCGTCGGCTCGGCCCTCTCCGATCGCCAGGTTCTCTCGGAAGTTCGCGTCTACGACTCGAAGAACCAGCTCGTCTACGCCTACACGGGCCTCCTCTCGCGCCCCGAGCGCGCCCGTCCGCACCCGGAGGGAGGACAGACGCTCGCGGCGGATCCGATCGAGCCCTCGTCGCGCTCGAGCGAGACGACCGCGCAGATCACGGACCCGTACGGCATCGAGGTCCCCATCGGGGACTTCGGGACGCTCAAGGTGGGTGTCTCCCAGAAAGAGCTCCAGGCCCGCGTCGAGGTCCTGCGCGGGAAACTCTACAAGCGGATCTTCGCCGCGGCCGTCGTCTCGTTCCTCGGCATCCTGGCGGCGTCCTGGGCCGTCATGCTTCTCGTGCGCCGGACGAGGAAGGTCGAGGCGGCACGCGTCGAGGCCGAGCGGCGCGCCGAGCTGGGCGAGGTGGCGACGGGCCTGGCGCACGAGATCCGCAACCCCCTCAACGCCATGAGCCTCAACCTCGAGCTGCTCGAGGAGCAGCTGGCGAAGGGAAGCTCGGCCGTCTCGGCTGCCGAGCTGGCCCAGGCGACCCGCGTCGAGACGGGGCGGCTCGCCCGGCTCCTCGCCGACTTTCTCTCCTACGCGCGCCCCTCGCCCCTCGTCACCGTCCCGTCCGACCTGAACGAGCCCGCTTCCGAGGCTGTCGCGTTCCTCAGGCCCGAGGCCAGGAGCCGCCGGATCTCCCTCGAGTTCCAGCCGCACGAGGGGGGAGCGCCCGCGCTCCTCGACGCGGCCCGCGTCAAGCAGGTCGTCCTGAACCTCGTCGGAAACGCGCTCGACGCGGTCGAGACCGTGGGGGCGACGGCGCGGGAGGTGGACGTGGCGATCGAGGACGGCGGCCGCTTCTGGCTCCTGACGGTCTCCGACCGCGGGCCGGGTTTCGACCAGAAGAACTCGGACATCTTCCGGGTCTTCGTGTCGACGAAACCCGCCGGCACGGGCATGGGTCTCCCCATCGCCGAGAGGATCGTGAGGGCCCACGGTGGCGAGCTGACCCTCGTCTCGCAGAAGGGCGAGCCGACCCGCGCCGTGGCGACGTTCCCGAAGGCGTGACCGGCGGGTGTGGGGCGTCCGTCGCGCAGGCGTGGCCTCCGGGTCAGCGCGCGACTTCTATGAACCGACGAACGTCTTCGATCGGGATCGCGAAGCTGATCCCTTCCGTTCCCTTGATCTTCGCTGTGTTCATGCCGACGACCTCGCCTCGCCCATTCAGGAGCGGACCTCCGCTGTTCCCGGGGTTCACGGCCGCGTCGTGCTGTATGAAGCTGTACTCCCCGAAAGTCCGCGGGCGGTCCGTGCTGACGATGCCTCGGGAGAGACTGACGGCCAGCTCGGGTCCGGCGGGTGAGCCGAGGGCGTAGACGGTGTCGCCCATCCTGAGCTCGGTCGACACCGGGAGCATGGGCGCGACGGGAACAGGGGGCGTCACGTACGCCTGCAGGAGGACCAGGTCGCCTTCCTTGTCCTGGGAGATGATCCGGGCGTCCACCGGCTGCTTGCTTCCGGGCAGAAGGATCTGCTGGTAGTCGCTCTGTTTCACGACGTGGTAGTTCGTCACGACGCGCCCCTGCGCGTCGATGAAGAAGCCGCTCCCGGTCGCGAAGCCCTTCTCGAAGGAGTGTTTCGCGATGACCGTGACGACGGACGTCCTGGCCCGGGAGAAAGTGTCCTCCTCGGCGGCGGCTGCGGGTACGCCGGGGGACGAGACGGGCGTGGCCCTGGGTGCCGGGTCTTCTCGCACGACGGGCGTCACCTTGGCCTTGGCCGTTGCGACGAGTACCGGCTCGGCCTCGGGTCGCCTCGTGACGAGAAAGACGGCACCGGCCGCGGCGAGGATCGTGGCCGCCGAGGCCGCGCCGATGGCGATGCGGGATGCTCTCGGAGCGCTCGCGTGGGCGGACGGCCTGGAGGTCGAGGCAGCCCTGGTCGCCGAAGGCCTGGAGACGGGCCCCTCGGACGGGACCAGGGACGCCGTGGACTCGAAGCGGAGCGTCTGGGAGCCGAGCTGAATGACGGTGCCTGCAACGACCGCGCATCTCGAGGTGGTCTCGCCATTCGCGACGATTCGCGACGATCCCATACCGGCGGCCTCGCAGGAGCCGTCCGCCAGCACGCGAAGCTCGACGTGGACGGCGTTCATGCCAGCAGCGGGGATGCGGATGTCGGCGAGGCCCTCGGACGAGCCGATCCGGAGGCCGTTGGTGACGATGCGGCTCCTCGGCGCGCGCGTGCCGGGATCCTGCCAGTGGAGAAAGAGCTCGCTCACTTCCGCCCCGGTACGGGCGTGGGGGCGAACGGGCTCTCCTTGCCGGGCTTCTGGAGCTCTTCCGCTATCCCGGAGACGTCCCTCAGGACCGCGGCGTAGCTCTGATAGGCCTTGGCGCTCATCTGGACCGCCGAGTCGCAGGAGACGTAGAGGAAGATCTGGGCCTCCTCTCCCGGAGCGAGATTGGGAGGGTCGAAGGACTCCATTCGCTCGACCGTGCGGTTCGTTCCACGTTCGACGAGGAGAACGAGGCCTCGCAGATCGCGGAGCTTCTTCTTGGACTTGTTCGTCACGGAGCCGGCGAAGACGGCTCGTTCGACCGGACAGCCCGCGGTGCTGAAGACGAGTGCGCCGATGCCGAGGTAGTCCATCACGGACTTCTCACCGAAGAACGGCCCCCGGTCGTTCATGTCGGCTTCCTTCCCCGACTTGAGCTTCATCGTGTCGCCGGCCGTGTTTCCACGGCCTCCGTCGACGTCGAGCGTGCCGGCCAGGGCGCTCAGTCCGGGACCCGCGCCCACCGGCGTCGGTGGAGGCGTCGAGGCCGCGGGGGCGGACGGTGCGGCATTCGCTGCATCTGTGGCCTTCCAATCGATCCGGGACGACGGATAGCTCGAGAGGCGGCCGTCCGGGTACATTCGGAACCTGGTCGTCTTGTCCGTGTTCCTCGGAATATCGAGGACGTCGAGCCGTTGCCCGTCTGTCGTCACGATGACGTACGGAGCGTTCGCGGCCTCGACGTTCGCGAAGGTGCCGGCACAGACGGAAAGGGTGAGCACAGCAAGGACGGCTCGGTTGATCTGCCCCATGACGGGTTTCCTCCCCCAGCCGGCCAGCATACGAACTTGCATTTCGGGAATCAAACGAGCACATGGTCGTGCGGCACCACGCTCGCCGATCGCAGGTCTTGGCGTCGTTCCGATTCCGTGATGGTCGTCACGTACTGGGCGATCTGGTAAACCAAACAGGACCTTTCGCGTCCGGTACGGTAGACGAAGGATTCGGGGAGGATCCGCCATGGGAGATGCCGATGTATCCGGCCTTGCCCTCGAGCTACAGGTCAGGCCGTCATGCTCGCTGTCCGGCGCCGGGGCCCTCGCCCTGCTCGTCCTCGTCGCGGCCGCGGCCGCGAGCGCCTCGGACGGAACCGTCGCACTCGGGACCGGGACGACTCCGGCGTCACGGGGTCCCTCGAACGCCGACGTCGCCCGCTTCCTCGATCAGGCGACGATGGGGTCGACGGACGCCCTGATCGCGCACGTCTCGGCGGTCGGCTTCGAACGGTTCCTCGAGGAGCAGCTCGCGGCCCCGGCATCCGGATATCCCGACCTGCCGGCGATGCCGGGCAACCAGCAGGTCGGCTGCCCTGAGGGGAGCCCGACGACCTGCGTGCGGGACAACTACACGATGTACCCCCTCCAGGTCCGTTTCTTCCAGAACGCGCTGAAGGGAGAGGACCAGCTGCGCCAGCGGGTCGCCCTCGCTCTCCACGAGATCCTCGTCGTCTCCGGAGTCTCGATCCGCCAGCCGAGCGCGATGGGCCCCTACCTGAACATGCTCCACCGCAGCGCGCTCGGGAACTACCGGACGCTTCTCACCGAGCTGACGCTCAGCCCGGCGATGGGCGACTACCTCGACATGGTCAACAACCCGGCGGCGGTACCGCCAAAGAACATCCCGCCGAACGAGAACTACGCCCGCGAGCTGCTCCAGCTCTTCTCGGTCGGTGTCGACATGCTGAACGAGGACGGGTCGCCGCAGCTGGACGTGATGGGCCGCCCCGTCCCGGCCTACGAGCAGGAGGCCATCGAGGAGCTCGCGCGCGTCTTCACGGGCTGGACCTACGCCACGCTCCCGGGCGCCGGTTCGCGGAAGAGCAACCCGCCCAACTACAAGGCTTCCATGTGGCTCTACCGGGATGGACAGGGTCGCGACACGACGCACGACAAGGGGTCGAAGACGATCCTCCAGTACCCGTGCGCGCCGCACTCCGTCCTCCCGGCGAACCAGGACGGGGCCGTCGACCTCGACCAGGCCCTCGACAACGTCTTCTTCCACCCGAGTGTCGGGCCCTTCGTCTCGAAGCAGCTCATCCAGCACCTCGTCACGTCGAATCCGAGCCCTGGCTACCTCGCGCGCGTCGCCCGCGCCTTCGCCGACGACGGGCGCGGCGTTCGTGGCAACCTGGCAGCCGTCGTCGAGGCGATCCTCCTCGACCCGGAAGCCCGCGGCGGAGAGAAGGCCGACCCGGCCTACGGGCGGCTTCGCGAGCCGGTCCTCTTCGTCACGAACCTCTGCCGGTCCCTGGGCGCAACGAGTGACGGCGTCCTCGCCGCGCAGGCGACCGGGATGGGGCAGACCCTCTTCAACCCGTCCTCGGTCTTCAGCTACTTCCCGCCCGAATACGCGATCCAGGACGCCGTCCTCGGACCGGAGTTCGGGATCCAGTCGTCGACGACGACGATCGCCCGCATCAACTTCGTGTCGGCGCTCGTCTTCAACGGGATCGGAAGGGGAACACCCACAGGGGGGACGTCTCTCGACCTCTCGAAGTGGTCTCCGCTCGCGGCCGAACCCGCTGCGCTCGTCTCCGCGGTCGACCGACTCCTCCTCCACGGGACGATGTCGGGGGAGGCGGCGCGGGAGATCACCGCCGCCGTCGCGGCGGTCCCGGCCACGAACGCGCTCGGGCGGGTGAGGACGGCGTTCGCCCTCGTGGCGAGCTCGTCCGCCTACCAGGTGGCCCAGTGAGGGAGGTCCCAGCCATGAAGACACGCCGTCAGTTCCTTTCGGACCTCGGCTGCGGCCTCGGAACCGCCGCCTTCCTCTCCACTTTCGACCGCTTCTCGCGCCTCGAGGCTGCGGCGGCGCCGTCCGGCTACAAGGCGCTCGTCTGCGTCTTCCTCTTCGGGGGAAACGACGGCAACAACATGGTCGTTCCGTACGACGACTACGCCACGTACCAGAAGGTCCGCGGCACGGCCCTCAACGTCCCGAAGGACTCCCTCCTGAAGGTCGCGGCGGCGAGCCAGAAGTCCGCCTTCGGTCTCCACCCGGCGCTGGCCGAGATCCACCCCCTGTACGACAAGGGGCGGCTCGCCGTCCTCGCGAACGTCGGCCCGCTCGCGGCGCCGCTCACGCGGGCCGGCTACGCCAGCGGCGGGCTCCGCCCCGAGAACCTCTTCTCGCACAACGACCAGCAGGGGCTCTGGCAGTCGTCCGCGACGTCGAAGGCGGACGCCTTCGCCCGCACGGGCTGGGGCGGACGGACGGCCGACGCCCTCGCCGGGCTCGACACCGCGAGCTTTCCGGCCGTGGTGTCGACGAGCGGGCCGACGCTCTTTGGCACGGGTGCGGCCTCGAAGCCCCTCGTTCCCGGCACGACCCTCGCCGGCTTCGGCACGGACGCCGTCTCCAGGGCCCGCTACGCCGCCCTGCGCAACCTCCTCGAGGTCGAGACCGGCAATCTCCTTGCCGACGAAGCGAGCGCGATCGCCGCAGACGGCATCGACGACCTCGACGCGCTGACGGCAGCCCTCACGAAAGCGCCCGTGATGACCACCGCGTTCCCGAACACCACTCTCGGGCGGCAGCTCCAGCAGATCGCCTCGATCGTCTCCGTGAGGGAGACGCTGAAGCGCAGCCGGCAGGTCTTCTTTGCTTCCCTCGGGGGCTTCGACACGCACTCGAACCAGCTGAACACCCAGCAGAACCTCCTGTCCCAGGCGAGCCAGGCCCTCGCCGCGTTCCACGCCGCGACCGTCGAGCTCGGCGTGGAAGACTCCGTGACCTCCTTCACACTCTCCGACTTCGGCCGGACCTTCCAGCCGAACTCCGGGGGCGGCGCCGACCACGCCTGGGGAAGCCATCAGCTCGTCCTCGGCGGCGCCGTGAGGGGCGGGAACTTCTATGGGACCTTCCCGACGCTCGCCCTCGGCGGCCCCGACGATTCGGCGAACGAGGGACGCTGGATTCCGACGACCTCCGTCGACCAGTACGGGGCGACGCTCGCGAGGTGGTTCGGGGTCGAGCCGACGGCGCTCCCGACGGTCTTCCCGAACCTCGGCCGCTTCGCGCCGGCCGATCTGGGCTTCCTCTCGTAGGTCCATTCGCGAGGACGCCCGCCGGTCGTCGGGACCGGCGGGCGTACCGGGGCGCCGCCCGGGGAAGCCGGCTGCGTACCGGGACTCAGCGCCAGTGGCCCCCGACCCAGGTCCAGCCACCACCCGACTTCTTCCAGTGGCCGTCGACCCAGACCGCCCGGTGCGGCGGGGGGAGCTGCCAGCCACCCGCGACCCAGGCGTGCGCCTTGCCGTTCCACCGCCAGTAGCCTCCCACCCAGACGTGCCGGTGCGAAGGGGCGGCGGCTCGGACCTCGACCCGCGCCGCGGGCGGCCCGACCTTCACGACGACCCGGGCCGCCTCGGCCGTGAGAGAGAAGAGGGCGCAGGAGAGAAGTGCCCCTGCAAGGGCGTTGGGGAAGCGGTTCGTGTTCATCGTCGTGTCCTCCTGTTCTCCGTTCCGCCGTTTGAGACGGCGCGAGCGACGGGGCGGTTGGCGGAGGGTGACGACGCGGTGAGGGAGGTCACACGGGGCCGGGTTGCCGGGCGGCGAGAGAAGCGGCACACGGTATGTCACGAAGGCGACCCTTCACGATCGATGCGCCGACCGGAACGCGGACCCCCCCACGATCAAGATGCGTCCTCGCTGCGGTCGACCTGGCTACCGAGCGGCGTGGGCGGACTGTCGGCGGACCCGGACTCCGTCACGGATCCGGGTCTTGTCGCGCGCGACTGAAGGGGCTCAGGCGATCCCCGTGCCAACTATTTCTTCGGAGGGCGGTGAAGTTTCCCCCCTCTGGACCCCTCGATAGCAGTAGAGGGAGGTCTCGATGATGGTCGCATTGCGCTCGGGTCTCGGAAACGCGAGGTCATCAGCAGTACTCCGGGACGTTGAGGTTCCGGATCGTGTGCCACGCCTGGCCAAGAACCGCCTCTTCCACCACCCGGGCTACGAGCTGCTTCGCTCGATCGTCCGCGAGGAAACCCCCGCCGGCGGAGCGCTGGACGAAGAGAGCGGACTCGTCCTCGTGGCGGCTGGGATCGAGGCGGCGGCCGAAAGGCAGGATTGTTCCGAACGGACGCTCCGCCGACGCCTCGAGGCAAACGAGCAGACCGCAAGGGACCTCGTTCGCCGGATCCGTCTCCGCATGATCGAGGCCGGTCTGGCGAATCAAGTCCCGATCTCCCTTTTTTCGAAGTGGCTGGGGTACGCGAGTCCGCACGCGTGTCGGCGATACATTCGGAGGGAGTTCGGGCTCTCGGTAAAGGAATTGCGTGATCGTGTCCGCAACTGTACCGTTTTCGTTGAGTACGAACCTTGACGAACGCGGGGGGGGGGGGGGTAGCTTCTTCCCGTTCGATTGTCGATCTCTTCCAAGTAAGGAAACTCAGGTCAGGAGAGAAAGGGGTGTTGTGATGATGAAGAAGCGCTTGGTCCGGTTGGCCGTCCTCCTTGCCGTCACGTTCTCGTTCTCGTTCGAGGCCGCGGCTCTCAAGGGCTGCGACGGCAGCTGGGTCTGGGGGCCCCTGAACGGCTACGTGTGTGTGGTCGGTGGGTGGAACGATGGGGAATGCGTCGCCAAATGCACGTAGCGCCCGACGAGGCCGATGGGGTCTGGAGCCACGTTCATGATGAGATCTACAGCCAGTTAGTCGCCACGACCGGGCTGCTCGGCGAAACGGGCCGCCCGGTCTCCTTGCGGCCGCTGGCAGGCAGGGGCAGGAGGCGCGCGAACCGATGACGAACGCCTGCTCAGTGAATGGCCGTCTCAGGAGGGGAGGTGTGAGCAGGTGTCCGACGGACCGAGTTGCGGGAGCCGCGCCTTCCTCCTTCGAGAACAAGCGAATCAAGCGTGGCTCTCCTCTCAAGGGCTTCAGATGGGCTCTTCCGCTGGTTTCGTTGGGAGTTCTGGCCGCAGCTCCGCCGAGCCCGCTGGCACCGATACGGTCCATCGTGGGGGAACCCCGCCAAGGATGGGCCGATGTCGCTTGGAGCGAAGACCTCGCCGGTTGGATCGTGGCGGGAAGGTCAGGGCTGTCTCTGCTACGGTCGGGGGCCGGCCTCGTACCAGTCGCTGGGCCCGGAGAAGACCTCGCGGCGCCAACGAAAATCGGCGCAGGGTCGGGAGAGCTGGTGGTTTTCGATGGCGAGACGGAAAGCCTGACGACTTTCGACACGAGCGGTCGGAAAGTGCGCCCGGCGATCAGCGCGGCAGATCTGGGCGGTCTGCCGTTCGGCTGCCTCGCATGGAATGGAAAGGCGTGGGTCGTGACCGGCCGGCTGCGAAGGAGCGGCGAGGGGCGTGGAACCGCTCTCACCGAGATCCAGGTTCGCGAACGAGCGACGCTGAGGTTCGTCGGTGGCAGCGCTCTCCTGCCCGAGGAGAAGGACACCCTCCGAAGTCTCATCGAGTACGGAGCGTGCGCGAGCAATGCGGCGGGTAGAACGATCGTGTCGTTCTGGGGCATTCCCCGTCTGGTCATCATTGGTCCGCGAGGGGAGATAGAGGAGTCCATTCCGCTCCCGATACCGGTGGGGCAGCGAGTCGATGTCGGCCTGGGAGGCCGGTCACCTCGATCTCCCGAAAACTACGATTCCATCTACCGGGGGAAGACCGTCCCGTTCGCTGTCGGATGGAGCGGCGATTCGCCATCCGTGCTTCTCGCGAAGCTCGGGGGAGGCCTCAATGCCCTGCGCTGGGTGACCCTCACGAGCGGTGGTCAGGTCCGTAGGTCCGTGTCGTTGGGCATCGAGTCCCACGACGGGAGGGACTTCTTCGCGGCTTCCTTCGTCCGACTCGGTGTCGAGGAGAGGCTTCTCGTGCTTTCTGCGCCCTATTCCGGGCCGGCTGCCCGGGGTCGGCGCACTCTCCACGAGTTCCGGCTGCAAGGGCAGGAGTGATGGCAGGAGCGATGATGACGCCAGTGATCCGGTTCGGCCTTTCCCTGGTCGCAGCCGCCGTCCTCGCCGGTGCGGCGCCGCCGCTTCGGCCCGTCGGTCTCCGCCTCACGGACGGCCGGCCGGTTGCCGACGCACGGATCGTCTTCCTGGAGAAGACCTACGGAGGACCGGAGGTTCGAGGCGAGACGACGACCGATGCAACAGGACGGTTCGCGTCGACTTCGTCCCAGGCGGGGTACGCGCTTCTCCTGGGCGGGCCGGAATGGCCCCCGGTCCTCTGGAAGATGCAAGACGCCCTCCCGGTGGTTCGTGCGGCCGGGCGGCGGCGCGTCCGCGTTGTTGCGGCCGTCGGAGGGAAACCCATCGAAGGGGCGGAGGTCGTCGCCCTGCCAAAGGAGATGCCGGAGCTCCTTTCCGGATTCTGGCCGGGGACTTCGGCTGCGACGGATCGCAACGGAGAGGCGCGCGTCCCTTTCGACAAAGCGTCAGACGTGATCCTCGTCCGTGCGAAGGGGTTCGCGACGAAGCTGATGGACGGAAGCGGTACGGTGGCGCTCGAGCACGCCGTCGTGCTCGAGGGTCGTCTGCTCGACTCGGTCGGGCGGCCTCGTACAGGGAAGACCGTCCTCGCCGCGGCACCGCCGCGGACGCGAATTGGTCAGGGGGTGGTCCTGGCCAGGGCTCGGACGAACGAGAAGGGCGTCTTTCGATTCGAAGACGTCCCGGAGGTCGTTCGATTGCTCCACGAGGACGAAGGAGCCGCGCCAGCGTGGACGGAGAGAAGGGCTCTGTCCGATTCCCCCGACCTGGTTGTACTGGATGCTGCCCGGATTCGCACGCGGTTCGTCGATGCGCTGGGGAATCCAGTGTCCGGTGCCGAGCTGCAAGTGGAGCAGTTCGCGGCGAACGAAGCCGTTTCGATTCGGCGGACGGCCACCTCGGGATCAGACGGAATTGCCGTGGCGGCACCCCTCTCGCCGGCTCTCGAGCGGACGCGCATCGTCGTACGCACTCCCTGGCGAACGTTCGACTCGAAGGTCTTCACCGAGCCGCTCGGGACGCTGAAGGACCTTGGTGACTGGAAGCTCGCACCCGCGGCCCTTGTTACGGGAGCGGTCGTGGACGCGTCGGGCCGGCCGGTCCCGAAGGCGACACTGACCTGGCCGAGGACGGGCGAGACGCTCGCGACGACCGACACCGAGGGGAAGTTCTCGGCGAGCCTGATGGAAGGTCAGTCCGTCTTCGTGACGGTCTCCGCCCGCGGGTTCCTGGACGAGGAGGTTTGGATCCGTACCGGATCGTCGGCGAAAGTCCGCCTCCGCCGCGCCTGCGTCCTGAAGGCGAAGCCGAGGCTTCCCGACGGGAGCGCGCCGCGAGAGGCCTTCGCCATCGCGACCTCGGACGCCGGCCGGCACTCCTCGGAGGCGATGAAAGCGCGCGCCGACGGTACGTTCGTCCTCGAGGACGAGGAATTCTCGGCGCGCGTGGCGCTCCGTGTCGACGGATTCGAGGACGCCGACCTCGGCTTCGTCTCGCTCTCCGAGGGCGAGAGCCGGGACTTCGGCGTGGTCGCCCTCTTCGAGGGGCCTTCGATCCGTGGCGAGCTCGTGGACGCGGGCTCCGGAGATCCGCTCGTTGGAGCGAGGGTCACGGCGCAGCCGGTGCGCGAGGGAGACTTGCTCGACACGTACGAGGAAGCGCGAGTCCCCTCGGCGACGACGGGTGCCGACGGGGCTTTTCGCGTGGGCGGGCTTCCGGACGGCGACGTCCGCCTCTGGGTGGAGGCGCCTGGTTACGCGGTGAGCCGGTTCGACGTCGAGGCGCTCGCGGAGGGGAATGACCTCGGGCGCCTCGAGGTCCCGCGCGGCGAGCCGCTCGAGGTCCTCGTCGAATACCCGGATGGCACCCCGGCCCCCGGCATCCCCGTCGTCGTGAGACCGGGAGGGTTCGACGGGTATCTGAAAGAGCAGACGTTCACAACCGGGCCGGAGGGGCGCTTCGTGATCCCGAGGATCGCGCCGGGAAGACATGCCCTGCGCGCAACAGCCGGAGTGCGGTACGTCCGCCGCATCGTGACGGTGGACGCGGAGCCCAGCTTCACGTTCCGTCTCACCGGGGCACGCGTCGAGGGGCGGGTGACGGTGGACGGCGAGCCCTTCCCGGGTGTCAGGGTGACGCTCTGGTACGGCGGACCGGGACTCGGAACGGTTATCGACACCCCGACGACACGCGACGGCATTCCGCTCGAACGACGGGTCGTGGGCGAGCCGCCGCTCGCGCCGCCGACCTCAACCGACAGCCAGGGGCGTTTCGTCTTCGCGGAGGCGGGCGAGGGGAAAGCGTCGCTGCGGATCGAGGGGAGCGGCTGGGGCGCCGAGAGCCGGGAGATCGAGGTGCCGTCGTCCGGCCGGCTCTGGTTCGAGATCGCCCTCGGCGCGGTCGAGCTGAAGGCCCGTCTCGTCGACGATGCGGGGGTCCCCGTCGCGCCCGGGCAGCTTGGCGTCTTCGGCGACGGAGCGTTCCGGCTCGCGGCGTCGTCCGTCGACGCCGAGGGGCGCGCGGTGTTCTACCTCGAGGGCCCCGGCAAGGCACGGTACCTGCGCGGGACCGACAACGGGAAGCGCAAGGGCTTCCGGCTCCTCGCGCCGAAGGACCTGACCGGCGACGAGGTCGTCGACCTCGTTCTGGGAGAAGGGACAGCCTCGCTCGCCGTCGAGGCGATGGACGCGGATCGGCGTCCCTCGCCCGCAGCCTCGCTCCACCTCGTCAACCTCTCCGACCGGACGGTCGTCACGGGCCGGTGTGACGCCGAGGGGCGTTGGCAGCGGAGCAACCTCCCCGAAGGCCGCTACCGCGTGGTGGCGCGGGGTCGCGAGGGGGGCGCGGGCGAAGCTGAGGTGACGGTCCCGGAGCGGGGCGAGGCGCGCGTCGCTGTGAGGATGGAGGAGGCCGGGAAGCTCGCGCTCCGCATCGAGGCGCCACCGGACGTCGACCCGACGACCCTCCGGTTGAAAGTCCTCGACTCGCACGGACGCGACCGCGCGGCCGAAGAGGAGACCGTTGGCCGGAGCGCCGCCCTGAACGACCGCGGACGCTACACGCTCCCCGCGCTCCCGCCGGGACGCTACCGGGTCGAGGTGTCGGGGAAGAGCGTGACGACGGAGAGCGCCTCGGTCGACGTGTCGGCGAGCCGGACGACGACGAAGGCGATCCGTGTGAGGTGAGAGAGCGCGGCCCCGAGGCGCTCGCCGCGGCCGATCCCGGCCCGGAGCTTCGAGGGACGCTCCGCCCCTATCAGAAGGCGGGCGTGAAGTGGCTCCGTGCCCTGGCGCGCCTCGGGCTCGGCGGCTGCCTGGCCGACGACATGGGGCTCGGCAAGACCATTCAGGTCCTCGCGCCTTTTCTGCTCCTGCGGCGCGAGCGGCCGGGCGAATCCCACCTCCTCGTCCTCCCCGCTTCGCTCCTCTCGAACTGGAAGATCGAGATCGAGCGGTTCGCCCCGTCGCTGAAGACGCTCGTGGCCCACGGCTCGGCCCTTCCGGCTGCCGAGCTCGCGGCGCTCTCGGGCACGAGCCTCGGTGGCGTCGACGTCGTCTTGACGACCTACGGCTCGCTCCTTCGACTCTCGTGGCTGAAGGAGGTCCGCTGGGGGCTCGTCGTCCTCGACGAGGCTCAGGCCGTCAAGAACCCCGGCGCGCAGCAGACCCGCGCGGCCAAGGCGCTGAACAGCCGGCTCCGTCTCGCGCTCACCGGCACCCCGGTCGAGAACCGCCTCGGCGACCTCTGGTCGGTTTTCGACTTCGTCGCGCCCGGCCTCCTCGGGTCGGCTGCCGAGCTCACCCGGTACGCGAAGAAGCTCGCCGAAAGCTCCGCTCCCGACGACGGCGCTCTCCGTGGCCTCGTCCTCCCCTACGTCCTGCGGCGGATGAAGACCGACCGGAGCGTCATCGCCGATCTTCCCGAGAGGACCGAGGTGAAGGCCTGGTGCCCCCTCTCGAAGACCCAGGCTGTGCTCTACCAGCAGTCGGTGAAGGAGTTGGCCAAAGCGCTGGGCCAGACGGATGGGATAAAGCGGCGCGGAGTCGTTCTCGCGTCCCTCATGCGCTTCAAGCAGATCTGCAACCACCCGTCGTAGTGGCTCTCCGACGGGACGTTCGCCCCCGCCGGCAGCGGCAAGTTCGGAAGGCTCGCCGAAATATGCGAGGAGCTGATCGAGACGCAGGAGAAGGCGCTCGTCTTCACGCAGTTCCGCGAGATGACCGGCCCGCTCGCGGAGTACCTCGCGACGCTCTACGGCAGGCCCGGCCTAGCTCTCCACGGCGGGACCCCGGTCGGAAAGCGGCGGGCGCTCGTGGACGACTTCCAGCGCGAGGACGGTCCTCCTTTCTTCGTCGTCTCGCTCGAGGCGGGCGGCACCGGCCTCGACCTCACCGAGGCGTCGCACGTCATCCACTTCGACCGCTGGTGGAGCCCCGCCGTCGAGGACCAGGCGACAGACCGCGCGTTCCGGATCGGCCAGAAGCGCAACGTCCTCGTCCACACGCTCGTCTGCCGCGGAACGGTCGAAGAGCGGATCGACGCGCTCATCGAAGGGAAGAGGGCCCTGTCCCGCGAGCTTCTCGAAGGCAGCGGCGAGCTCACCGTCTTCGAGATGAGCGATGCCGAGCTGATGCGCCTCGTCTCTCTCGACCTCGCGACCGCGCTCGGAGAAAGAGAGGATCGCGTGAATGGCGTGGGGCAGCTGGTACGGGTACCGAGAACCGCAGACGGTTTCTTCGAGGAAGGCGAAGGCAGAGAAGCACCTCGCCGCCGCGGCGAAGAAGAAGATTGCCTGCGACCCCGTGCGGATCGAGGGGCGGACGATCGCCCGCTCGTTCTGGGGTAAGGCCTGGAACCACAACCTCGAGTCGTACAGCGACTACGAGAACCGCCTCCCACGCGGCCGGAGCTACCTCTCGAGCGGCCAGGTCCTCGACCTGAAGATCGGCGCGGGGACGATCGACGCACTCGTGATGGGGTCGCACCTCTATCGCGTCGAGGTCCGGATCTCCCCGCTTCGCCCCGCGCGCTGGGAGGCGCTGAGCGCCGCCTGCGCCGGGAAGATCGGCTCCCTCATCGAGCTCCTCCAGGGGCGGCTCTCGGACCAGGTCATGGCCGTCGTCACGCGCCACGGCGAAGGGCTCTTCCCTTCGCCGCGGGAGATCAGCAAGTCGTGCTCGTGCCCCGACCGGGCGGACGTCTGCGAGCACGTCGCCGCCGTCCTCTACGGCGTTGGCGCGCGGCTCGACCGGCAGCCCGAGCTGCTTTTCCTCCTCCGGGGAGTCGACCACCTCGACCTGATCGGAGCCGCGGCCGGAAGCGCGCTCGTGGCGACGCCGGGTTCGTCGGTGGCGCCGACGATCGCGGCCGAAGACGTCGCGGGGACCTTCGGGATCGAGCTGGAGGCCGAGCCTCGCCCGGAAGCTGCTCCGACTTCGAAGCCGGCGCGGCCCCCCGCGAAGCGGAAGGCCCCCGCCGGGCCGGTGCGCCCCGCCGCCAGGGCCGGGAATGCCGGAAAGCCCGGCAGCGCTACGGCCAGGAAGCCGAAGGGCGGAAAGGCATCGAGCGCCTCGGCGACGATCTCCTCGGACGAGCTGATCACCATCGGCGTCCGGCGTGCTGCCATTCAGTCGTGGCTCATGGAGCGGGTGCTCGTTCCCACGGAACGGCGGGGCGTTTATCGGAAGACCGTGGATACGGACGACCGGATCGCGGCGTACCTCGAGCGGAGGGGAGCAGGGGAGGCCTGAGGTCGGGTTCTCCTGACGACCTGGATCCATGTGCAGGGGGACCTACCGTGGCCTTTGATCCGCGGGTCGCCGGGTAGGGCACTTTCGGGCGTTCAGGGAAGTGCTAGTGTTGCCGCAAAATCCGCGGGGGGCACTTCGTGAGAGCTCGCTCGGACGACGATTCCACGGTGGTCGAGACGACGATCCCGGAATCCGCGGACCCCGAAGACCGCCCCACCTCCGTGATGCCGTCCGACGACGAGGCCGTCCAGGGCCTCCGGATCGGGCCGTACCAGGTGCTGCGCCGGCTCGGCGAAGGGGGGATGGGAACGGTCTACCTGGCGGCGCGGGCCGACCAGGAGTTCAGGAAGCACGTGGCGATCAAGGTGATCCGCAAGGGGATGGCCTCGGTCGAGATCGTGAACCGCTTTCGCAGGGAGCGGCAGATCCTGGCGGCCCTCGATCACCCCGGCATCGCGAAGCTGTTCGACGGCGGGACGACCGAGGACGGACTGTCCTACTTCGTCATGGAGTACATCCAGGGGAAACCTCTGGGCGACTACTGCGACAGCCACGGCCTCAGCATCCGGGAGCGGCTCCTCGTTTTCCGGTCGATCTGCTCGGCAGTGCAGTACGCCCACCAGAACCTGGTGATCCACAGGGACCTCAAGCCGGCCAACATCCTGGTGACCGCCGACGGAGTTCCCAAGCTTCTGGACTTCGGGATCGCCAAGCTCCTGAACCCGGACGCGCTGTCGCTCGAGGCGCCTCCGACGGCGACCGGGATGCACGTGATGACTCCCGCGTACGCGAGCCCCGAACAGGTCCGGAGCGACCCGCTCACGACCGCCAGCGACGTCTATTCGCTGGGCGTGGTCCTGTACGAGCTGCTGACGGGACGGCGCCCTTACGAGCTGAAGACCGGCAGCCAGCTGGAGGTCTACCGCGTGGTCTGCGAAGAGGAGCCCGGCAGGCCCAGCACCGTGGTCACGGGCGGCGGCGAGGACTCCCACAGGGTCGTCACGTCGCGCGGGGCGGGGACGCCGCAGAAGCTGAACCGGCTGCTGCGCGGGGACCTCGACAACATCGTCATGATGGCGATGCGCAAGGAGCCGCAGCGCCGGTACGGGTCCGTGCAGGCCCTCTCGGACGACATCGGCCGGTACCTCGACGGCTATCCCGTCTCGGCTCACAAGGCGAGCTGGTCGTACAGGGCCGGCAAGTACGTCCGGCTTCACGCGGGGGGCGTGTCGGCCGTCGCCACGGTGTTCCTCCTCCTCCTCGCTTTCGCGGTGACGGCGACGGTCCAGAACGCGAGGATCCGCCGGGAGCGCGACACCGCCGACGAGGTGACGCGGCTGCTCGTGAGCCTCTTCGACGTCAACGACCCGGAGACCGCCAGGGGAGAGAAGATTACGGCGCGGGAGATCCTGGATCGCGGCGCCCGGCGGATCGAGGGCGAGCTGAGGGACCAGCCCGAGGTCAGGGCGCGGCTCCTGTACACGATCGGCGACATCTACAGCAAGCTCGGGCTCTTCGACCGGGCAGAGCCCTTGCTGAACGAGTCGCTGCGGATCCGGACGTCACTGTATGCCGGCGACGACGCGTCCGTCGTAGAGGGCTTGCAGGGGAGCGGCCGGGTGCTCGCCGGCCGGGGGCAGTACGGCGCGGCGGAGAAGCGGCTCCGCGAGGCTCTCGCCATGCAGAAGAGGCTGAAGGGCGAGGGGCACCCCGACGTCGCGGGGAGCCTCGCGGCCCTGGCCAGCGTCCTGGAAGAGGAACGCAAGCTCGACGAGGCGGAGGCGCTCCTGCGCGAGGCGCTGGCCCTCCATCGCAAGGCGCTGGGCAACGGCCACCACGACGTGGCGATGGACCTGTCGAGCCTGGCCCTCGTCCTCACCGACAAGGGACGGCTCGACGAGGCGGAGAGGCTCCACCGCGAGGCGGTGGCGATCGACCGGAGCGCGCTGGGCGAAGACCACCCGGGGCTCGCGGTGGACCTGAGCAACCTCGCCACCGCCCTGTTCCACAAGGGGGAGCTGGACGAAGCGGAGCAGCTCTTCCGGCAGGCCCTCGCGATCAACCGCAAGGCCCTCGGGAACGAACACCCCACCGTGGCGACGGGCGTGAACAACGTGGCCATCATCCTGTTCAGCCAGGGGCGGCTCGACGAGGCGGAGACACTCTACCGCGAAGCGCTCGCGGTCCACCGCAAGGCGCTCGGAGACGAGCACCCCGCGGTGGCGCAGGACCTCAACAACATGGCCCTCGTGATGCTCAGCACCGGGCGGCTCGACGGGGCGGAGACGCTTCTCCGCGACGCTCTCGCCATCGACCTCGAGGCGCTGGGGGAAGGGCACCCGACCGTGGCGATCGACCGGAACAACCTGGCCGGGGTCCTGCTGGACAAGGGCCGGCCCCAGGAGGCCGAGCCGCTGTTCCGCAGCGCTCTCGCCATCAACAGAAAGGTGCTTGGGGAGCACCATCCTGCCGTCGCCACCAACATGACCCACCTTGCCGAGACGCTGCTCGCGCAGGGAGATCCAGCGGAAGGCGCCGCGCTGCTGAACGGCGTCCTCGCGTTCCCGACGGAAATGCTTCCCGCGGATCACAAGTCCAGGGCGAGCGCGAAGAGCCTCCTTGGCGCATGCCTGACGGCGCAGGGGAAATACCCGGAGGCCGAGAAGATGCTCCTCGACGCCTGGGCCGCCCAGACGAAGGCGGGGCTCGCGGGCCGGGGTCCCGGAAGGACTCACCAACGGATCCTGGATCTCTACGAGGCCTGGGGCAGGCCGGACGAGGCGGAGGCGTTTCGGAAGGGGACCCCCCGCCCGTCGCCGAGGTGACCGCCTCGACACGCTCCCCGCGGGGTGGGAACATCCGTTCTTTTCGGGTTCTCCCGCCCCGACATCTCACCCAAGGACGGATCCCCTTTGAAGAAGCTCGTCGAAACGCTGTCCTCCCTCAAGCTCGCGGTCGTTCTCCTGGTCGTCCTCCTCGTCGGCCTGTCGGCCGGGACGATCCTCGAGTCCCGTACCGACGCGGCGACGGCGGGGAAGCTCGTCTACTACTCCTGGTGGTTCCTGGGGCTTCAGGGACTCTTCGCGGTCAACGTCGCCTGCTCCATCGCGAACCTCTTCCCGTGGGGAAAGAAGCGCGTCGGCTTCGTCGTGACGCACGCCTCGCTCCTCCTGATCCTCGCGGGAGCGGCGCTGACGTACTTCGGCAAGGTGGAGGGGCAGCTCGGCCTCTGGGAGGGGGAGAGCGGCGCCGTCGCCGTCGAGCGGGACCCGCAGGGGAAAGTCGTCGCGCAGCACGAGCTGGCGTTCTCGGTGAAGCTCGACGACTTCGTCCTCGAGACCTACCAGGGGACGATGCGGCCGTCCGGTTTCGCGAGCCAGGTCGTCGTGACCGACATCGACACCGGGAAGAGCTTCCCGGCGAGGATCTGGATGAACACCCCGCTCCACCACCGCGGCTGGTCGCTCTTCCAGTCGAGCTACCAGCAGGACGGCGGGCGCGAGGCGACGGTCCTGTCGGTCTCGAAGGACCCCGGGCAGCTCGTCGTCTTCGCCGGGTACGCGACGCTCGTCCTCGGGATGATCCTCGTCCTCCTGACGCGCGTTTCGCAGATGCGCGAGCGCGAAGCGTTCGAGGCGAAGATCGCCTCGGACGGGATGTCGCTGCCTACGATGGGACGTTCGCTTCTCGTCGCCCTGGCGCTCCTGCCGATCGCGACGTCCGCGCTGGCCGCGGGACCTCCGAACATCGCGTCCCTG
Organism: uncultured Holophagales bacterium; assembly: GCA_963696015.1. Taxonomy (GTDB): domain Bacteria; phylum Acidobacteriota; class Thermoanaerobaculia; order UBA5066; family UBA5066; genus UBA5066. The sequence continues at coordinate 41,603 of CAVOJA010000110.1, forward strand.
AAACGGCTCCCGGTCCAGCACGACGGACGGGTCATGCCGCTCGACACGCTCGCCCGCGAGACGGTCTGGACCGTGACCGGATCCCATTCCTGGAACGGCGAGGACCCGGTCGCGACGTTCACGGGGTGGCTCTTCGACCCGCAGGCGGCCGCAAGGGCTCCCGTCGTCAAGGTCGGCAGCAAGGCGCTCGCCGCTGCGGCCGGTATCGACCCCGCGGCCAGGCACGTCTCCTTCGAGCAGCTCGTCGGGAACCCGCGGCTCATGCAGCTCGTCCAGGCAGCGGGCCAGGCGGCCTCCCAGGACAAGCCCCGGACAGGGGTTCTCAAGGACGCCGAGAAGCTCGAGCACCGCCTCGGCTCCCTCTACGGCGTCCTCCAGCGCACCGTCGTCCGGCCGATTCCCGCTCCGGGCGACGCCCGGGCCCGCTGGAACCTGCCGCTCGAGGTCTCGCCCGAAGCGCTCCTCTCCCACGCGAACGGGCCTCGTCTGCCGGGCTGGCCGTCCTCGAAGAAGATCGACGGGGAGATCCTCTACAACCGCGTCGACCCGTCGCGTCTCGCGTGGATCATCCTGCTCGTCGCGCTCGCCGCCTCGATCGCGGCGTGGGTGAGGTCGAGCCGCCTCCTCGACGCCGTCGCCTTCGTCCTTCTCGTCCTCGGCTTCGGAGCCATGTCGTGGGGGATCGGGATGAGGTGGGCCGCCGGGGAGCGAATTCCCGCGGCGAACATGTACGAGTCTCTCCTCTTCCTGGCGTGGGGCGTCGGGCTCTTCGCCGTCATCGCCTACGTGCTGCTGAAGAACCGGATCGTCGTGATCAACGCCGCGGCGATGTCTGCGCTGACGATGGCTTTGACCGACCTTCTCCCGATGGACCGCTTCATCCACCCGATCGCCCCCGTCCTCGCGGGGACGCCGTGGCTCGCGATCCACGTGCCGATCATCATGGTCGGCTACGCCGTCCTCGCGCTCGGCCTCGTCGTCGCGCACATGCAGATCGGCTTCGCGGCGTTCGGCAAGGGCAGGGCGGCGCTCGTCGAGAAGATGTACGAGCTCCTCTACTGGTACATGTTCGTCGGTTCGATCTTCCTCCTCGCGGGGATTCTCACCGGCTCCGTCTGGGCCGCCTCGTCGTGGGGCCGCTACTGGGGCTGGGATCCGAAGGAAGTCTGGTCGCTCGTGGCGTTCCTGGCCTACATGGCGATCCTCCACCTGAAGGTCGACAAGGTGATCGGGACGTTCGGAGTCGCGGTCATCAGCATCGCGGCGTTCCAGACGATCCTGATGACCTACCTCGGCGTGAACTTCGTCCTGAACATCGGCATGCACTCCTACGGAATGGGAGACTCGCCTGTCGTGAAGTGGATGATCGTCACGGCGCTCGTCGAGCTCGTCTTCCTCGTCGTGGCCGGCGTGGCGTGGCGGGACCGGAAGAGGATGCTCGCGGCCTGAGGAAAGCGGTCGGAGCGCCGCGCCCCGCGGCCAGGAAGGCCGCGGGGCCTTTGAACGCGGGGCAGGGCGCCCCGGTCAGACCTTCTTTCGCTTCAGGTGCAGGACCAGCGGCGGCTCCTCCGTCTTCCCGCCCTTCCAGCCGATCCAGGTCTCGCGGATCTCGTCGGGGCCGAGGAGCTCGATCTTCACGGCATGGATGTGGACGTCCTTCGCCGGGTCGACGTTCGTGCCGCCGTCGAACTCCATCGCGATGACGTTCCCGGTCACGGTCTTCGTCCGCAGGCGCGGCTGGTTCTGCGCCGCGCAGTAGTGGGTCATCACGAGGTCGCTGCCGTCCCTGTGGTAGACGGAGACCATCTCGTGCGGCGTACCGGGGGCGAGCGTCGAGACGACGGCCGACCCCGCGCCGGTCACCCGGTAGCTGTCGGCGACGTGTCCGGCCGGCCCCATCTTCGGCTCCACCTCGATCCAGTCGCCCGCGAGGGCCTTCAGCTTCTCGAGTGCTGCGGCGCCCGAGCCGGGCGGGGCGGGCGCGGGGGTCGGGAGCGGGTCGGGCTTCTTCGGCTCCTCGGCCGCGAGAAGCGGAGCCAACGTGAGGAGGCCGCCGATGCCGGCGGCGAAAAGGGCGCTCAGGACGCGGGAGGGTGTCGAGCTCATCGGGACCTCCTGTGCGGTGCGGCGAGATCCTACCTTCGCGGAGGCAGAAAACGGAATGGCCGGGCGCCGCCCGGGCCCCTCCCTCAGAACCTCTCGCCCCCGACGAGGCCGGTCGCGCGCTCGAACGGTCCGGCCCCGGTCGCCCGCTGCTCGAGCCAGACCAGGAGCGAGGCCAGGTGGAAGGCCGCCGCCCAGATCCGCGACTTCAGGCTCGGACGGAACACCGCTCCCGCGAGGACGGTCGTCACGGCGCCCGTGATCAGGGGGACTCGAGACTCGGTGTAGAACGTCTCGAGGACGTGCGGCTCGTAGAAGCCGTGGACGAAGCGGCTGAAGCGGGAGATCGCCCGGCCGTACGTCTTCTCCATCGCGCGGAAGTCCGCCGCGTCGACGCGGCCGCGCCGCGAGAGCGCCTGGCCGATCGCCTCCGCGGCCATCTCCCCCGAGGACATCGCGAGGAGGACGCCGCTGGAGAAGACGGGGTCGAGGAAGCAGGCCGCGTCGCCGACGAGGCAGAAGCCGTCCCCCGAGGTCCGCGGCGTCCGGTAGGAATAGTCGGGAATCGCGCGGACCTCCCCGATCCGCGGGTTCCCCTCGAGGAGAGACCGGACCTCGAGCGTCGCGGCGATCCGGCCTTCGAAGAGCTCCTCGACGCTCCCCGTCCTCTTCGCGAAGCTCGACGACGGCATCACGACGCCGACCGAGACGGTCCCGTCGGAGAACGGGATGAGCCACCACCAGCCGTCGGGGGTCGTCACGACGACGATGTCGCCGCCGGCCGGGCTTTCCGCCCGACGAAAGCCGGAGAAGTGGGCGAACGCCGCCGAGCGGTCGAGCGCAGGGTCCTTCTGACGCCCGCCCAGCCGCCGCGACAGCAGGGCGTCCCGCCCCGTCGCGTCGACGACCGCCTTCGCCGGCACGCCCCGCGCCTCCTCTCCGCCGGGCCCTTTCACGCGTACGCCCGTCGCGCGCTCGCCGTCGAAGAGGACCTCCTCCACGCGCGTCCCCTCGCTGACCCGCACGCCCGCTTCACGCGCGTGCTCGAGGAGCAGCGCGTCGAACTCGGCCCGCTTCACCTGGAAGGCCGAAGCCGGCGCCCCGTCGAAGGCGTCGGCGAACCGGACGAGGCGCGCGTGGTCCGTTCCCTGGTGGTAGAAGCGGGCGCCGAGCTTCACCTGCGGGCCCGACGCCCGCAGCTTCTCGAGGACCCCGAGCCGCTGGAAGAGCGGGACGTTGTACGGCAGGAGCGACTCTCCGATGTGGAAGCGCGGGAAGCGCTCCCGCTCGAACAGCGCGACGGAGAACCCCTGGCGCGCGAGGAACGCGGCCGCGGTCGAGCCTCCCGGCCCCCCGCCACAGACGACGACGTCGAAGCCCGGAGGAGAAGGGGGCTGCGCGACGCCCGTTCCGACCGGTGCGCCGTCCCGACCAGCCGTTCCCTCTCTCACGCGCTGCCCCTCGTCATCCGCGCGCCGCCGCCGGGACGTCCCGGCCTCCCTCGGGCGCGGGGCGCGGCGGAAGGAGCGGGCGCGGTCCTTCGATCGGTTTCGGCTTCCAGAGGTACGTCAGGGCGTTCGCCACCTCCGCCTTCGCCCACCGGAGGAGGCCGTGCCAGAGCATCACGTGCGCCCCGGTCCGGAGCGTGAAGCCGACGAAGCGCGGGCGCTGCCCGTGATTGTGGTTCCCGTAGATCCCGAGCTCCCTCTTGCGCTTCGCGATCGCCACCAGGCGGCCCCGGTAGAACGTCATCGGGTAGAGGCCCAGCTCCGCGCCGTCGCCGAAGAACGGCGGGATGCCGAGCCGGGCCGCCGACTCGTTGTAGACGGGGTGGACCGCGACGAGGGAGTAGAGGGCCGTGTCCATCAGGAAAGCGATCGTCATCGTGTCGTAGTCGCCCAGGATGTAGTACTTGTCGCGGTAGATCGACTCGTAGAAGTAGCGGAAGAAGCGGTCGTAGCGCTCGTTGTGCTCCGCGTAATCCCGCTCCATCTCCGCCGCGGGGGCTCCCGCGAGCGCCTTCACGATCAGGTCGACCCTCATGTGGACCGAGAACGACATCTGGTCGAGGCCCGGCGAGTAGAACGGGTCGAGGAAGCCTCCGGCGTCGCCGACGCAGGTCCAGCCCGGCCCGATGAAGCGGTCGACGAAGTAGGGGAGGTGGCCGTAGTAGCGGCAGTCCCCGTCGACGGCCTCGGCGCGCTCGACGAGCTCCCGCGTGAGCGGGTTCGCGTCGAGAAAGCGCGTCAGCTTCTCGAGCGGCGTCGCGCCCTCGGGCTGCACGAGGCGTTTGTCCCAGACGAGGCCGACGCTCGTCTCGCCGCCGCGGAGCGGGATGAACCAGATCCAGTAGCCCCAGCCGGTGAAGTGGTTCGTGGCGAGGCGCCGGGCGGCGACGACGCCACGGGCGAACGGGTCGGCCGGGTCCGTCCCGACGACCTCGACGCCGTCGAGGTCCTTCACGCCCCTGTAGCGGACCCATATGGCCGACGTCGGGTGACTCTCGATGGGCGTGACGCCGCCGCGCCTGCGAGCGAGGAGCGCCTGGCGCCCCTGGCGTCGACGACCCACTTCGCCCGGACGACGATCTTCGTCCCGTCCGCCTTCTCGACGGTGACGGAGCTCCCGTTCTCGCCCTCGAGCGAGAAGTCGACGACCTTCGCCGGCCGGAAGAGTTCGGCTCCTTCGTTCTCCGCCATACCGAGGACGTGGCTGTCGAGGACGGCGCGGTCGAGCTGGAAACTCGGCGTCCGCGCGAGCTGGGTCGGCCCCACTTCCGAAGCGTCTCTCGCCCGAGCGGTCTTCTCGTTGTGGAACCAGTAGCGGAACCCCTGTTTCGGCAGTTGCTCGCGGCTCAGATGGTCGTAGAGCTTGAGAACGCGGATGAGGAAGTACGACGAGATTTCGACCGTCGACTCCCCCACCTTCCAGTCGAACTCCTCGCTCTTCTCCACGACGAGGACGCGGAGACCAGGGCTGCGGCGCCGGCGGAGGATCGCGGCGGACGCGCCGGCGATCGCGCCGCCGATGACGACGACGTCGCGAGTGACGGCTCCCGCCTCGTCGGTCGGGGCCGTATTTAGGACTACGTCGGTCCTGTTCATGTGCGGATCATAAAGAGAGTGCGGAAGGAAGGGGCAGAGAGCGGCGGGAGATGGGGTGCTCCGCGCTGGACGCCGGCCCCCGTCCTCCTTATCCTCGCCTGTTGGGTCGCCTCGATCCCGAGGCGCGCCCCACCCCGCACCGGATGATGGCGTTGCCGCGGGTCCGGCGAGCCGGGGACGAGGAGCCGCATGTCGGACTACCGAATCCGAGAACACCCGATCCTTCCCGTGCCCGGCGAGGCCGTGGTGCCGTTCACGTGGAGAGGCGAGACTTTCAAGGCGCGGCCTGGCGAGACGATCGCTTCGGCCCTCTTCGCAAGCGGTGTCCGCATCTTCGGGCACCACCACAAGGACGGATCGCCGCAGGGGATCTTCTGCGCGAACGGCCAGTGCGCGCAGTGCTCGGTCGTGGCGAACGGGTTGTCGGTCAAGTCGTGCATGGTGCCCGTGACGGAGGGGATGGCGGTCGAGCCGCTCGACGGCAAGGCGAGGCTCCTCGACGCGGACGGCGACCTGCGATTCCACGATATCGAGACCATCGAGACCGAGTGCCTGATCCTGGGCGGAGGCCCGGCGGGCCTGGCCGCGGCGATCGAGCTGGGGAAGGCCGGGGTGAACGTCGTCCTCGTCGACGACAAGGCGGCCCTGGGCGGCAAGCTGGTCCTCCAGACGCACAAGTTCTTCGGCTCCATCGAGGCGTGTCACGCGGGGACGCGCGGCATGGACATCGGGAAGAAGCTGGAGGTCGAAGTCCGCTCGTTTCCGAGCGTGAGGCTCTGGACCGAGACGACGGCCCTGGCGGTCTTCTCGGATCGGAAGGTGGGCGTGCTGCGGGGGAGTCACTACTTCCTGGTCCGTCCGCACGTCCTCCTCGTGGCGACAGGCGCCCGCGAGAAGTCGCTCGTCTTCAAGGGGAACACGCTCCCCGGCGTCTACGGCGCGGGGGCGTTCCAGACTCTCGTGAACCGCGATCTCGTCCGCCCCGCCGAACGGCTCTTCGTCGTCGGCGGCGGAAACGTCGGCCTCATCGGCGCGTACCACGCCCTCCAGGCGGGGATCCAGGTCGTGGGGCTCTGCGAGGCGCTCGACGACTGCGGCGGCTACAAGGTCCACCGGGACAAGCTCGTGAGGATGGGCGTGCCGATCCACACGCGTCACACGATCGTCTCGGCCAACGGGAAGGAAGAGGTCGAGAGCGTCACCATCGCGAAGCTCGACCCGTCCTGGAAGGCCGTCCCCGGGACCGAGAGGACGTTCGAGTGCGACACGCTCCTCGTCGCCGTCGGTCTCGACCCCGTGGACGAGTTCCTGAAGAAGGCGAAGGAGTTCGGTCTCCCCGTCCTCGGGGCCGGAGATGCCGAAGAGATCGCCGAGGCGAGCGCGGCGATGTTCACCGGGAAGATCAAGGGGACCGAGATCGCGCGGATGCTGGGCCGCGACGTGGGAGAAGTCCCCGCCGAGTGGCTGCGTACGGCCGAGGTCCTGAAGGCCCGCCCCGGGGCCGTCATCACCGAGGAGATCCCCGAGCACGAGGCGGGCGTCTTCCCGATCTTCCACTGCTCCCAGGAGATCCCCTGCAACCCGTGCACGTCGATCTGTCCCAAGGGGGCGATCAAGATCGAGGGGGACGACATCCTCGGCGTGCCGACGTTCGACGAGAGCGCGTGCATCGCCTGCGAGCAGTGCGTGGCGATCTGCCCCGGCCTCGCCGTGACGCTCGTCGACTACCGGAAGAAGGACGCGGGAGGGGTCCTCGTCTCCATCCCATTCGAGTTCCCGAAGACGACGATCAAGGAAGGGGATATGGTGACGGTCCTCGACACGCTCGGCAAGGTGCTGGGCCACGTGCCGGTGGCGAAGGTCCGTTCGCCGAAGTTCGCGGACCACGCGCTCCTCGTGAAAGTGAAGGCGCCGCGGGAGATCGCCAAGCGGATCGCCGGCATCCAGGTCCAGGCGCCGTGGATCTCTCAGGCGATGGAGGAAGAAGTGCAGCGGATCGACGACGACGACGTCGTCTGCCGCTGCGAGCGCGTGACGGCGGGGGAGATCCGCCGGCACATCCGCGAGGGGGTGCACGACCTGAACCACCTCAAGGCTCTGACCCGCGCCGGCATGGGTGCCTGCGGCGGCAAGACCTGCCCGGCGCTCATCGCGCGGGTCTTCCGCGAGGAGGGCGTGCCGCTCGCGCAGGTCACACCGATGACGCAGCGCCCGGTCTTCATGGAGGTCCCGCTCGGCGCGTTCGCGGGCATCGTCACCGGCGAGGGGCCGACGAGGGACGCCGTACCCACCTCCGTCGGACCGCTCGTGGGAGGCGTGTGATGACGACCTCCGTCTACGATGCCGTCGTCGTCGGCGCGGGAAGCGTCGGCATGCCCACCGCGATGTACCTGGCGGAGAAGGGGCTGAAGGTCCTCTGCGTCGACCAGTTCGCCTCCGCAGGGCAGGGGAGCAACAAGGCGGCCATCGGTGGCCTGCGTGCCACGCACTCGTCGCCCGCGAAGATCCGCCTCTGCCTCGATTCGCTGAAGACGTTCTCCACCTGGAAGGAGACGCACGGTTTCGACATCGAGTGGCGCCAGGGCGGGTACATGTTCGTCGCCTACCGGGCGGACGAGGCGAAGACCCTCGAGGAGCTCCTCGTCGTCCAGAAGAGGGCCGGGCTCGACATCGACTGGTACGGGAAGGACGCCCTGCTCGGCCTGGCACCCGGCCTCTACGCCGAGGGTCTCCTCGGCGGGACGTTATCGCCCGGGGACGGGTCGGCGTCTCCCATGCTCTCGGCCTGCGCCTTCCACCGGCGTGCCGTCGAGCTCGGCGTGGAGTGCCGCTTCAACGAGCGCGTCACGCACCTCATGCGGCGCAAGGGAACGGTCGTCGGCGTGAGGACCGACAAGGGGGGCTACGCGACGCCCTGCGTCGTCAACGCGGCGGGTCCCTGGGCGCGGTCGCTCGCGCAGTCGGGCGGGCTGGACGTTCCGGTGAACCCCGATTGCCACGAGGCGGGAATCACCGAGCCGGCGCAGCGGTTCCTGCAGCCGATGATCGTCGACATCCGGCGGACGCCCGGCGCGGCGAGCTACTACTTCTACCAGGCGCACTCGGGGCAGGTCATCTTCTGCATCACCCCCGACCCGCCCCTCATCGGAACGGACCGTCGCGAGACGTCGGAGTTCCTGCCGATGGTCGCCCGGCGGATGGTGGGCCTCATGCCGAAGCTGGCGAACCTGAAGGTGCGGCGGACGTGGCGCGGCCTCTACCCGATGACGCCCGACGGCTCGCCCGTCGTCGGCCGGAGCGCGACCCTCGAGGGCTACCTCGACGCCGTCGGCATGTGCGGGCAGGGCTACATGCTCGGGCCGGGCGTCGGCGCGCTCGTCTCCCGGATGGTGACGGAGACGACGACGCCGGAAGACGCGGCGGTCCTCTACGAGCTGAGGCCCGACAGGGAGTTCGCGGGAGCGGAGAAGCTGAAGTAGGGCCGGTCTCTCCGCTCCGGTCGGGTGTGGTATTCAGTGCGGCCATGAGCGAGAAGCCGAAGGGCCGCAAAGAGAGCTTCGTCTGCCAGGAGTGCGGCGGTCCGTTCACCGTGAGCGAGCAGATCCTGGGCAGGTACCCCGGCTGGAAGCCGAAGAGCTGCTTCAAATGCAAGAACGGAAAGGGCAAGCCCGCGTCCCGCGAGGAGGACCTTCCCGTCGCCTCCGTCCTCGCCCGCCACACGGCGGGACCGAAGGACGGGGTCTTTACCGACGGCGCCGCCGACCCGAACCCCGGGCCCGGTGGCTGGGGGGCGGTCTACGTCGTCGGGGACCGCGTCGTCTCCGAGGAGTGCGGTCACGAGCCGCACACGACGAACAACCGGATGGAGCTCGTCGCGCTCGTCGCCGGCTGCCGTCTCGTCCCCCCGGGCACGCCGGCGGTCCTCTACACCGACAGCATGCTCTGCGTGGACACCCTCACGAAGTGGGCGAAAGGCTGGGAAGCGAGGGGCTGGAGGCGCAAGGACGGCCCGATCAAGAACCTCGAGCTCGTCCAGGAGCTCTACCTGACTCTCCGGTCCCGCCCCGAGCTGGAGGTGCGCTGGGTCGCCGCGCACTCCGGCATTCGCTGGAACGAGTACGCCGACGCCTTGGCGACGGCCTACCGAAGGGCCGTGCGCTGACGCATTAATACACGATTCCGTGCCTGGCACGGAATCGGGGATTACCGGTTCTCCCGGGCAGCGGTCGCTACCCGAGCGGGATCTTCTCCCCCGTCAGCTCCCGCTCGCCGCGCTGGTAGGCGAGGATCCTCTCGACGAGGAGGCGGACCGGCTTCGGGAACCCGAGGAGGAGCTCGTCCTTCGGGCTGAGGAGAACTTGCTGCGTGAAGCCGGTCGCCAGGAGCAGGCGGTCGGGAAGGCGACGGACCTCGTAGTCCATCTCGAGCTTCGCAGTCTCGGGGGGGCGGAGGGTGCAGGAGACCTCGAGGCGGTCGTCGAGCCGCGCGGGGCGGCGGACGGCGATCTCGAACTTCGTGATCGGGACCCGGTAGCCGTAGGCCAATGCCTCGGCCGGGGTGAAGCCGGCAGCGCCGCAGAGGGCGTTGCGTGCGAGCTCGCAGTAGAGGACGTAGTTGCCGTGCCAGACGACGCGGTAGGCGTCGACCTCGGGGAAGCGGACCTCGAAGTCGACGCGGAAAGGCCGCGCCGCCACGGGCGGGCCGGAAGCGTTCACGGCGCGGCGAGGACGACGGCGATCTGGTTGCCGCCCGCGCCGAGGGAGTTGACGAAGACGGCGCCGAGGCCAGGCTCGTCGCGCAGGGTACGGGCAGCCAGTGCGAGCTGAAGAGCGCCGGAGCAGGGGTTTTCTCCTGCCTGGAGCTTGACCCGCTCGACACGGGGCGCCGTGCCGAAGACCTCGGCGAGCGCGGCCTCCTCGGCGGCGTCGACCCAAGGGACGCCATTGGCCGAGGCGTGGACGAGCGCGACGCGGGAGGGCGGGAGCCCCGCGTCGGCGAGCGTGGCCCGGATCGTCGCGGCGATCTCCTCGGGGCGGGCCCGGCGCTGCTGCGGCGAGACGGGCGATCCGGCCGATGCGGCGCCCGCGAGGCGCGCCCAGGGGCGGGCGCCACGGGCGCGGACCGAGACGCCGTCCTCGAGAAGGACGACGGAACACCCCTCGGCGAGGACGTAGCCCGGTTTCGTCGACGTACGCAAGACGCCGAGCCTCTCGTAGGCGAGCTGGTAGGTCAGGTTCCACTCGTCCACGGCGCCGACGACGATGGCCTTTGTCCGCCCGTCCGCGACGAGGAGCCGGCCGTAGAAGAGGGCGTTCAGGCCCGCCGGGTCCTTCTGCGTGATCGTGACGTTCGGGCCCTTGATCTTCAGCTCGATCGCGGCGACCGAGGCCGGCGCGTTCGCGACGGTGTAGGGGAAGAGGAATGGAGAGGCCGCGTCCGGCGACTCGACGGCCATCTGCCGCTCGAAGTCGACGAGGGGGCTGGCGCCGGCCGAGCCGGTGCCGAGGAGGATGCCGGTCTCCTCCTCGTTCCCCGCCATCGTCCAGCCCGCTTCCGCGAGGCAGCGGGTCACGGCGACGACGGCGAACTGGCTGGCTCGGTCGAGGCGGCGCGCCTTCGCCTTCGACATCTCGGGCTCGGTTGTGAAGGTTGCGATCCGGGCGGCGTACGCGGCACCCTTCCGCTCGCCGCCTTCGGAAACCGGGATCTCGGCGATCGCGCCGTCTCCCGCCGCGAGGCGGGCGGCGGCCGTGTCGAGGTCGCGACCGAGAGGCGACACGGAGGCGGCGCCGGTGACGAAGATCTCTCTCACGGCGGCTCGTCAGGCCCTTCCGAACGCGACGACGGTGGAGTTCCCGCCGAAGGCGAAGGAGTTCGAGAGGGCGACGCGGACGTCGACCTCGCGGGCCACGTTCGGCACGACGTCGAGGTCGCAGTCGGGGTCGGGCTCGACGTAGCTGATGGTGGGCGGGACGATCCCGGTCTCGATCGTCCGCACGGTCGCCACGGCCTCGATCGCGCCGGCCGAGCAGAGGCAGTGGCCGAGCATCGACTTGTTCGAGGAGATGCAGATCTCCCGGGCCCGCCCTCCGAGAGCGAGCTTGATGGAGAGGGTCTCCGCGGGGTCGTTCTGGACGGTGGCGGTGCCGTGGGCGTTCACGTAGTCGACGTCGCCGGGATCGATCCGGGCGGACTTCATGCAGCTGCGCATCGTCCGCGCTCCCGCCGCGCCCGAGGGCTCGGGTTGTGTCGTGTGGTGGGCGTCGCTCGTGATGCCGTAGCCGAGAAAGCGGGCGCGGATCGTCGCGCCGCGGCGCCGCGCCCGACCCTCCTCCTCGAAGACGAGGATCCCGGAGGCCTCGCCGATCGTCAGCCCCTTGCGGCCCCGGTCGAAGGGGCGGCACGGCTCGGCGTCGCAGGCGCGCAGGGCGTTGAATCCGCCGTGCGTGAGGCGAGCGAAGGTGTCGGCCCCGCCCGTCACGACGACGTCGGCCACGCCGGAGCGGATCAGGTCGGAGGCGTAGCCGAGCGACGTGGACGAGGAGGAGCAGGCCGTCGTGATCGTCGCCCGCGGGCCGAGGAAGCCCCAGACCTCCGCGACCCGGTCGGTCGTCTGGTCGGGGGGGTGGTTCAGGACGCGGGTCGGGCGCGCCCCGCGCGGCCCCTTCTCGAGAAGGTCGCGGAAGTAGTTCTCGCTGTCGAGCAGGCCCGAGACGCCGCCGCCCAGAATGACGGCGATCCGGGTCGGGTCCTCGCGTTCGAGGTCGAGCCCCGAGTCGGCGAGCGCTTCGCGGGCCGCGGTCAGGCCGATGACGTCCGTGCGGGAGAGGCGGCGGAGGAGGCGCGGCGAGACTCCCGGGTCGGGCATCCCGCGCACCTCGGCCGCGAGCTTCGTCCGGAAGCCGCTCGCGTCGAAGAGGGTGATGGGGCCGATTCCGCTCCGCCCGGCGACGAGGCCCGCCCAGGTGGAGGCGAGGTCGTTCCCAAGGGAGCTGACGGCGCCGAGGCCGGTGACGACGACGGTCCTGTCGGGCATGGGGCGAATCCTACACGGGCGGCGCCGCGATGCAGCAGCCTCGCCCGCCGGACCGCATAATCGGGCGATGGGCGAGCGCGTCGACTGGAACCGCTACTTCATGAACATCGCCGCCGAGGTGGCGAGCCGGTCCACCTGCCCCCGCAAGCACGTGGGTGCGGTCATCGTGCGCGACCGGAGGATCCTCTCCACCGGGTACAACGGTTCGCTGAGGGGCCTGCCGCACTGCGACGAGGACGGCTGCCTCATGGAGGACGGGCACTGCATCGCGACGGTCCACGCCGAGGCGAACGCGATCCTCCAGGCCGCGATGAACGGCGTGCGGATCGAGGGGGGCGAGATCTACACGACCGCTTCTCCGTGCTGGAACTGCTTCAAGCTGATCGGGAACGCCGGACTCGTCGGGATCTACTTCTCGGAGTTCTACCGTGAGCCGCGGATCCTCGACTACGCCGAGCGGATGGGGATCCGCCTCGTCGACCTCGGAAACGGGAAAACCCTGACCGCCTAGAGCCCGGCGGCGACGCGTTCGACCCAGTCTTCGACGACGAGGCGCGCGCCCGTGGAGACCTGCCGGAACCGGCAGCCGAAGCCGGGCGGGTCGTCCCCGTGCCGGACGACGAGCGCCTCCCCGGTGATGACCTTGCCGGAGGAGTCTCCCGGCAGCGAGAAGGAGACCTCGAGCCGCGCGCCGATCGGGTGGCGCTGGCCGGTCTCGACGTAGAAGCCGGTCCGCGAGAGGTTCACGAGGCGGACCTCGAAGGTCTCCCCGTCGCGCCAGAGGGTGACGGGGGCATCGAGGGACACGCGCGTCTCCGTCCGTTCCACGATCGGGAGGAACCGCTTCACCTCGGCCAGGAACGTCGGCTCGTCGATCGGCTTCCTCAGGAAGTGGTTCGCGCCGGCGCGCCGGGCCTCGTCCTCCATCTGCATCGAGGTGAGGACGATGACGGGGATGTGCGACGTGACGGCTTCGGATTTCAGAATGCGGCAGGCCTGGATGCCGTTCATCTCGGGCATCTCGATGTCGAGGACGACGAGGTCGGGCTTCTCGGTGCGGGCCAGGCGGATGGCCTCGAGGCCGGTCGAGGCGGTCAGGAGCTGGCACTCGGCGCGCGCGAGGAACGTGGCTTCCAGGTCGAGGAAGCTCCTCCTGTCGTCGACGAGCAGAATCTTGTGCATCGAAGCGGTACGCCCTCGCTCTCCGGAGTTTACCCTCCGGCTCACCTTGCGAGGCGAAGGCCCGCGGCGAGGGTCCGGCCTGGGAGGGGAACGCCCGGCACCTCCTCGTAGCGGACGTCCCCGAGGTTGTCGCCCTCGACATGGACCTCGAGGATGTTCCCCCCGGGGAGAGCGGTGCCGAGGCGGGTATCGAGAAGGAGGACCCCCTCGTCGAACGACGGGCGGTCGAAGTACGAGACGCGGGCGAGCGCCTCGGTGCGGGAGGGAAGGCGTGCTTCCGCCGGGAGGTCCCACGTCACGCGGAGCGGGTCGAGGACGTAGCGCCCCTCGGTCGCGGCCGGAGCGCCACGAGGCGAAACGTCGTCCGGTCCGTTTCGTGGACGTTGCGGTAGAAGTCCGGGTCAGGCTCGCCGGGCGGACCGCCGTGGTATCCTCTATGTTGCTACGGAGGCCGCCATGAGAGCCACGATCCAGAAGTGGGGCAACAGCCTCGCGGTTCGTATTCCCAAGCCAGTCGCGCTCGAGGTCGGGTTGAAGTCTCACTCTGCCGTCGAGCTCACTATTCGCGACGGGGGCCTCGTTCTTCTCCCCGCTCGGCCCGAGTACTCCCTCGAGGAACTCGTCAAGGGCATCACGACTCGCAATCGCCACGAGGAGACCGACTTCGGCCCCCCGGTTGGCCGCGAGGTTCTCTGATGCCATACGTGCCAGACCGCGGCCACGTCGTCTGGCTGACCCTCGACCCAACACTGGGTCACGAGCAGGCCGGTCGTCGGCCTGTCGTGATTCTTTCCCCGGCCTTCTACAACAAGAAGTCTGGCCTCGTGCTCGCAGCGCCGGTCACTTCCAAAGCGAAGTCGTACCCATTCGAAGTGCCCCTGCCGCCCGCTCTTCCAGTCACGGGCGTCATCCTCGCGGATCATGTTCGAAGCCTCGACTGGAACTGCCGACAGGCGGAGTTCCTATGTTCTCTTCCGTCAGCCACAGTCGACGAAACCTTGGCCCGAACGCGGACCCTCCTCGCGTAGGCAAGCCTAACCCGGCTTGCAGCGGACTTCGTTTCGCTCGCCGCTGAAGCCACGGTTCGACCTCTCGAGAATGAAGTCGTCGTGGTGGCGGCGCACGGAGGCGGACGGAGCCAGCGACCAGCCGCCGCCGAGCAGGAGGTCCGCCGAGAGTCGGAGTCTGCGGGCCTGCGTCGCCTCCTGAAACGTCGGCCTGGACCCCTTCCGGCCCACGCCTCCTCACGTCGATCGACGGGAAGTAGCGGAGGAGCTCGGTCAGGGAGCGGGCCGGGAGCCGCTCTATTCCTTCCGAGTCAGGACGGCGACCGTCACCGCCTCGGTCTCGACTCCCGCCCTCGCGGCGACGACGGCGACTTCGGCCTTCACCGGGGCCGGCGCCTTCTGTTCCTCGGGCAGCTGCCCGGCCCCGAGCGGTGCGACGAGAAGGAGGGCCACCGCGAACGGGAAGGGACGGCTCATTTCGGCGGAGGATCGCCGGGCGGACGAGGCTGGGCCCGCGTTAGTCTTCGGGTATGAACGCTTCCCGTCTCGCCCCCGTCCTCGCGATCCTGGTCCTCGTCTCCGCTTCAGAGGCCGCCGGTGCGGAGAAACCGAAGCCGCGCGTCGTCCTCGTCGAGGCGGACGGGCGGGAGGAGGAGCTGTCGGCGTTCGTCGCACGTTTCGAATCGGAGCTGTCCGACGCCGGGAAGCTCGCGTTCTCCGACGCGCGCCTTTCCGGGGCGACGCTCGGTGCGCTCGTGGCCGAGCCCGGGGGCGAAACGGGCCGCGCCTTCCGCGCGGAGTGGCCGGGGGAGACGTGGCTCTCCGTCTCCCTGTCACCCTGCCACGTCGACGTCAGCCGCATGCAATACATCGACAGGACCCCCGAGGGTTACCAGGTCGAACGGGTCATCCAGAATGTCCGGGTCGACTGCCCGACATCGCTCCGCCTCGTCGACGCGGTCACGGGGAAGGAAGGGAAGCCCCTCGCCGTCACCGGCACCGCGAGCTACCGGAGAACCGAAGGGGAAGAAGAGGAATCGTCGGAGCTCGAAGGGACGCGCGACGCGGCGAAGAAGGCGGCGAAGAAGCTCGCGTCCCTGCTGAAGAAGTGACCGTTCGACCGTCCCGGATTCGTCGAATGTGTCGTCATCCCTCCGGAGCACGGATCCAGAGACGACGAGTCGTACGAACGGTCTTCACGTCTGCAGGACTATCCTTCCCCGTTCGGTCGCCCGGAACGTGGCGGCCGCGATGGGAAACCTCATGCGCATCCGGCTTCTTCGGGCTGTTCCGGTCTTCGTCCTCCTTCTCGTAACCAGGGGCGCATATTCGCTCGACTTCGTGTCGCTCCCTGCGGGAACGGGGGTCGCAGCCCTGGCCGTGGCGGCGGACGGAACCGCCTGGTTCTCGGCGCAGTTCTCCGGCGCCGTCGGACGCGTCAACCCGGCCGGGCATGTCGAGTTGTTCGAGTTCCCTTCGCGGGACACCCAGCCGTTCGGGCTCGCCCTTCAGGCCGATGGCACCGCCTGGGCCGCGGACCTTGCCGGCGAGCGCCTCGGGCGAGTGGGCCTCGACGGCAAGCTCACGGAGGTCCCGCTTTCGAGGGCGGGCGGCGAGTCGACGGGAATCGCGGTGGCCGGAGACGGGGTGGTCTGGTTCACGCTTCCCGCGGCGAACCGCGTGGGACGGAGGGCGTCTGACGGGACGGTCCGCGAGTTCGTCCTTCCCGAGGGGAGCGAGCCGACCGGAATCGCCGTCGGCCGAGATGGCCTTGCGTGGGTCGTCGAACGGCGAGGGAACCGGATCGTGCGCGTCTCCGCGGGAGGGGAGCTTACGGCCTGGCCCATCGCGACACCCAACGCCCAGCCTGATGCCGTGGCGCTCGCGCCGGACGGGAGCCTCTGGGTCACGCTGGCGAATGTGAATCGGCTTCTGCACGTTTCGCCGGATGGATCGCAGAAGGAGTACCGGGTCGAGAGCGCCCCGCTCGGGGTCGCCGTCGGGACGGACGGAGCCGTCTGGTTCGGTTCGCCCGGCGCCAGGAGGCTCTGCCGTCTCGATCCGGAGACGAAGAAGACGACGTGGACGGAACTCCCGGAAGCGCCGATCGCCCTCGCCGCCGGCCCCGATGGCTCGATCTGGGTCGCGCTCGGTTCCGGCGACAAGCTGGCGAGGGTCGCGCCGAAGGGTTGAGATCGGGAATCCGGAATGCCGCTTTCTAGCTTCGGCTCCTTGACAGGCGTTTCTTTGGTCCCGGGGTTGCCTAACGGTCGGTAGCTCTCCCTGGTTACGAGGAGATGCCGGACCGGAGGCTCATTTCCGGGGTACGAGGAATCCGATGAAGTTTCTGTGCGGTAGAGACCAGCCCTCTCAAGGTGGTAAAGTATTGTAAACTGGTGACTTACCGTAAGAACAGGCGCTTGCCATTGGCTTTCCGGCCTTCGTGACGGGCAGCTTCAGTTCTTCCCAGACGCGGAAAACCACTCACCATGCGGGTTGCGGCCGCCGGCCACAAAGGAAACGGTCACCTTGAAAGCGCTGCGGTAGAGACTCATGGATTCCGCCGTGCTCCTCTTCACGAACCGAGGCGACGCGGTGACATCCGTCCGGGAAATCGTCGAAAGGGCCGGAGTCACGAAGCCGGCGCTCTCCTGCCACTTCGACAGCAAAGAAGGCGTCTACCTCGCGATTCTGGATGATCTCGTGAGGATCGCCGACGAAGGGATCGCCTCGAGCCGCGTCGCGACCGGTACGGCACGGGAGCGCCTCGAGGGATTCCTCGTCGGGATCTACGGGCTCTTCGAGACGAAGAGGGCGTGGGTCCGGATGATCGACGCCGTTTTCTGGGGGCCGGCTCAGGGGGTCCCGCCGTTCGATTTCGAGACCCTCCACCGGAAGCTGAAGGACGTCCTCGCGGAGATCGTCGCCGAGGGGACCGCCGCGGGCGAGATCCGTTCGGCGGATCCCGACGACGTGACGCTTGCCCTCATGGGCGTCCTCTCTTTCAACATGGACCTCGCCCTCGCGCACCCGGATCTCGGCCTCGGCCGCGACGGATTTCGCCGCGTGCTCGACCTCCTCTTCTCGGGCGGCGCCGCGCCCGCACCCTCACCCGTGCGTCAGGAGACCCCGCGATGACGCGCACGCCAGCCGCAACCCTCTCCCTCGCCCTTCTTTTCTCCGCGGCCGGCTGCGGAAAGTCCGCCGACGGAAAGGCGTCGCCCGATTCAGGCCGGCCGCCGGCGCTCCAGGCCGAGGTCGCCGCGCAGCGGGCGGCGCGCGAGCTGGAGCGGACCGTGAAGCCGAAGGACGCCGGCCTCGCGACGCAGCAGGGCCTGGACGAGGCGAAGTCGGTCGAGGAGGCCGCCCGGGCCGCCGCCGCGAAGGCCCAGCTCGCCATGACCCAGACCCGCCTCGCGAAGGCGGTCGTCCGCGCCCCGATCGACGGCGTCGTGGCGCTCCGGAACGTGAACGTCGGCGACGACGTCGAGATCGTGGGGAGCCCGGCGCCGATGTTCCGGGTCGTCGACAACCGGACCCTCGAGTTGACGGCGAACGTCGGGTCGGCCCGCATGGCCGAGCTGAAGGTGGGACAGCCCTTCGCCGTCACGAGCGACGCCTTCCCCGGCAAGGAGTTCGCCGGGAAGGTCTCGTTCGTCGACCCGGCCGCCGACGAGGCGAGCCGGACGGTGAGGGTGAAGGCCGAGGTGCCGAATGCCGACGAGTCGTTCGAGGCGGGCCTCTTCGTAGTCTCTGGGGGCGTCGTAAAGCGCGTGACCGTCGAGACGGGGGCCGTCCCCGGTGACGGCGTGGAGATTGTGAAAGGGCTCGCGCCGGGGCAGGAGGTCGTGACGCGCGGAGGGTTCGACCTCCGTGACGGGGACCGGGTCCAGGTCGCGAAGGGAGCCTGAGCCGTGCTCCTGTCGGACCTCTCCATCGAGCGGCCCGTCTTCGCGACGGTCCTCATGCTCGCCCTCGTCACGCTGGGCGTCTTCTCCGACCGGCGCTTCGCGATCGACGTGATGCCGGACGTCGAGATCCCGGTCCTCACGGTCATCACCCAGCTCCCGGGCGCCTCGCACGAGACCGTCGAGCGCGAGGTGACGAAGAGGGTCGAGCAGGCGGTCAACCCGATCGCCGGCGTCGAGCACGTCTGCTCGCGGTCGCGTGACGGCCTCTCGACCGTCATCGTCGAGTTCACCCTGAAGGTCGACCTCGTCGGCGAGAGCCAGCGCGAGGTCGCCGTCGACCTCGACCCCTCGCGCCTCGACGCCCTCGGCCTCGGGGTGGACGAGGTCGTCGCGGGCCTGGCGGGCGAGACCGTGAACACGCCGCTCGGCCGCCTCGACCGGGGCGGCCAGGAGATGCCCGTCCGCGTGTCCGGCTAGCCGAGGGGGTCTCCGGGTTCCGCTCCATGGTCGTCGCGACGCGCGGCGGCGTGCCGGTCTCGCTCGGCGAGATCGCGGTCGTGAGGGACAGCTCGATCATGACCAGGGAGTCGGTCCACGACCTGTCGACGACCTTGATCATCGGCGGCATCCTGACCGTCCTGATCGTCTTCCTCTCCCTCGACTCCTGGCGTTCGACCGTCATCACCGGGCTCACGCTCCCGATCTCGGTCATCTCCTCGTTCATCGCCATGCACTTCCTCGGGATGTCGCTGAACGTCATGACGTTCATGGCGCTGTCGCCCGCGATCGGCCTCCTCATCGACGACGCCATCGTCGTCCGGGAGAACCTCGTGCGGCACCTCGAGATGGGACAGGACCACATGACGGCGGCCCGGAAGGGGACGGCCGAGATCGGGCTCGTGGTCCTCTTCGTCTACCTCATCCTCACGGCCCGGCTCGAGTCGTCCGTCGACCCGCTCTCGATCATGCTCTCGCTCCCGCTGTCGATCGTCGGCATGGCCGGTATGCTCGCCCGGACGGGCGACACGCTGAGCATCATGTCGCTCATCGGCCTCATCCTCCTGATGGGGCTCGTCACGAAGAACGCGATCCTCCTCGTCGACGACACGAGGGGCGTCCGCAAGGGCGGGATGGAGCGCCGCGAGGCGCTCATCACGGCGGGCCGCACGCGGCTCCGGCCCATCATGATGACGACCCTCGCGACGATCTTCGGCATGCTTCCGCTCGTCCTCGGGCTCGGCCAGGGGGCCGAGATGCGGGCGCCGCTCGGGCGCGCCGTCATCGGGGGCCTCCTCACCTCCACGGTCCTCACGTTCCTCGTCGTCCCGGTCGTCTCCGCGCTCTTCGACGACTTGGCCGCGTGGAGGCGTCGTCGCTGGGCGAAGGCGAGCGCACTCGCGCAGGAGGCGCTCGGCCACTCCGGGAAGATCGCCGTGCACACGGCCACGGCCACGGCGCTTCTCCTCGCCCTCCTCGCCCCCCGCGGCCCGGCTCTCGGCCGAGTCCGCCTCCTCCGCTCCCGCCGCCGCCCCGCGCGTCCTGACACTCGCCGAAGCGGTGGCGATCGCCGCGGAAAAGAACCACGACGTCGAGAAGGCGCGCAGCGACCAGGACCGGGTCCGCGGGACGAACGTCGAGGAACGCGCCGCGGCGCTCCCGAACCCCTCGGCCGACGTTCGTGAGGTGGATCTTCGGCTCGTGACTGCGGAGGCCTGACCGGGCGGCCCCACGCCTTCTTCGCCGCGACCGGCGAGAATGGCGCCCCATGAGACTGGACCGGTTCCCCCACCTCGAAGTCGACGCTCCGAAGGCGCCCCCGACGGACGGGGAGATCGCGGCGATCGAGGCCGCCGTCGGCGAGAAGCTCCCGCCCGACCTGCTCGACTTCCTGTCCGCCGCGAACGGTGGGAAGCTCGACTACTCGTTCGAGCTTCCGACGGAGTCCCGGCCGTTTCCGCTTTGCTTCTACTCGCTCTACTCGACCAGGCCTCCGCACCCCGGCCGGGCGCCCGGCGGCCTGATCCTCCACGAGCTGGAGGTCGAGCGGCGACTCAAGGACCTGCGCCCCGGCCTCCTCCCGATCGCGGCCGACGGCGGGACCTCCGTCCTCTACGTCGATCTCGCGCCTGGGCGCTACGGGCGGGTCGTCGCCTACGTCGAGGGCCTTCCGGGCTGGGACGGGACGCCCGAGGGCTGTTTCGTCGACCTCGCTCCGAGCCTCGACGAGTACCTCGCCGCCCTCTACCTGAACACGGTCGAGGAATCGAAGCGGGGGGGATGATGGCCGAAGGCAGCTACGATGCGCCGATGGCGCGCTTCCTCCAGGCCCTCCTCGCCTTTACGCTCGTCTCCACGACCGCCACGGCCGAGCCACCCTCCGGTGCAAAGCGGGTTCCGGCTCCCTCGCCTGTCGCCACGGAGGCGCGGACGCTCCTCGAGACCCAGGCGGCGGCCTGGAACAGGGGCGACCTCGACGCCTTCTGCGCGGTCTACGCCGACGACGCCCTCTTTCTGACGGCCTTCGGGCTGACGAAGGGGCGCGACGAGGTCCTCGCGCGCTACAAGGCCCGTTACCCCGACGCGGTGACGCGCGGGGTCCTTTCGTTCGAGGTGCTGTCGGTCGACGTCCTCGCACCCGTGCCCGCGAAGAAGGAGGCCGACGGGATCGGCCTCGTCGCGCGATGGAAGATCTCTCACGCCGACAAACCCGCGGCGGAGGGGCTGACCCTCCTCACGCTGGTCCGGTTCCCGGGCGGCTGGCGCATCGTCCACGACGCGTCGATGTAGCCACTACTCCCGGAACGGACGACGAAGGGAACGCCATGAGACACGCACTCTTCGCTCTGGCCCTCGTCCTCGCCCCCGTTCTCTCCGGAGCCGAGCCGCCCGTTCCCGCGGCGACGCCGCGACCGGGAGTCTCTTCGGCTCTCGGCGACGTCGCCTTCATGGCGGGGCGCTGGGTCGACGAGGAGAAGGGAACCCTCTCCGAGGAGATCTGGAGCGCTCCGGGCGGCGACTCGATGATGGGAATGTGGCGCCTCTCGGTCGGGGGAAAGGCGAAGGTCTTCGAGTTCCTGACGATGGTCGAGGAAGAGGGACGGGTCACCTTCCGCCTCCGTCACTTCGATCGCCGAGGCGTCGCGTGGGAGGAAAAGGACGAGCCGCTCGTCCTCCCGCTCGTCGTCAAGGGTCCGAACCTCGCGGTCTTCGAGGGGGACGGGAAGAGCGGCATTCTCCGTCTGACGTACCGGCGGGAGGGCGAGGTGCTCGTCGGACGCCTCGAAAAGGCCGGCGAGGCGCCGGTCGACTACCGGTTCCGCCGCGCTCCCCGGGCAGCAGGGACAGGAAGCGACGCGCCGTAGAGTGGGGGCCTGACCCCCACTCTACGGACGGCCTTCAGGGACCGGGAAGCTCAGGGCCTCTTGCGCTGCAAGACGGCGAACGGGTCCTGCGTGGCGTTGTCGATCACGTAGGCGACGCTTCCGACGGCGCACCCCGTCGTGGTGTTGACCAGGCGGACGGAGCCCGACGGGAGGTTGTTCCCGGTGAGGTCGCCGAGCGACTGCTGCACGTAGCGGATCGGGGGGACCGTCAGGACGAGCTGGGATCCGACTCGCTGGCCCTCGTCGTTGAGGACCTCGACCTCGACGACGCAAGCCTTGTCGGTCAGGTTGTAGATGCCGACGTTGGTCCGGAAGCCGGAGTCCTGCCTCACACCCGTGAGGAAGCCCGTCTCTCCCATCAGCAGGACCGCCGCGGACGACGGGCTTCGGACGTCACCGGCGAGCGCGAACTGCCCGTTCGTGCCGCCGCCAGAGACAGGTGCCCACGTCCTCGCGCCGGAGGTGACGTACCCGGTCGAGTAGACGAGCAGAGACCCGAAGGTCTGCTCGAGGCCGAAGGCCGATTTCACGACGTCGCGCATCGTCTTCGAGCCGTAGGCGGGAAGGCGGATCAGGGAGGACTCGCGCCGGCCGGCCGCCGTCCAGAGCTCCAGCCCCACGACGGTCTCCACCGACTGCGTGTTCGACACCGAGTAGTCGGAGACGTAGGGGATTCCGGCGGCGTTGGTGACGCTCGTGACGGACGGGACGATGCTCGTGAACCGCCAGTCCGGCGCGTCGCGCTGGACGAGGAGCCGGAGGGTGCCCCCGGAGCTCGGAATCGTGGCAGTCTCCCCCGCGGCGAGAGAGAACGGCCGGGCAGGCTCCTGCGAAAGCGGCGCGAGGCCCGACGCGGCCGTGACGATCATCGTCACCTGGCGGGTGATGGGGTCCTGGCTCGGGGGAGTCCACGTCAGCACGACATCCGTCGAAGCCACGGGCGCGGTGTACTTGAAGGCGGCCGACGAACCGGTGGCCGTGGCCGGGTCGGCGTTCGTTCCGAGACTCCAGGCGAATGTCCCGGCCGTGAGGAGAGTTCCGTTCAGGCTGTTGTAGACACGGGCGGAGAGCTGGTCGCCGACGCGCACGTTCAGGGTCGTGCCGCAGGGACCGCCGCCGGGTCCGGGCCCGCCGGGGCAGACGTCGATTCCGTTCACGGCGATCCGGATCTCCGGGTCGACCACGACCGCCGCCCCGGCCACGAGGAGCGTGTAGGTCGTGCCGGCCGTCAGAGGGGCCACGAGGCGGCCTCGGGCACAAGCGTCGGCGACGGGCGTCAGGCCGCCACAGTTTCCCGTGAAGAGGGTGAGGACGGGCTCGTAGCCGGCAGGCGTGCTCTCGCCGGCGTCGAAAGCGTAGGCGTCGGACGTCTCGGGGCGAAACGTGTACCAGACGGACTTCCCTGGAGCCGGAGCGACGCAGGCGACGACGGGGTCGCCGTCGGACGTGGACTGCGTCGTGTCCAGCACCTGGGTGAAGGGAAGCTCCAGACCCGGGATCGTCGTGGCGCCCGAGCAGGCGTCGTTCTGAGGGGGGACCGCGCCCGCGGGGAACGTGAGGCCGAGTATCAGGACCGCGATGAGGGACGGAATCGGTTTCGACATCTGGGGACCTCCTGTGTCGATGGGGTTGGAAGGGGTTGTAGCGTCCTGTGTAGTGTCCTACAGATCGCGAATCCCACGGGCGGCTATCATGGTCGCCGATGCGCCGGGCTGCAGGGGGCGCGTTCGCCCTCGTTTTCCTCCTCGTCGCGCCGTCCTCTCCAGCCGAGCCCCCGACGCGGCCGCGCATCGGGCTCGTCCTCTCCGGAGGATCGGCCCACGGTTTCGCCCACGTCGGCGTCCTCGAGGTCCTCGAGGAGCTGCGGGTTCCGGTCGACGTCGTCGCGGGGACGAGCATGGGCTCGGTCGTCGGCGGCCTCTACGCCTCCGGAATGTCGCCCGCGGAGATGGAGCGCCTCCTCCTGACGACAGACTGGGAGGATCTCCTCGACGACAGGCCCTCCCGCGACCGCCTCTCCTTCCGCCGGAAGCAGGACGATCTCCTGAACTACGTCGACCTCGAGATGGGGCTGACCCGGACGGGGATCGCCTTCCCGTCGGGCCTCATCGCGGGGCAGAAGCTCGGTTTCCTGCTCAAGACGCTGACCCTCGGGACCTTCGGCCTCGAGAGCTTCGACGACCTGCCCATCCCGTTTCGCTGCGTCGCGACCGACATCGGGACGGGGGAGAAGGTCGTGCTGTCCGACGGGAGCCTCGCCGAGGCTCTTCGCGCCAGCATGTCGATCCCGGGCGTCCTCTCGCCGGTTCCGCGGGGCGCGCGCCTCCTCGTCGACGGAGGGCTCGTCGAGAACCTCCCCGTCGCGGAGGCGGAGGCGATGGGCGCCGACGTGATCGTGGCCGTCGACGTCTCGAGCGACAAGTTCGACCCCGAGAAGCTGAAGTCGTTCGGGGGCGTTCTGAGCCGCATGGCGAACCTCCCGATCAAGGAGAACGTGGCGAAGGCGCGGCGCCGGGCGAGTGTCGTCGTGGCGCCGCGGGTGGCCGACATCCCGTCGTTGGACTTCGGGCGCGGAGGGGCTCTCGTGCAGCGGGGAGTGGAGGCAGCGCGAAGCGTGGCGAAGGAGCTCGCCGCGTTTTCGCTCCCGGAAGAGGAGTACCGCGCCTACCGGCAGCGTCTGCGAGGCCGTCGCCCCGACCCTCCGATGGTCGACTCCATCCAGACCGTCAGCGCCGGGGTCGACCCGAGGCAGCTCGCCGCACGTCTCGAGACGCGGGCCGGACGGCCCCTCGACGTGGCGGTGCTGCGTCGAGACCTCGATCGGATCTACGAGATGGGAGTCTTCGAGACGGTCGAGTTCCGCCTCCTGCGCCACGAGGGGAAGAGCGTCCTCGTCATCGACGCGAAGCCGAAGTCGTGGGGACCGACGTTCCTCAGAATCGGCAGCGGTTTCGAGGCGAACTTCGACGGCGACGCGACGCTCGCGCTGCGGGGCACGATCCACGCGATGCAGCTCGACTCGCTCGGCGGGGAGCTGAAGGCGACGCTGGAGCTCGGGACGGTCCCGGGTGTCCGCGTCGAGCTCTACCAGCCGCTCGACTATCGGGGGCACTTCTTCACGAGCGCCTACGTCGACTGGATCCGCACCGTCGCCAGGATCTCGACCCCGGAAGGGCTCGTCGGCGAGGGGAGGCTCGCCCTGCTGCAGGGGACCGTCGACGCGGGGATCTCTCTCGGCTCCTGGGGCCAGGTCCGCGCCGGGGTCTTCCGCGGCACGGGGACCGGAAAACCTCTGGTGACGAACATCCCGCTCGGGGAGGTGAGCATCGAGTTCGGCGGACTCTTCGCCTTCGCGGGAGTCGACACCCTCGACGACCTCAGCTTTCCCCGGCGCGGCACGAAAGCCGTGGCCCGCATCGAGGCGTTCCGGCCGGAGCTCGGTTCGGAGACCTCGTTCAATCGCCTCATGCTCCTCGGAACGCACGCGATCCCTGCCGGCTCCCGATCGACGGTCCTACTGACCGGCGGTTGGGAAGACACGATGGGGAGCGACCCTCCCTTCTACCTTCTCTTCACGCTCTCCGACTTCACGTGGCTCGCGGCCCTCTCCCGCGAGATCGCGGGAGGGGAGCGGGCGGCCTACGCCGCCGCATCGCTGCAGCACCGGATTGCGAGCCTGCCGACGCGCATCGGGCGCGGCATCTACGTCGGGGGCACGTTCGAGATGGGACGCGTCTGGGCCCGGCGGGAGGAGACTGGTTTCGACGGCGTCCGCCCCGCGGGGGGGCTTTTCGTCGGGGTCGATTCCGTTCTCGGACCGATCTATGCCGGGTTCGGCGCCGGCTACGGCGGGAACACGTCGCTCTACGTCCTCCTCGGCCGGTCGTACTGAGGGGCTGCGGGTTAGGATCTCCCGGCTTCCTGGAGGGGCACTCGTGCACATCCGTATCGTTCCCGCCGCCGCACTCCTTTTCGCCGCGCCGCTTCTCGCAACCGCGCCTCCGGCCGTTCCGAACGGAGGCTTCGAGGAGGCTTCGGGCCCCGTCGCTGCATCGTGGAGCGTCGACAGTCCGCTCGGGGCGGAATCTTCCGTCGTGCGCGACCCCGAGATTGCGCACGACGGTGGCTCCAGCCTCCGACTCTCGGCCCCGCGCCCCGCCTCGATCTCCGTCTCCTCGGCCGAGGTCCGACTCGAGGTCGGTCGCGTCTACCGCCTCTCGGCGTTCGTGAGGACGGAGAAGGCGGCCTCCGACCCGACGGGGCGTTACCCGACGCCCGTCGCCGCGGCGCTGACGATGGCCTCGTTCCCCTTCACGAACCACTCGCCGGCCTCCGGCGCGACGCGCCCCTTCGGGAAGGTCGAGACGCTCTTCGTCGCGACGACGGCGAAGGACCGGGTCCACCTCCACCTCGGCCTGAACGGAACCGCGACCGGCACCGCCTGGTTCGACGACGTGACGCTCGAGGAGGTGAGCGATGTCCGCGAGCTCGTCCCGATGGAGACCGTCCGCTGGCACGGCCCGGCCTTCCGGTACGACGAGAAGGGGTGGATCTACGTCCACGTCGAGGGGGAGCCGTACGTGCGAGGCTTCCAGTACGGGACGCTGCTGTCCGAGGAGATCGCCGGCTACGCGAAGAAGCTCGGCGTCCAGGAGAACCCGAAGGACGGCCCGGGCGCCTGGGCCGAGATGCGCTTCATGGCCAACGCCGTCTTCCTCCGGAAGTTCGACGAGGAGTACCTTCTCGAGATGAAGGGGATCGCGGACGGCGCCGCGAAGGCGGGGGCGAAGGTCGACGGGCGGGCCGTCGACTTCCTCGACGTCGTGACGATGAACTCCTCCATCGACCTCGACTACGTCCGGAGCGCCCTGAGATCGACGCCCCACCCCCTGACGGGGCGCAGCTTCCTGACCTCGGAGGACGAGGCGAAGATCCCCGAGCGGGCGCACAAGTGCTCCTCTTTCGTGGCGACCGGACCGGCGACGAGGGACGGCCGTCCCGTCTTCGGCCAGATCTTCATGTGGGCGGGCTACACCGGCGTCCACTTCAACGTCATCGTCGACGTCGTCCCCTCGAAGGGAAACCGCCTCGTCTACCAGACCTACCCGGGAGGAATCCACTCGGGTACGGACTTCTACATGAACTCCGCCGGCATCCTCATCGGCGAGACGACGGTCGCGCAGACGCCGTGGAACCTCGACGGCACCCCGATGTCGAACCGGATCCGAAAGGCCGCGCAGTACGCCAGCTCGATCGACGACGTCGCCCGGATCCTCCGCGAGAAGAACAACGGGATGTACACGAACGACTGGCCGATCGCGGACGTGAAGACGAACGAGGTCGCCATCCTTCTCCTCGGGACGAACACGTCGAAGCTCTGGCGGACGAAGGAGGACCTCGCGCCGTTCGGGACGCCCGGTTTCCTCTGGGCGAACAACAATCCCCGCGACCCGGAGGTGAGGAAGGAATACGGCGTCCAGCCCGACGACGCGCCGTACGACCTCGCCTTCGGCCCGTGGGACCGCGACGTCGCCTTCCGGAAGTGGTACGACGAGGTCAAGGGGAGGATCGACGCGATCGAGACCGTGAACCTCTGGGCCTCCTCGCCGATCAACCGCCCGCACGCCTGCGACGGGAAGGTCACGACCGCCGAGATGGCCGAGAAGCTCGTCTTCCTCGCCCACTACGGAAAGGTCACGCTGAGGGAGAAGTTCCCCGCCGCCGGCAACCGGCGGATGCCCGACTACCCCGGTGCGATCCCTCACCTGACGCTCGGCTACACCGTCTTCAGCCCCGTCTACATCGCCGAGCAGCTTCAGGCCGCGAAGGCGAAGGAGAAGGCCGCCGCGGCGGCGCCGAAGGAGCCGACTCTCGACGCGACCGCCGTCGAGGCGCTCCTGAAGGTCGACAAGGCGAAGCTCTGGAGAGGGAGCGTCTTCCCGAAGACGGACGCCGAGAACGGGCTCGTCTCCGGCGCGTCGGCCTACTGGCAGCTCCTGAAGGGGCTGCCCGAGGAGGCGCCGAAGGCGTTCACGTCGCTCCGAGACCAGCTCGCGGGGTTGAACGCCCGCGCCGCGTACTTCGCGGCGAAGGAAGGGGACGTCGCGATCCGCGAGGCGAAGCGCGAATACGGCCGCCGCTCGCCCTACCAGATCCCGCGCATCAAGGGGACGTTCGCGCTCCACCAGCTCCGGCTCCTCCTCGGGAACGAGGCGTTCCCGAAGGCGATGGACGCCGCGTTCACGGCGAACGCCGGGCGGGAGGTGACGACCGCGGAGCTCGTTGCGGCCCTCTCGAAGGCGTCGGGGCGCGACGTCGGGCCGTTCCTCGCGCCCTGGCTCGAGGAGAAGGGCTTCCCCGACCCGAAGGTCGAGGTGAAGACGGCGAAGGAGGGCGACGGCTGGAAGGTGTCGCTCGTCGTCACTCAGGCGGGCCGCCCGTACGACTTCCTCGGGAGCGTCGCGATCGACGCCGGCGGGAAGCGCATCGTGAAGCCGTACGAGGTGAAGGCGGCGAGGACCGACCTCGCCTTCACCGTCCCCGCCAGGCCCGAGCGGGTCGTCTTCGACGCCGGGCGCGACGTCCCGGTCCCGCTCTCGAACCCTTACGCGTTCGTGAACTTCACCGACGACTTCACGCGCACGAAGGTCGTCTACGGCACGTCGCGCCAGATCGAGGCGAACCACACGCTCGCGCTCCGCTTCCAGACGCTCCTCGCCGACTCCTACAGCGAGGAGCTGCCGCCCGTCGTGAAGGACTCGGAGCTGA
The DNA here is from genome assembly GCA_963696015.1 of uncultured Holophagales bacterium. GTDB lineage: Bacteria > Acidobacteriota > Thermoanaerobaculia > UBA5066 > UBA5066 > UBA5066. The sequence continues at coordinate 70,097 of CAVOJA010000110.1, forward strand.
CGGAAGAGGAGCTCGCCGCGAGCGATCTCTTCGTCCTCGGCGGACCGGCCGACAACGCGCTCGCCGCGCGTCTCGCCGAGAAGGCGGGGGTGACGACGAAGTCCGGCGCCTTCACTCGCGACGGGGTGACGTACGCCCGTCCCGACGACGGCCTCTTTCTCTGCCTCCCGAACCCCTGGAACCCGGAGCGGGTCGCCTGGCTCTTCGCCGCGAACTCCGCGCTCGAGCTTCACCAGATGACGAAGGCCTGGGCCGGGTCGCTCCCGCAGTGGGCGCTCTACCGGGGCGACGAGGTCAAGTCGCAGGGGTGGGCGCCGGTCGACCGGTTCGTTCTCGAGAAGCTCGCGGAGTAGGCGCCGGGGCGGGCGCTCCTTCGCGCGCGAGGAGCGCGAGGAGGAGCGGAGCGAGCTTTCGGCGCGGCGCCGGAAACCCGGCGGCGCCGGCAGCGTATCTCGGAATCAAACGCACGAAGAACGGCGCATCCGGGCCTCGCCCGGTGCCCGGTGCCGCCGTCCTCGAGGAGGCTCCCATGGATCGAACACCGCTCCGGCTCGCGCCGGCCCTCGTCCTCGCCCTCGCCGTCGCCACGCCGGCCGCAGCTCAGCGCCTCGCCGGTCCGCCGAGCGGCGGCAACCAGAAGGCGTCGGTCTCGCAGTGGATCGGGCCGGTGGAGGTGAACGTCACCTACAACAGCCCGAAGGTGATCGCCCCCGACGGCACCGACCGCCGCGGGAAGATCTGGGGCGGCCTCGTCCCGTACGGTCTCGCGAAGGAGACGTTCGGGACGTGCAAGGAATGCCCGTGGCGGGCCGGCGCGAACGAGAACACCGTCTTCCGCATCTCGCACGACGTGAAGGTGGAAGGGCAGCCGCTCCCGGCCGGCTCCTACGGCTTCTTCGTGATCGCGGGGCCGGAGGAGGCGACGGCCATCTTCTCGAAGAACTCCACGTCGTGGGGCCACTACTACTACGACGCGAAGGAGGACGCCCTCCGCGTGAAGGTGAAGCCCCGCAAGGCGCCCTCCACGCACTGGCTGACGTACGACTTCGTCGAGCGGAAGCCCTCCGAGGCGACCGTCGTCCTCCGCTGGGACGAGCTCGAGCTGCCGATCCGGATCGAGGTCCCCGACGTCGACGGCCTCTACCTCGCGGAGATCCGGAACCAGCTGAGGAACGCGACGGGGTTCGACTGGCAGTCCTGGAACGAGGCCGCGGAGTTCTGCCTCCGGAAGAAGATCGACCTTCCCGAGGCGCTGGCGTGGTCCGAGTTCGCGGTGAAGGCGCCGTTCATCGGGCAGGAGAACTTCCGGAGCCTGAGCACGCTCTCGCTGGCGCAGGCGGCAAACGGGCGGACGGCCGAGTCGAAGGCGACGATGCAGAAGGCGCTGGAGCACCCGACGGCGACGGTCACCGACCTCCACATGTACGGCCGCCAGCTCCAGGCGCAGAAGAGGAACGACGAGGCCCTGGCCGTCTTCCTCCTCAACGCGAAGCGGCACCCCGACGTCTGGCCCGTGAACGTCGGCCTCGCGCGCGCGTACGCCGCGCAGGGAAAGACGAAGGAAGCCCTCGCCGCGGCGAAGAAGGCCATCGCCCAGGCTCCGGACGACGCCAACCGGAAGAACCTCCAGGAGCTGATCGAGAAGCTCGAGGCGGGGAAGGCGATCGACTGAGCGGAACTCTTCGAGAGCGCCCGGGCGGGAGCGGATAACCTCTCCGCCCGTGGCGATCTCTCACGTCATCGGCTTCGACGATGGGCCGTTCCCGCGGGGCGGCCGCGGGGACGTCCCCGTCGTCGGGTGCGTCTTCTCGGAGGCGGCGTTCACCGGCGTCATCTCGGGGAAGGTGCGGAAGGACGGCCGGAACGCGACCGAAGTCCTCGCGCGCCTCGTCTCGGCGTCGAAGTGGGCGCCGCAGCTCCAGCTCGTGATGCTCCAGGGGATCGCCCTCGGCGGCTTCAACGTCGTCGACGTCGTGGCGCTCCGTCGCCTCACCGGCCTCCCGGTCCTCGTCGTCGCGCGGCGGGCGCCGGACCTCGACGCGATTCGCGTCGCGCTCCGGGCGCGCGTCCCGGGCGGCACACGAAAGTGGGCGCTCGTCGAGGCGGCGGGCCCAATGGAGCCGTGCGCGGGCGTCTTCGTCCAGCGCCAGGGGCTCTCGCTCGCCGCCGCGGAGGACGTCGTCCGGCGGACGGCGATCCACGGCGTCGTCCCCGAGCCGCTTCGCGCCGCGCACCTGATCGCGGGAGGCGTCTGGGGTGGGGAGAGCCGGGGAAGGGCATGATCCGTCGCCGGGGAAGACCGCGCCTTACAGAATTCCGACTCCTTCGGCAGCCGTCCTCGGGCTGGCCGTCACGCCGCACCGCCATCTCCGGCTCGAGCGGCTCGCGGCGGCCGAGGACGAGCCGCCGCCCGGCGTCGCTTCGCGGATCGAAGCGGCCTTCTCTCGTGGCCAGGGCGCCGGAGTCCTCCACCTCGGCGCGTCCGAGCCGGCGACGCCGCTCCCGGCCTCGCTCGGCTTCTTCCGTGACCTCGGGAAGCTCTGGGTCACGGCTCTTTCGCGGATGCCCGACGCCGAGGAGCGCCGGGCCGCCCTCGAGATCCCTCTGCCCGTCGAGGAGCTCGGGGCCCGGGTCGCCGCGGCGCCGCCCCTCACTGGCCTCGAGTACCTCACGCCGTCCGTCCTCGAGAACGTCTGGCGCGACCTGAACGCCGCCGCGCGGCTGGCGCTTTCGGAGTGGACGGGAGACGTCGAGTCGTGGCTCCAGGGTCTCAGCCCGCTCTGGCGCTCCATAGGCCGCGTCTGCTTTCACCTCGCCGAGAACGGGACGAGCGAGACGAAGCCGTTCGCCTTCCTCGCGACCTACGCGTCGCGCCTCTCGGACTCGGGACGCGTCCAGCATCAGCCGCTCGGCCACGCCGAGAAACAGTCGGGTGCGGTGCGCGATCGCGACGCGCTGAGGGCGCTGCTCGTCCCGGTTCAGCGTGCCGCGGAGAAGAGTCCGTTCGTCGAGGCCCTCGTCTCGGGTGTCGGGGGCAACGCCCTCCTCGACTTCCGCGTCGACCTGACGCTCGGGGGCGAGACCCTCACGGCCGCCGAGCGGCGCCAGATCCTCGCCGCCTCGGCCGGCCTCGCTCTCGTCCGCGGGCGATGGGTCGAGATCGACCCGGCCGAGCTGAAGGAGGCGCTCACGCGCCTCGGGAAGAAGGCGGAGGAGCAAGGGGAGGGCGTCGGGATCGGGAAGGCGCTCCGCCGCGCCGCGGGACTTGGAAAGGGCGTTGCCGACGAGAACGGCGGCTGGGTGCGCGTCGAGGCTGGGCGATGGCTCGCGAAGGCGCTCGAAGGCCTCCGAAGCCCCGAGGGGCGTGCCGCGGCCGACCCGGGAGCGGCCCTCCTCGGTGCGCTTCGCCCGTATCAGAAGGACGGCGTCTCCTGGCTCCACGCCCTCACGGCGCTCCGCCTCGGCGGGTGCCTCGCCGACGACATGGGGCTCGGCAAGACGATCCAGGTCCTCGCTCTCCTCCTCGCGCTGAAGAGGGCGGGGGAGATGGGACCTCACCTCCTCGTCGTCCCGGCCTCGCTCGTCTCGAACTGGGTCGCCGAGATCGACCGCTTCGCACCCTCCCTCACCGTCTTCGTCGCGCACCCCTCCGTCACCCCGGCGAAGGAGCTGGCCGACTCGGCGGCGAAGGTGGGACGTGCCGACGTCACGATCACGACGTACGCGACGCTTCTCCGCGTCCCGTCCCTCCAACGCGCCAGGTGGGGGCTCGTCGTCCTCGACGAGGCGCAGGCGATCAAGAACCTCTCCGCGAAGCAGACGCGCGCCGTGAAGGCGCTCGCGAGGCGCGGGCGCCTCGCGCTCACCGGGACTCCCGTCGAGAACCGTCTCGGCGACCTCTGGTCGCTCTTCGACTTCCTCCAGCCCGGTCTCCTCGGCTCGGCGAAGGAGTTCGGGGAGTTCACGAAGGCCCGCGCCTCCTCCTCGAAACCCGACTGGGGACCGCTTCGAACGCTGGTGCGGCCGATCATCCTGAGGCGGCTGAAGACCGATCGGAACGTCATCGCCGACCTCCCCGAGAAGACCGAGATGAAGGTCTTCTGCCCCCTCTCGAAGGCCCAGGCCGTCCTCTACCAGCAGGCCGTCGACGAGCTCGCGAAGCTCCTCGGCGCCGTGGACGGGATGAAGCGGCGTGGCGTCGTCCTCCCGTCCCTGATGCGCTTCAAGCAGCTTTGCAACCACCCCTCGCAGTGGCTGCGGGACGGCCGCTTCGACCCGAAGGAGAGCGGAAAGCTCGCGCGCCTCGGAGCGCTGGGGGAGGAGATCGCCTCCCGGCAGGAGAAAGCGCTCGTGTTCACGCAGTTCCAGGAGATGACGGAGCCGCTCGCCTCGTTCCTCGCGGGCGTCTTCGGCCGGCCCGGCCTCGTCCTCCACGGCGGGAGCCCCGTGGCGGAGCGCCGGACGCTCGTCGACGAGTTCCAGCGCGAAGACGGCCCCCCGTTCTTCGGCGTCTCGGTCGAGGCGGGCGGCACCGGCCTCAACCTCACCGAAGCCTCGCACGTCGTCCACTTCGACCGCTGGTGGAACCCGGCCGTGGAGGACCAGGCGACCGACCGGGCCTTCCGGATCGGGCAGAGGAAGAACGTCCTCGTCCACAAGCTCGTCTGTCGCGGGACGGTCGAGGAGAGAATCGACACCCTCATCGAGGCGAAGAAGGCGCTCGAGCGCGACGTCCTCGAAGAGGGAGCGGAGGCCCGGCTGACCGAGATGAGCGACGACGAGCTCCTCCGCCTCGTCTCGCTCGACCTCGCCGCGGCGACGGCAGAACAGGGAACGAAGATGTCTTACGGGTACGGATACGGCTGGGGGTTCGCCCCCTACGTCAGCGTGGCGACCCGGCAGCTCCACGCGGCGCGGGAGACCACGACGCGGCTTTCGCGGGTGCGGACCTCTCCTCGATCTTCGGAATCGACCTCGAGGAGGCGCCGGCGGCTGAGAAGGACGCGTCGCGGAAGCCGAAGGAGGGAGGGCCCACGACCAGGCGAGCGACGGCGCCGGAGCCCGCCGCGCCGGCCGTCCCGGCTCCGACCTCGCCCGTCAGGACGGCGAAGGGCCGGAAGGCCGCGAGCGTGAATCCGGTCGCGGTCGGGCCGCGGCTTCATCCCGTGGCGAAGCCGGCGCCTTCCCGTCGGCGCGCCGTGGCTCGTCCCGCGAAGACGCAGAAAGAGCTCCGCACGGCCGACCTCCTCGCGCTCGGCATCTCCCGGGCGACGATCCAGAACTGGCTCATCGAGGGGGTCCTCGCGGCGACGGGAAAGCGGGGCGTCTACCGGAAGACCAGGGAGACGAACCGCCGGATCGCGGCGTACGTGGGGAGAGCGAGGGAGTAGGACGAGAGCGGGGGCTCAACGGATCCGCGCGCGACGGCGGACATCGACATCCGGGTGAGTCGAAGCCCCGAGAAGACCGCGAAGGTCGTTGCCGCCATCCGGAGAATCGGTTTCGACGTCCCGGCTCTCTCGGTGGAGCAGCTCAGCGGACGCGGAAGACGCGCAACGCGCCGAGGACGTTACTGTAGGTGTCCGTCCAGGGTCGACCGGGGCTCGCAGGGCCGTCCCACGGGGCGCCGAAGGGTGCGAGCTCTGCCGCTTCGAGCCGCTCGCGCGAGCGTGAGAGAAGGAGCCACTGGGAGGCGAAGGCGCGGGCTTCCTCCGGGCGCGCCGCGACGGTGACCCCGTAGAGGCCGCTCGCTTTCGCGATCGCTCTCACAATGGGTTCGAGGTCGATGTGGCGGTTCGAGATGTGGACGGCGATGACGGATCGCGGGCCGGCGATGTGGCGGCGGTAGATCGCGAAGGCCTCGCGCGTCAGGAGGTGGACCGGGATCGCGTCGCTCGAGAAGGCGTCGAGTACGAGAACATCGTAGCGTTGTGGCGGTTCGCTTTCCAGGGAGAGGCGGGCGTCACCGAGGACGACCTCCCTTTTCCCCCCGGGATTCGAGAGGAAGGTGAAGAGAGGGTGCGGGCCGGTCGACAGCGCGATGACGGCCGGATTGATCTCGTAGAAGCGGTACACGTCCTGCGGCCTCGCCCACGCGCCGAGCGTGCCGACCCCGAGACCGACGACACCGACCCGGATTCCGCGACTCGCGTCGCCCCCGTCCTTGACCGCGCTCCGGATCGCGAGGCCCACGCCGCTCGACGGGCCGTAGTAGGTCGTCGGGTATCGGCTCCGTCCCGGCGCGTCGATCTGCTCGCCGTGAGCGATCCTTCCGTGGAGGAGGCGGAGGATCGAATCCCCGGGGTGTCCCGGGATCGCCTCGCGGACGACGACGAACCACCCGTAGAAGTTCCGGGCCGAGGCGACCACCGACGAGCGACCCGAGAATGCGGCCCAACCGAGCGCGGAGCCGAGTCCGATGAGAGCGACCGCAGTCGCGGCGAGCGTCGAGCGCTGCCGGCCCGGGCTCCCGAAGAGTTGCGCGGGGCGGTCCCGGAAGAGAGACGTGAGGAGAAGGAAGACGCCGAGGTAGATGGCGATCGGGAGCTCCCAGAGACCGCGGAAGAGCGCGGGGGCCACGACCGCCGCGAGAAAGCCGCCGAGGGCGCCCCCTACGGAGAGGGCGAGGTAGAACGACGTGAGGCGCGAGGGGTGGGGCGCGTGGGTCGCGAGCTCGCCGTGGCAGACCATGCAGAGCGAGAGGAGGAGGACGAGGAGCATCCCGATCTGGAGGCCCAGGACGACCTCCGTCCCCCGGATGAGGACGAAGGCCGTCGCCGCCGCGCTCGCGACGAGGAGCGTGCCCCAGAGCTTCCTGCTGTATCGCCGAGGTCCGCCGAAGCAGACGATGAACGTGACGACGTAGATCGCGAGCGGCGCGACCCAGAGGAAGGGGATGGGCGCAACGTCGAGCGTGAGCTGGTTCGTGACCGCCAGAAGGGCGAGCGAGGCGGTCGCCGAGAAGGCAAGCCACGAGGCGAGCCCCACGGCGGCGAAGGGAGCCGAGGCCGCCGCCGGCACGGAGTCCGGCGGCTTCGGCAGGTCGTCCGCGGGAGCGCCTGCCCTCGCCTGCGCGACCGCCGCGGTCGCCGTGAGAGCGGCGTAGACCGCGAATCCTCCTGCCCAGAGCCAGGCTTGGGCCGGCACGGTCAGGCGGGGTTCGACGATGACCGGGTACGACAGGAGCCCCAGGAGCGACCCCGCGTTCGAGACGGCGTAGAGGGGATACGGCGACCGGCCCGGCCGGAGGCGGACGAACCAGGCCTGCAGGAGCGGGCCGGTCGTCGCGACCGTGAGGTACGGGAGGCCGACCGAAAGCGCGAGAAGTCCGAGAAGGCGCGCCAGCGGGGCGGCATCGGCGGGCGGTTTCCACGCCGGTCCCGGGGTCAGCGGCGACGGCCAGACGAAGGCGGCGGCGACGAGCCCGGCGAGCGCGAGGCCGAGGAGGCCGAGGTGAACGGCGGCCTGCCTCTTCGGGGAGAGTCGCGAGATCAGGCCGTGGGCGTAGAGATAGCCCCCGACGAGGACCACCTGGAAGAAGAGCATGCACGCCGTCCAGACCGAGGCGGCGCCGCCGAACCACGGCAGGAACCACTTGGCCACGAGGGGCTGAATCTGGAAGAGAAGGGCCGCGCCGAGGCCGATTGCCGCGGGAATCAGGAGGCGTGCGAACACTGGACCCTAGTGTAGCCGCCAGGCCAGCCGCGAACCAGTTTCAACGCCATCCGAGGTCGGTTTCTCCATCCGAATCCCGGTAGAATCCCCGCTCGGACGGCGCCACTGTTCCTGCCCGCGGAATTCAGCCGGGCGGTTCGAACGGGCGGTCCGAGCAGGAGGAATCCCAATGAAGAAGATCCGTGTGGTCCAGTGGGGCCTCGGCGCGATGGGCAGCGGCATGGCCCGCCTCGTCCTCGAGAAGGACGGCCTCGAGCTCGTCGGCGGCACCGACATGCGGCCCGACTACGTCGGGAAGGACCTCGGCGACCTCCTCGGCGCCGGCCGGAAGCTCGGCGTGACGGTGACGAACGACCACGGATCGGTCCTCGACCCGGCGAAGGTCGACCTCGTCGTCATCGCGACGACCTCCTGGACGAAGGAGCAGATGCCGGACCTGAAGAGGATCCTCGAGGCCGGTATCAACTGCATCTCCATCGCCGAGGAGATGGCGGCCCCCGAGGCGCAGAGCCCCGCGCTCGCGGCCGAGATCGACGCCCTCGCGAAGAAGCACGGCGTCACGATCCTCGGCACGGGCGTCAACCCCGGCTTCGTCCTCGACCTCCTCGTCGTCCTCCTCTCGGGCGTCTGCCACCACGTCGAGCGGATCGAGGCGAGCCGCGTGAACGACCTCAGCCCGTACGGTCCGACCGTCATGAAGACGCAGGGCGTCGGGACGACCCCCGAGGAGTTCGCGAAGGGCGTCGCCGACGGCTCGATCGTCGGGCACGTCGGCTTCCCCGAGAGCATCCGGATGATCAGCGACGCGCTCGGCCTCGGCGTCACGCGGATCGAGCAGAACCGCGAGCCGATCGTCAGCAAGGTCTACCGCGAGACCGCGCACGTGAAGATCGCGCCCGGGATGGTCGCGGGCTGCGCGCACGTTGCGGTCGGCTACGCGGGCGACAGGCCCGTCGTGAAGCTCGTCCACCCCCAGCAGGTGCACCCGCACCTCGAGGGGCAGGGGACCGGCGACTACATCAACATTTTCGGCAAGCCCGAGATCCACCTCGCGACCGGGCCCGAGATCGCGGGCGGGGTCGCCACGATGGGGATCGCCGTGAACATGATCCCGCACGTCGTCGCGGCGACGCCGGGGCTGAAAAGCATGATCGACCTGCCGGTCCCCGCCGCGCTCATGGGCGAGGGCGCCTACCGCCGCCGGGTCTGACCGCGAACGGATCGACGAATGGGGAGGACCGGGCCGAAGGGCCCGTTCTCCCCGGCTGCGCCGCGGGACGCGGCGGGAGGAAACCGATGAGCGTCGCCAGGGGATCCTGGGTCGAGATCGAGTCGATCGTCCTGAGACCGGAGGAAAGAGCCCCCGGCCTCCCGGACGACACGGCGAGGACGCCGTACGTCCTGCGCCTCTCGGGCTTTCTCGAAAAGGACGCCGAGGTGGGGCAGGAGGTCCGGGTGAAGAGCCTCATTGGCCGGACACACCGCGGCGTCCTCCGCCTCGTGAACCCGGGCTACGACCACAGCTTCGGCGCGACGGTCCCGGAGCTTCTCCGCATCGGGCTGCGGGAGAGCTGAGATGCGCGACACGAGCTACGCCGCGGTCCTCTCCCGGAAGAACGAGATCATGAAGGCGAGCCTCGGGATCGACTTCGACGCCTACGTGTCGAGCCCGGTCGCCTTCGACTACGAACGGATGATGGACGAGACGGGCTATTCGATCGACGACATCGTCCGGATCCAGGCCGAGACCAAGGTCGGCGGAACGCCGCTCCACGAGCTGACCCGCCTCACGGAGGCGGTCCGCGCGACGGCCGGGGCGGGCAAGGGAGCGCGCATCCTCGTCAAG
>CAVOJA010000111.1:0-125358 GCA_963696015.1 uncultured Holophagales bacterium
AATCGTATTGCTCGAATTCTTTCGCGCCATCGCCCTCTACGCCGACTCAGATTGTACGCCCCGCCGAGCCGGAGCCGCGCGGATCAAGCCAGTTTGCGGCACCCCATGTCAAGCGCACTTCCGGCCGCGGAGCGCCGGTCCGGGCTTGCGGGAACCGGCCAATTCTTACGGGAATTCAAGATTATCGGGGCCCGGCCGGCAAAGCCGAGATGATCACGATGGCCTGGGCCTGCGGGTCGTCGTCGGTGATGGTCAGATCGATCTGGGCGACCATGCCGGCCGGCGTGATCTTCGCCAGCCGCGCCGCCGCCCCGCCGGTGAGTTTCATGGTGGGCTTGCCCGATGGCAGATTGACCACCCCCAGGTCCCGCCAGAACACGCCCTGGCTGAATCCGGTGCCGAGCGCCTTGGCGCAGGCCTCCTTGGCCGCGAACCGCTTGGCATAGCTCGCCGCCCGGTTGGCCCGCCGATCGGACTTCGCCCGCTCGATATCGGTATAGACCCGCTCGATGAAGCGCTCGCCGAACCGCTCCAGCGTCCGCTCGATGCGCCGGATGTCGATGATGTCGGAGCCGATACCGAGGATCATCGCGATCGACCCTTGCAGGAAGGGGTCATGGCCGGGCCGCGCTCCGCCGCGTGCCGCCGGCCTCCGCGCGGGCCTGGTCCATCAGCTTGCGCATGCCGCGGATGGCGCTCTCCAAGCCGGTGAAAATCGCCTCGCCCACGAGGAAGTGACCGATATTGAGCTCGGCCAGGGTGGCGATCGCGGCGATCGGCCCGACGGTGTCGTAGGTCAGGCCATGGCCGGCATGGCATTCGAGCCCCACGCGCTCGGCATGCGCGGCGGCGGCCAGGATGCGGGCAAGCTCGCGATCGCGGGCCACGCCCTCGGCATGGCAATAGGCGCCGGTATGGAGCTCGACCACCGCCGCGCCGATCGCCTGGGCCGCGTCGAGCTGAGCCGGATCCGCTTCGACGAACATCGAGACGCGGATGCCGGCCGCCGCCAGCTCCCGGACGAAGGGCTCGAGCTGGGCGCGCCCGCGCGCCACGTCGAGCCCGCCTTCGGTGGTCCGCTCCTCCCGCTTCTCCGGAACGATGCAGGCGGCGTGCGGGCGATGCTTCAGCGCGATCGCCAGCATCTCGCGGGTCGCGGCCATCTCGAGGTTGAGCGGCAGCTCGATCTCGCGCGCGAGACGTCCGATGTCGATGTCGGAGATATGGCGCCGATCCTCGCGCAGATGGGCGGTGATGCCGTCGGCGCCGGCCTGCGCCGCGAGGCGCGCGGCACGGACGGGATCGGGATGCAAGCCACCCCGCGCGTTGCGAATGGTGGCGACATGGTCGATGTTCACGCCGAGACGCAAGGGATGCTTCATAGGGTCTCCTTCAAGTCCTTGGCGCCAGAATACCGCACCCCTCGATCGGCGACCAGAACGGCTCCTTGCCTAGCTGGGGGTGCTCGACCACCGGCGCAACTGCGAATATTCCTTCGGCTGCAGGATCCGGATCGTCGGCTCGTCGGTGGAAACCACTTGGAGCAGGCCGGAGAGGCCCACAGCATGACGTGCCCAGCGAAGACGGTGGAATGGGCAGCATTCTGAATGCGATTGGCCTTCGGCTATTCCCGCGCCCGCTCGACCGACGACACGGTCGGGGTCGCGCGCAAGGCCGCGATGATATTGGTCAGGTGGCGCACGTCCTTGACCTCGACGTCGATCATCATCTCGAAGAAATCGAGCGACCGGCGCGTGATCTTGAGGTTCGAGATGTTGCCCTCGCTCTTGCCGATCACCGAGGAGATGTTGCCGAGGCTGCCGGGCTCGTTGTTGAGCACCACATGCAGCCGGCCGACATGGACCTCGGGGTCGCCGGAACCGTTGTCCCAGCCGACATCGAGCCAGCGCTCGGGCGCATCGGCGAAGGACTCCAGGCTCTCGCAGTCGATGGTGTGGATGGTGACGCCCTTGCCGGTGGTGACGATGCCGACGATGCGGTCGCCCGGCAGCGGGTGGCAGCAGCCGGCGAAATGCAGCGCCATGCCCGGGATCAGCCCCACGATCGGGATCGCCGGCCCCTTGGCCTTCTTCGTCGCCTTCGCCTTGCCGCCGGAGGTCATCGGCCCGATCTTCGGCGTCTTCGGCGCGGCCTTGGTGCCGGGATAGACGGCGTGCAGCACCTCGCGCCCGCTCTGCAGGCCGGCGCCCACTGCCGCCATCAGATCGTCGCCGCTCTCGAATTTGAGCTTCTTGAGGACGCCGTCGATGCCCTTGGCGGTGAACTCGAAGCCCTCCTGGCGGAACCCCTTCTCCAGGATCGCCTTGCCGAGCTCGATATATTGCGTGCGCTGCTGGGTGCGGACATAGCGCCGGATCCGCGCCCGGGCGCGGCCGGTGACGACGAAGCGCTCCCAGGTCGGAGACGGCGTCTGCGCCCTGGAGGTCACGATCTCGACCTGGTCGCCGTTGGTGAGCACGCTCGACAGCGGCACGATGCGCCCATTGACCTTGGCGCCGACGCAGGTGTCGCCGATCTGGGAATGGACCGCATAGGCGAAATCGACCGGCGTGGCGCCGCGCGGCAGCGCGATCAGATCGCCCTTCGGCGTGAAGCAGAACACCTGGTCCTGGAACATCTCGAGCTTGGTGTGCTCGAGGAACTCCTCGGGCCCCGCCGCATGCTCCAGGATGTCGAGCAGCTCGCGCAGCCAGCGATACTGCTTGCCGTCGATGCGCTCGCCGTTTTGCTTGTATTTCCAGTGCGCCGCGACGCCGAGATCGGCGACCTCATGCATGTCGGGGGTGCGGATCTGGATCTCGATGCGCTGGCGCTCGGGGCCGATCACGCCGGTATGGAGCGAGCGGTAATTGTTCGGCTTGGGTGTCGAGATGTAGTCCTTGAAGCGCCCCGGCACCATCGCATAGCGGCTGTGGAGGATGCCCAGCGCCTGGTAACACTGCCCGACATCGGCGACGACGATGCGGAAGGCCATGATGTCGGAGAGCTGCTCGAAGCCGATATTCTTGCGCTGCATCTTGCGCCAGATCGAGTAGGGCGACTTCTCGCGCCCCGAGATCTGCGCCTCGACCCCGCCTTCGGCCAGGTCGGCCTTGAGCTTGTCGATGATGCGCCCGACCACCACCCCGCCCTGCTCGCGCAGGAACGAGAGGCGCTGCTTGATCGACTTGCAGGCCTCGGGGTTGATCTCGGCGAAGGCCAGGTTCTCGAGCTCGTCCTTCATCCGCTGCATGCCGATGCGCTCGGCCAGGGGCGCGTAGATGTCGAGCGTCTCCAGCGCGATGCGCTTGCGCTTGTCGGGATCCTTGATGAAATGCAGCGTCTGCATGTTGTGCAGCCGGTCGGCCAGCTTGACCAGCAGCACGCGGATGTCGTCCGACATGGCCAGCACCAGCTTGCGGAAATTCTCCGCATGCTTGGTGCTGTCGGATTGCAGCTCGAGGCGCGACAGCTTGGTGACGCCGTCCACCAGCCGCGCGATCTCCTTGCCGAAGAGCTGCTCGATCTGCTCGAGCGTCGCTTCGGTATCCTCGACGGTGTCGTGCAGCAGCGCGGTCGCGATCGACGCGCCGTCGAGCTTCATGCGGGTGAGGATCTCGGCGACGCCGAGCGGGTGCGAGAAATAGGGATCGCCCGAGGCCCGCGATTGCGAGCCATGCGCCTTCATCGAAAAAACATAGGCGCGGTTGAGGGTTTCCTCATCCGCGCCTGGATCGTAGCCCTTGACCAACTCGACGAGCTCGAACTGGCGGATCATGACCGCCACCCCGAGCCCATCGGACTCACGACATTGGAAATCGCGTGGAGCTTCGGCGCTCCAGCACCGAAGGCCCGCGCCCGGACGACAATCGTCGCGTCGCGGCGCGGGTCGGGTTCGATGCCGCCTGCGACGTTACTCCGGACGCCCACCCTGGTCTGTGCCCTCTTGGCCATCCTCGTTCGGGACATCGAGGTCGCCCGCATCGTCGGCGTCTTCCTCGAGGTCGCCCTCGTCCTGCCCATCGCCCTCGGGCAATGTTTCCATGATGTCGTTAAGGAGTTCCGTGCCTTCGCCGAAGCTGCCTTCGTCCTCGGTCGGCTCATCCACCTCGGCGACCTTCTGCAGGCCCTTGATGAGGCTCTGGTTGAGCGCCTCGAGATCGATGGTCGTGTCGGCGATCTCGCGCAGCGAGACGACCGGATTCTTGTCGTTGTCGCGATCGACGGTGAGCGCGGAGCCCGCGGAGATGTCGCGCGCACGCTGCGCCGCGAGCATCACGAGATCGAAACGGTTGGGAACCTTAAGGACGCAATCTTCTACGGTAACGCGCGCCATGCGTCGCCCTCCAGCTAGACGGTCAAGGGATTGGTTGAGGTGAATATAGGAAGCCGATTTCAGAAACGCAAGGATTCCGAACCCTTTACGACACAATTTGGAGACGACGGAGGGAGCGGCCGGGAAGCCTTCGGCAGCCCTCGCCAAAGCCCGCCAAGCCCTTGATCGACGGGCGCCAAACCGGCACCCCGCCCCGCCCCCCTCAGGCCTCGATCCGCCGGATCTTCTGGCCCTCGGGCAATCGCGCGATCAATTGCCGCACAGACTCTCGGGAAACCGGGTGGCGCCAGTCGGGTGCGACCTCGGCCAGGGGCAGCAGCACGAAGGCCCGCTCGGCGAGACGCGGATGCGGCAGCAGGGGAGGCTCGGGTCCCTCCCGCCGGCGGTCGCCATAGGCCAGCAGATCGAGGTCGAGCAGGCGGGCCTCGTTCCGGGCCCCCCGGATCCGCCCGAACTCGGCCTCGACCCCGTGCAGCAGGGCCAGCAGCGCGACGGGGTCGAGGGTCGTGGCGACGCTGGCCACGCCATTCACATACCAGGGCTGGTCGGAGGTCGGCACCGGTTCAGATTCCCACCAGGAGGAGCGCCGGAGGATCCGCACGCCCCGGGCCGCGATCGCCGCCAAGGCTGACTCCAGCGTTGCGCGGGGTGCCCCGAAACGCGCGCTCGGAAGATTGGCACCAAGTGCGATCAGAATCGTTTCGTTGCTGGAGGCGGTCATGGGGATAAGTCCCGAGGCGCGCTCGAAATGGACGTGAAAGCCGACGACATCGTCTTGCCTGCAGTGCTCGACAGACCCAAATAAGCAAGGTAACGAGTGCAGCCAAGCTTGATATCACATCGTTGCCACAGATAGATCGAGCCTGTTTTAAATCCAACACATCAGGGATAAAGAGAATGGTCAGTAAGTTTTTCTATCCCCAGGAGAAGGTCGCCATTTTCATCGACGGCGCCAATACCTACGCGGCCGCCAAGAGCCTTGGCTTCGACATCGATTACAAGCGCCTGCTGGAGCTTTTTCAGGCCGGGTGCCATCTGGTTCGCGCGTTCTATTACACCGCCCTGACCGAGAACGAAGAATATTCGCCGATCCGCCCGCTGGTCGATTGGCTGGATTACAACGGCTACACGATGGTGACGAAGCCGACCAAGGAGTTCGTCGACGCCACCGGCCAACGCAAGCGCAAGGGCAACATGGACGTCGAGCTCGCCATCGACATGCTCGAGATGGCGGAGCATATCGACCACGCCCTGCTGTTCTCCGGCGACGGCGATTTCCGCCGTCTGGTCGAAGCGGTCCAACGCCGGGGCGTCCGGGCGACCGTGGTCTCGACCGTCCGGTCTCAGCCGCCGATGATCGCCGACGAGCTGCGCCGCCAGGCCGACCGTTTCATCGACCTGACCGATCTCGCCGACCGCATCCAACGCCAGCATCCCCAGCATTCGGTGCGCGGGCCCGCGGACGAAGCCGGCCGGTTGGTGCAGCCCGCCTGAGTTCGTGATACCAACCCGCCCATGACGCCCCCCGCCCCTCGCGCGGGGGCGGTCGGCGATCCGCGGCTCGATCCGGGGGCCGACTGCCCCCGCTGTCCCCGCCTCGTCGAGATGCGCGCCCGCAACCGGGCGGCCGAGCCCGGCTGGCACAATGCGCCGGTGCCGGCCTTCGGCGCGCTGGAGGCGCGGCTGCTGATCCTGGGCCTGGCACCGGGCCTGCGCGGTGCCAACCGCACCGGACGCCCCTTCACCGGCGACTATGCCGGCGACCTGCTCTATGCCAGCCTGAAGCGGAACGGCTTCGCCAAGGGCGAGTTCGAGCGCCGCCGCGACGACAGCCTCGAGCTGATCGACTGCCGGGTCACGAACGCGGTGCGCTGCGTGCCGCCCGAGAACAAGCCGGTGCCGGCCGAGATCAAGACCTGCAACAGCTTCCTGGCGGCGGAGATCGCGGCCATGCCCCGGCTCAAGGCGGTGCTGGCGCTGGGCGGCATCGCCCATGACGCGCTGCTGGCAGCCGCCGGCGAAAAGCGCAGCGCCTATCGCTTCGGGCATGGCGCGGTGCATCGGCTGCCGGGCGGGCTGATCCTGGCCGACAGCTATCACTGCTCGCGGCTCAACACCAACACCGGCCGCCTGACCGAGGCGATGTTCGATGCCGTGGTCGCCAACCTCAAGAGCGAGATCGAGCGAGGCTGAGGCGCCGGGCGCACCCTCGCCCCATCACGCACAAGAAGAGGCGCGGTTATTCCTTCGTCATCCTGGCGAATGCCAGGATCCATGAACACCCATCGAGCGGGATTGGGCGCGGTCCGTGTTCATGGACGCCGGCCTAAATAGGGTGTGAAAGAATCGAAGGGCTGAAGAAGCAATCCCCTCCCCCCTTGTGGGGGAGGGTTAGGGGAGGGGGGTATCGCGGCATCGAGGGCAGGACGGAATCTCCGAATACAGTCGGGAGACCGAGTCAGTCACCCCCTCCCTGCCCTCCCCCATCAAGGGGGAGGGGATACATCTTCGTTTTCTTCACAGCCTCCTAACGCCGGCATGACGAGAGAGGCGTTCGCCGCCGCGGCGCCCGTCAGCGGTTGCGGTTGCGCAATTCGCGCGCCTTGTCGCGCTTCCAGTCGCGCTCCTTGATGCTCTCGCGCTTGTCGACCTTCTTCTTGCCCTTGGCCAGGCCGAGCTGGAGCTTGGCGATGCCGCGGTCGTTGAAATAGATCGCGAGCGGCACCAGCGTCATGCCCTCGCGCGTGATCAGGCCCAGCAGACGGCTCATCTCGCGCTTGCGCACCAGGAGCTTGCGGGCGCGCCGCGGCAGATGGTTGAAGCGCGAGGCCGAGTCATATTCCGGGATGAAGGCGTTGACGAGCCAGAGCGCGCCGTCCTTCTCGACCGCGAAGGCCTCGGCGATCGAGGCGCGGCCCGTGCGCAGCGACTTCACCTCGGTGCCGAGCAGCATCATGCCGGCCTCGAGCGTGTCCTCGATGAAATAATCGTGGCGCGCTTTGCGGTTCTGCGCCGCGAAACGCTGGGTATCGGGGTCGCGCGCCATGGCTCCTGTCTCGTGCGCTCCGGGCTCAGTTCAGGAGCCCGACCGACACCATGGCGCTCTTGACCTTCTGCTTCGAGCTGTCCGCGATCTCGCAGAGCGGCAGGCGCGCCTCGGCGGTCCCGCGGCCGATCAGGCTGGCCGCATATTTGACGGGGCCGGGGCTGGTCTCGCAGAACAGCGCCTTGTGCAGCGGGAAGAGCCGCTCATGGATCGCCATGGCCTCGGGGAAATGGCCGGCCTGCCAGGCATTGTGCATCTGGGCGCAGAGCCGTGGGGCCACGTTGGACGTCACCGAGATGCAGCCATGGCCGCCCTGCGACAGGAAGGCGATCGCGGTCCCGTCCTCGCCGGAGAGCTGGCAGAACTCCGAGCCGATCGCGAGCTTGGTCGAGAGCGAGCGGGTCAGGTCGGCGGTCGCGTCCTTCACGCCGACGATGCGCGGCAGCTTGGCCAGCCGCGCCATGGTCTCGACCGTCATGTCCACCGCACTGCGCGGCGGGACGTTGTAGATGATGATCGGGATATCGACCGCGTCGTGGATCGCCTTGTAATGCTGATACTGCCCTTCGGGCGTCGGCTTGTTGTAATAGGGCAGCACGACCAGGGCCGCGGTGGCGCCGGCCTCCTTGGCATGCTGCGTCAGCTGGATCGCCTCGGCGGTCGAGTTCGAGCCGGTGCCGGCAACGACCGGAACCCGGCCCGCCGCCGCCTCGATGCAGAGTTCGACCACGCGCATATGCTCTTCATGGGAGAGGGTCGGGGATTCGCCCGTGGTGCCGACCGGAACCAGCCCATGGGTCCCCTCGGCAATCTGCCACTCGCAGAGATCCTGGAAGGCCCGCTCGTCGACCGCGCCGTTGCGCATCGGCGTGATCAATGCTGTGAAGGAACCCTTGAACATCGCTTCTCCTGGCGTCCGGTCGCCACAATTCGGCAGGAATGGGGAGACGTCGGGGCTGCGGCCGGACCTGGCCCCCGTGACGGTCGGGCGACCATACAAACCCGGCCCCGCCCCCGCAAGCCGGCTGACCCCGTTTTCTCCAGGCGCCGCTTTGCCCTAAGGTCGGTGGAACCAGCCTCGCCGGGGCCGGCATCCCGCCTCGGAAAAACCGCTCTCGCCTGTCACCATAGGGGCCTGCGGTGGCCTGCGCAGTGGCAGGCTTGTTGGCACTTTGATAAGCATTAGGGGGCATGCTGGGCGACCGAGTCGCTCGACGCATCCGGCCCACTCGCTGACCGATCCGACCCGGAAAGGGGTCTTGTCTCTTGCGCGGCACCGCCGTTCTGCAGCGCCTATTTCTGTTGGTCGCCCTGATTGCGGGTGCGTCGGTTCTCGGGCATGGCGTCGCCGAGGCAAAGCTGCTGAGCGCCTCCGACAAGGCGATCTACATCGACGCCTTCAAGCAGGTCGACAAGCAGAACTGGGCCAAGGCCCGGGAGATCGCGCAGCGAGCCAAGGAAAAGCTGCCGGCCAAGATGATCCAGTGGCTCGACCTGATCCGTCCCGGCCCCGGGCGGTCCTTCGACGAGATCACCAAATTCATGCGCGACAACCCGGACTGGCCCGGGCAGATCTCGCTGCAGCAGGCGGGCGAGCGGGCCATGCCGGCCGATTACGGCATCGCCGAGACGCTGGCCTGGTTCAAGGGCCGCCAGCCCCAGACCATCGAGGGCACGATCGCGCTCGGCCGCGCCTATGCGGCCTCGGGCCTGCGCGACGATGCCGCCCGGGTCGTGCGCGCCGGATGGATCGAGATGTCGATCAATCCCGACAAGGAGCAGGCCTATCTCGATCAATTCGGCGCCTTCCTGCGGCCCCAGGATCATCTGGCCCGGCTCGACCACCTGCTCTGGGCGGGCGATGCAGACGACGCGCGCCGCGTCATGGCGCGGGTCGACGACGATCACCGCAAGCTCGCCGAGGCGCGGATCCGCCTGATGACGGGCGGCCCCAATGTGGACAATGTGGTCGCGGCGGTGCCGAAATCGCTGCAGAGCGATCCGGGCCTGATCTACGACCGGGCCCGCTTCAAGCGCCGCAACGACGACGATGTGGGGGCCGCCGCCCTGCTCGACCCGCCGCCGCCGACCAATCCCTATCCCGTCCTGATGTGGAAGGAATACGAGTATGCGGCGCGCCATGCGCTCGAGCGCGGCGACATCTCGGTCGCCTACCGTCTCGCCGAGGCCCATGGCGCCGACGACGGGGCCGTCTTCGCCGATGGCGAGTTCCTCGCCGGCTGGATCGCGCTTCGGTTCCTGAACGAATTCAAGACCGGCTACGACCATTTCACCAGGCTCTATGCCGGCGTCGGCTCGGCCATCAGCAAGGGACGCGGCGCCTATTGGGCGGGCCGCGCCGCCGAGGAGATGGGCGAAAAGGCCCTGGCGCAGGAATGGTACAAGAAGGCGGCCGAGAGCCTCTCCAGCTATTACGGACAATTGGCGGCCCAGCGCCTCGGCACGGTCGACGGGCTCAGCTTTCCGCGCCTTCCCAAGATCACCAACGAGGGCAAGGCCAGGTTCGAGAAGCTCGAGCTGGTGCGTCTGGCACGGATGCTGGGCGAGCTCGACGAAGCCGACCGCTGCCGCAGCTTCCTCATGCGGCTGACGGAGCGGGCGAAGGAGCCGGCCGAATATCGCATGATCGCCGATCTGGCCGACGATATCGGCCGGCGCGACTACGGCGTGGCGGTCGCCAAGCAGGCCCGCACGCAAGGGGTGGAGCTGCTGGACTATCTCTATCCGATGCAGACCCTGCCGGCCGGCGACAATCCCGAGGACGCGCTGATCCTGGCCGTCATCCGCCAGGAGAGCGCCTTCGACCAGAAGGCGACGAGCTCGGCGGGCGCGCTCGGGCTGATGCAGCTCATGCCGCGCACGGCCAAGCAGATCGCCAAGAAGCTGCAAATTCCCTACAGCGACGCGAAGCTGACCAAGGACCCGACCTACAACATCAAGCTCGGCCGCGCCTATCTGAGCGACCTGGTCAACGGCTTCGACGGCTCCTACATCCTGGCGATCGCTTCCTACAATGCGGGCCCGGCGCGCGTGCAGTCCTGGATGTCCGAATTTGGCGATCCGCGCGACCGCGGGGTCGATGCGATCGACTGGATCGAGACCATCCCCTTCTCCGAGACGCGCAACTATGTCCAGCGCGTGCTCGAGAACCTGCAGGTCTATCGTCACCGTCTCAACGGCAAGACCGAGATCGCCCTCTCGCTCGAGCAGGATCTCGGCCGAAGCGCCACCCCGTGACGGCGGCGGCCGCTGCGCCGCCTGCGCGCGGGAAGTGTTGGGCAACCTACCCGGATCCGATTGGCACGACGCGATGAGCGGTCAAGAATGAACCCACCCCCTTCCCTTGCGGGAGGGGTTCACGCGGCGCCTTCGAAGATCGCGCGCGACAGCATCTCGCTCTTCATCGAGAACCCTCCCCCTACCCCCTCCCCCTACCCCCTCCCGCACGCCGCCTGCGGCGGCTGGGAAGGGGGTGAATTTATTCTGATCCTCCTCCGCACCCATAACGATCAAGATCGCCCTTATGGTCTCCTCCCCGCCCCCCGACCACTTCGAAGCGCGCCACTACAGCGCCGCCGACGGACTTCAACTCTACTACCGCGCCTATGGCGATCCGCTGGCGGCGGGCCCGGCCGTGCTCTGCCTCTCTGGCATCACCCGCAACTCCAAGGATTTCCACGATCTCGGATGCCATCTGGCGGCCCAGGGGCGCCGGATCATCTGTCCCGATTACCGCGGCCGCGGCCTCTCCGCCTACGATCCCGACTGGCGGAAATACCGGCCCGAGACCTATCTCGAGGATCTGCTGCAGCTCCTGACGCTCGAGGGCATGGATCGCTTCATCGCGATCGGCACCTCGATGGGCGGCCTTCTGACCATGGGGCTCGCGGTCGCGAGGCCGGCGGCGCTCGTTGCCGCGGTGCTGAACGATATCGGGCCCGAGATCGAATCCGGCGGGGTTTCCCGCATCATCGACTATATCGGCCAGGATCATCCGCAAGCCGACTGGGCCGCCGCCGTCGTTCATCTCAAGACGACCTATCCCGATCTGGGCCTGCCGGACGAGAAGGCCTGGCACAACCTCGCGCACTCCACCTTCCGGGAGGCCGCCGACGGGCTCCATGTCGATTGGGATGTGGCGCTGGCGCGGCCCTTGCGCGATGGGGGGCCGATCCCCGATCTCTGGCCCCTGTTCCGGGCGCTCGATCGCCGGCCGCTGCTGGTCATCCGTGGCGGCCGGTCGGACGTGCTGTCGGATGGCAGCCTTGCGAAAATGATCGCTGCAAAACCCGACCTGATTCATGTGACCCTGCCGGACGTGGGCCATGCGCCCATGCTGGACGAACCCGCTGCCCTGGAGGCCATCGATGCCCTCTTCGCCCGCCTCGACCACCGCTGAGGCCGTCGCGACCCAAGAGTTGCCGACCTATCGCGATATCGAGCAGGCGGCCCTGCGTCTGGCCGGCCATGCGACCCATACGCCCCTGCTGCGCTCGCCGGCGCTCGACCGGCTGACCGGCGCGCGGGTCCTGATCAAGCCCGAGACCCTGCAGCGCACCGGTTCCTTCAAGTTCCGGGGCGCCTTCAACAAGATCCGCAAGCTGGTCGAGGAAGGGCCCAGGCCGAAGGCCATCGTCGCCTTCTCCTCCGGCAATCACGCGCAAGGCGTTGCCGCGGCCGCGGCCCTCCTGGGCTTGCCGGCGACGATCGTGATGCCGGCCGACGCACCTGCCATCAAGCTCAACAACACCCGCGCGCTGGGAGCCGAGGTCATCCCCTATGACCGCTACCGCGAGGATCGCGAGCAGGTCACCAAGAAGCTCGCCGCCGAACGCGGAGCCGCCATCGTGCGGCCCTATGACGACCCCGACATCATCGCGGGCCAGGGCACCATCGGGCGCGAGATCGCGACCGACGCCCTGGCGCTGGGATTGACGCCCGAGATCGCGCTGGTGCCCGCCGGCGGCGGCGGGCTGATCGCCGGCACCGCGCTCGCCCTCAAGCATGCCCTGCCGGCCATCGAGGTCTATGCCTGCGAGCCGCGCGACTTCGACGACACGCGGCGCTCGCTCGAAAAAGGCGAGCGGGTCGGCAATGCCCCGGATGCGCGCAGCATCTGCGATGCCCTGATGGCGGCGATGCCGGGAGAGCTCACCTTCGCCCTCAACCGGAGTCAGTTGGCCGGCGGCCTCGCGGTCAGCGACGACGAGGTCATGAAGACGATCGCGATCGCGCACACGCTGCTGAAGCTGGTGGTCGAGCCGGGCGGCGCCGTGGCGCTGGCGGCGCTGCTGACCGGCAAGCTCGATTTCAAGGGCCGCACCGTCGCCGTCGTGCTGTCGGGCGGCAATGTCGACCCCGGCCTCTATGCGCGGGCGCTCGCCCTGCCGGCCTGAACCGCCTCACGCCTTGACGCCGAAAACGCAAACGCGCCGTCCGGCCCCGCAACGGGGCCGGACGACGCGTTTCTATAGGCCGGCGGTCTCGACTAGAGGTTGGCGGCGGCCGGAACCGATTCCGAGCTGTGCCCGCGATCATGCTCGATCAGGGGCGTCACGGAGGTGTCGGCGGTCACGCTCTCGATGCGACGGCAATGCCCTTCCAGAAACGCACCCGGCTCGATCGCCAGGCTCGCATGAAGGATATCGCCGGAAACACGCGCGGTGCGATCGAGCGAAACCGTGTTGCCACGGATCTGCCCGGTGACCGCGCCACAGACCCGCACCGTCTCCGCCGAAACCGAGCCGCGCACATGCGCGGTGGCGCCGATGGTGATGGTCCGGCTCTGGATGTCGCCTTCGATTTCGCCATCCACCTGGATGTCGCCGTTCGACACCAGATCGCCGATCACATGCAGATCGGCGCTGATGATGGACGGCGTCGAAGAGGTTCGCGTCGTGGTGCGCGCCGGCTCGTTTTGAACCATGGTCGAAGAACTCGACGACTGTCTATTGCTACCCTTTGAAAACATAGCGTCCTGCCTCAAGGAAGTTCATCGGATCGAAGGCTTTATCGTCCACGCGCACTTCGTAGTGAACATGGGGGCCAGTGCTGCGCCCGGTGTTGCCGAGTGCGCCGATCTGCTGCCGGTAGGTTACTTCATCTCCCACCTTAACAGTGATGGACTTCAAATGCCCATAGCGGGTGTGAATGCCCAGACCATGGTCGATTTCCACCATTTTGCCATAATCGCCCTTCCACCCGGCAAAGACGACCTTACCGGGCGCCGTCGCCATGACGGGGGCACCCAACTCGCTCAGAAAATCCAACCCCTCATGAACCGCCAGTCGTCCATTGATGGGGTCGCGCCTGCTGCCGAAGCCGCTCGACAGCAGGAAATGATCCAGGGGGGCCGCCAGCGGCAGGGTGTGCAACACGAACTGGAGCCGATCCCAGCGGTCGACCTCGTCGTCGAGACTGGCCACGGTCAGCATGGCGCTCTCGGCTGCATTCAGATCCGCCACCTGGCGCAGATCGACGAACGGCCCGCCGATTCCCGGCATGCTCTCCCCGGCCCGTGACAAGAGCTTGTCGACGTCGAGGCCGGTCATCGCGACGGTCTTCAGCACCTCGTCGACATTGGTGCGGGTGCGCGCCGCCAGATTCTCGACCACCGACTGCTGCGAGGTCTGATAGGCGACCAGCCGCTGCTCGAGCTTCTTGATCTCGTCGGAAAGCTGCGTGCGCCGGTCGGCCAGCGCATTGCGGTCATGGGTCAGGGCCGCGACCGCCTGCTGCAGCAATCGAACCCGTTCTTCGCGCCGCTCCTGCTCGGTCGTGACCGAGGCGATCTGCTCGCCGCTGTCGTTCAGCGCGGCGCTCAGCGCCGCGTTCTCGGCGTGCAACTGGCTTTGCTCGCGACCGGCCAGGCGGAGATCGTCTTGCAGTTGCGCGATCGTGTCGTTGAGCTTCTGGTGCTGCGCCGCGATCGAGGAGAGATCGCCCTCGAAGATCGCGAGCTTGGCGCGAATCGCGGCGTCCGCCTCGCCGAGCGACTGGCGGGCCGCCGCCGCGCGCCGGTTGATTTCCGCGAGCTGGGCCGGATCCTGCGATGCGCCCAGCTCGGAATCGGCGAGACCCAGCAATTCGTTCTGACTTTTCTGGAGATTGCCGACGAGTTTTGCGAACTCGTCATAGGCGCTGCCCACGCCGTTCATCAAATTGTCATAGGCCTCGCGGGCAGCGGCGACTTCGGTGTTCTTCCGCTCGATGACGCGTTCGTTCACCACCATGCCGACCGAGCTGTAAGTGGTCCAAACGATGCCGGCGAGAATCGTCAGAGCAGCGGCCTTCTGCAGGCCCGGTGAGATGGTGAGGTAAGTGACTTTGCCGTCGGCTCGGATGAGGACTTCGCGAGTCATGAACACACGCGCCTGCCAGCGCGTGGTCCGTTGTCGGATCCCTTGCAGCCAAGCTGACATCCCCGTCCCCCCAAGCGATCAATGGGACGCGGCGAACCGCGCCGAAAACAGGACCAAGGGGTCGACACCTGTCGGCGTCGGCCTGGTTCCTAACACAACTGCATCATTCCATCGCCCCGGTCCCTGCTCCGGAGCCATGAAGGGCCTGTGATTCGGTGCCGCGTTTGGCGGCAGATCGTTAATGGACTGGACCGTAACCGGCAGGTCCGAAGGGTGCAAGCAGAAATCACCCCAACCCACGCCAATACCGGGCGAATCTGTGGAGAAATTGGGGCGAATCAGCGGGTCTTCGCGGGGCCCTTCAACGCCATATGCCGTTCGATATAGTCGAGCACCTTGCGCACGCTGTCGGCGACCGAAAGTTTTTTGGTATCGACCACCAACTCGGCGGCCTCCGGCGGCTCATAGGGCGCGGACACGCCGGTGAACTCGGCGATCTCGCCGGAGCGCGCCTTCTTGTAGAGGCCCTTCGGATCGCGACTTTCGCAGGTCGCGACGTCGGCCTCGACGTAGATTTCGTGGAAGGCGCCCTTGGCCGCCTCGCGCGCCCGCTGGCGATCCGAACGATAGGGCGAGATGAAGGCGGTGATCGCGATCATGCCGGCGTCCGCAAAGAGCGAGGCCACCTCGCCGATACGGCGGATGTTCTCGGCGCGGTCGTCCGGCGAGAATCCCAGATTGGCATTCAGGCCGTGGCGCACATTGTCGCCGTCGAGCACATAGACCTGGTAGCCGCGCACGAACAACTCCTGCTCGACCGCCATCGCGATCGTGGATTTGCCGGCGCCGGAGAGGCCCGTGAACCAGAGCACGCCGCCCATATGGCCGTTGCGCGCGGTGCGGGCATCGACGGCGACGCCATGGGCGACGCGCTTGATGTTGCGGCCCTTGGTCGTCACCAGCTCGCGCTGGTCGGGGTAGCCTTCCATGCTGACGACGCCGCCGGCGACGATGTTATGACCGTCGCTGAGCGCGAAACGGCCGGAGCGCGCCATGTCCCGCCCCTCGTCGAGCGCCAGCAGGCCGCGGCTGCGGAGGATGATGTCGGCCACGCCGTGACGCGGCACCTCGATCGCGGCCCTCTCGGTCAGATCCTCGGCGTCGAACACCCGCTCGATCTTCTGCACCGTGACCGGCGTCGAGCGGGTCATGAGCTTCAGTTCGTAAGTATCGCCGACCTTGAGCGGCTCATGGCCCAGCCAGAACAGGCGGCCGCGGAAGACATTCGTCTCGATCGGCGCGTCGGCCTCGTGGCTCGCCAGCTCGCCGCGCTCGAGGAAGAGCTGGTCGTCGAGCATGATGCCGACCGACTGGCCGGCCTGCGCCTCGACCGGCCTCGAGGGCGTGCTCCAGGTCTCGATCGAGGAGATGCGAGCCGTCTTGTTGGAGGGCGAGAACATCAGGCGGTCGCCCACCGACAGCACGCCGCTCTCGATGCGGCCGACGATGATGCGGCGGTCGTCGAATTTGTAGACGTCCTGGATCGGCAGGCGCAGCGGCTGGTCGGTCGGGCGCGCGGTCGGGTGGAAGCTGTCGAGTGCCTCGACCACCGTCGGCCCCTCATACCAGCTCATGCGCGCCGAGCGATCGGCCATGTTGTCGCCGTCGCGCGCCGAGATCGGGATGAAATAGTCCGGGGTGACGCCGAGGCCGCCCAGATAATGGGTGTATTGCTGGCGGATCTCGGCGAAACGCTGGGCCGAATAATCCACCAGGTCCATCTTGTTCACGACCACCGCCACCTGGCGGATGCCGAGCAGGTTCAGCAGGAACCCGTGCAGGCGCGACTGTTGCTGGATGCCGTGGCCGGCATCGATCAGCAGCATCGCCGCCTCGGCGCTGGAGGCGCCGGTGATCATGTTCTTGATGAACTCGCGATGGCCGGGCGCGTCGATGATCACATAGTCGCGTTTCCGGGTCTTGAACCAGATCTGCGAGGTGTCGATGGTGATGCCCTGGTCGCGCTCCGACTGGAACGAATCCATGAGGAAGGCCCACTCGAAGGGCATCCCGCGACGCTCGCACATCGCCTTGATGGCTTCGAACTTGCCCTCGGGCAGCGAGCCCGTGTCGTGGAACAGGCGGCCGACGAGGGTCGACTTGCCGTGATCGACATGGCCGACGATGACAATGCGCAGCTGCTCGCGCGCCGCACTCGATTTTGCTTTGCTCGACATACCGGTTTCCAGGCTCACATATAGCCGTCGGCGCGCAGGCGCTCGAACGCATCCTCGGTCTCGCGGTCCATGGCGCGGCCGGCACGCTCGGGCGTGCGGGTCGCTTCCAGCTCGGCGATGATCTCGGGGATGGTGGTGGCTGTGCTGTTGAAAGGAGAGGTGATGTCGGCGTCGCCCAGCGAGCGGTAGCGCTTGCCGTCCTTGGCGAAGTAGAGCGGCACGCAGGGAATCTTCTCGCGCTCGGTGTAGCGCCAGATGTCGACCTCGGTCCAATGCAGCAGCGGATGGACGCGCAGATGCGTGCCCGGCGGCAGGTCGGTGTTGAAGTGATCCCAGAACTCCGGCGGCTGGTCGCGAAAGTCCCACTGGCCGGCATCGCCGCGCGGGCTGAAATAGCGTTCCTTGGCGCGGACCGCCTCTTCGTCGCGCCGGATGCCGGCGATGATGCCGGTGAAGCCATGCTTGGCGATGGCCGCGCGCAGGCCGAGCGTCTTGCGCGCGGCCGAGCGGGCCGCCGGCGGCAGCGACGGATCGGTCTCCTCGATCGGCGGACAAACCTCGCGGATGAAGTTCAGGTTCCATTCCTTCGCGTAGCGATCGCGGAAGGCATACATCTCCGGAAACTTCCTGCCGGTATCGATATGCATGGTCGGGAACGGCACATGGCCGAAGAAGGCCTTGCGCGCGAGCCAGATCATGACATTGCTGTCCTTGCCAAGCGACCACAGCATCGCGAGCTTTTCGATGCGGTTGAAGGCTTCGCGCAGGACATAGACGCTCTGCGATTCGAGCTTATCGAGATAATCCATTGGCCAGCCGATGATGGTGGGAACGGGTCCGATGCGGGGGGCTCTTGAGGAGCCGTCCGGGTAATGGCCTCGGGGCCGCCAGGGGCGGCCCCAGAAAAACTATACCCTACCTGGGTGCGGGCGATTTAGCCCCTCGAAGGCGGAAAAGCAACGGCTTATCCGTCGCGGCCACGGAAAACCCACAAGTTCATGGGATTTAAGACGTTTGGGTGGCCGTTCCACCGGTCCCGCCCCGCTCCACGCCCCATTCGAAGACGATGATGACGCAGCCGCTTTCGGTCCAGGAGTTATGATGGGTTCCAGGCTCATAGCTCACGAAATCGCCCGCGCGCAGGCGCCGTCCATCGCTGTCGATCAACTCGCCCTCGAGCACCATGAACTCCTCGAACCCCGCATGGTCGTGCGCGATGGTGACCGCGCCCGGGTCCATCCGCATGAGATAGCAGCCTTCCTTGGTCTCGTTCCGATAGCTCAAGGGCAGATAGCTGATGTCGCGCTGCAGCGGCCCCTCCATGTCATATTCGCGGTAGGAAACGCTGCGGGTGGCGATCACCCGTCGGCCCGCGGCTGACTCCGGCATAGACGTCTCTCCTGATCTGGCGGACCTGCGCCTGGCCCGCATTCGGCTGGCTGCTGGGATGGTGACCTTGCCCGTCTCTCCAAGACAAGCCCGATCACGAAACCGGGGTCATTGCCGTTCGATCGCTCGGGACGGGTTCTCCGGCAAACCGGGCTATCTTTCGCCGGAGGAGGCGCCTCAAAGGCTTGATAACGTGGCCATAACATCGTCGTGAAAGCCCGATTCCATGCCTAAAATGCACCGTGGCCCATGGTATCTCTGGGCCGCCATGAGCCCCAACGGAGGAGACCTCGGCCTATGAAGACCCCGCTGCTGCTTGCCTCGGCGATCGCCGCCGCCATCTCGATGGCGCAAGCGACGACGGCCGCCGCCGCGGATAACGAGAAGTGCTTCGGCATCTCGGCCGCCGGCAAGAATGACTGCCAGACCGCGTCCAATTCCTGTGCCGGCACCACCACCCAGGACCGGCAGCCGGATGCCTGGATCTATGTGCCGAAGGGCACCTGCGAAAAGATCGCGGGCGCCAGTCTCGAGCCGAAGACCTGATCGAGGATCCGGGAATTGGAGTCCGCATCACCATGACGGCGCCCGCCTCGCCTCCCGGAGGGAACGCGGGCCCGCTGCTGGCCGTGGCCGGGATCGGCCTGCGCCATCCGCATCATCGCGCGCTGCTCGAGAGCGAGCGATGCACGGGATGGCTGGAAGCCCATGCGGAAAACTACATGTCGGGCGGCTGGTCGGCCCATGTCCTGGATCGGCTTCGCCGGACTTATCCCATCAGCCTTCACGGGGTCGGCCTGTCTCTCGGCGGGTCAGGCCGTCTCGACGACGATCATCTCGGCCGCTTGAAGCAGCTGGTGCAGCGGATCGAGCCCGCGCTGGTCTCCGAACATGTCGCCTGGACCGGCCAGGGGGGTCTCTATCTCAACGACCTGCTGCCGCTGCCCTGGACGGAAGAAGCGCTCGCCACTCTCGTCGCCCATATCGACCAGGCGCAGACGGAATTGGGGCGCTCCATCCTGATCGAGAATCCGTCGAGCTATCTCGCCTTCCACCATGCCGAGATGAGCGAGCCCGAGTTCCTGGTCGAAGCCTGCCGCCGCGCCGGCTGCCGGCTCCTGCTCGACGTCAACAATGTCTATGTGAGCGCGCGCAATCTGGGCTTCGACGCCGCCGCCTATCTCGGGGGCATTCCGGGCGAGCTGGTGGGAGAGATCCATCTCGCCGGACACAGCCGGCAGGAGGTGGAGGGGATCGAGCTGCGGATCGACGATCACGGCTCGCCGGTCATTGCCGAGGTGTGGGCGCTCTACCGCGCGACCCTGGCCAGGATCGGACCGAGGCCGACGCTGATCGAGTGGGATTCCGAGATCCCGCCGCTGAACGTCCTGCTCGAAGAATCGGCCAAGGCCGACAGGCTCCTGATCGCGTGCCGTCAGGCGGGCGGCGTCCCGGACGAGGCCGCTCATGCGGCTGCATGACATCCAGCATGCCATGGCCGACCGCGTGCTCGACCGCGCGCCCGGTCGGCAGGATGGCGAATTGCTCGACCATATCGACGGGCTGGGTCTTACGCCGTCGCAACGGCTGCAAATCTACCGCAACAACAGCCTGATCAGCCTGACCGAGGCGCTGAAGGCGACCTTTCCCGTGGCGCATCGCCTGGTCGGCGACGGCTTCTTTCGGACCGCTGCCGCAGCCTTCATTCGCGCCCACCCGCCCCGGGAACCCCGTCTCGCCGCCTATGGCGCGGGCTTCGCGGATTTTCTGCAGCATTATGCGCCCGCCGCCCCCTTGACCTACCTTCCCGACATGGCCCGGTTGGAATGGGCGCTCAATCTGGCCTGGCATGCGCCCGATGCCTCGGCCGTAACCCCCGCCGACCTGGCGCAAGCGGCCGAGGCCATGACGGCGCTTCAACTCCACCCCGCCTGCCGCCTGCTGGAGTCGCCCTGGCCGGTCGAGACGATCTGGCGGGTCCATCAGTCCCATGATGACGCCGACGTCAGAATCGATCTCGACGCGGGCGGCTGTCGCCTCCTGGTCTATCGCCAAGCCTTCGATGTGGCGATGGCGGCGATCTCGCAGGGTGAGTTGGCCATGCTCACCCGCTTCGCCGCCGGTGCCACGCTCGAAGCCGCGGTGACCGACGCTCTCGATGCCGACCCCGCCTTGGATGTGGCGGCAGCTCTGGCGGCCGCCTTGACGCGAGGCTGCCTGATCCAGGCGCCGGCGGAAACGGGCCGGCAGACCTGACACTGCGCGAGATCGCGGGCTAGAGTGGGATCGACGAGAGGGTCGCTGATCCCCGCATGCAGTACAGTCTGGTCATCCCCGCCCATAACGAAGCCGACAATCTGCCGCCCCTGTTGGGCGAAATCCGGGCCTTGCCGGATTCGCACCGGCCAATCGAGATCATTCTGGTGGACGACGGCAGTCGGGATCGGACCGCTCCGCTCATGGCCGATATGATCGCCGCCGATCCGACGCTGCGCCTGGTACGATTGCCGGCGCGCTCGGGTCAGAGCGCGGCCATGCTGGCCGGCGTCAGGGCCGCGCGGTCGGAATGGGTGGCGACCATCGACGCCGACGGCGAGAACGATCCGGCCGACCTGCCGCGCCTGGTCGATCTGGCGCTCGCCTCGGGCGCCGATCTGATCGGCGGGTTGCGGCAAGGCCGGAATTCCTCCTGGTCGAAGAAAACGGCCTCGCGCCTCGCCAACGACGTTCGCCGAAGTGTATTGAAGGACGGGTGCAGCGATAGTGCCTGCGGCCTCAAGCTGTTTCGCAGGTCGCTGCTGCTGCAACTGCCGGCCTTCAAGGGCATGCATCGGTTTCTGCCGGCCCTGATCCAGATCGCCGGGGGCCGGACGCGGTTCGTCGCGGTGAACGACCGGCCGCGGCGACATGGCCGCTCCCACTATGGCAATCTCGGCCGCGCGGCGCAGGGGCTGGTGGATCTCTGGGGCGTCCTCTGGCTCAAGCGGCGCAGCCTGGCGAAGGCGGTTCAGGCGGCCAAGGAGGGGCCATAAGATGGGCGGAAACTCATGACGGGCTGGCTGGTGATCGGCTTCATCGGCCAGGCGATGTTTTCGTTGCGCTTCGTGTTCCAATGGATCATGAGCGAGCGGGCGGGCCGCAGCATCGTCCCGGAGATCTTCTGGTATTTCAGCGTCGCCGGCGGTGTCGTCCTGCTCGCTTACGCGATCTGGCGGCAGGACCCCGTCTTCATCGTCGGCCAGGGCGCCGGCCTGGCGATCTATACACGCAATCTCTTCTTCATCTGGCGCGACAAGCTGCGCGGGCGCGATGCCACCCGCCCCTGATCCTTCCCGATCGGATATCCGACCGGGCGCGCTGGGGTCGCCCGCCGCGATCCTCGATCATCCGCGGAAGGGCTCGCTGCTGCTCGCGCTCGTCGCGCTGCTGTGGCTGCTGCCCGGCTTCTTCAGCCTCCCGCCGATCGATCGCGACGAGTCCCGCTTCGCGCAATCCACGCGCCAGATGATGCAGAGCGGCGACCTGATCGACATCCATTTCCAGGATGCGCCGCGCTACAAGAAACCGGTCGGGATCTACTGGCTGCAGGCGGCGGCCAACTGGATTACCGGCGGTTCATCGGATGAGCCGAGCATCTGGCGTTTCCGCCTGCCGTCGCTCGCGGCGGCGCTGGCCGCCATATTGCTCACGGCCTGGATGGGTCGCCTGCTGTTTTCGCCGCCGATCGGGTTTCTCGCCGGCGTCATCCTCGCCGCCGCCCCGCTGTTCGGAATCGAGATCCGCCAGGCCACGACCGACGCCGTCCTGCTGGCGCTCGTTCTTGCGGCCATGGTGGCGCTGCTGCGCGTCTATCTGGCGGAGATGCGCCCCGCCGGCTCCGCGCCGCCGGGCCTCGGCAATACCCTGATGTTCTGGAGCGCCATCGGCGCGGGGATCCTGGTCAAGGGCCCCATGATCCTGTTCTTCGTCGGCCTCACGGCCTTGGCCCTGGCGCTGCTCGAGAAACGCGGGCGCTGGCTGTTGCAGCTCCGTCCGCTGCCGGGTGCACTCCTGGCGGCGGCGCTGGCAGCCCCCTGGTTCTTCGCCATCATGGCCAAGAGCGGCGGAGCCTTCGTCCAGCAATCGCTCAAGCATGATTTCTTCGACAAGATCCTGGGCGCGCAGGAAGGCCATGCCGGGCTGCCGGGCTACTATGCCGCGACGCTCTTTCTCGGGCTCTGGCCGTTCGCGCTGCCGGTGGGATTGGCCATCTTCCGCCTGGCGCGCCGCCGCGGCGAACCCGAAATCCGCTTCTGCATCGCCTGGCTGATCCCGGCCTGGCTGATCCTGGAGATGATCCCGACCAAGCTGCCGCATTACGCGCTGCCGCTCTATTCGGGGCTGGCGCTGCTGACCGCCTACTCGATCAGCGAGAACCTGTCGTCGATCTCCGCCACCATGCCCCTCTGGCAACGCCTGCTGGGCTGCCTCAATCTCGGCGCGACGATCCTCATCGGCATCGCCATCGCCGGCATCGGCCTCTGGCTGCCGTGGTTTCTCCATCAGCCCATCGATCCCCTGGCCTGGCCCTATGCTGCCGCCATCGCCGCCGCCATGGTCATCGGCAGCTTCATGACGGCGCGTGGACGGGCATTGCAGGGCGTGGTCTGCCTCCTGGTGGCGAGCCAGCTCGCGACCCTTTCGGTCTTTGGCCGGCTTCTGCCCAATCTCGATGTGCTCTGGCCCAGCCGCATCGTGGCCGAGGCGATCCAGGCCTACGCCCATTGCCCGGCGCCTCGTCTTGTCAGCGCCGGCTTCAATGAACCCAGCCTCGTCTTCCTGCTGGGCACCGAGACGCGGACGACCGACCCCGGCCAGGCCGCCGCTTCGCTGGCCGATCATGCCGGCTGTCGTTTTGCCCTGGTCACCGAGGATGCCCGGGCCGCCTTCGATGCGGCCTCGGCGAAGGGCGACATCTCGACCGAAATCCTCGCCCAGTTCGACGCGTTCAATTACAGCAACGGCGATTGGCTACGCCTGACCCTCTATGCCCCCGGCCCCTGATCTTTCGAGCGCGAAGCGCCGGCGGACGGCCATCATTCTGACGGCCGTGCTGGCAACATTGGCGATCCCGCTTCTGATGCTGTTTGCGGACCGGCCCGTCGCCCTGGCGATGGAAACCCTGCCCGGCTGGTTCAGAAACCTGGCGGGCGATATCACCTGGCTCGGCAAGTCACTCAGTTGGCTGCTCTTGAGCGCCGCCTTGGGGGTCTTCTGGACCTGGCGCGCCCACCGGGCAGAGCGCGGCGGCTCTCTCCGGGCAAGCCGACGAAGACGCGCGACGGCGGCGGCCTATCTCTTCTCGGCCGTGGCGGTGTCTGGAATTCTCGCCAACCTGATCAAGCTTCTGGTCGGGCGTGCGCGACCCAACCCATTTCTCCATGAAGGAATTTATGGATTCCACCCCTGGCATCTCGATGCCGATCTGCGGGGATTCCCGTCGGGTCATGCGACGACGGTCTTCGCCCTGGCGTTCGCGTTCACGATGATCCAGCCGCGCTGGCGGTTCCCCGCTTTTGCCTTCGCCATCGTCATCGCGGCGACGCGCGTCGTTATCAACGCCCATTTTCTCAGCGATATCGTCGGCGGCATGGTGGTGGCGCTGCTGACGGCCGTCTGGCTCCGGTCCGTCTTCGAGCGCCTCGGCTGGCGCTTCGCCGACGAGGCCGATCGCTAGAAGCCGAGGACCGCACCGTAGAACAGCAGTCCGATCAGGGACAGCAGCGAGACGCCGGTCGTGGTGACGAAAATCAGCAGCACACGGCGCAGATTCTGGCCGGGGCTCACCGGATCGCGCACCGGCGCATAACCGCGGGCCGCTTCCGCGCGGCGGTTGAGTTCCGTCGATTCGAGGCCGAAGATCCGAACGGCAGCCATGATGGTTTCCTCGGGGGCCGGTCTTCCGCACGCATCCTGGCGCGACGAGACCGCCGGTGAGAACTATCGCCTGGCTATCGTTTCTATAAGCTAAAGACAGCGAAAGATTGCCGTGTTTACGGCATTTTCACGATGTTTGGCCGGGCCCATCCGAGACTTGGCGCGGGTGTGACGATGCTGCACCCGCTCAAGTCTCCGGGCGCTCAGCGCCCCTTCCAGACCGGCGGGCGGCGCTCCTGGAATGCCTTCGGGCCTTCCCAGTAGTCCTCCGAATCGCGCATGCGCTGATATTCGGGGACCGTGCCGCCGGCCAGGAGCTTGTAGCCCTCCTCGACCGACAGCGCTTCGGTCGCCTGCATGACGGCCTTGGCGGCCATCACCGCCAGCGGCGCGGACTTGACCAGATCGGCGGCCAGCCCCCGCGCGGCGGTCATCAGGTCGGACAGCGGCACCAGCCGGTTGAGCAGGCCATGGCGATCGGCTTCGGCGGCGCTCATCTTCCGGCCGGTCAGGATCAGCTCGTTCGCGAGCGACCGCGGCAGCCGCTTGGGCAGGCGCAGCACGCCGCCACCATCCGGAATCAGGCCGATCTTGACCTCGGGCAGCATGAACTCCGCGCTCTCCGCCGCCACGATCAGATCGCAGGCCAGCGCCAGCTCGAAACCGCCGCCGGCGGCGATGCCGTTGACGGCCGCGATCACCGGCTTGCGCAGATTGAACAACTCCGTCAGCCCCGCGAAGCCGCCGCGGCCGAAATCCTGATCCGGTGCGGCCGCCTTCAGATCCCAGCCGCCTGAAAAGAAGCGCCCGGCCGCGGTCACGATGGCGACGCGCAAGCTCGGGTCGTCGCGATATTCCGAGAAGATCTCGCCCAGCCGCTGGCTCATGCCCGGATCGATCGCATTCGCCTTGGGCCGGTCCAGCGTGACCTCGATAACCTGGTCGTGGCGCTCGGTACGCACGCCTTCGGCATAGCTCGTGACGGTCATCGGAAGCGGTCTCCTCGGGTTCGGAATTAATCGGAGCGCGGCGGCGGCGGGCCCATCAGGGCCGGCAGGAACAGGAAGATGGTCGAGAGCATGATCAGGAGGGCCACCAGCAGCAGCAGGCCCATGCCGGCCGTGCCGGGATGGGTGGAAAGCGCGAGACTGCCGAAGGAAGCGGCCGTGGCGAGCGCGCTGAAGAGCACGGCCCGCGCCGTGCTTGAGGTCAGCGGATGGGTCACGCCTTTGCGCCAGTTCACCACGAAATAGATGGTGAAGGCGACGCCGATGCCGAGCAGCAGCGGCAAGGCGATGATATTGGCGAAGTTGAACTCCAGGCCTGTCGCCACGCAGACCAGGATGGTCGCGAACCCGGCCACCAGGATCGGCGCCAGCACCAGCAGCACATCGCGCAGCCGGCGCAACAGCAGTCCCAGCAGCAGCGTGATGGAGATCAAGGCGATGATGGTCGCGACGCGGAAGGCATTGGAAACCGCCCGGCCCGCCTCGTAGATCTCGACCGCCGACCCGGTCGCGTCCGGCGCGACGGTGCGCGCGGCCGTCACCAGCTCGGTCACGGTATTGTTGTTGTTGCTGTCGCCCGAGGGCATGGCCTGGACCCGCGCCCTGCCGTCCGGCGCGATCCATTCGCGGCGGAGGTCCTCGGGCAGCTTGCTCAGATCCAGCGGCTCGGCCGTGAGGGCCAGCGCCAGCATCTTGAGGCGCGCATCGAGGCCGGCAACCAGCATCTCGGTCAGTTGCGGAAACAGCTTCGCATCACCGGCGGCGGCGCGATCGAGGGCGGCCGCCAGTCGCTGGGCCACCGGAAGGTCCGGCAGGGAGCGGCGCAGTTTCTCGGCGCAGTTCTTCATCGAGGCGCGGATTTCGTCCTCGGTCGGCGGCGGCTTGGTTTCGGTCTGGTCCAGGGTCGGGCCGATCAGGAACTGCAGATCGCCGATGACGGCGAGCTTCGCGTCCTGGTCCTGCGGTATGAAGCTCTCGGCGGTCAGCACCTCCGACACCTCGGGCAGAGCCGAGAGCTTCTTGGCAACGTCCTGGGCGGCGTCGATGTTGGGTGCCAGCACCTGGATCGAGAACGGCGAATAGAGCGGATCGCGCATCAGATCGAGGATGGTCGCCATCGATTCGACCTTGCGATCCCGCAGATGCAGCGGGTTGTAATCGAACTGCAGCCAGAAGGTGGCCGCGAGCCCCAGCAGCGTCACGAGGCCGAAGGCGGCCAGGATCCAGCGGCGGTGCCTCAACAGGAAGTCGTCGACCGAGGAAGCCCAGCGATATCCCATCTCGCGCGGCGCGCCGCTGGGCTTGAGCAATGCCAGCAGGGCCGGCAACAGAGTGAGATTGAGGACGAGCGTGATGATCATGCCGGCGGTCGCGATCAGGCCCAGCTCCGAGACGCCGCGATAGTCGGTCGGCAGGAAGGAGGCGAAGCCGACCGCGATCGCCGCCGCGGCCAGAGTCAGGGGCCGCGCCATGGCATAGCCGGTCCGCCGCAGCACCGTCGACGGATCGGCATCGAGAAATCGCTCCTGCCCGAAACGAACGCCGAACTGGATGCCGAAATCGATCGACAGCCCGATGAACATGACGGCGAAGGCGACCGAGATGGGGTTGAGCGGATTGACGGTGAAGGAGGCGAAGGCAAAGGTCAGCACCAGCCCGACCAGCAAGGTGATGAAGCTCGCCAGGATCAGCTTGGCGGAGCGCAGCGCCACCAGCAGCAGGATGAGCACCAGGGTGATCGAGACCGCAAGCGCCGTGCCCAGCCCTTGCGTGGCCGTCTGCAACTCTTCGTCCTGCAGCGCGACGGAACCCGTCAGCCGGACGGTGACGCCTTTGTCGGGCGTCAGTCCCAGGGCTCGCGCTTCATCGCGGATGAATTTCGAGGCCGCCGCCGCCGTCGAGAGCGCGCTGAAATCCCGCACCGGCTGCGTCAAGATGAGATGGCGCAAATCGCGCGGCTCGATCGGGCGGTCCAACAGCAGCGTCTGCCAGGAGACCGGTTTGGGCTTGCCGTCGAGCGTGCTGGTCAGCGAGGCCTCGATCGCGTCGAGCGGGCGCTGAATCATGACGAGGCTTGCCGACTGGCTAGCGATACCGTCGGCTGCCAGCGCCAGCATGTCGAACAGGCCGCGCAAGCTGGGATCGGCGCGCAGGCTGCCGATGAAAGGCTGCGCGGTCGCGATCGAGTCCGACATCTTCTGCAGGGCATCGAGCGGCAGGAACAGCAGGCCATAACGCTGGAAGAAGGGGCCGCCATCGGGGCGCCGGACGCTGATGAAATGGCCCGGGTCCGCCGCCAGCTTCTCATAGAGAGCTTGGGTCGCATCCTCGGCCTGGTCGGGGGTGCTGCCATCGACCACGATGACAAGCTGGCCGCTGTCCTGCGGGAAGAGCTTGTCGAGCGCCGCCGATTGCTGACGCCAGGGCAGCGTGCTCGAGATCATCGCCGAGGTGTCGCTGTTCATCTTGAGCGTATGGGCGACATGGACCCCGGCCCAGACGGTCAGGAGGGCCAGCAGCAGCACCATCAGCAGGGCGCGGCGGGCGCTCCAATCGACCAGGGCAGCAACGACGCGCTCGAGCATGAAACCAGGGTTCTCTAGAGAATAGGGAGCCGGCGCCAAGGGAGCGGCGCGCCATCTTGTCAGCCGGCGGGCTGTCGCCGACCCGGCCTGGAGCGCGTCCGTCGCTCCGGCGCCGGAGTCTTGATACCGGTTGCGGGCCTCCTATGCCAGCCCCGGCGGGGTTTCGGCAACTGGCTTCGCGAATGAAATTCGTTAAACTTGGCGGGAGCGCCGATCCTGAAACCGATCGGCCGCCCTGCTTTTTCCGAGGTGACTGCCATGAACCGGGTAGATGCGGCTCAGGTCCGGGACTTCCAGGAGGAGGGCGCCGTCGCCCTGCGCGGCCTGTTCCGCGAATGGGTCGAGCCCCTGCGCGCGGGCATCGAGCGCAACATGGCCGAGCCCAGCGCGATCGCGCGCATCTATCCGGCCGCCAACGGCTCGGGGCTGTTCTTCGGGGATTACTGCAACTGGAACCGCTTCGCCGAGTATGCCGATTTCCTGCGCCACTCGGCACTGGCCGAAACCGCCGCACAGCTGATGGGCGCAAGCACCGTGCGGTTGTTCCACGAGCATGTGCTGGTGAAGGAACCGGGCACGGACATGCCCACGCCCTGGCATCACGACCAGCCCTATTACAGCGTCGATGGCGAGCAGAATTGCAGCGTCTGGGTGGCGCTGGATACGGTGCCGCTCGATACCACCGTCGAGTTCGTCGCCGGGTCGCATCGCTGGGGGCGCTGGTTCCGGCCGGAGAAATTCGACCGCACCGCCCTCAACCAGGATGACGGGCTGGAGCCGGTGCCGGATATCGATGCCGAGCGCGGCCGCCATCGCATTCTGAGCTGGGCGCTGGAGCCCGGCGATGCGGTGGCCTTCCATTTCCTGACGCTCCACAGCGCGCCCGGCAACCGCGCCGCCGGCCGGCGCCGGCGCGCCTTCTCGGCCCGCGTCGTCGGCGACGATGCCCGTTGGGCGGTGCGCAAGGGCAAGACCTCGCCGCCTTTCTCGGGTGTGCCACTCGCCGCCGGCGAAACCCTCCAGGGTCCTGAATTTCCAGTGCTTTATCAACGGACGGCCTGATCGGGGGGCGGTGCCCCACCCGGACGGGGGGTTGAAGGCGGCGCGAGCCTCGCTTATGGCTCTTCGGCGCCTGGGGCACGTCCTTCCGTCCCGCCCCTGGTCTTGCCAGCCCAAGGAGCCTGTCGTCATGACCGACCGCATGGCCGGTATCGCCGCTTTGGCCGTCAGCACGATGACGGAGCGCGAGCGGGCCCATTTCGCCCAGAGCCATCCGAAGTCGCACAAGCTCGCGCAGGAAGCGCATGCGCATTTCCCGGGCGGCGTGCCGATGAGCTGGATGACCGATTGGTCGACGCCCTATCCGATCTTCGCCAAGCGCGCCGCTGGCGCGCAGATCTGGGATGTCGACGGCAACGCCTATTCGGATTTCTGCCTGGGTGACACCGGCTCCATGTTCGGCCATTCGCCGGCCCCCGTGGTCGAGGCCCTGCGCGAGCACGCCGACAAGGGCCTGACCTACATGCTGCCGACGGAAGACGCGATCGCCGTCGGCGAGCTGCTGTCGCATCGCTTCGGCCTGCCCTACTGGCAGATGGCGACCACCGCGACCGACGCCAACCGCTTCGTGCTGCGGCTTGCGCGCGGCATCACCGGGCGGCCCAAGATCCTGGTGTTCAACGGCTGCTATCACGGCACCGTGGACGACACCTATCTGCGCCTAAAGGGCAATCACGAGGTACCGCGCCCGGGCCTGATCGGCCAGGTGCAGGACCTGACCGCGGTCGCGACCGTCGTCGAGTTCAACGACATCGCGGCCCTCGAATCGAAACTGATGGAAGGCGACATCGCGGCCGTGATCTGCGAGCCGGCCATGACCAATATCGGCATGGTGCTGCCGGAACCGGGATTCCACGAGCAGCTGCGCGAGCTGACGCGCCGGCACGGCACGCTCCTGGTGATCGACGAGACCCATTGCATCTCGACCGGACCCGGCGGCTATACCCGCGCCTATGGGCTCGATCCGGATTTCCTCACGCTCGGCAAGCCGATCTCGGGCGGCGTCCCCAGTGCCGTCTATGGCTACACCGCCGAAGTGGCCCACCGCATCCGCAAGGCCCAGCACGCGGTACCGCACGGCCATAGCGGCATCGGCACCACGCTTTCGGCAAACGCCCTCTCGCTGCGGCTGATGCGGGTCGTGCTCGAGCATGTCATGACGCCGCACAATTACAGCTTGATGGAGGCGATGTCGAAGTCGTTGGCCGAGGGCGTCGAGGCGGTCATCAAGTCGCACGCGCTGCCCTGGCATGTGGCGCGGGTCGGCGCGCGCGCCGAGATCGTGTTCGCGGCCAAGCCGCCGAAGAACGGCACCGAGGCGGCGGCGACCCTGATCGAGCCGCTCGAGAAGGCGGTCCATCTCTATCTCCTCAATCGCGGCGTGATGATCGCGCCCTTCCACAACATGACGCTCTGCTGCCCGGCGACCACCAAGGCGGATGTCGAGAAGCTGGTCGCGGCGCTCGGCGCCTGTGTCGATGAACTCAAGAAGAATTGAGCCCCTCATGAACCCCAAGGGCCTTGCACCCGATTCCCATGTCGGCGCCGCACCCGAGGAAGCCGAGCGCTTCCTGGCGGCGCATCCCGAGATCGCCGGCATCGACCTGATCCTGACCGATCCGGGCGGAGTCATGCGCGGCAAGAACATCCGCCGCGAGGAGCTGATGGCGATCTATCGCCATGGCCGCTACATGCCGGGCTCGATCCTGAGCCTCGACATCACCGGCGAGGATGTGGAGGAGACGAATCTTGTCTGGGCCGACGGCGATGCCGACCGGCTCTGCCATCCGGTGCCGGGAACGCTGGCGCCCGCCCTCTGGCGCGAGGAACCGACCGCCCAGGTCCTGCTCGCCATGCATGAGCTGGACGGGCGGCCCTACCACGCCGATCCGCGCCATGCGCTGGCGCGCGTGGTCAAGCGCTTCACCGACCAGGGCCTGACGCCGGTCATGGCGGTCGAGCTCGAATTCTATCTGCTCGACACCAAGCCCGGTCCCGACGGCAAGCCCCGCCCCGCCCCCACGCCGGGCGGCCATCGCGCCCGCCATATCGAGGTCTATGACGTCAATCTCCTGGGCGAGATGTGGCCGGTCTTCGCCGAGATTCACTCTTGTGCCAAGGCACAAGGCCTGCCGGCCCAGACCGTGATCCATGAATATTCACCGGGTCAGTGGGAGATCACCCTGCTCCACCGCGCCGACGCCATGCGGGCGGTCGACGAGGGCCTGATGTTCAAGCGCCTCATTCGCGGGGTCGCCGCCAAACACGGCATGCAAGCCTGCTTCATGGCGAAGCCCTTCGCGGGCCGCGCCGGCTCCGGGATGCATATCCATCTCAGCATCGCCGACAAGGACGGCAACAATCTCTTCGCCGACGGCGACAAGCCGGAAGGCAGTCTGATGCTGCGCCATACCATCGGCGGCATGGCCGCGACCATGGCGGAATCGATGCTGATCTACGCGCCCAACGCCAACAGCTATCGCCGCTTCCGGCGCACCTCCTACGCGCCGGTGGCGCCGACCTGGGGCATCAACAACCGCTCGGTGGGCCTGCGGATTCCGGCGGGCCCGCCTTCGTCGCGCCATATCGAGCATCGCCCCTCGGGCGCCGACGCCAATCCCTATCTCGCGGTGGCGATGGCGCTGGCCGGCGCCCATTACGGCATCGAGCGCAAGATCGATCCGGGCCCGCCCATCACCGGCAACGGCTACGAGCAGGCCAAGCTCGGCGCCCTGCCGCAGCATTGGTCCGAGGCGATCGAGGCCGCCGAGCGCTCCGCGTTCCTCAAGGAATATCTCGGCAAGGACTTCTTCGACGTCTTCCTCGCCATCAAGAAGGCCGAGCTCGACCGCTTCATGGCCGAAGTGACAGAGCTCGATTACCAGTGGTATCTGCGCACGACGTGAGGCGACGTCCCTAAGTGCGGAACTGCCGGAGAATTTGACGCTGCATGCGGGTCGGTTGTGGCAGACTTTCATGGCCCATTCCCCATCCGATCAGCGTGCGAGGTATGTCATGCACTTTGTCCTTTCCGGGACTTGGGGGCCAACTGACCCCACCCGTGCGATGCTGCCCTTCCTGTTCGCTGCTTCCGCCATCCAAGCTGGCGACAGCGTAACCCTGATGTTGTTTCACGATTCCGTTTTCATGGCCGTCGAAGGCGCTGGCGCCAAGCTGATACCCGTCGGTCCGCCAAACCGCTACGAAGAGGTAGCGGCAAATCCGAAGGTCACCTTATGGGCCTGCCGCCCCTGTGTCGAAGCCCGTGGCCTGCCCGGGGTTTCGCTCGATAAACGGGTCAAACTCGGCGGCATGAACGAATTTCATGCTGCGGCCAAGCAGCCCGACACGCGAGTGATCAGTTTCTAGCAATATGACCTGAATTTCGTCGGCTCGGCAAAGCGATGGGCATTGAGAACTTGCAAGAGCGAGTGTCCGCCGCACAGGCTGGTCGAAGATGCGCCGCCCAATCCCCGATAGGGCGCGAATGTTCCCCCGAGTTCGGTCTTGAAGAGGAAATCGTCATGCAAATTCATCCCGCGCTTCGTCCTGGCGCCACAGCCGTCATCACCGGCGCCGCCAGCGGCATCGGGCTCGCGGCGGCCAAGCGCTTCGCCGCGCTCGGCATGAAGGTCTGTCTCGCCGATCTCGGCGGCGAGCGCCTCGACCGGGCGGCGGCCGAGGTCGCGGCGCTCGCCCGCGGCGGCAAGGCGGATCTGCGCGCGATCCCGACCGATGTCAGCAAGCTCGACGAGGTGCAGCGTCTGAAGGACACGGCATTCCGCGAATTCGGCGGGGTGGCGATCCTGATGAACAATGCCGGCATCGGCGATGGCGGCGGCCCCTGGAAGAACTACGACCGGTGGCGCCGGGTGCTCGACGTCAATCTCTGGGGCGTCATCAACGGCGTCCAGACCTTCACGCCCGCCATGATCGCACAGGGCAAGCCGGCCGCGATCGTCAATACCGGTTCCAAGCAAGGCATCACCACGCCGCCCGGCGACACCGCCTATAACGTCTCCAAGGCCGGCATCAAGGTGCTGACCGAAGGCCTCGCGCATGAGCTCCGCAACACCGATGGCTGCCGGATCACCGCGCATCTGCTGATTCCAGGCTTCACCTTCACCGGCATGACGGGCGCGGCCGAGAAGCCGCCCGCCGCCTGGACCGCCGACCAGGTGGTCGAATTCCTGCTGCAGGGCCTGGCACAGGGCGATTTCTACATCCTCTGCCCCGACAACGACGTCAGCCGCGCCAACGACAACAAGCGCATCCAATGGGCGGCCGAGGACATCATCAAGAACCGCCCGGCCTTGTCGCGCTGGCATGCCGACCACAAGGCGGCCTTCGCCGCCTTCATGCAGGG
Organism: uncultured Holophagales bacterium; assembly: GCA_963696015.1. Taxonomy (GTDB): domain Bacteria; phylum Acidobacteriota; class Thermoanaerobaculia; order UBA5066; family UBA5066; genus UBA5066. Next base: position 33,324 of record CAVOJA010000111.1, read on the forward strand.
CGGAGACAAATGACATGCGCTACGATCTCTATTACTGGCCCTCGATCCAGGGACGCGGCGAGTTCGTCCGGCTCGCCCTCGAAGAAGCCGGCGCCGATTATGTCGACGTGGCCGGGCAGCCGGGTGCCCGCGGCGGCGTGCCCGCCCTGCTGCGATTCCTCGAAGGCCGCGCCCTCGAGCATCCGCCCTTCGCGCCGCCTTTCCTGAAGGCCGGCCGGCTGGTGATCGGCCAGACGGCGAACATCCTGCTCTATCTGGGCGGGCGTCACGGGCTGGCGCCGGAAACGGAATCCGGCCGACTCTGGACCCATCAGCTGCAGCTCACCATCGCCGATCTCGTGCAGGAAGTTCACGACACCCATCATCCGATCTCCACCAATCTCTATTACGAGGACCAGCGCCTGGAGGCGCGGCGGCGCGCCCATGATTTCGTCCGGACCCGCGCGCCCAAATATCTCGGCTATTTCGAGAAGATGCTGGCCCGCGGCAAGAAGGGTGCGGCCTATCTCGCGGGTCCGCAGCCGACCTATGCCGATCTGTCGCTGTTCCAGATCGTCGAGGGGCTGCGCTATGCTTTCCCACGCGCCATGACGCGGATCGAGCGCAAATGCGGCCGCGTGGTCGAGCTCCATGACCGGATCGCCGCACGTCCGCGGATCGCGGCCTATCTCGCCTCGAACCGGAGGCCCCCCTTCAACGAGGAAGGCATTTTCCGGCATTACAAGGAACTCGACGTCTGAGCCTGAACCCGCCGTCTCGAACGGCGGCCGACAAGGAGACGGCCATGGAAGCCGACGCGCGCAACGCCGAGCAGGTCGAGTTCTGGAACGGACCCGGCGGCCGCCATTGGATCAAACTGCAGGAGATGTGGGACATCGTGCTCGGGCCCGTCGGCATGGCGATCTTCGAGCGCGCCGCGGTGCGGCCGGGCGAGCGGGTGATCGATGTCGGCTGCGGCTGCGGCGGCACCACGATCGAACTGGGCCAGGCGGTCGGCCGCACCGGCGAGGTGCTGGGCCTCGACATCTCGGCGCCGATGCTGGCGCGGGCCCAGGAACGCCGGCCGGACGGCATGCCGATCCGGTTCCTGCAGGCCGACGCGACCACCCATCCCCTGCCCGCCGGCCATTTCGATCTGCTGTTCTCGCGCTTCGGCGTGATGTTCTTCGCCGAACCCGCGCGCGCCTTCGCGAACCTGCGCCGCGGCTTGAAACCGAAGGGCCGCCTCGCCTTCTCCTGCTTTCGCGATTCCAAACACAATCCCTGGATGACGGTGCCGCTCAAGGCCGCCTATGAGCATGTGCCGCCGCTGCCCAAGCTCGGACCCGAGGATCCCAGTCCCTTCGCCTTCGCCAGCGAGGAGCGGGTGCGCCGGATCTTGGGCGAGGCGGGCTTCGGCGCCATCCGGATGGAAGCCGTCGATCTTGAATTTGACCTCGCCGCCGGCCGCGGCCTCGAGGCCGCGGTCGCCGCCACCCTGGAGATCGGAGCCACCAGCCGAGCCGTCGATGGCCAGCCGCCGGCTGTCCGCGACGCCGTGGCGGCTTCGGTGCGGAAGGTGCTCGCACCCTATCAGCGCGGCCAATCGGTGCCGCTCCCCGCCGCGATCTGGGTCGTGACCGCGATCAACCCCTAGAGCCGGGAAATGAGATAGAGGTGGCCCCGCCGCGCGACAGGTGATTCATGAATCCGGCCATCCAGTCCTTCTTTCATGAACCGACCTTCACCGTCTCCTATCTCGTCACCGACCCCGACAGCCGCAAGGCGGCCATCGTCGATTCGGTGCTGGATTTCGATCCCAAGTCGGGACGTACCGGCCATAAATCGGCCGACGGAATCCTGGCCGCGGCGGCCGCAGGCGGCATGGAGATCGCCTGGATCCTCGAGACCCATGTCCATGCCGACCATCTGAGCGCCGCCGCCTATCTCAAGGAAAAGACCGGCGCCCGGACCGGCATCGGCGTCGCCGTCGGCGAGGTCCAGCGCTATTTCAAGCCGGTCTTCAACGCGACCGATCTCGAGCCCGACGGCCGGCAATTCGATCGGCTCTTCGCCGATGGCGACCACGTCTCCGTCGGATCGCTCGAGCTGCAGGTGATGCATACGCCCGGCCACACGCCGGCCTGCGTCAGCTATCTCGCCGGCGATGCGGTCTTCGTCGGCGACACGCTCTTCATGCCCGATTATGGAACGGCGCGCTGCGATTTTCCCGGCGGCAGCGCCCGTCAGCTCTACCGCTCGATCCGGCGCCTGCTGGCCCTGCCGCCGGCGACGCGCATCTTCCTGTGCCACGATTACAAGGCTCCCGGCCGCGATCGCTTCGTCTGGGAAACGACAGTGGCCGAGCAGCGCGCCAGGAATATCCATATCCATGACGGGATCGACGAAGCCGCCTTCGTCGCCATGCGCGAGAGCCGCGACAAGACGCTCGACATGCCGGCCCTCATCATTCCTTCGATCCAGGTCAATATGCGAGCCGGGCAGATGCCGGCACCCGACAGCAACGGCACCGTCTATCTGCGGATGCCGCTGAACCGGCTATAGCGCCCCGGTGGGAGTCGGACGCCGCAAAACTCGGCGTATTATCAATAGTTTGACCTCAATTAATCGATCTTTACGAAATCTTGCGACACTGGTCGGTCCAGGGGCCGCAAGGCCGCTGGAGATCGCTCGTCCGCGACGGGAAATCGCCGCGGAGTTGGGAAGGAACGGGCTGCCGAGCGCCAGCCAGCATTGCGATGATGCGGCCTCCGTCTCCGCGCGGATTCCGACGGATATGTTTTCGGGTCGATGATGCCACTGCCGAAGCTGCCCAATCCGATCTCTATCAAGATGCGCGCGCTGGAAGCCGCGCCATTGTCGACGGCTGTGCCGAGCGAGACGGCGGCGGAGATCATGCTGCGGCGCGCGCAGCGCATCGGCCGTCTCGCCTTCTGGCATCTGTCGGGTCCGATCGACGACAACGGCCTGCGCATGACCTGCGCCTACTCGGACGGCATCGAGCAGATCTTCGGCGTGAATCTCAACGAGCCCGGCTACGACACGCTCGATTTCGTAGAGCGGTTCGTGCATCCCGACGACCGGGATCGCGCGCGTTCCATCTTCATGCGGTTCCGGCGAAGTCAGTTGCTGCAGTATTCGATCGACTACCGTATCCGCCATGCCTCCGGGGACTGGCGGACGGTGCATGAGGTCGGCGAATGGGGGCTGTCGCCGGAAGGAAAGCCCGTCGCCGCCGCGGGCGTGGTCCAGGACATCACGGATCGCAACCAGCTCGAGGCGCGCCTGCGCCAGAGCGAAACCCTGCTGGCGTCCGCGCAGCGCATCGCGCGGATCGGCTCCTGGCGCTGGACCGCCATCGGCGACGATCCCTTCGCCCTTCACGGCCAGTACCACCATTCCCAGGAGGTCGCCGACATTTTCGGCGTCTCGATCGCAGAGCTCGACATTCCGCCGGACCGGTTCCTCGAGCGCTTCGTGCATCCCGAGGATCGCCAGCGCGTCATCGATGTCTGGAACGTGTTCCGCAGTCCCGGCCATCCCTCGCTCGAAATCACCTACCGGGCACGGCGCGCCGACGGCGAATGGCGCACCTTGCGCGAGTTCGCCACCTGGGATCATGGGCCCGAGGGCGAGCTGACGGGCGTTGCCGGCATCGTCGAGGACATCACCGACCGGCTGGAAGCCCAGATTGCGGAGCGGCGGCGCTCCGCCATGATGGCGCGCGCGCAACAGATGGCGAAGCTCGGCACCTGGATCTGGCGCTGCGGGCCGGACGGCGCCGGCCTGCCGGAAACGATCGAATTCTCCCCGGAAGCGGCCGAGATCCATGGCGTCGCCGCCGAGGAACTGGCGCTCGCACCACGGGACTATGCGGCCCGGTTCGTGCATCCGGACGACCGGACCGGACTTCTCACGACGCTGGGGCGCTTCCTCAAGCGCGACATCACCAGCTACTCTCTGCGCTATCGCATCCGGCATGCCTCGGGCGAATGGCGGACCGTCCATGATGTCGCGGAGTGGGATTTCACCCTGGACGGGCTTCCGCTCGGCATGACCGGGGTCCTGCAGGACATCACCGAGCGCCTGGCGGTCGAAGAGTCGATGCGCCGGAACACCGCCCAGGTCCATCGCGCCCAGCAGCTCGCGCGCATCGGCCATTGGCAGTGGACCGAGGGCACCTGGGACGGCTCCCCGTCGCGGATCATGGAGTGGTCCGATACGGCCGCGGAAATCCACGGCGTCGACAAGTCGCAGTTGCAGATCACCACGCGCGAATATCTCAAGCGCTTCGTTCATCCCGCCGATCGGGCCGCGGTCGCCGATGCCTATCGCCGGTTCAGCCTCCATGAGATCGAGCGCTACGCCATCGAGTTCCGCATCACCGACGGCAAGGGCGGATGGCGTCATCTCCGCGAGATCACGGCCTGGGACTATGACGAATCCGGCCGGTCCGTTTCGGCCACGGGCGCCTTCCAGGACATCACCGAACAGGTCGACAGCAAGCGGGCGCTGAGCCGCAGCGAGGACATGCTGCTGCGCGCCCAGCGCATCGCAAAGCTCGCCTACTGGCATTGGCATGGCGATCCGACCGTGGAAGACCCCAGTCAGGCGCCCCATATCTACTCCGATTCCATCAGCGAGATCTTCGGCATCGCGCTGACCGAGCTCGAACTGACCGACGAGGAGTTCGTGGAGCAATTCCTCCATCCCGACGATCGTTCTCGATTAGGCCAGATCCTCGCCGACTTCTCCGCCCTCAAACTGCGTTCCTACGCCGCGGAGTACCGCATCCGCCACGCCAATGGCGAATGGCGGACCGTCTTCGACAGCGGCGAGTGGGAATATGGCCCCGATGGGCGCCCGACAGGCGCATCCGGCGCCATCCAGGACGTCACCGAGCGCGTCGAGACCAACCGCGCCCTGCAGCGCAGCCAGGAGCTGCTGATCCGCGCCCAGGAGATATCCAAGCTCGGCTATTGGCACTGGGCCTTCGATCCCACGCTGCCCGATCCGCGCCAGGCTCCTTATGTCTACTCGCCGTCGATCTCCACCATTTTCGGGATTTCCCTGGACGAACTCCGCGGCACCGACGAGGAGCTGGTCGACCGCTTCATCCATCCCTCCGACCGCGAGCGCGTCCGGCAGGTGTTCGAGGAATTCAACGCCGAGAAGACGCAGACCTATGCCGTCGAGTATCGGGTCCGTCATGGCGTGACGGGCGATTGGCGGACGGTGTTCGATACCGGCGAATGGGACTACGGACCGGACGGACGCGTCACGGGCGCATCGGGCGCCCTCCAGGACATCACCGACCGCAGCAATGTCGAGACGGCGCTGCGCGAGAGCGAGAAGCTGCTCACGCGCGCGCAGGAAGTGGCGAAGCTCGGCTACTGGCGCTGGCGCCCCAACCCGAACAGCAACGAGTGGCAGGAGGGCGCGATCTACTATTCGGGCACCGCGGCCCGGATCTACGGCGTCCAGCCCAGCGACCTGATCGTGCCCGACCGCCAGTTCGTGGTGCGCTTTGTTCATCCGGACGACCGCGACCGGATCCAGGAGATTTACGACCGCTTCTTCCTCGCGGGCGATCAGCGCTATGAGGCCGAATACCGGATCCGCTATGGCGAGAATCAGTGGAAGTGGATCCACGAAATCGCCGAATGGGACACGGACGACGACGACCATCGCCTGGGCGCGACCGGCGTGATCCTCGACATCACGGCCCGCGTCGAATCCGATCAGGCCCTGCGTCACAGCGAAGCGCTGCTGATCCGGGCCCAGCGGACGGCCCGTGTCGGTCATTGGGTCTGGCGCGCCGGCGCCACCGATCGGCCCGTCGGCCAGGGCGCGGCGCATTTCTCGGCCGTGGCGGCGGAGATCTTCGGCGTCGATCCCGAGGAACTGCGGGTGCCGACCGAGGAATGGGTCCGTCGTTTCGTGCATCCGGAGGATGCCGCGCGCGTTCTCAGCATCCTCAACCGTTCCCTCGCCGGCGAGCTGACCCGCTACGAGATCGACTATCGCGGGCGCAACAGCGACGGCACCTGGCGCTGGGTCCATGAGATCGCGCAATTCGACTACGATTCCGCCGGCAACGTCGACGGCGCGACCGGCGTGCTGCAGGACGTCACCGAACGGGTCGCGGCCCAGGCCGCCCTGCGGCGCAGCGAGGCACAGCTGAAACGCGCCCAGCAGATCGCGAAGCTGGCCTACTGGCATTGGAACATGGGCGCGTGGCCCGATGGCTGGCAGAGCGCGACCTCGCACTATTCCCCGGAAGCCGCCGCCATCTTCGGCGTCCCGGTCGAGCGTCTGGCACGGATGAGCAACCTCGAATATCTGGAGCATTTCGTCCATCCGGACGATCGGAGCCCCCTCAAGCTGGTGTTCGACGATTTCGTCGCCATGCGCATCCTCACCTACTCGATCGAGTATCGCATCCAGCATGCCGGCGGCGACTGGCGCACCATCAGCGAGCGCGGTGAGTGGGACCGAATGCCGGACGGCAAGATCGCCGGCGCCACCGGCACGATTCAGGACATCACCGAGTTGCGCGAGGCGGAGCGCGCCCTGACGGAGGGCGCCGCCCGTCTCAAGCTCATGACCGACCATCTGCCGATCTCGATCGGTTATATGGACATGGATGAGCGCCTGCAGTTCGTGAACGCGACCGCCGAACGCTGGTACGGCAAGCCGGCGGGGAAACTGGTCGGGCAGACCATGCAGGAATTCATGGATGCCGAGTCCTATCGCTTCATGCTGCCCTATGTCCGCGAGGCCAAGGCCGGCAAGGCGGTGAAGGTGCAGTTGCACCGGCAGTATCCGGCCGGGCCCCCGCGCGACATCGAGATGCTTTATGTCCCGCATGTGATCGCCAACGGCAAAGTCGCCGGTTTCTTCGGCATGGCTTTCGACATGACCGAGCGCCTGGCCATGGAAGCCCAGCTGCGCCAGGCCCAGAAAATGGAGGCGGTCGGCCAGCTCACCGGCGGCGTCGCGCACGACTTCAACAACCTGCTCGGCGTCATCGTCGGCAATCTGGACCTGCTGGCCGCGCAGATGCCCGTCGGCACGAAGGCCCAGTCGCTGCTGTCGACCGCCCTCGATGCGGCCGAAAGCGGCGCTGCGCTGATCCGGCGGCTGCTCGCCTTCTCGCGCCGCCAGATGCTCCTGCCCAAGGCCACCAATCTTTCGGAGCTGGTGGGCGGCATGATGGTCCTCATGCAGCGTTCGCTGGGCGAGTCGATCTCGATCGAGACCCGGATGCAGCCGGGCCTCTGGTCGGCGCAGATCGATGGCGGCCAACTCGAGGCCGCGATCCTCAATCTCGCCATCAATGCGCGCGATGCCATGCCGACGGGCGGCAAGCTGGCGATCGAGCTCAACAATGCGACCATCGAGGAAGATGCGGTGACGGCGGACAGCGAAGCGCTGCCCGGCGACTATGTGCGCGTGTCCGTGCGCGATACCGGCACCGGCATCCCCGCGGATGTCCTCCCCCGCGTGCTGGAGCCCTTCTTCACCACAAAGGAAGTCGGCAAGGGAACCGGCCTGGGCCTGAGCATGGTCTATGGCTTCGTCAAGCAGTCGGGTGGCTTTCTGCAGCTCGACAGCCATGTCGGCGAGGGCACCACGATCAGCCTCTATCTGCCGCGCGCACCGGCCTCGTTGACGGCGGCCGACGCCCCGGCCTCGTCGCATCGCAGCCTGCGGGGCGAAGGCGAGACGGTGCTGGTCGTCGAGGATCGCCCCGACATGCGGGCCTATTCCGCCGAGGCGCTTCGCGCCCTCAATTACGAGCCGCTGGAGGCGGTGGACGGCCCCACGGCCCTGGCGCTGCTTGAGCAGCGGCCCGACATCGCCGTGCTGTTCAGTGACGTCGTGCTCCCCGGGGGCATCAGCGGCTTCGAGCTGGCTCGCATCGCTCGGGAGCGGCGCCCCGGCATCCTGGTTCTGCTGACCTCGGGCTTCAGCGAGCGGGTCGCCGGAAGCCGGGGCGACGACGCCGAAGCCATGCTGGACAAGCCGTTTCGCCCCAGCGAGTTGGGCCGTCGTCTTGCCATGTTACTGGGACGCGGCAACCCGTAATCCCGCATTTCCCTGGCCAGTTGCTGCCCTGGTTTGACGTTCAACCAAGGGCCAGAATCCCATGGAAACATGGGCAATTCAGGAATTTCGTTGACTTATCGTCCCCTTACGGCCATATCTTCCCGCCGCAATCGAGTTCTGGCGTGTCTTGCTGCCCGAGGCCTGTGACGGACTAAAGCCGTTTTGGGTCCACCCCCCGAGGGGGTGCGCATTCAAGTCATCTCCTAGACAGGTTGTGAATGCCAAAGGTCACGCGGTCGTCGCGTGGCATATGGCGATGCGCATAGACGCTCTAGAGGAGTCTGAAAGACTATGGCTAGCGGTACCGTGAAGTGGTTCAACGCGACGAAGGGTTACGGCTTCATTTGCCCGAGCGACGGCTCGAAGGATGTGTTCGTGCACATCACGGCCGTGCAGCGCGCCGGCCTGGATGGGCTGGCTGAGGGGCAGAAGGTTTCCTACGACCTCGTCTCCGAACGCGGCAAGGCTGCGGCGGCGAACCTGAAGGTCGGCTGATCGCCTGCCGGGGGTTTCTTTGGGGGGCCTCCACTAGACACGAGATGACGGCGGCGACCCGCAACGGGTCGCCGCTTTCTTTTTGTGTCGGATCTGGCGGATCGGAGTGACGCCGGCGCTCCATCAGCGCGGCGGCGGCCCCTTGAGTTCGACCTCGTTGCCCTCGGGATCTTGTAGATAGAGCGAAGGCCCCTCGCCTTCCGCGCCGTAACGGCTTTCCACCGGTCCGGCTTCGATCCCGTGGCGCGCCAGATGATCCCTGATCGCTGCCGGCGCGAAGGGTTCGATGCGCAGGCAGAAATGATCCATGTTGCGCGTCTCGATCGCGGGCGCCCTCGCGCCCGAACCGCCCAAGGGCCCCGCGATATCGACGAGGTCGATCAGGGAACGTCCCGCGCGCAGCTGGGTCAGGCCGATCTTTTCCTGGCGCCGCTCCAGCACACAGCCCAGCACCTCGCAATAGAAGCGCTCGAGCCGGGCGGGATCGCGCGCCCGAATCACGACATGGTCGAGACCCTGCAAGGCGAAGGGAGCCGCAGCTTTGTCTGTCATGCCCGGCATCCTGGCGGCGGGGCCCCGGTCCGTCAAACGCGGCCCCGTCATGGCTGGCCCGACGCTCCCCCGCAGCCCGCGCTTGCCGCTATGATCGCGGTCGCATGAAACGGCCAAGCGATTCTTCGAGACGGACCAGCCCCGCGCACAAGGCGCGTCCACCTGGCAAGGCAACCCGGGCCGCCTCGCGCCCCCCGGTGCCGCCGGCGCCCCCTGCTTCGGCGGTGAACGCGCTGATGCAGGAGCTTCCGGCGCGCGTGCTCCATCGCGACCGCGAGCTGATCATCCTGGACAAGCCGGCAGGCCTCGCGGTGCATCCGGGTCCTTCGGGCGGGCTTTCGCTCGAAGCCGCGCTCGATGCCCTGCGCTTCGAAGCGCGGGCAGCGCCGGCCCTCACCCACCGTCTCGACCGCGACACCAGCGGCTGCCTCGTGCTGGCGCGCCGGCGCAGCGCCTTGCGCCGTCTCAACGCGCTGTTCGCCGCGGGCGAGATCGAGAAAACCTATTGGGCGGTGGTGCTCGGATCGCCCAAGGCGGCCTCCGGCGTCGTCGAGCTGGCCTTGCGAAAGCTCAATCGGAAGGACGGCTGGAAGATGGTAGCCGACCCCTCGGGACAGCGCGCGGTCACGCGCTGGCGCCTGCTCGGGCAGGGCGACGGCATGAGCTGGCTCGAATGCGAGCCGCAGACGGGACGGACGCACCAGGTCCGCGTGCATTGCGCGGCCTTGGGCTGTCCGATCCTGGGCGACCCGGTTTATGGCGCGCCGGGAAATGAACCTCGACGCACCGACACGCCGCTCCATCTGCATGCCCGGGCCATCTCAATTCCCTACGCCGAAGGCGCGCCGCCGGTTGCCGCCACGGCGCCGGTCCCGGCGCATATGCGCGCGGCGCTGGCCGCCTGCGGCTGGCGCGATGACGGCGGGGTTACGAGCCCAGCGCGTTCTGGATGAGATAGCCGGCGACTTCCACGGGCTTGAGCTTGGCGAGCTTCGGCATCTCGCCTTCGAGCGACGCCTTGATGATAATGTGGTTCTCGGCGTTCTCGAGCTTCACCCGGAAGATCCCGGTGGCGCCCCGGATCCGCGGATAGTATTTGGGGTCGACCGCCTTTTCCTTCAGCGCCAGCCGCTCGAGCAGCGCCGCCTCGTCGACCCCTTCGACGGGCTCGGCCTTGATCAGGGCCCAGTCGGTCTGCGCCGCGAACTTCTCGTCATTCAGCAGGGCGACAGCATCCTTGGGGGGCAGGTCGGTGACGCCGACCTTATAGAGGTTCTTGCTGAGCCCGACATCGGAGCCCCATTCATTCAGGGCCTTGCTCTGAGCCACGTAAAGCGACGGCATGCGGAATTTCTTCGGTCCGGAGTTCGAGGGAAAGCCCATCATGACACCGCGCCGGGGGCGGCGAAACCCCCGAGGCAGCGATGGGCCGAGGGTTACTCCGCGCTGGCGGGGACCGCCGCGACCGGACGGCGGCGGAAGCGATGAAGCCCGTCCATGTAGGTGTAGATGACCGGGGTGATATAAAGCGTCAGGAGCTGCGACAGCAGGAGCCCGCCCACCACGGCCAGGCCCAGGGGCTGGCGCGACTCATGACCCTGCCCGAAACCGACCGCGATCGGAAGCGCGCCGGCGAGAGCCGCCGCCGTCGTCATCATGATCGGGCGAAAGCGGACGAGACAGGCCTCGTAGATGGCGTCCCGGGCATTCTTGCCGAACTCGCGCTGCTGCACCACGGCCACGTCGATCATCATGATCGCGTTCTTCTTGACGATACCGACCAGCATGACGATGCCGACGAAGGCATAGAGACTGAGGGAGAGATCGAAGAAGAGCAAGGTAAGCACCGCGCCGACGGCCGCGGCCGGGAGGCCCGACAGGATCGTCAGCGGATGGATGAAGCTCTCATAGAGGATGCCGAGCACGATATAGACCACCAGCACCGCCATCGCGAGCAGGAGACCCAGCCCACGCAGCGAATCCTGGAACGCCTGTGCGGTTCCCTGGAAGCTGGTGGTGATGGCGGCCGACAACGAAGCCTCCTGCTCGGCGACATGGATTCGATCGATCGCCGTGCCGAGCGACAGGCCCGGCTGAAGCCCGAAGGAGATCGTCACCGATGGAATCTGCCCCTGATGATTCACCGCCAATGCGCCCACGCCCCGCTTCGCGGTGGCCAGCGCCGTCAAGGGCACCAGACCGCCGCTTTCGGAGCTCAGATAGAGCCGCGACAGGGCGGCCGGGTCGCCCTGATACTCCGGAGCCACCTCGAGCAGGACCTCATACTGGTTGGTCGAGGTGTAGATCGTGGACACCTGGCGCTGACCGAAGGCGGTCCAGAGCGCCTCTTCCACCTGCTGGGCCGTGATGCCCAGGGCCGCGGCCTTCTCGCGGTCGATATCGACGAACAGGCGGGGCCCGTTCAGGTCCATGTCGCTGGTCGCGTCGACAATGCCGGGAATCTTCGCAATCCGATCCAGCATGTCTTTGGCGCCGCCATAGAGCGTCACCAGATCCTGCGCCTGCAGCGTATATTGATAGGCCGCCTTGGAACTGCGGCCGCCGATCCGCAAGGCCGGCGGGTTCTGCGGATAGGCCTTGATGCCGGGAACGGCCGACATCTTGGTTCGCATCTCCCGGACCACCTCGTCGGCGCTGAGGGCGCGCTCGTTCCGCGGCTTCAGGGTCAGGAAGATGTTGCCGGTGTTGGGCGTGGAACGGCCGCCGCCGCTGCCCACGCTCGACATGACGCGCTCGACATTGGGATCGGCCATGGCGATCTCGGCCAGATTCCGCTGGCGCTCCACCATCGCGGCAAAGGAACTGTCCACCGGGCCCTCGGTCGATATCGAAATTTGTCCGGTGTCCTCGCTCGGAAGGAAGTCTTTCGGTGCGATCTGGAACAGCCAGACGGTCGCGCCCAGCGTACCGAAGAAAATCAGCAGGACGACGAAGCGGTGACGCAGCGCCACCCGCAAGGTCGCGCCATAGGCATCGCGCAGCGGGTTGAACCAGAAGTTCGAGAACCGGACCATCAGGCTCTCCTTGACCTCCCCGTCCCTGTGGACGCGGTGTGGCCGCACGAAACGGCTCGCCAACATCGGCGTCAGGGTCAGGGAAACCACGCCCGAGACCAGGATGGAGGCCACTATCGTGACGGCGAACTCGTGCAACAGCCGTCCGACGATTCCGCCCATGAACATCACCGGGATGAAGACCGCCGCCAGCGACAGGGTCATCGAGAACACGGTGAAGGCGATTTCGCTGGCGCCGCGCAGCGCGGCATCGCGTGGTCGCTCGCCCTTTTCGACATGGCGCAGGATGTTCTCGAGCACCACGATGGCATCGTCGACCACGAATCCCACCGACAGCGTCAGGGCCATCAGGGTCAGGTTGTTGAGGCTGTAACCCAGCGCGGACATGGCCGCGAAGGTGCCTATGACCGAGATGGGCAGCGCCAGGCTGGGGACGATCGTCGCGGAACCGCTGCCGACGAAAAGGAAGATCACCAATACCACCAGGCCCGCCGCCAGGATCAGGCTGAACTGAACCTCGTTGATGGAGTTGCGGATCGACGTCGAGCGGTCGTAAAGCACGTCCAGCTTGATCGACCCTGGAAGCTGTGCCTGGAAGGTCGGCAGCAGGTTCTTGATCGCATCGACCACTTCGATCGTGTTGGTGCCCGGCTGGCGCTGGACGGCCAGGACCACGGCGCGGTTGCCGTTGAACCAGCTGGCGACCTTGTTGTTCTCGACGCTGTCGATTACATGCGCGAGCTGATCGAGCCTGATCGGGGCCCCGTTGCGATAGGCGACGATCTGGCGCCGGTATTCGGACGCCTCCTGGAGCTGGCCGCTGGCTTCCAGCGTCAGCGATTGACGCGGCCCGTCGAGCGTGCCGACCGGCAGCTGCACATTGGAGCTGTCGATGGCGGTCGAAAGATCGTCGACGCCGACGCCCCGCGCCGCGAGCTGGTCGGGGTCGATCTGGATCCGGATGGCGAATTTCTGCGCGCCATAGACCAGGACCTGGGCCACACCGGGCAGGGTCGAGATACGCTGAGCGATCGAGGTCTCGGCATACTCGTCGACCACATAGAGCGGCTGGGTCGGGGAGCTCAGGGACAGATAGAAGATCGGCGCGTCGGCCGGATTGACCTTGCGATAGGAGGGCGGCGTCGGCATCTCGGCCGGCAGGCGCCGTTGCGCGACGGCCAGGGCGGATTGGACATCCTGGGCCGCGGCGTCGATATCGCGATCGAGCGAGAATTGAAGCGTGATGCTGGTCTGACCCTGCGAGCTCGTCGAGGTCATGTTGTCGAGGCCGGCGATGGTGGTGAATTGCCGCTCGAGCGGGGTCGCGACCGAGGACGCCATGGTTTCCGGATTGGCCCCGGGCAGCGACGCGCTGACCGAGATCGTCGGATAGTCGACGGCGGGCAGCTCGGCGACCGGCAGACCGCGATAGGCAACCAGCCCGAAGATGACGAACGACGCCATCAGCAGCGTCGTCATGACCGGCCGCTCGATGCATAGTTGCGGTACGTTCATGCTCGCTTCCTCGGAACGTCGTTTCGTTTCACCGCACCGACCAGCCGCGGGCTGCCGGTCGGCGGCAGGCGCGAACCGGCGCTCGGGCCCCTCACCCCTAGGAGGCCGGCTTGGGCACGACCAGCGCGCCCGGATAGAGATTCATGTGGCCATCCACCACGACGCGCTCGCCGGCAGAGACCCCCTCGCCGACCGCCGTATAGCCGTTGAAACTGGGGCCTCGACGAATGGTGCGCAACTCGGCCTTGTTGTCCGGGCCGATCACATAGACATAGGTGCCCTGCTGCCCGATCTGGACCGCGGCATCCGGCACCGCCACGACATTGTCCAGTTCGCGCAGCGCCAGCGTCACCCGCAGGAACTGGCCCGGCAGAAGCCGCTCGTTCTCATTGACGATCTCGGCCTTGAGCCGGATCGTGCCCGTGGTCATGTCGACCTGGTTGTCGACGAACACCACCTTGCCGGTCACGGGCGGCAGGTCGGTATCGGGCACGGCGGACTCGATCGTCAGGCCGCCCGACGCCATCCGGTCCTGGATCTCCGCGAGATAGCGTTCCGGAATCGAGCAGACGACATAGACCGGCTTGGTCTGATTGATCACCACCAGGGGTGTCGCGTCGTTGGCCTTGACCAGATTGCCGGCATCGACCTGATAGCTGCCGGTGCGCCCGTCGATCGGCGAGCGGATCTCGGCATAGCCGAGCTTGAGCTGAGCCGATTCCACGGCGGCCTCGTCGGCCTTGATGGAGGCCTGAAGCGTATCCACCGTGGCGCGCGCCTGCTCGTCCTTCTGCTGCGAGGCGTAACCGGAGCCGGCGAGCGCCTTGTAGCGCGCCATGTCGGCCAGAGCGCTGACGAGGTTCGCCTGGTCCTTGGCGAGATTGGCCTGAGCGGCATGAAGCTCGGCCAGGAAGGGGGCGGGATCGATGGTGAAGAGGGGATCGCCCTTGGCGACCTGCTGACCCTCGCGAAAATGAATTGCGAGCAAGGGGCCATCGACCTGGGATTTGATCGCCACCGTGGCGAAGGGATCGACGCGCCCGATGGTGTCGACGCGCACCGGCAGGGATCGGGTTTCGGCCATTCCCAGCACCACCGGTACGGCCTGCTGGGCCGTGATCACGGGCTTGGGCGCGGCGGCCGTGCTGCTCGTGGCCGCATCGGGTCCAAGCGACGCCGCGCGGCTTTTCAGCAGCCAGTAGCCGCCGCCGGCGACCAAGACGGCGCCAATCAAGAATAGAAGGGCAAGGCGACGGCTCATCGGGCCCATGCGCGATGTAGGACGAGACGGGATCAATGCATTAACTCTATCACAGGAGGGGCCCCGCAGCGGATAGAAGTTCCCGAAAGTGCCGGTTCAACAAAGACTTGCTCATCAAGTCTAAGGTCGGATTGAGGCGAATTCACGGCCCCTGCACGGGCGGGCGAGCCAAATCCTGCGCTGAAATCGTTACAATTTTCCCGCCCTCGCTTGCGGCTGCCCCGCTCCTGGCCTCAGATCGACGGCGCCAAATTGGATTTGCCGGAGTCGCCGATGCCATCCCCGCCAGGCTCACAGGACCGCCAACGTCCCAACATCCTCCTGGTCATGTTCGACCAGATGGCGGCGCTGGCCCTGCCCGACTATGGCCATCCCCTGGTCCGCACGCCCCATCTGTCGCGGCTGGCGGCGCGCGGAACCCTGTTCGAGCGCGCCTATTGCAGCTCGCCGCTCTGCTCGCCCTCCCGCTTCGCCATGCTCACCGGGCTGCTGCCGTCGCGCGTGGGTGCCTACGACAATGCTTCGGAGCTGCCTTCCGGCATTCCGACCTTGATGCATCACCTGCGGGCCGCCGGTTATCGCACCTGTCTCTCGGGCAAGATGGACTTCACCGGCGCCGACCAACTCCATGGCTATGAGGAGCGGCTCACCACCGATCTTTCGCCCTCGGATTTCGGCTGGGTTCCCGACTGGGATCATCCGGACCAGATCCAGCCCTGGTATCACACGCTGCAGAGCGTGGCGGAGGCCGGTCCCTGCGATTACTCGCTCTCGCTGCAATATGACGAGGAGGCGACCTTCAAGGCGATCCAATGGCTGCACAAGGCCAAGGCCTCGGCGGACCCGCGTCCCTTCATGCTGACGCTCTCGGTGATGCAGCCGCATGATCCCTATCAGGGTCTGCGGCGGTTCTGGAATCTCTACGACGACGACAGCATCGACATGCCGATCCTGCCCGCCCTGCAGGCCGCGATGCGCGATCCGGTCGGCCGGCGCATGTACGCGCTCTATGACCGCGGCGAGATCCCGATCGGCGAGGCCGAGATCCGCAGGGCGCGCCGCGCCTACTATGCCATGGTGAGCTATTGCGACGAGCTGCTCGGCCGGCTCCTCGCGGCGCTGGCGGCGCTCGGGCTCGACCGCAACACGATCCTGGCGGTGACCTCGGACCATGGCGACATGCTGGGCGAGCGCGGCCTCTGGTACAAAATGAACTTCTTCGACGGCGCCGTTCGCGTGCCGCTGATCCTGCAGGGCCCGGGCGTGAGCGCCGGGCAGCGCATCGCCGAACCGGTATCGCATCTCGATCTGCTGCCGACCCTGCTCGCCCTCAGCGGTTCCGACGCCGCGCTGGCGGCAATGACGCTCGATGGCCGCGACCTCTCCGAGAGCGTCGCGGCCGGCGCGCGCCCGCAGGGCGATGTCCTGGGCGAATATATGGCCGAGGGCTACGATCATCCGATTGTGATGATCCGGCGCGGCACGCGGAAATTCGTCTATTCGCGCGGCGAGCCGACGCAGCTCTATGACCTGGCCGCCGATCCGCGCGAGGAACGCAATCTGGCGCTCAATCCCGCTCATAAGGACGCGGTCCGCAACCTGACCGACGAAGCCGAGCGGCGGTGGGACCTCGAAGGCTTGCGCAAGGACGTGCTCGAGAGCCAGCGCCGGCGGCGCCTCATCCACCAGGCCTTGACCGCCGGACGGATCTCGCCCTGGGACTATGAGCCGCGGGTCGATGTGTCGAACGAGTATTACCGCAATTATGGCCGCGATCAGCCCGATCCCGACCGCAGCCTGCGGCTGCCGCCCGTCTCGTGATCTACAGTGAGCCCAGCGTAGATCGAAGTTCATTGCCCGGCATGACGGCCATTGCTATGAAGCCGCCGGGTAATCGCCGATGTCCAATCCCCTGCAACGACTGATTCGCGGCTTCGAGAGTTTCCGCGCCGCCCATTTCGAGGGTGATTCAGACCTCTATCGCCGTCTGGCCGAGGAAGGCCAGGCGCCGAAGGTCCTGATCGTCGGCTGCTCGGATTCGCGCGTCGATCCCGCCATCGTCACCCAAGCCGATCCCGGCGACCTCTTCATCGTGCGCAATGTCGCGGCACTGGTTCCTCCTTACGAGGTCGACGGACGGATCAAGGGCACCAGCTCGGCGATCGAGTTCGCCGTCCGGGGCCTGAAGGTCCAGCATGTGATCGTGATGGGCCATGCCCAATGCGGCGGCGTCAGGGCCTTGGAGAATGCCGGCCAACCGGATGCCGGCTACGAGTTCCTGTCCGACTGGGTCCGCATCGCGAACCCGGCGCTGACGGCGCTCAACAAAATCTGCCCCGATCTGCCGCCCGCCGAACGCCGGCGCCTGCTCGAGGAAGCGACCGTGATGGTGTCGCTGCGGAACCTGATGGGCTTTCCCTGGATCATGGAACGGGTGCGCCAGCGCCAGCTCCTGCTCCATGGCTGGTATTTCGATCTCGTCAGCGGCCGGCTGCTGGCGCATGACCGGCGCAGCGGCCGGTTCCTCCCGATCGAGGACGAGCCCGCGCCGCATTGCGTCGAGACGGCGCCCTGCCCGCCCGCTTGCGACTGCCCGGATCACTTCCTTCCCGAGGCTTTCCTGAAGACCAGCCGGCCGTCCTAGGCCGGCCATACGGCGCCTGTCAGAAGACGCCGTGCCGGATGAACCCGTCCGCTTCGGCGGTTTTGACGCGGCCGGCCCCTGAAGCTAAGATTTGCCCCGGTGCGATGGGGATGGAGTCCCCCGACAACCGCCTTTGTCAGAAGGCTGATGGCTCCTGTCGATCGACCCTTTCGGGTCGGCGGCGGGGCATCTCGAGAACCCGCCGATGGCGGGTTTTTCTATAGGGTCGCCACGCGGACGCGGGCGCCAGGATGGGATGCACAGAGTGGCCGATCCGCCGTCTCCGCACCGGGAGCGCCATCGCTTCCGCGCCCTGCCTGCCGGCATCTGGGTGCTGGGTTTCGTCAGCATGTTCATGGACATCTCCTCGGAGATGATTCATGCGCTCCTCCCCGTCTATCTGGTCGGCGTTCTCGGCACGTCGACGCTTGTCGTGGGAATCATCGAGGGCATCGCCGAGGCAACCGCATCGATCACGAAGATATTCTCAGGTGCGCTCAGCGACTATCTGGGCCGACGGAAATTGCTGGCCGCGATCGGATATGGCCTGGCCGCCGTCACCAAGCCGGTCTTTCCGCTCGCCACATCGGTGGGCTGGCTGGTCGCGGCCCGTTTCGTCGACCGCGTCGGCAAGGGCATTCGCGGGGCGCCGCGCGATGCCCTGGTCGCGGATCTGTCGCCGCCTGCGCTGCGGGGCGCCAGTTTCGGCCTTCGCCAGTCGCTCGATACCATCGGCGCCTTCCTCGGCCCGCTGCTGGCGATTTTGCTGATGTGGGCAACCGCC
This sequence comes from uncultured Holophagales bacterium, assembly GCA_963696015.1. Lineage (GTDB taxonomy): Bacteria > Acidobacteriota > Thermoanaerobaculia > UBA5066 > UBA5066 > UBA5066. The sequence continues at coordinate 51,722 of CAVOJA010000111.1, forward strand.
GACGACTTCAAGGCGGTCTTCTGGGTTGCCGTCCTGCCGGCCTTCTTGGCCACGGGCCTGATCCTGGTCGCTGTTCGAGAACCACGCGGCGCAAGAAGCAAGCCTGTGCGGTCGCCTCTCAGCCGCACCGAACTCGCCAATCTGGGGCGTGACTATTGGCTTGTCGTGCTCGTCGCCTGCCTCTTCACCCTCGCCCGGTTCAGCGAGGCCTTCCTGATCCTTCGCGCGCAGTCGGTCGGGCTGGCGCTTGCGCTCGTGCCGGGCGTGCTTGTGGTGATGAACCTGGTCTATGCCGCGGTCGCCGCCCCGATCGGCCTGCTTTCAGATCGTATCGGCCGTGTCTGGCTGCTGGTGATCGGATTCCTGACGCTGGTCGCCGCGGATCTGATTCTGGGATTTGCGGCCGGCATTCCAGCCGTGGCGGTCGGGGTGGCATTGTGGGGCCTTCATATGGGCCTGACTCAGGGGCTCCTGGCCGCACTGGTGGCCGATACCGCGCCGGCCAACCTGCGCGGGACGGCCTTCGGCATGTTCAACCTGACGACCGGGCTGGCCCTTCTTGTCGCCAGCATTGTTGCCGGCACGCTCTGGGACAGGTTCGGTCCCCAAGCCACATTTGTCGCCGGGGCGGCGTTCACGCTTCTGGCCTTGATCGGGCTATGGCCGGTTCGAAAGCATTTTCCAAAGGGAAACTCTCGATGATGAATGTTCTGATCGTCTTCCTCGGTGCCGGGATCGGCGGCTCGATCCGTCACGGCGTCAATCTGCTGGCGGCCCGGCTGGTCGGCACGGCCTACCCTTACGGCACGCTCTCGATCAACATCGTCGGATCGATGGCGATGGGCCTCTGCGCCGCCTATTTCGCCTTCAGAGGCGCCGACGCCTCGCAGCCCTGGCGGCTGTTCCTCACGACCGGGATCCTCGGCGGCTTCACCACCTTCTCCGCCTTCTCGCTCGACGTCGCGGTGCTGTGGGAACGCGGCGACATGGTCGGCGCCCTGCTCTACGTATTGGGCTCGGTCATCCTGTCGATCCTGGCGCTGTTCCTGGCGATGTGGCTGGCGCGCAGCGTTCTTACCTGAAGAAAAGCGCGGGGTTCGCGGCGGATCAGGTCAGGGCGGCGCGACGCTCGCTCGCGCGGCGCCGGCTGGCCCGCCATTCCGCCCCGATGATCATCATCCCGCCGATCAGGATCAGCGCGGCGCCGACGAAGACCGCGACGTCGGAGAGATCGCCCCAGATGAGATAGCCCAGCGCGAAGGCCCAGAGCAGCCCTGAGAATTCGAGCGGTGCGATGACGGAGGCGGGCGTGCGCTTGATGCCCTCGGTCACGAGGAACTGCCCCGCCCCGCCCATCACGCCGATCAGCACCATCAGCAGGAGTTCGCGTAGCGAGGGCGTCTTCCAGACCCAGGGCAAGGCCAGGCCGCACACGATCACGAAGGCGCCATTCGAGATGACCATTTGCACCAGGGTTCGGATCTGCGGCGCCACCTGGCGGAACAGGATCATGGCATAGGCCCAGAGCAGCGCCGCCGTCAGCGCCATCCCGATGGCAAGAGGCTCATGCAAATGAGTGGGACGGCAGGCGATCAGCACGCCGACGAAACCGATCGCGATGGCGCACCAGCGGAAGGGAGACACGCGCTCATGCAGGATGGGAACGGCCAGGGCCGCCACGATCAGCGGCGAGGAGAAATAGATCGTGCTCATCTCGGCCAGCTGCAGATGGCGGGCGGCAGTGTAATAACAGAACCAGGCCGAGAGCAGGACCAGCGCGCGCAGGGCCAGGGTCTTCAGATGCGGCGACGCCAAGGCCTCCAACACGAGGCGAGGGCCCCCGGAAATGAAGCAGATGACCAGGATCACGCTGCTGCGCATGAACATGAGCTGCACCGTGGCGTAAGCCACCACGAGCCATTTCACGCTGGCATCCTGAAGCGAGAAGAGCAGATAGGCGGACAGGGCCAGGCCGATGCCCGACAGCACGCTGCCGCTCTCGCCGGGAGACGATGGAGCGGCCATGCGGGGAAACACCTTCACGCGAATTGTCGAGCCGTCGGGGGCTGGAGCGGCGATGGACCGGGAACGAGCGAGGAAGATCGCCGATGAAGGTGATCTGACCGTTAAAACAGCTTACGCGATCGCTGATTGATTTGCCACGCCGCCCCGGCATGGAGCCCCCGCGCCCTCTGCATGTGTCCGGTTCCCGGGGGCCGGGGCCTTCGGATTGCTTCCCAAGCCAGGGGCCCAACCCCATGCTTACAGAATGCGGCAATGCTCCGGCGCTATCGAAATCCGGACCGCTTCGCCGGCGGCATGAGCTCGCTCCCGTAGGGAGGACAGGGCCCGGAGGCGCTGTCCGTCCGCGAGTTCGATGTCATAACGAGCCAGCGCGCCGAGATAGTCCACATCGACGATCCGGCCCGCCAGGGCGGAGCGGTCCTCGGACGAGCCGTCGGCTTGGGTGAGCGCGATCTTCTCGGCACGGACCACCGCACGCACCTTGTCGCCGGGCTTCACGGGATGCACGGTCCCGCCCCCGACGGTCAATCTGGCGCCGCCAGCGAGCTGGAGGAGGATCTCGCCTGCCGTGGTGCTCACCACCTGGCCGTCGAGGAAGTTCGCGTTGCCCAGGAAATTGGCGACGAACTCGCTGGCCGGATGCTCATAGACATCCGAGGGCGCACCGCGCTGCTCGATGCGGCCGGCATTCATGACGACCACCAGATCGGACATCGCCAGCGCCTCGCCCTGGTCATGGGTGACGAAGATCGTCGTGATGCCGATCTTGCGCTGGATCAGCTTCAGCTCGGTCCGCATCTCCTCGCGCAGATTGGCGTCGAGCGCGGACAGGGGCTCGTCGAGCAGCAGAACGTCCGGCTCGATGACGATGGCGCGGGCGAGTGCGATGCGCTGCTGCTGGCCGCCGGAGAGCTCCGAGGGCAGCTTTTTCGCCACACCGGGCAGCCGCACCATCTCCAGCGCCCGCGCGACCTTCTCTGCGATCAGGGGCTTCGCCACGCCGCGATATTTGAGACCGAAGGCGATGTTGTCGAACACCGTCTTGTGGGGAAACAAGGCATAGTTCTGAAACACCAGGCCGATATTGCGCCGGTGAATCGGCACGTCGTTGACCCTGCGGCCGGCGATGGTGATGTCGCCGGACGTCGGATTCACCAGCCCCGCGATCGAGCGCAGGATCGTCGTCTTGCCGCAGCCCGACGGCCCCAGCAGGGTCACGAACGAGCCCTTCTCGATGGCAAGGGTCACATCCTTGACCGCAACGAACGGGCCGTAAGCCAGCGTCACATTTTTCAGGTCGACGGCAGTGGGGCTCGTCTGCATGACGGTTTCCGAAACGGGAGGCGTGACAATCCGGGGTACCGGGAGCCGATGCCGGCTCCCGGTACCCCGGTCCATTCGCTCAGCCCGGCGGCACTCTCCGCCGGGCGCAGAAGATCACGCGCCCTTGGAGATGCGGTCCCACTGCTTGGTCCAGTCGTCCGAATGCGCCGCCCAGTAGTCCGGGTTGGCGAAGGTCAGCGCCTTCATCTCGCCGGTGGGATCGAAGGCCGGCAGCTTGGCGATCTTGTCGGTCAACTGGACCTTCTTCGGATCCAGCGACGGCGGATAGTTCTGTCCTTCGGCGACCGCGATCGCGGTCGCCGTATCGAGCATGAAGTTCACCAGCTCCTCGCACTCCGCCATCGGCGAGCCCTTGAGGATCAGCATGTCCTCCATCCAGGCATAGCTGCCTGCCGGATCGTGATAGCCGATCGGCGAGCCCTGCTGCTGCAACGCTGCGATGCGTCCCGACCAGGCGTCGGTGACGATGATCTCCTCCTTCGCCAGCAGGTCCATGAGCTCGGCGCCCGAACCCCAGTATTTCTTGGTGAGGTCGCGGGCCTCGCGCGCCTTCGCCCACACCGCATCCATGTCTTTGGCGTCGTTCGGATCCTGGCCGGTCTGCAGCGAGGCGTACCAGACGCGGGTGACCATGTCGCCATAGGCGCCGATCTTGCCCTTGTATTTCGGGTCGACCAGCAAATTGGCGCCCTTCTCCTTGGCTTCCGCTTCGGAGATGTATTTGGTGTTATAGGCGATGCCGGTGGTGCCGTAGTCGTAAGGGGCGCAGGAGAGCTTCGGCGTCATCTTGCGGAACGGCTCGATCATCGCCGTCATGACGTTGGCGAGGTTCGGGATGTTCGCCTCGTTGATCTCCGAGACCCAGCCGTTATCGATGTACTTTTTGTAATACTCCACGCCCGAGGAATGGATGATCTGGAAGTCGCCGGGGCTGGCGCTCTTGATCTTGGTGATGACCACGTTCTCGTCGTCGAAGGTGCCTTGCACCACCTTGCGGCCGGTCTTGGCGGTGTAGGGCTGGAAGGCGTATTTGTCGATCGCCTCCTGCACCACGCCGCCCCAGCCATCGAAGCGGACTTCCGTGACCGCTGCCAGAGCCTTCCGACCCCAGCTCGTCATCACGCCCATCGAGGCGGCCGCGGCCGCCGTCAAACCCAGAAACGTCCGACGGTCCATCCCGCCATTGGCGTAACGGTCCTGCAGCCTTTCCAGGCGGCGGGTCGAGCTGATCTTCATGTCTCGTTCCTCCCTAGCATTATGTGTTGGTTGCGGTTTGGCGACGGATCAGGAGGCGCGCAACCGCGCCTCCCAAGAGCGGCAATCCGACGGTGATGAGGATCATGAGCGCGCCCAGCGCATTGATCTCGGGGCTGATCGACACTTTCAGCATGCCCAGAATCTCCGTCGGCATGGTCTCGACGCCCGGCGGGCGCCAGAACACGCTGGCCGATACGTTGTCGAACGAGATCGTGAAGGCCAGCAGAAGACCCGCCAGCATCGCGGGCATGATCAAGGGCATGGTGATCTCCTTGAAGGTCTGCCAGCGGTTGGCGCCCAGGGACCAGGCGGCCTCCTCGAAGACCCGCTTCACGCCGATGAGCCTCGCCTGAACGATCAGCACGACATAAGGCAGCGACAGGAGAATATGGCCGGCCAGGAGAAGACCATAGTTCGGCTTCAGCCCGATCCAGCGATTGGCCAGCAGCAGGCCGACGCCCAGAACCGTCTCCGGCACCAGGATCGGGCCGACGATGAGCGCGTTGACCCATTCCTTGCCGGGAAACTCGTAACGGACCAGCGCCAGCGCCGCCATCGTGCCGAGCACGGTGCAGACGACGGCCGTCAGCAGGCCGATCCAGAGCGACGTGTGGAAGGCGCGGACCACGGCCTCGTTCTCGAACAGCTTCGCGTACCATTGCAGCGAAAAGCCGGCCATCGGAAAGCCACCGAAACGCGACGAGTTGACCGAGAGGATCAGCACCACAGCGATCGGCGCGAACATGAAGATGTAGACCAGTACGGTCAGCGTCTTGATCAGGATCCAGCCGCCGCGCCCTTCGCCGGTCATCGTGACAGCCCCTTGAAGATCGTCGAGAGGCCCATATAGCGGCTGTAGATCACCGAGACCACGCCGAGGAGCGCCAGCAGGACGATCGACAGCGTGGTGCCCATCGGCCAGTTCAGCTCGCGCATGATGGTGTCGAAGATCAGGTTACCGAACAGCGAGTCCGAACGCCCGCCCAGGATCTGCGGCGTCACATAGCTGCCGGCCGCCAGGACGAAGCTGAGGAGCAGGCCTGCGCCCAGGCCCGGCAGCGACAGGGGCAGGGTCACCTCGCGGAACGCCTGCCAGTTGGTGCAGCCCAGCGAGCGCGCGGCCGAGACGAGGTTCCGGTCGATTCCGTCGAGGCTGACGTAGACGTTGAGGATCATGTAGGGCAGCAGGAAATGGATCATGCCCATGATCACCGCGCCCTCGGTATAGAGCATCTGCAGCGGCTCGGAGATCAGGCCCAGCGACTTCAGCGTGACGTTGATGACGCCCTGCTCGCCCAGGATATGGATCCAGGAGAAGGTCCTGATGGTGAAGCTGATCCAGAACGGCACGATCAGCAGGAGCAGCAGCAGCCATTTGTGCCGGAAGCGCGTCATGGCGATGCAGTAGGCGGCGGGATAGCCCATGAGCGCGCAGAGCAATGCGGTGATGGCCGCGACCCGCGCGGTCTTCCACAGGAATCCGCGATAATAGGGATCGGTGAATTCTGCGGAGGAAGACCCTGGAAGAGCTCGCGAAGGGCGGGCGGACCGCCCGTCGAGGCGGCGACGACGAGGCCTGCATGGCATCCGACCGGCGGCAGGTGTCTCGCCGGTCGCGGAAACGAGCCGCTGATCGGCGGCTCTGCGGCACGGGCGGCCGACCGCCGAAGCAGGCTTTCCATCGACGTGGTCCGCGCCGCTTCGACGATTTCGGCGAGCTTCCTCCTCCATCGGCCGAGGCTCTCGGGCTGGGCTCCGGCCTTTGCGAGGACGTCGAGAGCGCCCGCCTCCAGCGCCATCAGGGCGCTTCGCTCCTCCCGGTCGGACGAGATGATGACGACCGGGAGCGGACGATTCGCCATGATCCAGCGCAGGACCGCGTGGCCGTCCATTCCTGGAAGGCCGAGGTCGAGCGTCACGAGGCCGAACTCGTGAGTCAGGAGACGGCGGATCGCCTCCTCTCCCGTTCCGACGGCCTCGACGTCCGTGACTCCGGCGGCGGCGCGAAGCGCCTCGACGATCCTCAGCCGCTGATAGGCCGAGTCTTCGACGACCAAGACCCGCATGCCGCTACCTTCGGTACGCCACGTCGTTCGTGAGGCGGACGAGCGTGAGCGGCGAGGACGCGGCCGACAGGGCGTCGCTCGCCCCCAGAAGTATGTACCCGCCCGGCTTGAGCCGCGAAGCGAGGATCTCGACGACGCGCGAGCGCGCGTCCTCGTCGAGGTAGATCAGGACGTTCCGGCAGAGGATCACGTCGAACGCCGTTCCAGATACCGGTTCGTCCAGTAGGGAGCGAGACTCGAAGAGAACCGGTGCGGCGAGAGGGGCCTTCAGGCGGAAGAGGCCTCCCTCGGCGGCTTCGAAGTGCGTGCGCCGCCTCTCGGGCGACGTGGCGCGCAGGGCCTGCGGACCGTAGATCGCCGTCCGTGCCCTTCGGACGTGGGCCGGCGAAAGGTCGGTGCCGAGGATTCGCACCCGTCGTCCCGGAAGGATTCCGCGCTCGTGGAGGACGATGGAGAGGCCGTACGCCTCTTCCCCCGTCGCGCACCCGGCGGACCAGACGTCCAGGACCCCGTCCTGCCCTCCGGACAGGAGTCGCTCGGGGGCGATCTCTTCCGCGAAAGCGCGGAGGCTCGCCGGATCCCGGAAGAAGTACGTCTCCCCGTTCACGGCCGCGTCGAGAAGGCGGCCGAAGAGCGGCGAGCTCGACGGCTCGTTCCGGAGCCGTCCGTAGAGCTGGTAGAACGAGCCCGCGCTCCGCGCCTCCGCGCCGAGGCGGCTCTCGAGACGGGTCCTCTGGAGGTCCGCGAGGACGAATCCGGTTCTCCGCCTCAGGAGGTCCTGGTAGAGCCGGAAAACAGTCTCGGCCAGCTCCAGGGTCCGGGTCGTCACGGAACCCTCGGGGTGCGGGAACGCCGGCGGGATGCAGCGTGGAGAGCGCGAGCCCAGCGTCTCTCGGCACGGGCCGGCGCGACCGTCCACGCTACCCGACAGGCATCGGGGCGACGCCTGGCCAGCGCCTCGGCGGCGGACTCCGCCTCTTCAGGCACCGTTTCCTGCGAGAGCACGAGGGTGAGCGATTCCACCGTCGTCTCGTCGCCGACACGCGCGACCGCAAGGAGGAGCGAGCGAAGGACGTGCTGGTCCCCTTCCGATACGAGCGCCTCGCCGACGGCCGCCGAAAGCACCGTTCCGCCCTCGCCTTCCGGTCTTCGAGCGATCGTCTCCGCGGCGGCGGAACGCACCTGCGGCCGTTCGTCGGCAAGAGCCTGCGGAAGCGCCTCGGCCGCTGTCGCGGCATCGGCGACCACGAGCGCCCGGACCGCGGCGCAGGCCGTCTCGACGTCATCGTGGCCGATGGCCGCCACCGCGCTCCTCGCGGCTTCGGCGTCTCCGGTCCGTTCGATCTCCTCGAGCGCGGCGACCCGGACGGGCGGCTCCTGCGCGAGCATCTCCTCGACGAGCCGCGGGCGATCCGCTCCTCCGAGGGCGATGACGGCGGCCCCGGCGGCTGCGGCGGCGGACGGCTCGTCGACGAGGAAGACGAGACCGTCCCTCCAGGTGACGCCAGCCGGCAGATCCCCCCGGTCGGCCCGAAGGGCCAGCCCGCGAAGGGCCGCGGCTCTCACAGTAGGGCTCTCGTCGGACAGGCGTGCCACGAGCTCGTGGTCTCCGAGCCGGCGGCCCTGGGCACCGGCAGAGACGGCCGCTTCCCGAACGGCCGGATCCGGCGACACGAGGGCGCCGCGAATCGCCGCCTCGACGTCGGCTCCGTCCGCCGTGGAGAGGGCCGTCAGCGCGGCGGTGCGCCCCGGACCATCCGGTCCTCCCGCGCGGTCCAGCAGCGCGCGACGCCGGGTCCGAAGCTGGTCGAGCGGAGCCCCCGTCTCGTCGCTGGCGAGGGCGAGCGCCGCTGCGAGGGCCGTTTCCGGGTCGTCCTCGGCGAGGACGTCGATCAGGTCGGAAACGGGAACGAGGCCCGCCGGCACGCAGGAAAGGACGGCGGCCTTGACCGTCGGCGAATGATGGACGAGCAGTGGGAGGAGTGTCGGTGCGTCGGGACCGCCCCTGAGTGCGTCGAGCAGCTCGAGGGCGGGCTCCGGATCGGCGACCTGGAGGACGGCGAGGAGCGCCTCTTCGCAGCGTGTCGGCGCCAGCGAACGGAGCGCGGAGTAGCCGTCCCGAAACGGACCGTGCGTCGCGATGGCCAGCGCTGCGCCCCGAGCGTCGAGCAGGGCCAGGACGTGGGCCGCATCGGTGCGAGCAGGGCCGTCTTCCTCCGGGTCCTGGAGAAGGGCCAGCAGGGCTTCCCGGGCGCCGGGCCAGAGGGGGCGGAGGGAGGCGAGGGTACTGGCGGGCGAAGCCTCGAGCGCTGCCCGTGCCGCCGCGAGAAGGAACGGGTCGAGCCCTCCCGCCGCCGCCCGCCGGATGAGCGGCTCGGCAGCGATGGGCGACCTGAGGCGTGCGAGTGCGTGCAACGCCCCCTGCCGGAGGGAGTCGTTTTCGAGGAGAGGCAGGAGACGAGGGGCGATCTCGGGGTCGCCGATGCTCCCCAATGCCTCGAGAGCGTGAATCTGCAGCCAGAGGTTTCCCTCCTCGAGAACGGCGAGTAGCGGGGAGATCGCCTCTCTCCGTCCCGTCCGTCCGAGCGCGAGCAGCAGCGAGGCCCGGGCGTTCGGGTCGCCCTCCCTCCTGGCGGCTGCCTCGATCGCGGAGACCGTCTCGGCCCCCGGTGAGGTACCGGGAAGAGCCGTCGCTGCAGCGATCCTCACGTCGGCCGAAGGGTGCTGGAGAGCGCCGAGCAGGACGGCCCGACCGGCCGCCCCGCCCTTCGCCAGGAGGACGAGTCCCGCCGCGCGGTGTCCCGCGTCGGCGTCGTCGGCAAGCGCTACGGCGCAGGCCGAGGCGACCCGCGGACTGAACCGGCGGCCGAGGGAAACGACGGCACGCTCCCTCACGCGATAGTCCTCGTCCTTCAGGAGCTCGACGAGAAGGTCCTCCGCCTCTTCGCCCGGGACTTTCGCCAGCGCCATCGCCGCACTCCAGCGTTCGGACGAGTCGGGGTCGGCAGCTCGTACCGCGAGCGGAGATTTCTGTTCGTCGGTCATGGCTCGTCCCTCGCCCCGAAGTGGTCGACATCGAGCAGGGAGAGGAAGCCCCCTTCTTCCGCGACAACCCCTCTGAGCGCTCCTCGGCCGGGCGGGGGGGGGGCCACCTGGCCGGTGGGAGCCGGCTCCACGCCGTCGATGGAGTCGACGAGGAGCGCATGGTTGCACCCGGAAAGGACGACGACGAGGGGCAGGGGGCCAGGGGTGGAAGGAGGCAGACCGGCCGCAGCCGCGACGTCGACGATTCCGAGCGCTTCCCCCCGTACGAGGGCCACTCCGCTCCACGAGGCCGGAGCTCCGGGCAGCGGCGTGATCCGCCGCGGGCGGGCCGCTTCGCGGACCCTGTCGAGCGGCACGGCAAACCGCTCTCCCCCGGCACGAAAGGCGAGGAGATCTCCGGCGGTCACGCGGCCCTCCCGGCCTGCGCGAAAGCGTAGACCCGCGCCAGGAGCGCCCCCGTGTCCAGGGCCAGGGCGACCTCTCCCCCGGGAACCTCGGCCGCGCCGGAGATCTCCCTGAGTCGCGGAACGGAGTCCGCGAGTGGTTTGACGAGGAGGTCCCAGACCCCGTCCACGGAATCGACGACGAATGCAGCCGCCCGCTCTCCATCTTCGGCGACGACGACGGACTCGGGCCCGGTCCGCCCGGCCCGCGGGGCGAGACCGAGGAGACTGTCCAGCCTGGCCAGGGGGACTGCGCGATCCCCGTCCCTGAGGCACGGGGTGCCACCGACGAGCTCCGTGTCGGCCGGCCGGGCCTGGAGCGTCCGAACGACGTTCTCGCCGGGGAGCGCGAGGCGAAGACCGCCGACGCGGACGACGAGCGATTCGAGCAGGACCAGGGTCATCGGGACGGCCACCTCGAACGTCGTTCCGGACCCAGGCGTCGACCGGACCCGGACGCGACCTCCGAGCTTCGAGAGGGCCTCCGCGACGACGTCGAGTCCCACGCCCCGCCCGGAAAACTCCGTGACGGCCTCGGCCGTCGAGAAGCCCGGCCGGAAGAGGAGGGAGAACGGGTCGCGCGGTTCGGGTTCCTTCGGAGAGAGGAGCCCAGTCTCCCGTGCCCGTTTCACGATCGCGTCGCTGTCGATGCCGCGTCCGTCGTCGGAGAAGGTGAGGACGACCTCGCGGCCGCGAGGGGCCACCGTCATCGCGACGCGACCGCGTCGCGGCTTTCCCGCCGCCAGGCGCGCGTCGGGAGGCTCGACGCCGTGGTCGAGGGCATTTCGGACGATGTGCAGCAGCGGGTCGGCAAGCTCGTCGGCCAGGACCTTGTCGATCTCGGTCTCTACACCGTGAACGACGAAATCGGCCTCCTTGCCGAGCGCCATCGCAGTGCGAGTGAATGCGCGGCCGAGCCGGGACGTCAGCGTTTCCACGGATACGAGCCGGAGGGACAGGGCGGTCGGGCCGAGGGCCGAGACGAGCCGGTCGAGCTGCGCAAAGGCGCGCTGCGCCTCGTACCGGGCGCTCCGGTCCGGGGCCCCCGCCAGGGCGCGACGCAGCGCTCGGCCGAGTGCCCCGCGGGTGAGGGCAAGGTCCCCCGCGAGGTCGACGAGAGCGGCGACCTTCTCCAGGGGAACGCGCACGACGCCCTTTGCCACCTGCGGCGCCGCCTCAGCGGCGGCCTCAGCGGCCGGGTTGACCGGTGCCGGCGGCGAGACGGGGCGCGCCCCGCCTCGGACGACGCTGACATGACGGGCTCCGCACCGCTCTCCGAGGGCGCCGGTGTCGGTGTCCGGCGGAAGTGCCACGAGGAGCCGGAAGGCCATCCGCGAGGGATCGCTCGCGGTACCCGGAAACGTCCCGATCAGCTCGCCTGCGGCGGAGGACTCGGCCATCGCCGTACGCAGCCCCGTGTCGAAGGAGTCGAGATCGAGGTCGAGGTCGACGAGGACGAGCCCCTTCGCCCGGCGCGCCGCCTCGCCGACGCGGTGCCGCTCGTAGTCGGAGAGCGACGCATCGAGGTCTGGCGGGAGACCGGGGGCCTCCGGGACCGGCTCGTGACGAGCTTCGATGAGGGTGGCATCGAGGCGGGTGCGGAGCCGTTCGCCGAGTGAAGGGGCTTCTTCGCCCGCCGCGACGCGATCGACGAGCGAGGAGAGAGCCGTGAGTCCACCGCGGATGGCCGCGAAGGCGCCGGATGTCGGGACCACTCGACCCATCCTCACGTCATCGAGAAGCGCCTCGAGATCGTGGGCCGCCTCGGCGATCCCGGCCAGCCCGACCATTCCGGCCACGCCCTTCAGCGAGTGGACTGCGCGGAAGAGCGCGTTCACCTTCGAAGGGTTCGGATCTTCCGCTTCGGCATCGAGACCGTCGATACAGGTGACGGCCTCTTCGAGCAGCATCTCGGCCTCGGCGAGGAACTCCTTCGAGAAGGGGCCGCCGGGCGCCTGCCGGCGGCTCACGACGCCTCCGGTGCCCGGGAGGGAAGCAGGAGCTCGTCGAGCAGCCGGTCGAACGTCTCGGCGTCGAACGGTTTTCCGAGGTAGCCGTCCGCCCCCGCCGCCCGCGCCCGCGCCGCGTCCTCCGCGTCGCGCTCGGTGGATATGGCCACGACGGGCAGACCGCGCTGCTCGGGACGGGCCCGGATCATCCGGATCAGCTCGAGGCCGGAAAGGGTTGGCATGTTCACGTCGGTCAGGACGAGGTCGAACGGCGCGCGTGGCAGCTCGCGCAGCGCCTCGAAGCCGTTCTCGGCCTCCACGACCTCGAGCCGCTCTCCGTTGCTGCGAGCCCAGCTGTCGAGCGCCTGGCGGATCAGCATGCGTGCGGGCCCGGAGTCGTCGACGACCAGGACGTGCCGACGGGTCCGGGCTGGATTCGTCACGGGCGCTCCGCTCCCGGAGGGAGGTCGACCGCTTCGACGACCCGCAGACGCGGCCGGGCGAGAGTCCCGCCGTGGGCGCGACGCTCCAGGGCGGGTCCGCGGGACAGGACCGTCAGGCCGAACCCGTCGAGGGGAGCGCCGGGAAGCGCAAGGTGTCGCGCGGTGATCGTGTTCGCGAGGCCTCCGGGATCGGACGGGACCCACCCGAGTCCCTGGACGAAGACCTCGATCCAGCGATGGCGGACCCCGCTGATGCCGTCGTTGAAAAGCTCCTGGCTGTTGCCCGTCAGCTCGCTCGCCTCGCGAGCGGTCAGGATTCCCGTCACCTGCCGGACCGGAAGGCCCCCTCGCCGCAGGAGGTCGGCCGCCAGGAGCGAACGGCCGACGCACGAACCGCGACGGGATCGGTGGCAGGAGGCTGCGCTTTCCGGAATGAGGCCGGGCAGGTCGTAGCGGATCCGCTGCGAGACCCACGCGACGACACGTTCGGCGGCCTCGAGCTGCGTCGTGGCACCGCGCAGGAGCATTCGCGAGAGCGCCTCCAGCTCGTCATCGGCCGGAAGCGGGTCGGCGAGGATTCCACGGGCCTCGGCGGGCAGGGTCCTCGGATCGACCGGGAAGCTCGCGGAGTCTCGCAGGGGCGAGCCGTCGACTTCGACGGTGGCGATGAGAGCCTGGCCGTCGGGAGACGAGAGGACGACCCGGTATCCGGGTCCCTCGACGGGGCGGACCGCCTTCCACGGCTCCGGGCCGTTGACGAGGTAGCGGGCCGTTTCCACGCTGCGCGGGCGCGGCGCCGCCTCCTTCTCGGGTCCCGAGAGGAGGACGAGCGCGAGCGCCAGCGCCGGCGTCACCGGTTTCCCTCGGGCGCCGGTTTCGACCGCCGGTGTGCAGGCGCCTCCCGCGGTCCGTAGAGGCTTCGCCGGATTCCATCGAGGACGCCGTTGATGAACGGGGCCGAGGACGGGGTCGAGAACTTCTTGGCGATCTCCACGGCCTCGTCGATCACCACCGGGTCCGGCGTGTCGTCTTCGTGGATGAGCTCGTAGAGGGCAACGCGAAGGAGATTCCGGTCCACCACCGGCATCCGTCCGAGCCGCCAGTGCTCCGATTGCTTCCCGAGCTGCTCGTCCAGCTCCGGAAGGCGGGAGATCGTTCCGAGGACGAGGCGGGAGGCGTACTCCTGAACGTCGGGCGTCGCGTTCGCGTACTCCTCCGTCCGGGCGAACATTTCCTCGGGCTCCGTCCCGGCGAGGTCCCGCTGGTAGAGGAGCTGGAGTGCCAGCTCCCGGGCTCGTCGCCTCCGGCCGCTCACGAGCGACCCCTACCGGACCGGCGAGCCCGCTCGCAACCGCGCGCGGAGGTCCGCCAGCTCGACGGCCGCCGTTGCCGCCTCGAACCCCTTGTTGCCTCCCTTGGCGCCGGAACGCTCGAGCGCCTGCTCGAGCGAATCGCACGTCAGGACGCCGAAGGTGATCGGAAGGTCGAGCTCGAGCCCGACCTGGAACACTCCCTTCGCGACTTCGTTCGCGACGTAGTCGAAGTGGGGAGTCCCCCCCCGGATCACGGCGCCCAGCGCCACGAGTGCATCGAAAGGCGCGGACTTTCCGAGGTCGCGCAGGGAGAGCGGGATCTCCCACGAGCCCGGCACCTTGACCACGGTGACGGCACCTTCCGCCGCACCGAGCCTCCTGAAAGCGTCGAGGGCCCCTTCGAGGAGGCGGGAGACGACGATGTCGTTGGTCCGGGAGGCGACGATACCGAACCGCCGCCCGTCGGCGCGAAGCTGGCCCTCGAGCACGTTCATGGCGGTCTCAGTCTAGCAGAGAGAAGCCGCCCACCGGGCGGACGGAGACCATCCCTCCCTCTGGTTCGGCCGGGCCGAGAAGCCGCTCGGCAAGAGGACCGGGGAGAGCCCCGCCGTAGCTCTCGGCGTACCGCTCGAGGAGGTCGGTGAAGCTCCAGCGCCGAGCCTGCGGCCCGAGGGTCTCGAGGCAGAGGACGGCCGCCACGGATCCGAGCCGCCCCGCTTCCTCCCACGGCAGCCCCCGGAGGCGTGCGGCCAGCAATCCGGAACGGAATGCGTCGCCGACCCCCGTCGGGTCGAGTGCCTCCGTCCGGAGCTTCGCCGCGGGTATCCGGATCGCCCTCGCTCCTCCCCGCTCCTCGGCGGTCCCGCCCCGGAGGGCGATCGTCGCTCCCTCCTCGCCACGCGTGATGACGAGCACCGGGACCTTCGCCGCCAGCTCCGCTTCGGACAGCCCCGTCTTCTTCTCGATGATCCCGAGCTCGTAGTCGTTGCCGATCAGCATCGCCGCGCCGTCGAGGCCGACGAGGAGATCGTCGCCCTCGAGCCGCGCCACCTGCTGGCTCGGGTCGTAGACGTAGGGGATACCCAGCTCCCGGCACTCGCGGGCGTGCTGCCGCATCGCCGTCGGGTCGCTCGGGCAGATCAGCGCGAGGGCCACGGAGCCCGGCTCGTACGACCGGAACGTCAGCTCGGACGCGCGGGCCATCGCCCCCGCGTAGAACGTCGCGATCTGGTTCTGCTCCACATCCGTCGAGACGAAGAACGACGCCGTGAAGACGTCGTCGCAGAGCCTCATCCCGGAGACGTCGACCCCCTGATCGCCGAGCCAGGCGCGGTAGTCGGCGGCGTCCTGCCCTGCCGTCGCGAGGATCGACGGGGTCACACCGAAAAGGGCGAGACCGTAGGCGATGTTCGGCGCCACGCCCCCCCGCACCCGCCGCATCTCGTCCACGAGGAACGAGACGGAGAGCCGGTGCATGCGGTCGGGGACGACGACGTCCTGGAACGTCCCGGGGAAACGCATGAGGTAGTCGAATGCCACCGAGCCGGTGACGACGACCTTCGGGTTCGAGCTCATTTCCAGTACCTTCCCATGAGAAGCGCGAGGCGCTCGCGCGTTTCGGCGGTGATCTTGCCGAGGTCGGACAGGACGGCGAAACGCATCGCGCCGTCGCAGTCGGGGGGACGCTCGGGGTCGAGCGAAGCGACGGCCCGCGCGAGGACCCGGTCGGCCGTCTCGGCGTTCCTCCGGAGGACCGCACGGACGGCCTCCACGGACACGGGCGCTTCTTCTTCGTGCCAGCAGTCGTAGTCCGTCACGAGGCACATCGTGGCGTAGTCGACCTCGGCCTCGCGGCAGAGCTTCGCCTCCGTCGCGTTCGTCATCCCGATGACGTCGACGTCCCAGGAGCGGTAGAGGCGGGACTCGGCGAGCGTCGAGAACTGCGGCCCCTCCATGCAGAGGTACGTCCCGCCGCGGTGGGCCACCGCGCCCGCTTCTCCCGCCGCCCTCGCGAGAACGTCGAGGAGGTGCGAGGAGACCGGGTGCGAGAAGGAGACGTGGGCAACGCATCCCTCCCCGAAGAACGTCGATCGCCGGCCCTTCGTCAGGTCGAGGAACTGATCGGGCAGGACGATGTCGGTCGGCGCGTACTCGACCTTCATCGACCCGCAGGCCGACGACGAGACGAGGTACGAGCATCCGAGCTTCCGGAAGCCCCAGACGTTCGCCCGGTAGTTCACCTCGGTGGGGAGGAACCGGTGACCGCGACCGTGCCGCGCCAGGAACGCGACCGGCACGCCCGCCACGTCGCCGAGGACGAAAGCGTCCGACGGCGCTCCGAACGGCGTCTCGAGCCGCACCTCCTCGTTGACCACGAGCCCCGGCAGCAGGTAGAGGCCCGACCCGCCTACGAGGCCGATCCGTTTCGTCAACCCAGCCTCCGCCGGACTTCTTCCTGGACGTCGAGGGCGAGCTTCAGGGCCGCGCGACCGGCCTCGCCCGTCACGGCCGGCTCGGTCCGCGTGCGGCACGCTTCGAGGAAGGCGCCATCCTCCGCGGTCAGAGGATCGGCGGGGATCACCGCGACGGGCCATTCCATGATCCGGGGGGGGCCGCTCATCCTGTCCAGCCGGTACGCCGTCACGTCCCGCGCCTGCGTGTCGATCGAGAAGTACCAGTCGGGCTGGAAGAAGCGGAACTTCCTCGTCTTCTCCGTCGAGACGCGCGAAGCCGTGAGGTTCGCGACGCACCCGCCCTCGAACTCGAGGCGGATGGAGGCGATGTCGACTTTCTTCGACAGGATCGGCACTCCGACGGCGTGGATTGCGGTCACCGGCCTCTTCACGATCTCGAGCGCGATGTCGAGGTCGTGGACGAGGAGGTCGAGGACGACGTCGACGTCGAGCGCCCGGGGGACGAAGACCCCGAGGCGGTGGGCCTCGATGAACTTCGGCTCGGTCACCAGCGGCAGGACCGCCACGACCGCCGGGTTGAAGCGCTCGATGTGCCCCACCTGGAGGACGCGGCCGTTCCCGCGGGCGACCGCGATGAGCCGGTCGGCCTCGTCCAGGGTGACGGTCATCGGTTTCTCGACGAGAACGTCGGCTCCGCCCGTGAGCAGCTCCTCGGCGACCTCGGCATGCGTGGACGTGGGGGTCGCGACGACGACGGCCGTCGCGCCCCTGGCCAGCAGCTCCTTCACGGAGCGGCATCGGACGAGACCGGCGGGCCCGTACTTTCCCTCGATCTCGGCGGCCATGTCGTCGTTCGGCTCGACGAAGCCGACGGGCTCGGAGAGGGACAGCTCGGTGAGGATTCTGGCGTGGTGGCGGCCCAGGTAGCCGCAACCGGCGATTCCTGTCTTGATCTTGTCGGACATCAAACCGGGAGTTTATCGGAGCGACCGGTCCGCGACGAGGTCGAGGATCTCTTCGAGCCGTTCGATCCGCTCCCCGTCGCCGTGCCCGAGACCGACGAACCGCACCGGCGCGAGGGCTGCCGCCTCGGCGTCGAACCGGGAGTCGCCCACGAACAGACACCGCGAAAGCGGCGTTTCGACCCGTTCCGCGGCCAGCCGGACGACCGCCGGGTCGGGCTTCCCCGCGCCGGCTTCATTGGCCGACGCGGTGGCGTCGACGAGGGGGAGAAGGCCCTGGAGATCCAAAATCCGGCGCGCCAGAGGCGCCGTCGTGTTCGTGGCGACGGCGATCCGGATTCCCCGTCGCCGCAGCTCCTCGAGGACCCCTTTCGCCTCGACGTTCGGCCGGATCTGACCCAGGTGCTCCTCGAAGAGGCGGGCGTATGCCGCCTCGATCTCCTCCACCGTCCGATCGGGCAGGTACGCATCCCGGTCTGCCGTCGCGCCGTTTCCGTAGATCGAGTCGAACTCGGCCCGCGGGACGGGCGCGCGGCCGAAATGGCCGAGCATGCGGTTGTAGACGGCGAACCAAGCGTCCTCCGAGAAGACGAGGACGCCGTCCATGTCGAAGAGGACGGCGCGAAGCTCCATTTCCCGATCTTCGCATCCGGCGCGCCCTGGGGCCCGGCCCGCTCCTTGCTTCAGGGTGATGCGGCCGGTAACCTCCGGGGCCTCTATGGAAGCCCGCGACTACAAAGATACGCTCCACCTCCCGAAGACCACCTTCCCGATGAAGGCGGACCTCCCGAAGCGGGAGCCGGAGCGGCTGGCCCGCTGGGTCGCATCCGGCCTCTACGAGACGGTCCTCTCCGCCCGCCGCGAGGCGGGTGCCCCACGTTTCATCCTCCACGACGGGCCGCCGTACGCCAACGGGCACATCCACATCGGCACGGCGCTCAACAAGATCCTGAAGGACATCGTCGTCCGCTCGAAATCGCACGCGGGCTTCGAGGCGCCGTACGTTCCCGGGTGGGACTGTCACGGTCTCCCGATCGAGCTGAAGGTCGACAAGGAGCTCGGCTCGAAGAAGCGCGAGATGGACCCCGTCACCTTCCGGAAGGCCTGCCGCGAGTACGCCCAGAAGTGGGTCGTCGCGCAGCGGGAGGACTTCCAGCGCCTCGGCATCCTCGGCGCCTGGAACGCTCCGTACCGGACGATGGACTACGGCTACCAGGCCACCATCGCGCGCTCCTTCGGCGAGTTTCTCGCGAAGGGGCTCGTGACGTTCGGCTTCAAGGCGGTCCTCTGGTGCGTCCAGTGCAAGACGGCCCTCGCCGAGGCCGAGGTGGAGTACGAGGACCGCAAGGACGCCTCGATCCACGTCGCCTTCCCGATGCCCGTCACGGACTCCCTCCGCGCCCTCTGGGGCGGCGCGCTCGGAGCGGACTCCGAGCTCTTCGCCGTCATCTGGACGACGACCCCCTGGACTCTCCCGGCCAACCGTGCCGTCTGCCTCGGCCCCGAGATCCCTTACGTCCTCGCCAGCCGGGCGTCCGAGCCCGCGAAGCTCTACGTCCTCGCCGCTCCTCTCGTCGAGGCGACGGCGAAGGCCCTCGGCTGGGCCGACCTCGCCGCGATCCCCGGGACCGCACGCAGGGGGGCCGACGTCGAGATGGCCCGCCCCACCTATCGGCGGCCTTTCGACGTCGACGGCGTCTCATTCGGGTTCCTCCTCGGCGAGCACGTCTCGACCGACGACGGCACCGGTCTCGTCCACACCGCCCCGGGCCACGGGCGCGAGGACCACGAAGTCGTCAAGCGGAGCGGATTCCCGGTGGACGACCCGGCCCTCTGCCCCGTCGACCCCGCCGGCTTCTACGACCACCACGTTCCCGAGCCGCTCCGCGGCAAGCGAGTCGTCGCGGCGAAGTCGCCCGACCTCGACGCGAACCGCGCCGTCCTCGCGCTCCTCGAGGCGGGTGACCCGTCGGGCGCGCGCCTCCTCGGCCGGACCGACATGGTCCACAGCTACCCCCACTGCTGGCGCTGCAAGAGCCCCGTCGTCTTCCGGGCGACGCACCAGTGGTTCATCGACCTCGGGGCGCTGCGCGACAGGGCCCTCACCGAGATCCGAGAGAAGGTCGAGTGGGTACCGGCGTTCGGCGTGAACCGGATCGGCGCGATGGTCGAGAACCGTCTCGAGTGGACGATCTCGCGCCAGAGGCTCTGGGGCTCCCCCATCACCATCCTCCGCCCGGCCGAGCCACGGGAGGACGTCGACTACTACCCCTCCGCCGACGACCCGGCCGAGCTGAAGCTCTTTTTCGACCACCTCGTCGCCATCTTCGAGAAGCACGGCGCCGACGCCTGGTGGGACGACGAGAATTTCCCAGCCGACGCCTTCGTCCCGCCGACGTCGAAGTGGAAGGGCGTCGCGTTCGAGAAGGTCAAGGACATCCTGGACGTGTGGTTCGACTCCGGCGTCTCGCATGCCGCCGTCCTGGGGACGTCCGGCTACGGCATCGCCTCTCCCTACACCGACCCGAAGGCTCCCCACGTCCTCTACCTCGAGGGACACGACCAGCACCGCGGCTGGTTCCAGTCTTCGCTCCTGACGGCGGTCGCCCTTCACGGCAAGGCCCCCTACGACACCGTCGTCACGCACGGCTTCGTCGTCGCGGGCGACGGCCGGAAGATGTCCAAGTCGATGGGGAACACCGTCGAGCCCGACGAGGTCATCTCCAGGCACGGCGCCGACGTCCTGAGGCTCTGGGTCGCCTCCACCGACTACACCGACGACATCCGCCTCAACCAGGAGATCCTGACGCGGACGGCCGAGGCGTACCGGAAGATCCGCAACACCGCTCGCTTCCTCCTCTCGAATCTCTTCGACTTCGATCCCGCGACGAACGCCGTCGAACCAGAGAAGCTCGAGCCCGTCGACCGCCTCCTCGTCGCCCGTGCGGCGCTCCTCGTCGCCGACGCGCGCAAGGCGTACGACCGCTTCGAGTTCCACGCCGTCGCGCGGCGGCTGCGCGAGTTCGCGACGACGGACCTCTCCGCGCTCTGGTGCGACGTCCGCAAGGACGCCCTCTTCGTCCTCGGCAAGGACGACCCCGCGCGCCGCTCGGCCCAGACCGCCGCGTACCGCATCGCCGAGGCCCTGGCCCTCCTCCTCAACCCGATCTGCCCCTTTACCGCCGAGGAGATCTGGGAGTCCCTGCCGGGCCACGAGGGGACCTCTCCGAACCTCGCCACGTGGGACAGTCTCGTCCTCGCGCCGCTCACCGACGAGGAGCACGCGGCCTGGGGCCGCCTCCTCGACGTCCGTTCCGCGTTCGTCGGAGCCCTCGAGCCTCTCCGCCGCGACGGCGTCGTCGGCACGAGCGCGCAGGCCCGCGCCGAGGTCGAGAAGACCGCTGACGTCACGGCCGACCTCGCGACCACCGGCCTCGACGGGCCGCGCTTCGCCGAGCTCCTCATCGTCCCCGAGGTCGTCTTCCACGCATCGACGGCCGGCAGCGACTCCTCGGTTCCCACCGTCTCGGCCCACGCCGCCGAAGGAACGAAGTGCCCACGCTGCTGGCAGGTGAAGCGCGACGGCGACGCTACCGGGCTCTGCGGCCGGTGCCAGGCGATCCTCGCGGCGAACCCCCAGGCGGCCTCGACGTGAGTCCGGTCCGCCTCCGGGCGCTCTACCTCGCCCTGGCGACTCTCGTCGTCCTCCTCGACCAGGCGACGAAGGCCATGATTCGAGCGTGGGTCCCCATGCACGACCGGATCGTCGTCATCTCCGGCTTCTTCGACATCACCCACGTGGAGAACACCGGCGCCGCCTTCGGCCTCTTCGCCGGGGCGACCTCTCCCTACAGGCCGATCCTTCTCAACACCGTCGCTTTCGCCGTTTTCATCCTCGTCCTCGTCTACGCCTTCAAGAGCCCCGTCCACTGGAAGAAGCTCCAGCTCGCCCTCGCCGGAATCCTCGGCGGCGCCGTCGGGAACCTCATCGACCGCATCGGCTCTGGTGCCGTGACCGACTTCCTCCGCGTCCACGTCGCCAACAAGTGGGAGTGGCCCTCCTTCAACGTCGCCGACAGCGCCATCACCGTGGGCGTCGTCCTCCTCGCGCTCGATATCTGGAAGAACCCGGACGGCGCGGAGACGAAGCCGGAGTCCTGATGCATCCCGAGCTCCTCCACCTCGGTCCGATCGTCCTCCCCACCTACGGTGCCGCTCTCGGCGTCGCCTTCCTCCTGGGCGTTCTCCTGCTCCGGCGGCGCGCCCCGGACTACGGCATCGAGCCCGAGACCGCCGTCGACATGGGAATCTGGCTCATCCTCTCGGGTCTCCTCGGGGCCAAGGTCCTCCTTCTCGTCGTCGAGGGGCCGGGCTACTACCTCACCTCCTTCCGCGGCCTCTTCGAGCTCTTCCGGGCCGGTGGCGTCTTCTACGGAGGCCTCCTCGGCGCGCTCGTAGCCGCCGTCTTCTTCGTCAGGGTCAAGAAGGTGCCTTTTCTCGCCTTTGCCGACGCCGCCGCCCCCGGCGTCGCTCTCGGACAGGCCATCGGCCGCATCGGCTGCCTCGCCGCCGGCTGCTGCTGGGGAGCCCAGTGCACGAAGCCCTGGGCCATCACGTTCACGAACGCGAAGGCGGGACTGAACGTCGGCGTCCCGATGGGCGTCCCGCTTCACCCGACCCAGCTCTACGAAGCGGCCGGTCTCTTCCTCCTCACCGGTCTCATCCTCTGGTTCGGCAAGGGCCGCGCCCCGGGCCGGACCTTCTCCTTCTACCTCATCGGCGCGGCGATCCTCCGCTTCACGGTCGAGCTGTTCCGCGGCGATCCGCGCGGGAACGTGCCCGCGACGAACCTCTCCACCTCGCAGGCCATCGCCATCGGCCTGTTCCTCGTGGGTCTCGTCATCCTCTTCCTCGGCCGGAAGAAGGCCGAAGGCCAAGCAGAGGCGTGAGCGGGGACGCCGAGCGCCCCCGCAGGAGCTTCACCGCCGATCGCGGCGACGACCGCGAGCGCCTCGACCGCGTCCTCCTCCGCCACCTCGCCGACCTCCCGGAGGCCTCCCGGACGAAGGTCCAGGAGTGGATCGACGCGGGCCTCGTCACCGTCAACGGCCGCGCCGTCACGAAGACCGCCGCGAAGGTCGCGACGGGCGACCTCGTCGACACGGTCCTCCCGCCTCCCCCGCTCCCGAAGCCGGAGCTCATCCCTCAGGACATCCCGCTCTCGATCCTCTTCGAGGACGAGCACCTGCTCGTCCTCGACAAGCCTCCCGGCCTCGTCGTTCACCCCGCCGTCGGCCATCGGGACGGCACCCTCGTGAA
Source organism: uncultured Holophagales bacterium (assembly GCA_963696015.1). Taxonomy (GTDB): domain Bacteria; phylum Acidobacteriota; class Thermoanaerobaculia; order UBA5066; family UBA5066; genus UBA5066. The sequence continues at coordinate 74,302 of CAVOJA010000111.1, forward strand.
CGCCCTCCTCTTCCACTCGCAGGAATGGGGCGGCGAGGCGGACCGGCCCGGCCTCGTCCACCGCCTCGACAAGGACACCTCCGGCGTCCTCGTCGTCGCCAAGAACGAGGCGTCCCACGCCGGCATGGCAAAGGCGATGAAGGCCCGCACGCTCGTGAAGGAGTACCTCGCCGTCGTCTACGGACGGACGACCGTCACGAAGGGAAAGGTCGACCTGCGGATCCAGCGTGACCCGCACGACCGCAAGCGCATGGCGACGTCGAAGACCGAGGGGCGCGAGTCCGTCACGCTGTACGAGCGTCTCGGCGAGTCGTCCGGCGCGAAGACCGGCCTCTCCCTCCTCCTCTGCACCCTCGTCACCGGGCGGACGCACCAGATCCGCGTCCACCTCAAGGCGATTCACCATCCCATCGTCGGCGACGCCACCTACGGCTCGCCGCGTTGGAAGGGAATCGTCGATCCCGCGCTTCAGGCTGCCTGCCGCGACTTTCCCCGCCAGGCCCTTCACGCCCGCCGCCTCGCCTTCGACCACCCCGTCACTCACCAGCGCGTCGACGCCGTCGCGCCGATCCCGGCCGACATCGCGGCGCTGCTCGCGGTGGCGGGGCTCTCCATCTGAAGACACGGCCGCTGAGAGCCTCGAACGCGCTGCGTCCAGCGGCGACAGTGATTCGGTGGACATAAGCGGATCGGCTATTCTGAGAAGAGATTTCACGTCGATATCCGCGGGTGCCCGGTTTGGCCCGTACGAGATCGTCTCCCTCCTCGGCGCGGGCGGGATGGGAGAGGTATATCGGGCGCGTGACACGCGGCTGGGGCGGGAAGTCGCCGTGAAGCTGCTTCCAGCGCATCTCACTCTCTCACCGGAGGCTCGACAGCGGTTCGAACGGGAGGCGAGGGCCATCGCGGCTCTGTCGCACCCGAACATCTGCGCGCTCTACGACGTCGGGCGGGAGGGCGAGGTGGACTACCTGGTGATGGAGCTGCTGGCAGGGGAACTGCTTTCGGAGCGCCTCAAGAACGGGCCTCTCCCGTTCGAGCAGGTGCTGCGATACGGAGTCGAGATCGCCGCGGCGCTGGGTAGGGCGCACCTCATGGGGTTCCTGCACCGGGACCTCAAGCCGGGCAACGTGATGCTGACGACGTCGGGCGCGAAGCTCCTCGACTTCGGGTTGGCGAAGGCGTTCGAGGCGCAGGGAACGGCCGAGTCCAGGACGTCAGCTTCGACTGAGGAGGAAGAGCTCACCCGCGAAGGGGCCATTCTCGGCACGTTGGCGTACATGTCGCCGGAGCAGCTGGAGGGAAGAAGAGCCGACACGCGGTCCGACATCTTCGCGTTCGGGGCCGTGCTCTACGAGATGGCGACAGGCCGGAAGGCGTTTCCGGGGAGCAGCCGGGCGAGCCGGATCTCGGCGATCATGACGGCGGAGCCGGAGCCGATCTCGGCCCTGCGGCTGGGAGTGCCGCTGGCGCTCGATCGCCTGGCGCGGACGTGCCTCCGGAAGGCCCCTGAGGATCGCTGGCAGTCGGCGCTCGACGTCGCCAGGGAGCTGAGGTGGATCGCGGCGGGTGGCTCCCAGGCCGACGCTCCTGCGCCTTCCCCGGCGAGGCGCGGGGGACTGAAGCGCCTTGCCTGGATCGCGGCGGCCCTGTTCGGCCTCGTCCTTCCCGTGTCGGTCTTTCTGTTTCTCCGGCAGCCGCCGACGGGGACCGGAACGCCGCGCGCGCTGAAACTCTCGATCCTGCCTCCCGAAGCGAAGGCGTTCCAGCCTGGCAGCGTCGTGCTCTCGCCGGACGGGACTCGCCTCGCGTTCGTCGCCCCGGGCGCGGATGGGAGGAACGTCCTCTGGATCCGTCCCCTCGATTCACTCGAGGCTCGGCCGTTGCCAGGCACCGAAAGGGCCTTCTCGCCGTTCTGGTCGCCGGACGGCGATTCCGTCGCCTTCTTCACACCGGAGAAGCTGAAGAAGATCGACGCGTCCGGCGGCCCGCCTCAGGTCTTGTGCGATGCGCGGGTAGGACGAGGCGGCACCTGGAATCGCGACGGCGTCATAGTCTTCGCCCCGTACCCGACCGAAGGCCTGTTCCGCGTCTCCGCGGCCGGAGGTCAGCCAGCTCCCCTGACGAAGCTCGATCTGTCGCGGCGTGAGAACTCCCATCGCTGGCCCGTATTCCTCCCCGACGGACGCCACTTCCTCTTCGTCGTGCGGAGCGCCATGCCGGAATACCGCGCGGTCTACGTGGGCTCCCTCGACTCGGAATGGACCACGCGCCTGATGGACGGAAGCTCGAACGTCCTGTACACGCGCACCCCGTCCGGGAGCTCCGAGGGCTTCCTGCTCTACGAGCACGACGGCTGGCTCGTCGCGCGGCCGTTCGATTCCCGAAGCCTCGCGTTCAAGGGTGATCCGGTTCCCGTAGCTCCGAAGGTCAAGGGCACCAACCCGCTGGAGGCCGGCACGTTCACCGCCTCGGACACCGGCGTACTGGCCTTCGGCGGAGGGACCACCGCGTTGAGGCAGATCGCCTGGGCCGATCGCGGCGGCAGATCCCTGGGCGCCGTGGGAGCTCCCGGGCTGTTCATCGGCTTCGCTCTCTCTCCCGACGACAAGCGCGTGGCCCTCGACCTCGTGAATCTGGACCCCGGAGGTCGCGAGATCTGGCTGATGGAGCTCGCGAACGGCGTCGCCTCGCGGCTCACGTCCGGGTCGTCAGCGGAGCTGTCTCCCGTCTGGTCTCCGGACGGGAGCCGCATCGCCTTCGCGACCAGCCGAGGGTGGGGCTCGACGGACATCTTCCAGACCCTGTCCAGCGGAGCCGGCCGCGCGGAGGCGCTACTGAAGTCCGAGAATCGAGAGCTTCCGACCGACTGGTCCTACATTCCGCACATCGAGACCGCGTTATCGGTTGAATTTATCTTCTGACCCTTCAGTGGGTTGCCTGTTTCGCTGAAGAATCTCAAGAGTCGATTCCTCCTCCCAGATGGCGAGAAGCCGCTCGATCTCTCGTCTGTTGGCGATGGCGCGCTCGACGAGGGAGGCCTGCTCGGGGCCGAGCACACTGTGCACCAGGCGCCCCTCCTTCCTGCGGCTCCACTCGTGATACGGACCGTGCCGGGCGTCGGGGTCGTTGGCGCATCGGCAGGCAGGTTGGCCGCAGACCTTCGTTCGTGAGTGAAGAGTGCCGGAGCACGCGTAGTCCATGGCGCTGATTCGACGGCGCAGCTTCGCGGTTCGCTGCCGGAGAAGTCGTGCGCTGGGTTTGCTGGGGCGTTTCATGGGTGTTGACCTTCTTCTCGTATCTGGCGATAATATAGTCGCCAGAACGGCAGGAGGCAAGAGTGACGCCTTCACGCTCCAGCCTGACGCTCCGAATCCAGCGGCTGGGACCTCTGCCCTTGATCAATCACGTCGTGCGTCGAGTCGGCCTCGACGAGCTGCTCGCCGAATTCGTGCCGACGACCGATCGGCGCCAGCGGGTTTCGCACGCCAAGGCGCTCGGTGTGCTCCTGCGCTCTCTGCTGGTCGAGCGCGAGCCGATCTACCGCCAGCAGGAGATGGTCGGCAGCTTCGCCCCGGAGGCGTTCGGGCTCGATCTGAACGAGGCGGCCCACATCGGCGACGACGTCATAGGGCGCGCTCTGGACCGGCTCTTCGAGACGGACCGTGGGTCGCTCCTGACGCGGGTCGTCGTCGCGGCGGTGAAGCGCTTCGACGTGGCCCTCGACGAGCTCCACGACGATTCGACGAGCATCAAATTCACGGGGCAGTACAGCCATGCCAAGGGACGGAGCCTTCGTGGCAAGCGGGCGCCGTTCATTACCTACGGCCACTCCAAGGACCATCGGCCTGACCTCAAGCAGCTACTGTTCATCCTGACCACGACGCACGACGGGGGCGTTCCAGTGCAGTTCCGCTGTGAGGACGGCAGGACCAGCGACGTCGTCACTCACGAGGAGACCTGGGACACCCTCTGCCAGGTCACCGGTCGTCCCGACTTTCTCTACGTCGCCGACTCGAAGCTCTGCAACGAGGACGCCATGAACCACATCGACCGCCTCCGCGGCCGGTTTCTGACCGTCCTGCCGCGCACACGGCTCGAGGACCGGGAGTTCCGGGAGTGGATCCAGTCCCACGAGCCTCCCTGGGAGGTCGTCCGCGACGAAGACAACCCGCGCCGCAGCGACGGTCCCCGGGATCGCTGGCGTGCCTTTCGCTACCACCTGCCTTCCAAGGAGAGCTGGCCGGTGTTCTGGCTCTGGAGCTCGCTGCTGGCCCTCCACCAGGAGCAATCCCGTCGCCAGCGCATCGCCAAGGCCGAGGAGCAGCTCGAGGAGCTACAGGAGCAGCTGACGAGCTCTCGCTCACGTCGCCGCTCTCACGAAGAGGTCGAGCATCGCGTCGATGCGATTCTCGGCGGCCAGCAGGTCGGTCGCTGGCTCACGGTCAAGATCCATGGCACCGAGACCCACCGCTACCGGCAGGCCACGCCTGGCAGGCCCGGCCCCGACACCAGCTACGTCCGACGGACCAAACGCGGCTGGCGCCTCGAGTGGCTCGTCGACGAGAACGTCATCGCCTACGACCACAAGAGCGACGGCATGTACCCTCTCCTTACCAACGACCGCGCACTCTCGGTCGCCGACGCCTTCGCGGCTCATCGCCGCCAGCCCGCCATCGAGAAGCGATTCGAGCAGCTCAAGACCGTCTTCGAGATCGCCCCCGTATTCCTCAAGAACGAGGCCCGGATCGAGGCGCTCTTCCTCGTCTACTTCCTCGCTCTTCTCGTCCAGGCACTCATCGAACGCGAGCTCCGGCGAGGTATGAAGCGAACCGGCCTCTCCGACCTCCCCCTGTACCCGGAGGAGCGCGCCTGTCATGCACCCACAGCGGAACAGATCTTCCGGCTCTTCTCCCTGCCTGCCCGCAGTACGCTGCTCGACGCCGGCCGCGAAGTCCGGGTCTTCGACCCGGAGCTCACCGACCTCCAGCGCCAGGTCCTCCGGCTCATCGGCGCCCCCGCCGCTGCCTATCTCAGCCGCTCCTGACCGAAGGTCTAATTACGCCGAAACGGATTCGAGATGTGCGGAAAGTAGGACTGGTCGGGGGATGGGCAGGCCCTGCTCTACGAGAGGATCGGCCGGGACGCCAAGAGCGAGGTCTGGGTCCTCCCGCTCGTCGGCGCGCGCACACCGGCTCCCCTTCTTCAGTCGGCTTTCAACGAGTCCCAGGCCGTGTTCTCCGCGGATGGACGCTGGATCGCCTACGTCTCCGACGAATCGGGCCAACAGGAGGTCTATGTGCAGTCCTTCCCGGCCTCGGCATCCAAGTGGCGGATCTCTCCGGACGGGGGCTCGCAACCGCGATGGCGCCAGGACGGCAGGGAGATCCTCTACCTCACCGCCGACGGCCGTCTCATGGCCGCGGGCGTTTCGTCAGGCGTCGGGTTCGAGGCCGCCAGCCCGACGCCGCTTTTTCGAACCGAGGCGATGAACCAGGACGTCGCCGGCACCGCGATCCAGTACGCCGTGACGTCCGATGGCCAGCGCTTCCTCGTCAGCTCGCCTGTGGCGAGCCAGAGAGGCGAGCCGCTCACCGTCGTACTCAACTGGACCGCGGACCTGAAGACGCCGTGACGCTTCGCCCGAGAAGCTAGACGGCCCTTGCGACCCGCGCCCACTCCTGGCGCGAGCGGTCGACACAGTCCTCGATCGAGAGCCCCGCGAACCAGTTCCCGAGGACGCAGAGCTTCCTGCCCGCGGTGAGCCGGTCGATCTCCGCCACGATCCTCCCGTGCCCGAGCGTCGGCGACGGAAGGACAGTTCGTTTCTCGACGAGGTCCTCGAGGTCCGCGTTTCCGAGCCCGAGGAGCCGCGTCACCCGGGCCACTCGCTCTTCCGGTGTCAGTCCCGGCTTGAAATGGAATGCGAACGACCGCCAATCGGGGTCGGGCACCGAATCGCGCGTCACCGCCGAGTGGAAGACGTCCTTCCGCGGCACCAGGAACATCGAGACCGGGAGGTTGCTCACCTTCGAGGCGCGCACCGCGAAGGCGAGCGTCTCGACGACCGTGTCCTTCACGCTCGAGACCTGAGCGGCGAGGTCGGGCGCGGCCCCGCCGAGGAACGCGGCCGCGGCGGACGGGGGCGTGGCCACCGCCGCGACGCCCGCTTCGTGCCGCTCGCCGTCGTCCGTCACGACGGCCCAGCCGGCGCCGTTCGCCGCGAGGCTCAGCGCCGTACGTCCAGTCGCCACCTCGACGCCCTGCTGCCTGGCGAGCGCATCGGTCACCGTCTGCAGGCCTCCGCGGAGGGTGAAGCTCCGCGGATAGTCCTTCCGACGCGCGTCGCGAATCTTGAAGAGCATCCCGGCCGGAAAGGCGTCGGCGCTCTGCGACGGAACGGCCGAGAGCATCGGTCCGAGGACCCTCGCGTAGTTCCGCTTCCCCACGATCCTCGAATAGAACTCCTCGACCGTCTTCCCGTCCTTCTTCGCCCCGAGGATCCGCGGCAGGCTGACGGCCGCCTCGAACCATCCGAAGAGCCGCAGCATCACGCCGAGGTTCGATCCGGGAACGAGCCGGTCGCCGTCGAGGAAGCGAAGGTGCGTCTTCGCCCGCTGAAGCACGTCGCCGCGCAGCCCGCAGGCATCGATCAGCCCGGTGAACCCGACGTAGGAGTTGTAGCAGGTGTGCGCGCCCCGCTCGAACCAGTAGCCGCCGTCCGTTCTTCGGGTCGAGATGCAGCCGCCAGGCTTCCCGGCGCGCTCGAGGACGAGGACGGACCGTCCGGCCCGTGCGGCGTGAAAGGCGAAGGTCAGGCCGCTGATCCCGCCCCCGACGACGACGACGTCGTGATGGCTCATACGGCGCGGAGATTCGCACGGGAGACGTCCGGGCGCGAGGTGCGACTGCCCCGTCCATTCTCGAGGTGAGCTGGACGTCGCGCCGTCGAGGGGTGCCACGGGCCCGCGGTCACGAGCGCCCAGCGCTCGCGAAGACGCCCCGGGAGCCGTTCCACGCGCTTCAGGTCCTCGAGGTACAAGAGAAACCCGAGGACCTCCGAGTAGGCCAGGTAGAGGTCCATGGGGCGGACCGTCGGAAAGATCCGCTCACAGAGCTCGACGACGGCCTTCGGCCTACCCGCCAGCACCCGTTCGATCTGCGCCACGCGGAACGCGTACTTGCCCTCGAGCTTCGAACGGTGCGCCCCGAAGTCGGGTATTCGCCGTCCGTGGCCGGTCAGCAGGCAGGAATCGCCCGCGGCGATCCCCTCGAGCGTCTCGAAATAGCGGCTGACGCTGCGGAACGTCTCCCCCGGTCTCTCGGGATCCTCGTCGACGATCGCGTTCGGCGTGATGTCGCGAAGCACCGTGTCGCCCGTGAAGAGGACGCCCGCCTCCGGTACCTCGAACGTGAGGCTCCCCGGCGTGTGTCCCGGGACGGCACGGACGACGACGGACCAGCCGTCGCCCGTCAGGACCTCGCCGCCCGCGAGTTCGTCCCACGACGAGAGCGGCTCTGCGAACCGGTCGACCGCGGCCGTCATGGCGACCATCGTGAAGCGGGCCGCTGCACCGAAGCCGGCTCTCGTCAGGGCGTCGAGCAGGAATCGTCCGTTCCGTTCTCCCCGGAAGTAGCCGCGGTCGAGGCGGCCGCCGAGGAGCTTCGCCCTCCCGGCCCGTTCGAAGCGGGCTGCGAGGCCGAAGTGATCCTGGTGCCCGTGAGTCAGGAGCACCCGCTCCACGTCTTCCACCCGAAAACCGTGCCGGGCGAGACCGTGCCTCAGGGCGTCCCACGCGTCCTCGGTCAGGGGACCGGTATCGACGAGGGTGATCGGCTCCCGGGCCACAAGGTGCACATTGATCGGCCCGACCGGGAACGGGGTTGGGACGGGGATCGTGTAGACGGGTACGAGGGTGCCGGGGCGACCGCGAGGAGCCGGGTTCGACCGGCTCCCCGCACGCCTGTCACCAGCCCCAGAGGTCGAAAGGATAGCCATTCGCCTCGTATGCCGCGTTGCTGATCGCGGTCGCTTCGGCGTCCTTGTGCCGGTCGAGCGCCTTGAGGTTCGCCACCATCCGGTGCCGGGCCTGGAAGGCGAACCAGCGGGCGATCTCGATCTCCGGCTTCGCCTTCTCCTCCCCCTTCTTCTCGATGGCGGCCGTCACGCGCGAGAGCGTGGCGATCTGAGCGAAGAGGTCCATGACGACGTCGGCGATCCGGTGGAGGAGGTACTGCCGGTTCACGACGTTCTTCCTGTTCCGGTAGACCATCGTCTCGCACGCGTTGCGCAGGACGGCCGCGTACTTGGCCGCCTGGTCCGCCTCGGGGGCGAGCGAGGGGTGGACCTTGTCGAGCTTGTAGCTCGTCACCGTGCCCCGCATCCACTTCTGCGCGTGTCCCTTGAGGACCCCGTACTGGGAGACGGGGTGGCTGAGCGCGCCCTGGAAGTCCTTCAGGACGTCGCCCGCCTCCTTCATCCCCGTCAGGGCGATGAAGAGGCGGAGGATCTCGTTGGTCCCCTCGAAGATCATGTTGATGCGGCTGTCACGCAGCCCGCGGCCGTACGGGTACTCGTTCATGAAGCCGTTGCCGCCCGAGATCTGGAGCGCCTCGTTGATCGTCTTCCAGAGGAGCTCGGTCCCCCAGACCTTGCAGCAAGCCCCCTCGAGCGAATAGTCGGCCTTCTTGTCGACGAGCCCGGCCGTCATGTAAACCATCGACTCGAGGACGTAGGTGTGCGCCGTCATCTCGGAGATCTTTTCGCGGATCATCTCGAAGTCGGCGATCCGGGTCTTGAACTGCTTGCGCTGCGTGGCGTGCTCGACCGCGAGCTTGATCATCTGCTTGCAGCCACCGACCGAGCCGGCGCCGAGCGAGGTCCGCCCGGTGTTCAGCGTCTCGACCGCCACCCGGAAGCCGTTCCCCTTGCCGCCGATGATGTTGAACGCCGGGACGCGGCAGCCGTCGAGGACGATCTGGCACGTCGACGACGCGCAAAGGCCGAGCTTCTTCTCCTCGACTCCGCGCGAGAAGCCGGAGAGCGTCCCGTCCTCGCTGGCGATGACGGCGAAGCAGGCGATCTCCTTGTGCGACCCGGCCTCGACGCCGGCCTCGGGGACGCGCGCGAAGATCGTGAAGAACCTCGCGAACCCGCCGTTGCTGATCCACTGCTTCGTCCCGGTGAGGACGTATTCGTCGGTCGCGGAGTCGTAGACGGCAGTCGTCTTGAGCGAGGCGGCGTCGGAGCCCGCCTCCGGTTCCGTCAGGCAGAACGCGCCGACCATCTTTCCGGCCGCGAGATCGGGAAGCCACTTCTTCTTCTGCTCCTCCGACCCGAAGAGGAGGAGCGGCTTGATGCCGATCGACTGATGTGCGCCGACGACGATGGCCGCGGAGGCGTCGAGCGGCCCGATGACCTCCATCATCTTGCAGTACGCGGTCGCGCTGAACCCGCTCCCGCCGTACTCCTCGGGAATCGACATTCCCATCGCCCCGAGATCGCCGAGCCCCTTGACCACGTCCCGCGGAAAGAAGTGCTCGGCGTCGATCTTCTCGGAGTTGATGAACTGGGCGTCGAAGTCGCGGTAGGCGTCGGCGAACGCCGTGACGAGCTCTTTCGTGTCCTCCGGAATCTCCGGGAACGGGAAGACGAGCGACTCGTCGAAGCGTCCCTGATAGAGCGCCTTCAGGAACGACGGGGCCTCGTTTTCGGTCTTCACGGTCTTCACGGTCGACATGGCTACTCCTTCCCGAACAACGTGCGCCCCTGCTTCGCCAGGTCGGCGAGGAGCGGGGCGGGTTTGAAGCGGGGGCCCTTCCCCGAGGCGAGCCGGGAGAGGGCGTCGGCGACGGCGGAAGCTCCGCGGGCGTCGGCGTGGGCGCAGAGGCCGCCGCGGAACGGCGGGAAGCCGATCCCGAAGATCATCGCGAGGTCGAGCTTGTCTGGACCCGCCACGACTCCCTCGGCGAGACAGTATGCCGCCTCGTTGATCATGGGATAGATCAGTCTTTCCTCGAGGGCTTCCGGGGAGATCGACGCGGAGCCGGGCGAGACGACGCCGAGGTCGGCGCAGGCTCCGGGATCCGGCCCGACCCGCTCGTCCCCCTCGTAGCGGTAGAAGCCCTTCTTCGTCTTCCGCCCGAGGCGCCCCGACGTGACGAGCTTCCCGAACGCCGGGTCGATCGGCATCCGCTCGGGCCAGGTGGCCGAGAGCGTCTCGGCCCCCTTCGCCGCGACGTCGATCCCCACGTCGTCGAGGAGCTCGATCGGCCCGACCGGCATCCCGAAGGCCCGCATCCCCTGGTCGATCCTCTCCATCGGAACACCCTCGAGAAGGAGCCGCACGCCTTCACCGAGGTAGGGCGCGAGGATCCGGTTGACGAGGAACCCAGGGGCGTCCTTCACGACGACCGGCGTCTTCCCCATTCTCTTCGCGAGCTCGAAGATCGTCGCCGTCACCTCGGGAGCCGTCTTCTCGCCGACGATCACCTCGACGAGCGGCATCTTGTGAACCGGGTTGAAGAAGTGCATGCCCACGACCCGCTCGGGCCGGGCGGCCGCCTTTGCGATCTCGGTGATGGGGAGCGTCGAGGTGTTCGACGCGAAGATCGCGTCGGGCCGCGCGACGACCTCCCACTCCTTCAGGACCGCCTGCTTCACCGCCAGTTTCTCGAGGACCGCTTCGATCGTCACGTCGCAGCCGTCGAAACCGTCCCACGAAAGGCCACCCGACAGGAGCGACATCTTCGCCGCGAGCTCCGTCCGGGTCATCCGGCGCTTCTTCACACGCTCCTGCCAGATCTTCGCGGCTTGCGCGTACCCGGCGGCGAGCGCCTCGTGACGGATGTCCTTCATCCGGACGGGCCACCCCTTGTCGGCGGCGAGCTGGGCGATGCCGCCCCCCATCGCTCCCGCTCCGAGGACCCCGATCCGCTTCACCGGCCGCGCGGCGATGCCCGCCGCCACGCCCGTCTCCTTCTTGACCTCTTCCATCCGGAAGAAGAGGCTCACGAGGCTCTTCATGGCCGGGGTGCCGACGAGACGGGAGATCGCGTCGACCTCGAGCTTCAGCGCCTCCGCGAGCGGCCGCCCGAAGCCCTTCTCCACCGCGGCGAGCGCCTCGAGCGGCGCCGGGTAGTTCCCGTGGGTCTCCTTCATGACCGAGGCGCGGGCCTTGCGGAAGACGATGGATCGGCCGACTCCCTCGAGGAGCTTGTCCGTCGCCCTCGCCGGGGCGGCGCGCAGCGGTCCGCCGTCGGGTGCGGCGTTCGCGCGCTTCTTCGTCCCGAACTTCGCCCGGGCGAACGTCTTCGCCACGTCGCGAAGGATCGGCGCCGGGACGACCTCGTCGACGAGCCCCATCTTCCTCGCGCGTCTCGAGTCGACGACCTTCCCGGCGAGGATGACGTCGAGCGCCGCGGCGAGGCCGACGACGCGCGGCAGCCGGGTCGTCCCGCCCCAGGCCGGCAGGATCCCGAGCTTGATCTCGGGGAAGCCGATCTGCGTCTTCTTCGAGTCGGAGGCGAGGCGCCAGTCCATCGCGAGGATCGTCTCGCAACCGCCACCGACGCACGCCCCCTCGATGGCCGCGACGGTCGGGAACGGGAGGTTCGCGAGCTTGCCGAAGATCTCCTGCCCCCTGCGGACGCCGTGTGCGATGGCCGCCGGGTCCGAGGCCTTCGCGATCTCATTCACGTCGGCCCCGGCGATGAAGATGTCGGGCTTGCCCGAGACGAGGAGGAGCGCTTTGACGTCGCTTCTCTTCGCGAGGCCGTCGAGGAGAGCCTCCAGCTCGGCCATGACGCGGGTGGAGTACTTGTTCGCCTTCTCGCCGGGACAGTCGAACGTCAGGAGAGCGAGGCCGTCGGGCTCGACGGCGAGGTGGAAGTCGACTCCGGTGGACGTTTCCATCACGCCGCCCCCTCGAGGACGATCGAGGCCCCCTGGCCGCCGCCGATGCAGAGCGTGGAGAGCCCGTATTTCACCTTCCGCCGGCGCATCTCCATCAGGAGCGTCAGGACGAGGCGCGTCGCCGACGCCCCGACCGGGTGGCCAAGGGCGATCGCGCCGCCGTTCACGTTCAGGATCTCCGGGTCCACCGCACCGAGGTTCGCGTCCTTCTCCCAGGCCTGGAGGTTCGCGAGGACCTGTGCCGCGAACGCCTCGTTCAGCTCGAGGAGGCCGACCTTCGAGAAGGGCACTCCCGCGTGCTTCAGGGCGACGGGCGTCGAACGCGACGGACCGAGACCCATCCGTTCCGGCTCGAGCCCGGCAAAGCCCCAGCCCGCGATGCGTCCAAGGACCGGGAGCTTCCGTCTCGCGACGAATTCCTCGGAGGCGACGACGACCGCGGCCCCGCCGTCGGTGATCTGCGACGAGTTTCCCGCCGTGACCGAGCCGTAGACACGGTCGAAGAAGGGCTTCAGCTTCGCGAGGGCTTCGATCGACTGACCTTCGCGAACCCCGTTGTCGATCGTGGCGACCTCGTCGAACGCGGGAGGAAGCGGGACGGCGACGATCTCCTCGGCGAGCCTCTCTCGGGCCGCGAGCGCCCTCTGGTGGGAGCGAAGCGCGAAGGCGTCCTGCATCTCGCGCGTGATTCCACCTTCCTTGGCGAGGAGCTCGGCGGTCTCTCCCATGTTCAGGCCGCAGACCGGGTCGGTGAGCCCCAGCTTCAGGCCGATGACGGGGTTGAGGAGCTCGGCCCACGGCATCTTCCTGAACGCGGCGAGGCGCGCGCCTGTCGTCCTGGCCATCCCGATCGCCGCCAGCGCCGCTTTCGCGCGCTCCCGGTAGATGAAGGGGATGAGCGTCATGTTCTCGACGCCCCCGGCCAGGACGACGTCGGCCTCTCCCGTCTGGATGAGGCGCGCGGCCTGGACGATCGACTCGATCCCCGAGGCGCAGTTGCGCGCGACGGAGTGGGCCGGCCGCTCCTTCGGGATGCCGGCGCGGAGCGCGATGACGCGCCCGATGTTGGCGGCGTCGGGGGGCGTGGCGATGTTGCCGAAGATCGCCTGATCGATCTCGCCCGGCTCGACGCGCGAGCGGGCCATCGCCTCGACGGCGGCGGCGCGCCCCAGGTCCGTGGCGGAAACGGCCTTCAGATCGGTCCCGATCTTCGTGAACGGGGTGCGGGCTCCGTTGAGGATGTAGGCGGCTCGCGTCAACTCGTCGTCCTCCTGCGGCGGGGAGCCCGCCGTTGCGTGGTTTCGTTCTCGCAGGGGAGGAAGCCGCGCATGAGGGTCCCCACGAGCTTCTCCGCGTCGGCCACCGGCTTCGACTCCCCCGACAAGAGCCACTCCGAGAGGATCTCGTCGGCCGCGCCGAAGAGAATCCTCACTGCGAGGCGCGGGTCGAGGTCGCTCCTGAGCTCCCCCGTAGCGATCCCTTCCTTGAGGACCCCGTCGAGAACGCGGAAATACTCGGAGAGCTTGGTCCGCCAAAAGCGCTCGACGAGCCGCGCGCTCCGGCGCAGCTCGATCTGAAAAACGGAGGCGAGAGCGCGGTCGCTGGCAAGGAACGAGAGGTGGAGGCCGACGAGCTGCTTCAGCTTTTCCCCGGCGGGCCCTTCCGCGCTCCGGATCGCTCTGGCCTGGGACAGGACCCCGTCCATCGTCTCGTCGAAGACGCACCCGAGGAGGTCTTCCTTGTTGCGGAAGTAGAGGTAGACCGTTCCCTCGGCGACGCCCGCCTCGGAAGCGATCTCGGCGATCTTCGCCTCGTGGAAACCGCGGCGGCCGAAGGTCTGGACGGCGGCGTGGAGGAGCCGTTTCCTCTTTTCGGGGTCGGCGGCGGGAAGGGCCCGTCGGCCCTGGACGGGGACCTTGCGGACTTTCGATTCCGCCCCGGCGAGCACGGCTGAATGAGCCATCACTCATAGACTATGTTGCACTGCGGCGGGAGTCAATCGGGAGAGCGGATCGGGTCGTTCCGATCGAGGACCATAGCGGTCCCATCTGCCATTTCACGACAGACGCAGGTTCGTGCTCGACGACCTGCTGCGCTTCGGCTAACGTTGGCTGATGGCCTTTTGGACCCCTCATTCACCCGCTCGTGGCAGGGCTGCGGCGGGCGCGGAAGGCCTTGAATACCGAATCGGCGGGCTCGAATCACGCTCCGATTTCTATCCATATCTCTCCCTGCCGAACAAATGAGGATCTTGCCATGAGACGTTTTTCTCCCGCCGCGGTTGCGACGTTCCTCGTGCTCGTGATCTGGCTGTCCGCTCCTCGCCCCGCGGCCGCCCAGAGCTGGCCGATGTTCCAGGTGGACCCCGCGCACACGGGTTACCTGCCCGTGTCGCTCCAGCCGGGGCAGTTCCATGTTCGATGGGCGAAGCCCCTCGGCGCGATCCCCGCCGGAACTCTCCCCGTCAACCCCGTGGCGGCCGGGGACGGAAGGGTCTACGCGACGCTCCGAATCTTCTATAACGACGTCACGCAGCTCTTCGCGCTCAGGACGAGCGACGGCGCGACGCTCTGGACCAGGGACTTCGGAAGCATCTCCTCGGTCAACCCCCGAGCTACGTAAACGGCCGCGTCTACCTTCAAACGGTTAACGGCGGCAGCGGTACCTGGCTCTGGGCCCTCGACGGCTCCTCCGGCACGACGATCTTCGATCTTCCAGTCGCCGCACGGGGCGCAAGGGGAGAGATATCTCGCGCCGACCGTCAACAACGGCAGGGTCTACATCAACGGTGGAACCTTCGGCGGAATGTACGGGTTCAACGGGTCGAAGGGTGATCAGCTCTGGTTCGCGGAGCTCCCACAGTACGACGAGTGGACGCCTGCAGTCGACGGGACGCGCGCCTTCGCCTATGTGGGCGACTACGTGCCCGGGCTCTACATCAAGAAGCTCGTCGACGGCACGGACTGGACGCACGGCTTCATCCCCGACCCGGATTTCGAGTGGAACGGCTGGAGCATGGAGTCCGCGCCGGTCCTCAGCGCGAACGGGAACGTCCTCGCGATCCACGACGGCCGCCTCATCAGCTTCAACCCGACGGCCGGCACGATCGGATGGCAGCTGCAGGACGACCTCACCGGCCAGCCGAGCGTCGCGGGGGGGCGCATCTACGCCGTGAACTACGGCGGCCTCTCCGTCTACGACGAGGCCTCCCACACGCTCCTCTGGTCCTGGACGCCCCCCTCGGGAGCGATCAAGCAACCGATGATCGTGACCAACACGCATGTCCTCGCGTCGACAGAGAACACCGTCTACGCGATCGACAGGACGACGCACGAGTCCCTCTGGTCGTTCGCGGCTCCCTACGGGCAGCTCGCGATTGCAGACGGGAAGCTCTTCGTCGCCGCGTCCGACGGTCAGCTGACGGCGATCTCGCTCACCTCGAGCGCGAAACCGACGTCGATCTCTCCGAGCACCGGCCCCTCTGTCGGCGGGACGCCGGTCACGATCACCGGCACCGGGTTCCAGGCGGGGGCCGTCGTCCGCATCGGTGGCATCCCGGCCACGATCACGAGCCTCAACTCGATCTCGATCAGCGCCGTCACCGGGCCTCGCGTCGCCGGTCTCGTAGACGTAGAGGTCGAGAACCCTGACGGCGAGGTCGGGCGCGTCCTGAAGGGCTTTACCTACGTCTGTGGCGGTACGGCCCCCAAGGCAACCCTGACGGGTGGCGAGACCCTCTGTGCGGGCCAGAGCGCGACGCTCTCCGTCGCGCTCACCGGTACGGGCCCGTGGTCCCTCGTCTGGTCCGACGGCTTCACGCAGAGCGGAATCGCCGCCAGCCCGGCTACGCGCGACGTCACGCCCCCCTCGACGACGACGTACACGGTCCTCACCGTCGTCGACACCACCTGCGCCGGCACCGCCACGGGGTCGGCCGTCGTCACGGTGAACCCGATCTCGGCCACGCTGACGGCACCCACGCGAGTCTGCGTCGGCCGAACGGCGACCGCTTCCGTCCCTCTCACGACCGGCGCAACGTACCTCTGGACGATCACGAACGGGACGATCGTCTCCGGGCAGGGGACGAGCTCCCTCTCGTTCGTAGGAACGTCCGACCCGGTGACCGTCGCCGTCGACGCGACGCTCGGCGCGTGCAGCGCGAGCGACTCGCGCGCGATCCCGGTCTCCAACTCTCCGTCCGGCTCCGTGTCGGGCGGAGGCACGATCTGCGCGGGCGGGTCGACGGACATCTCCTTCGATCTCACCGGCAAGCCCCCCTTCTCGATCACGTGGTCCGACGGCGTCGTCCAGTCCGTCGGCGCCGCGGGCCCCGGCACCCGCACCGTCTCGCCCGCCGCGACGCGGACCTACACCATCGCCGCCCTCAACGACGGCGCCGGGTGCCCGGCGGTGTCGGGTACGGGCAGTGCGACGGTCACGGTCAACCCGATGCCATCCGTCGTCATCGCCGCCCCGGCTGGCTTCTGCGCCGGCGCCACCGGCCTCGCGGCCTCGGTACCCGACGCGGGGGCGGGCGCCACGTACGCCTGGACGATCGCGGGCGGGACCTTCGGAGGGAGCTCCACGAACGCGTCGATCTCGTTCACGCCGACCGGTCCCGCCGTGACCCTCGGCGTCACCGTGACCCTTCCCACCACCTGCACGGCGAGCTCGACCCGCGTCGTCTCGGTCACGCCGCCTCCGTCGGGCGTCGTCTCGGGCGGCGGCACGATCTGCTCCGGGCGTGACGGAACCGTCCAGGTGACCCTCACGGGGACGGCTCCGTTCTCGCTCACCTGGTCCGACGGCGTCGTCCAGTCGGGCATCGCGTCATCCCCTGCGCGGCGGACCGTTCGGCCCCAGGCGACGACGACCTACACCGTAACGGCCGTGCAGGACGCGAGCTGCTCGGGCACGGCGACGGGAAGCGCGACCGTCAACGTCGTGGAGTCGCCCTCGGCCTACATGTCGTCGCCGAACGCGGCGATCTGCCCCGGAGGGAGCGCGACGGTCACGGCCAGCCTGAGCGGGCAGGGCCCCTTCACCCTGCTCTGGTCCGACGGTCTCGTCGAACCCGTCCCCGGTCCCGAGTCGACCCGCACCGTTTCGCCGCCCAACACGAGGGCCTACTCCATCGAGTCGGTCTCGAACGCGAGTTGCTCGGTTCCGGGAGTCGGTGTCACTGTCGTCACCGTCTTCCCCGACCCGTCCGCCTCGGTCCTCTCGGTCCCGCCCCAGGCCTGTGCCGGGGTGACGGGCCTGACCGCTTCCGTTCCCGACTCCGGAGCCGGCGCGACCTACACGTGGTCCATTACGAACGGAACGATCGACTCGGGCCAGGGAACACGATCGGTCTCCTGGACGGCGGGACAGACCGGCTCAGCCGTTCTCGCCGTCACGATCCGCGTCCGCAGCGGGCTGCGAGGTCGCCGGATCCGCCCGCGTCCCGGTGAACGCCCGTCCCGCCCTCCCCGTCATTTCGGCTCCCGCCAGCGTCGAGAGCGGCGCTTCGGGCATCGTCGCCGAGGTCGTCGGCGGCGTCGGCCCCGGCTGGACCTGGACGATCGCGAATGGCACGATCACGTCCGGAGCCGAAACGTCTCGGATCACCTTCAGCACCAGCAACCCGGGAGTCGTCGTCCTCGACGTCGTCGAAAGGAACGCCAAGGGTTGCGACTCGCCGGGAGGTCACCTCGAGATTCTCGTGAAGGGCCTGACGACCACGCGCCTCGCGCCGATCGTCCTCGACGTCGCCGGACAGGGCGGCCATCGCTTCACCACCGAGCTCGTGCTCTCGAACCCCTCACCCTCCCCCGTCCGGGTCGACGTCCAGTACACGGCCGCATCCTCGGTGAGCGCGACCGGGTCCGGCACGGCGAGCGAGACGCTTGGCGCCGGTCGGCAGCGGATCATCCCCGACGTCCTCGCCTGGCTGCGCGCGAAGGGCCTGGCCATCCCGTCCGACGGCTCGCAGCAGGGCGGAACCCTTCGGGTGACGTTCGACGATGTCGCGGCGGGCTGGACTCCCGCTGCCTCGACCCGGACGACCATCCCCTCCAGCGCAGGCCGAGCGGGCCTCTCCATGCCCGCCATCGACCCCGACACCGCGGCCGCCTCGAAGGTCTGGCTCTTCGGCCTTCGCGAGAACGCCGCCGACCGCTCGAACGTCGCCCTCGTGAACACGGGCGTCGAGGGACGCGCCGACCTGCAGGTTTCGCTCTACTCCGGCGAAGGCTCGTCGATCCCCCGGCACGTCCTTCCGACCGTCCGCCTCGAATCCGGCCAGTGGCTTCAGCTCGACACCGTCCTCCGCACGGCTGGCTTCGCCTCGGGCTACGCCCTCGTCGAGCGCATCGCCGGAACCGCCCCGTTCCACGCCTACGCCGTCTTCAACGACAACATCACGAACGACGGTTCCGTCGTTTCGGCGATCCCGATCCACCGGCTCGCCGGCTCGCAGCTCGTTCCGATCGTCGTCGGGACCGCGGCTTTCACAAGCGAGCTGGTCCTCGCCAACCCGGGCGCCGTCGCGACCAAGGCGCGCCTTTGGTTCACGGAATCGCTCGCCAACCCCGGCGGCTATTCGATGGGGGGCGTCACCGTCGACCTCGCTCCCGGTGAGCAGAAGATGCTGCCGGACATCCTCGCCGAGCTGCGCCGTCTCGGGCTCGAGATGGTCCCCCCGAAACGCGACTACGCCGGTACCCTGGCCGTGACCTTTTCGGCCGGAGGCGAGTCTGCAGCGGGATGGGCTGGGGCCCGGACCGCCACGGCGGGCGAGGGAGCCGGCAAGTACGGGCTCTTTTGCCCCGCACAGGCGCCGAGCGCGTCCACCAGCGTCGTCTGGCTCTTCGGTCTCCGCCAGAACGCGGACGCCCGGACGAATCTCGCCCTGGCGAACGCGGCGGCCAACCGCGGCCCCGTCACTCTTCGCTATGCCGTCTTCGACGGTGCGTCCGGAGCGAAGGTGGCTACGTCGGAGCCGATTCCCCTCTCTCCCGGGGCCTGGATGCAGCTGAACGGCTTCCTTTCGAAATGGAAGGTCGAGAACGGCTACGTCCGCGTCGAGCGGGTCGACGGCACCGCGCCGTTCCTTGCCTACGCCGTCGTCAACGACGGCGGCATTCCCGGGAAGGGGACGGGCGACGGATCGTTCGTGGAGATGTCGACGAACGCTCCCTGAATACCTGCCGGCCGGGTCTGCCACGGGCGGGCCCGGTCGTGCTCCCCTCGCAGCCCGGCCCTGCACCGATGACCCCGCGGCTTGACCAACGGCCCCCCGCACGCGACGATCGACACTTGGAGGCACGAATGGTCCAGCTCGCCCCTGTCTCGCTCCACGGCAAGGAAGTCGTGGCCGATCCGACCCCGATGGGCCTTCTCGGCCTCGCCATCGGCTGCGCCGCGCTCACCCCGATCGCTTTCGGGAAGAGCCTCACCCCGGCCGGCCTCGAGACCGCCGCGGTCTTCTGCCTCCTCTTCGGCGCGGGCTGCCAGCTCTTCGCCGGGCTCCTGAACCTGGTGAACAGGAACCTCTACGGCGGGACGCTCTTCCTCACGTTCGCTTTCAACTGGGTCGTCAACGCCTGGGCTCTCCACTCGCTCGCGAGGGGGTTCGTCCCCGACCCCACGGTGATCTTCGCGACGGAGGCGACGTTCCTCGTCATCTTCGTTCTCATCAGCTGGGGCTTCGGGCACTTCTCGAGCCTGCTCTTCATCTTCCTCCTCGACATCGACCTCCTCTACGTCCTGAAGGTCGCCGGGCACCTCCTCGACACGCGAGCGTTCGCCATTCCGATCGCCATCCTGACGGTCGGCCTCGCCGCCCTATCGCTCTGGATCGCCTTCGCGCTCCTCCTGAACCCCGTCACTGGCCGGCGTGTTTTCACGCTCGGCATGCCGCTCTTCAGGAGCGCGGCCAAGCCCCCGGTCGACCTTTCCGTGCGAACGGCCCTCGTCGCGACGCTCTACGGACAGTGGCGCGACGCCGGATCACCGCTTACCCAGTCCGACCTCCTCGCCCGCCTCGCCGCCTTCGGCGAGCCGCGGCTGAAGGCCGAGCTCGCCTACCTCTCGGCACAGGGCGTCGTCGATACGGGCGAGGGAGCGGCGCGCCTCTCCCCCGCCGGAATCGAACTCTGGGAGAAGCACGTCGCCAGCTGAAGCATCGCGAGCCGATCCGGGCTGAAGGGGGGCCGGCTCCGGGACGGCAGCCGGCCCCTGATCCTTCAGTCCCCCTTGTACAGCCCGTCGATCAGCGACTTGTACTTCTGGTCGACGATGCGGCGCTTGACCTTGAGGGTCGGCGTCAGCTCGCCGTCCTCGATCGTCAGCTCCTTCGGGAGGAGCTTGAAGGCGTTGACGACCTGCTCGTGCGGCTTCCCCTCGTTCCAGCGGTCGATGATCCCCTGGTAGATCTGCAGGACCCGCGGGTCCTCGACGAGCTCCGCGTCCGAGAGGCCCGAGAGACCGTGCTTGCCCGCCCAGTCCCTGAGCTTCTCGAAGTTCGGGACGATGAGGCAGGAGAGGAACTTCCGGCGGTCGCCGATGACGACCGGCTGCGATACGAACGGGTCGCCCTTCAGGGCGCTCTCGATCGGCGCCGGGGCGATGTTCTTCCCGTTCGAGTTGACGATGATCTCCTTCTTGCGGTCGGTGATCTTCAGGAAGCCGTCCCCGTCGATGACTCCGATGTCGCCCGTGTGGCACCAGCCGTCCGTGTCGATCGCCTCGGCCGTCGCCTCGGGCTTGCCGTAGTAGCCCTTCATGACGTGCGGCCCGCGGGTGAGGATCTCGCCGTCGGGGGCGATGCGGCACTCGACGCCCGGCAGGATCCGTCCGACGGTCCCGAGCCGCCAGGCGGCCGGGCCGTTCACGGCGATGACGGGGCTCGTTTCGGTGAGGCCGTACCCCTCGTAGATCTCGATGCCGATCGCCCAGAAGAACTCGGCGAGCTCCTTCGAGAGCGGCGCGCCGCCCGAGACGGCGAAGCGGAAGCGGGAGCCGAGCGCTTCGCGGACCTTCCGGAAGACGAGCCGCTCGTAGAGGAAATGCTGCAGGGCGAGGACGCCTCCGGGCGTCTTCTTCTCGGCGCGGAGGGCGAGGACCTCCTTGCCGACGGCGATCGCGTTCGCAAAGAGCCTCTTCTTCGCGGGCGAGCCGGCCTCGATCTTTTCCATCACCCGCGCGTAGACCTTCTCGTAGACGCGCGGGACCGAGACGAAGATGTGCGGGTTCACCTCGAGCAGGTTGTCGCGCAGCTGGTCGATCGACTCGGCGAAGGCGATCGTGGCGCCGCGGTGGTAGTAGCAATACTCGACGAGCCGCTCGAGGACGTGGGACAGCGGGAGGAACGAGAGGGTGACGGCGGATCCTTCGAACGGGAGGATCATGCACCCGGCGAGGAGGTTGGAGACGAAGTTGCTCTGAGTGAGCATCGCTCCCTTCGGCTCGCCCGTCGTCCCCGAGGTGTAGATGATCGTCGCGAGGTCGTCCGGCTTGCGCGCGTTCGCCCGCTCGTCGAACGCCTCCGGCCGGGCCTCGTTCGCCTTCCGCCCCTCTTCCAGGAGCTTCGCGTAGGGCTTCCCTCCCCCGCCCGCGTGGTCGAAGACGAAGACGTGCTTCAGCTTCGGGCACTTCGGCTGCGCCTTCACGAGCTTGGCGGCCTGCTCGGGGGTCGACGCGAAGGCGACGGTGGCGCCGCAGTCCCGGACGATGTACTCCGCCTGGTCGGCGACCATCGTCGGGAAGATCGGGACGAGGACACTGCCGTAGCACTGGCAGGCGAAGTCGATCGTCGGCCACTCGGGACGGTTCTCGGAGAGGAGGACGACCGCTCCCCCGTCCTCGATGCCGAGCGTGCCGAGCGCGCCCGCGACGGCGCGCACGTCCGCGGCGAACGAGGCGGAGGAGGTCGGGACCCAGCGCCCGTCCTTCTTGTGCAGGAGGAGGTCGGGTTTCCCGAGCGTCTCGAGGTTGCGGAATACGTCGACAAGAGTGCGCGGCGTCGTCATCTCACCCTCCCCTGCCCAATCCTGGGAGCGACACTGCATTATAGATGCGTCGCAGCGTGACCGTCCACGGTGAGACACTCCGCGCGTGAGATCCGTCGCCCTCGTCACCGGGGCCTCCCGCCGCCTGGGACGCGCTTTCGCGGAAGGGGCGGCCCGGTGGGGCCACGACGTCGCCGTCCACTACCGGAGCGACCCCGAGGCCGCGGCCCGGATGGTGGCGTCCCTCGAGGCGCTCGGGGCGCGCGCACGGGCCTTCCGGGCCGACCTCAGGGAGCCCGGCGCCCCCGGAGGGCTCGTGGAGGAGGTCCTCCGCGGTTTCGGGCGCCTCGACGTCCTCGTCCACTCGGCCTCCCCCTGGCTGGAGAAGGCGGTGGAGGACGTCTCCGAGGCCGACTGGGACGACGTCTTCTCGGTCGGCCCCCGCGCCGGTTTCTTCCTGGTGCAGGCGGCGGCGCGGGCGCTCGGTGAGACGGAAGGTGCGGTCCTCCTCGTGTCCGACGTCGCCGCGACGAAGGCCTGGCCGCGCCACGTCCCCCACGCCGTCTCGAAGGCCGCCGTCGAGGCCCTCGTGAGGAACCTCGCCGTCGCCCTCGCTCCGGCCGTGCGCGTGAACGGCGTCGCACCCGGCATCGTCCTCCCGCCCGACGACCTCACGGAGGCCGAGGTGGCGAAGCTCGTTTCCCGGACGCCCCTCCAGCGGGCCGTCAAGGTCGAGGACCTCGTCTCCGCCGCCCTCCTCCTCACCGCGAACCGGTCCGTCACGGGGCAGGTCCTCGCCGTCGACGCCGGCCGGGCCGTGGCGCGAGCGATCTAAACTCGACCCGCATGACGACGCGGCACCTCCTCCTCGCCCTCCTCGCGACGCCCCTCCTCGCGACGCTCCCATCCTGCGGAAAGGCCGTGAGGCCGAAGGCCCCGGCGGGGTTCCGGGTCGCGCTCCTGACGCCCGGGCCCGTCTCCGACGCCGGGTGGAACGCGGGGGCCTACGAGGGGCTGATGGCGATTGAGAAGGAGCTCGGCGCGAAGGTCTCGCACGTCCAGGCGAAGACGCCGTCCGAGTTCGAGGAACAGTTCCGGGCCTACGCCGCGGACGGCTACTCGCTCTGCTTCGGCCACGGCTTCGAGTTCCAGGACGCGGCCGCGCGCGTGGCGAAGGACTTCCCCAGCACGGTCTTCGTGACGACCTCGGGGTCGCGCGCCTCGGCGAACCAGGCGCCCCTCGTCTTCGAGCTCGAGCAGGCGACCTATCTCTGCGGCCTGGTGGCCGGGCGGATGTCGAAGACCGCGAAGGCCGGGATGGTCGGCGGCGTCGAGCTGCCCTCCATAAAGTCGACGTTCCTCGCGTTCGAGGCGGGGCTGAAGGCCGGCAACCCGGGCGCCCGTGCGACGTCCGTCTTCACCGGTTCGTTCGAGGACGTGGCCGGGGCCCGGGCGGCGTCCCTCGCCCTCATCGACCAGGGGAGCGACTTCCTCTTCCACAACGCGAACGCCGCGGCGCTCGGCGTCTTCAACGCCGCGACGGAACGCGGGGTCTACGCCTTCGGCTCGAACCGCGACCAGAACGCCCTCGCCCCGAGCGTCCTCGCCTCGGCGGTCATCGACCTGCCCCGGGCCTTCGTGGAGGCGGCACGGACGGTGAAGGAAGGGCGCTTCGACGGACAGCCGATCCGTTACGGCCTGAAGAGCGGGGTCATCTCGTTCGTCTGGAACCCGGCCCTCGTCGGCCGCGTCCCGGCTCCCGTCGTCGACGAGGTGGAGCGGACAAAGGAGCGGATCGTCTCGGGCGCGGTCGTCGTCCCTCGGGGGAACTTCTGAGCCGGGGGCTCACGGCCCCTCCGACGTCGCGGTGACGCCAGACCCCTTCGCGCTCGAGCTGTCGGGCGTCCGGGTGTCGTTCGGCACGGTCCGCGCCCTCGACGGCGCGAGGCTCGGGGTGAAGGCGGGCGAGATCCACGCCCTCCTCGGCGAGAACGGCGCGGGAAAGTCGACGCTCGTCGCCGTCGCCGCGGGGCTCCTGCCGCCCGACGCCGGCGAGATTCGCCGGGAGGGGCGGCTCGTCGCCTTCCGTGACCCGCGCGCCGCCCGGCGGGCCGGGATTGCCCTCGTCCCCCAGCACGACCTCCTCGTCGAGGCGGCGAGCGTCGCCGACAACCTCGCGCTGCTCGACCCCTTCGCGCCCGCCTTCGAGTCCACCCGCGCGCGCCGCGCCCGGGTGGACCGCCTCGCCCGCGCCTTCGGCCTCGACCTCGGCACCCCGGACGCGCGCGCCGGAGAGCTGCCCGTCGGGACCCGCCAGCGCGTCGGGATCGCCGGGTCGCTCCAGACCGACCCGGACGTCCTCATTCTCGACGAGCC
Source organism: uncultured Holophagales bacterium (assembly GCA_963696015.1). Lineage (GTDB taxonomy): Bacteria > Acidobacteriota > Thermoanaerobaculia > UBA5066 > UBA5066 > UBA5066. The sequence goes on from CAVOJA010000111.1 coordinate 98,584, forward strand.
GACGGCGGTCCTCTCGCCGGACGAGACGGCCTCGCTCTTCCAGGCGCTCCGTCGGCGAGCCGACGGAGGGCGTGCCGTCGTCCTCATCACGCACCGCCTGGCGGAGGTCTTCGAGGGGACGGACCGGCTCACGCTCCTCTCCCGCGGCAGGACGCTCCTCGAGGCGCGTCTCTCCGACACGACTCCGGGAGAAGTCGCCGCGCTCCTCCTCGGTGGGGCGGAGGCGAGCGCCCGGCCGGCACCGCTCCCGCGGGCGCTCCGGAGCGACGACGCCCCCCCCGCCCTGTCCCTCGAGGAGTTCCGCCCCTCGGGCTCCGCGGCCCCGCCGGTCTCGCTCGCGATCGCGCCGGCAGAGGCGCTGACCCTCCTCGCGATCGACGGCAACGGGGCCGACCTCCTCGGCTCCGCCGTCGCCGGGGTGAGGCCCGCTCGCGGGCGCGTGACGGTCGCCGGCAGGCCCATCCCCCCCGGGGACCCGCTCGGCTTCCGGTCCGCGGGAGGGGCCTTCATCCCGGCCGACCGCCGCGCGGAGGGCCTCGTGCCGGGCCTCTCCCTCGCGGAGAACCTCTTCCTGCGGCGTCCCCCCGGACGCTTCACGATCGACCGCGCGGCCCTCGCCGCCTCGGCCGCCGACCGCCTCCACCGCTTCGGCGTCCGCGCGTGGGGGCCCGACGCCCGCGCCCGGGAGCTCTCGGGCGGAAACCAGCAGAAGCTCCTCCTCGCCCGGGAGCTGGAGCCGTCCCCCACCGTTCTCGTGGCGATCCACCCCACTCGCGGCCTCGACATCGCCTCGTCGGAGGACGTGAGGGCGCGCCTCCTCGACGCCGCCCGGTCCGGCGCCGGGGTCCTCGTCGTCACGGCGGACCCGGAGGAGGCGCAGGAGCTCGGAGCGCCGATCCGCGTCGTCTACAGGGGATCGCTCTCTTCTCCCCTCCCCTCGACGACGGACCTCGCGACGCTCGGGCGCCTCATGGCGGGGCTGTCTGCGTGAAGCTCCGCCTCGCGCTCGCGGTCCTTCTCGGCACGCTCGCGGCCGCCACGCTCCTCGTCCTCCTCGCGGGAGCGTCCCCCGCCGAGGCGCTCGCGGCGCTCCTGCGGGGCTCGTTCGGGTCGAAGGCGGCCATCGGGGAGACGCTCGCGAGGGCGACGGGGCTCGTCCTCTCCGCGGTCGCCGCCGTCGTCGCCTTCCGGGCGGGCGTCCTGAACATCGGCCTCGAGGGACAGTTCCTCGCCGGGGCGGCGGCGGCCGCCGCCGTCGGGCCGCTCCTACCCGGCTTTCCGCTCGCCGCGCGCGCCGCGATCCTGCTGGCGGCGCCCCTCGCCGGTGCCCTCCAGGCCGCGCCGGCTGCCTGGCTCGCCGAGAAGCGCCAGGTGCCGCCCATCCTCTCCACGATCCTCCTGAACCTCGTCGCGGCGGCCGGCGTCACCTGGCTCGTCCGCGGGCCGCTGCGCGACCCGTCGGGCGACTACCCCCAGAGCCGCGCCCTCGCGGACGGCGTCCTCCTCTCACCCCTCCTCACCGGCTCGCGCGCGACGGCGGCCGTCCTCGTGGCGCTCGCTCTGGCGGGAGCCGCCGCCTTCGTCCTCGCCCGCACTCCCGTCGGCCTCGGCCTCCGGGCCGTCGGCGAGGCGCCGCTGGCCGCGCGCGCCGCCGGCCTCCCCGACGTGCGCCTGCGGTCCGGCGCCTTCCTCGCCTCCGGGGCCCTCGCCGGGCTCGCCGGAGGCCTCGAGGTCCTCGCCCTCACGGGACGGCTCTACGACCCGTTCACGGCGGGCGTCGGCTACACGGGGATCGCCGCCGCGCTCCTCGGCGGCATGACGCCGCTCGGGGGTGCTGCCTCGGGCGTCCTCTTCGCTGCCCTCGGGGCCGGTTCCAGCGCCCTCCAGAGGGACGCAGGCGTCCCGTCGGCCCTCGCGTCCATCGTTCCGGCCCTCGCCGTCCTGGGCCTCCTCCTGGCCCGCGGTGGACGGACCGCGGAGAGCTCCCGATGACCGGATTCGTCGAGATCGCCCTCCTTCTATCCGCGCCGCTGCTTCTCGCGGCGACGGGCGAGCTTCTTCTCGAGCGTGCCGGGTCGGTCCAGATCGGCCTCGAGGGGACCATGCTCATCGGGGCCTACGTCGCGTTTGCGGCGGGGCGCTCAGGCCTTTCTCCAGCGGTGGCCCTGGCCGGCGTGGCGTTCGCGGGGCTCATCGCAGGACTTCTTTTCGCACTGTTCGCCGTCGTACGTCGCGCCGACCCCATCCTCGTCGGTACCGTCTGGAACCTCCTCGCCCTCGGCGCCACCGCGTTCGCCTACAGGCTCGCCGCTGGCGAAACGGGGTCGGTCCTCGAGGTGCGGACGCTGCCGCGGGGTCTCTTCGGCATTCCCGACGCCGTAGCGGCGGCTTTCTTCGCCCCCGTCGTCCTTCACATCTGGCTCGCACGGACGCGCGCAGGGCTGAGGCTCATGGCGGCAGGAGAGAATCCGGAGGCGCTCCGCTCCCTCGGCCTCTCCGTCGTGGCCGTCCGCAGCGCCGCCGCCGCCGCGTCCGGCGTCCTCGGCGCGCTCGGAGGAGCGATGCTCATCCTCACGGTCTCACCGACCTTCGTCGAGGGGGTCACCGCCGGACGCGGCTTTCTGGCCCTCGCTCTCGTCGTCTTCGCGCGCTGGAAACCGCTCGCCCTCCTTCCGGCCGCGCTCCTTCTCGGAGGTGTCACCGCCCTTCAGTACAGGCTTCAGGCCAGCGGTTTCGCGCTTCCCTACGCCTTCTTCATCGCACTCCCCGGCCTCGTGGCCCTCGTGGCGCTCGGCCTCGCTTCCAGCCGGGGCGGTGCGCCGAAGGCGCTCGGGAGCACCGCGCCGTGAGCGCGCCGAAACACCCTCCCTACTCCGTCCTCGCCGGCTACTACGACGAGGTCTACGGGCTGTGGCGCGAGCTGCTCTCTCCGGCCCGCGACGAGATCCTGCGCGCCCACCGGGTCCCGCACGGGAGCGTCCTGGACGTCGGCTGCGGAAGCGGCTGGCAGAGCCTCGAGCTGGCGCGGCGAGGCTGTCGGGTCGTGTCGGTGGACCCCGTCGCCTCGTTCCTCCGGCCCCTCCGCAAGGCGGCCCGGGAGGAACACCTGCCGATCGACGTCCGGCTCGGCGGGGCACTCTCGCTTCCTCTCGGCCCCGGCGAGGAGTTCGACCTCGCCCTCGCGACGTTCGACGTTCTCAACCACCTCGAGAGCCACGGAGAGCTCGCACCGGCCCTGTCGGGCGTCGCGAAGGCGCTCCGGCCGGGCGGCTGCTTCCTCTTCGACCTCAACACCCCGGATACGGTCGAGGCCTTCCCCGATCACCACCGGGTCACGGCGCTCGAAGGGGGCGGTCTCTCCGCCGAGAGGGGTTCATACGACTCCGCGACGGGCGTGGGGACCGTCACCCGGGACTGGTTTCTCCCCGAGGCGGGACGCATCCTCCGATTTCGGCGGACCCGCGAGCTCTACAGGGAAATCGCGTGGCCGAAACGGGCCGTGGAGCGAGCGCTACGCGAGGCGGGCCTGTCCGTCCGGCTCTTCACCGATGCCTCGGGCTGGCTCTCGTTCCAGCCGGAAGGGACCCGCTGGCTCGTCCTCGCGCGCAAGCGCCCCGGCACCGTGCCGGGTCGCCTCTCCCGTTAGGGCTCTTCCGGAACCTCGGGCTCCGCTTCGGGCGCCGCGGCCTGACCTGGGCGGGCCCCGCCGGGGCGTGCGTTCCCGCGCAGTCGGTTGAAGCGCTTGCGCATCTCCCCTACCCGCTCCGCGCGCCACTGATCCCGGCGGTCGACGATCTGCTTCCACTGCGCCTCGGTCAGGATGCCCCTCATGTCGACGACCATCATCGTCCGGGCCTTCCCGAGCCTTCCGCGCGCCTGCTCGAGGGCCTCGGAGGCGGCGCCGACCTTCTTCGGGTCGGCGTCCTTGGCGGCAAGGAGGTCCTCGAGGTCGATCGTCCTCCGGTCGACGTCCGCCTTCAGGTCGACGAAAGCCCGCCGGTTCTTCAGGAACACCTCGTCGAGGCGGCCCTGCTGCTCCGTCGAGAGCTTCAGCCCTTCGACGATGGCGGGCCGTTTCCACCATTTCCCACCTGGCATCTCGAGCATCTGGGCCGCGGCCGGGAGCGCCGAGAGGGCCACCAGGGCGAGCGCAGCGCAGGGCCAGCGCGTCTTCATCTCATCACCTCGAGGAGGAGTGCCTCGTACGACTCTTCATCTGAAAGGACGCTGTCGACCGAGCGAAGGAGCTCGTCGTCCTCGCGATCGGCCGCGGAAAGCTCGGCCGCTTCATTCGCTGGAACGGTCGCCACCGTCGCGACGCCCGCCGACGGCCCGGTCTCGGTCCCGCCCCGAAGAACGGTGAGGCCGGCCACGAGCGCCAGGGCAGCCGCGAGGCTTCCAAAGGCCAACGCCGGCCGGTGGAAGATCGACCGGGTGAAACGTGCCGGGAACGGCGTCGCCCTTTCTTCCGCCTCGACGGCGGCCAGCTCGGAGATGCGCCCCAGGACGGCCCTCCTCTGGGCGACCCAGAACTCGACCGGGAGAGACTCGACGACTCCCGTCACGGCCCCCCGATCGAGAAGGAACGCCTCTCTCAGCTTCGCGACCCGCTGCTGGCACTCGGGGCAGACCGCCTGGTGAATCGGAATTGGAGCGGGCCCTTCCTCGACCGGGAAGACCCGGCCCACGATCTCTTCCTCCGTCAGGTGCCGGCCGCTCATCGCAGGTCCTCCAGCTTCTGGCGCAGCTTGCGCGCCGCCCGGAACAGGTGCGACTTGACCGTCCCGTCGTCGATTCCCGTCGCGGCCCCGATCTCGGCGATCGACCGCTCCTCGTAGTGCTTCATGACGAAGACGGCCCGCTGCCTCGGCGAGAGTGTCTCGAGGGCCTCCCCGATTCGCCTTCGGATCTGCCGCGACAGGGCGTCCCGCTCGGGGGAGGTGCCGTCCGTCGGCTCGGCCGCTCGCGGAAGGTCCGTCCCTTCGACCTCTTCGGCGGCGGCGAGGTCGGCAAAGGAAACCTCGGGCTTGCGCCGGCGCACGGAATCGCGGACGGCATTGACGGCGATCCGGTTCAGCCAGGTCTCGAAGGCGGCTTCCCCCTTGAAGTCCCCGACCGCTCTCCACGCCTTCACGAAGACGTCCTGCGTCAGGGCATCGGCTTCGGCGGCGTTCCGGACCAGCGTGTAGATCAGCCGAAAGACCTTCCGCTGGTAGGTCTTCACGAAATACTCGAAGGCCTCTGGATCCCCCGCCCGGACCCGCCCGAGAATCTCGCTTTCGCGCTCCCTGCGCCCCGGATCAGCAGCCCGGGAGCTTTCGCCTGGGAGGTCATTCGCCACGTTCCTGCTCCTCCCTCGAGGGGCTGCCTCGAACCCCAGGACCCTGGCGGCGCCCACGGCGTTCGTCATGCCGGGTGGGACGCGCGAGACGGGTCGGGGGTTTACTGAGCCCGAGGATAGCCCTTCAGCGCCGCCAGGGTCTCAGGACCTTCTTCAGACGGTCCCAGATGACGATCCGGCGCTTGAGCGCCGCGTGAACCAACGGAACGAGCGGTGGGACCGGCCCGGGAGCGTAGTAGGACCGGAGAAGAGACAGCCGGTCGTCCGACCGGTTCAATCCTGGACGGGCCAGGTCCCGGAGCCGGTTGAAGGTCCGGAGCGGGCCCTTCCGTATTCGCGCCCGGTCGAGATCGACGAGCCAGAGTCGCGGTCCCGCCTCGCCTTCCGTCACGAGAATGTTCCCGTCGGTGAAATCGCGAAAGAAGACGCCCGAGTCGTGGAGGCGCTTCGCGAGCCGTCCAAGGGCCGCCACCACCTCCTCGAACGTCGCCTGCACCCTTGGCGCGTCCAGGTTCGGGTCGTCGCGCCTGCGGAAGAAGGCCCGGACCTGGACCGCCCCCTCCAGTTTCCGTACGACGAGAACGCTCTCCTCCGGCGTCACTTCCAGGCCGAGCGGTTCGGGGGTGTCGAGCCCGTGGGCCAGGAGGTGCCTGGCGATCCGGACAGCCCTCTCGGCCCGCGTATTTCCGTCGGGCTGGCGAACGTCGCGGCGGATCCTCTTGACGACGACCGGAACCCGGTCGCCTCCCCGGACGAGGAAGGCGTCGCGGACGTCGTGCCGGGCGGGATACCCTACCGCGTCGGGAATCGCCTCGAGTTCCGCCGTGATCCCCTTCAACGACGCCTCAGCAGGAGGATCCTGTCCTGTCCGGTCGGCTGTCCGTCGACGATCTGGAGGCGGACGAGCGCCGGCTCGCTCCACTTCCCGAAAGCGCTCGCGTCGACGAGGACGAAGCCTCCCGGGTTCGACGAGAGCCACTCGGCGAGGGCCGTCTCCGTCACGACGTGGTCGGTGTGCCGACGAAGGCGGAGCACCGGGTAGCTCCGGTACGGATTTCCCCAGTAGACGAGCGGTACCCTCGGGTCGCCGACGAGAGGACGGACGCGGTCGTAGAACGGCCGGCCCGTCTTCGCGACATCGAGCGCGCGGAAGAGGACCGGCCCGGCCGCCGCTTCCCCCGCCGCGAGGGTCGCCGCCAGCGCCAGGGCGGCCGGGACCGCCTCGCCTCGCCGCCGCCAGAGCACCCAGAACGTTCCGGCAGCTCCGATGCCGAGCGGCAAGGCGACGAGGGGTGCGAGATGAGCGAAGCCGGGAGCCCTCCGGACCGCCACCGGACCGAGCGCCAGGGACGCTCCGAGGAAGAGCCCCGCGAGGAAGAGGAGGTAGCCGCGGAAGAGCCTCAGGCCCCGGCCGGCGCGCCGCTCCCACTCGCCCACGGCCGCTGCGAGAAGGACGGCCACGAACGGGTAGGCGACCAGGAGGTACTTCCCCTGCTTGGACTGGGACGTGGAGAGGAAGACGAGACAGGTCAGGACGACCGTCAGCCCCCACTTCAGCTCGGGCCGGCGCGAGAGGAGCCCGGACGAGCGCAGCGTGAACGGTGCGACGAGGGCCGGAAACGTCCACGGGGCGAAGTCGCCCCAGATGCTCTTCAGGTAGAACCACCAGGGCTGAATGTGGTCGAACGCCTCGAAGAAGCGGTTCCAGTTCTGGTTCACGATCAGGTCGTACGTGTATTCCGGCCCGCCGGCGCGGGTCGCGAACCAGTACCAGGGGACGACGAGAGCGACGGAGACGAGCGCTCCCCGCAGTGGCCGCAGGTCGAGGACGGGGCGCAGGCTCCGCGACAGCGCGCACCGGACCAGGGCCACGAGCCCGGTCAGGACGATCGCCAGGGGCCCCTTGGTCAGAACGGCGAGCGGCAGAAGTATGTGGAACGCCCAGACCCACCGCTCCCTCCGGCCGACGTCGAGGTCCACGAGCATCTGGGCGACGAATGCGGCGAAGAGAAGGGCCGTGAAGAAGGCGTCGATCTGGATGAACTGTGCCTGCCAGAAGACGAGGGGCGTCACCGCCGTCGTCGCCCCGGCGAGGAGCGCCTCCCTCCGGCCCCCTCGCCACCCGGCCAGAAGCGTGGCGCCGAAAACGAGAAAGGCCCCTGACACGATCGAGGGGATTCGCAGCGCACCGGGAGCGACGTCTCCACCGGTGTACGGCGTCGTCGCAGCCATCGCCCAGTAGTACAGGATCGGCTTCTCCGAGTAGGGCTTCCCGTTCTGGTACGGCAGGAGCCACGACCCCCGGACGCTCATCTCCCGGACGGCGTCGGCGAAGTCGGGCTCGTCGGGGGACCAGAAGTCGCGCGAAAAGGCGGCGAGGCCATAGACGGCCGCCGCGGCGAGGGCGAGGGCCAGCGCCAGGCGAACGAGAGGACGCGCCACCCCGCGGAGGATACGATGACGGGAGCGGCCGCCCCAGCGGCGACACTCTGCCGCCTAGAGGAGCGAATGGATCGAAAGCACCTTCACACGTTTCAGCTGGTCGTCGAAGGGCTCGCCGAGCCGAAGGAATTCCTGATGCCCTTCGAGACCGACGACGTGATTCAGGCCATCGACGCCTGCTCGCGGTACATCTCGCGACAGGAAGACAACTTCCTTCCGCTCGGTGAGACCGAAGCCGTGCGGTCGAACAAGGTCCTTCTCGTCCGGCATCTTCACGTCGTGCCGTTCGAGGAGTGACTTCCGGTACACTCCCGCTCCCGCCGCCCCCGTGCGGCTCCCAGGAACGGGCCCGTAGCTCAGGTGGATAGAGCGTCGGTTTCCTAAACCGCAGGTCGCGTGTTCGAGTCACGCCGGGCCCACCATTCATCCCGTTCCGGCCAGGCCCGCGCCATCCGCACCCGCCCTGGCCGGCCGGCTCGGAGTCGAGAACGCATCATGCCGTCGCAGCGCCCGCAGCTCGCCGTCTTCCGCCTCGTCGAAGTTGCCGAGGTGGAGACTCTTCTCGACGGCGATCCGGCCGACATCCGGATCGAGGTCTTCGAGGACGGCACGAATCCGGGCCAGTTTCGCTGCCGGACGTGGAGGTTCCTCGAATACGGCATCCACCCTCCGGGCATCCGGGACGACGACGATGGCCTGGCGACCGCCTGGGAGACGATCCTCGTACCCTGGCTCGTCCCGGGCGGTTTCGTCACGGAAGAGCCGTTCTTCGCCTCCTCCAAGGAGGCGGCTCTCGACGCGGTCCTCGACGACCTGCGGGTCTACCTGGCGGTGACCCGCCACGCCGAAGACGAAGTCGAGCCACCCGCCGGAACGCCTCCAGTCGCTTCAGCCTGATCCGTCCGCCGGATCGTCGTTCTTGACGAGACGCAGACCCGTCCTGGGTGGTGGGACGACCCGGCCCGACGTCCCGAGCGGCCTCAGGATCTTCCGACCCCCGGTGGGCTCCCCGAACCCGTTCACCCCTGTCTCGTCCTTGACGGCCTGGAGCGCGCGCCCCCTCACCTCCGACCAGAACCACTCCCCCTTTCTCGGAGGGCGTTCCTCGCCCGTCCATCCGAAACCGGGCGGCGGCGGGCCGAAGTCCTCCTCCTTCCGGGCCAGCTTGAGCACCGATCTTCGCGAAGCCTGATTCGCGCGAAAACAACCCATCGAGGGCAGGCTAAAGTCGCTGGCAGAGCGGGTTGGCGAACGGCCCGACCCAGCGGATCTTATTTCGAGTGGCGGTAACTATTCCTGACATGGGACATTAAGTCCGCGTCACGGCTTCGACGGGCTGGTTGATCGCAGCGCTTGATGTCGCGCCAAAGGCGCATGATCAGCTGAGTTCATGCATGTTCCGTGGTTCGCGGGCCAGTGTGGCGCCTTTCTTGGGCGTGATTTCGAGATCTTAGATTCTGACATGCAATACGCCATATGGTATAAGGATTCATGCCTGACGCTTCTGACTTCCTCCACCCCAAGACCGAGTGGCAGCGGCGCTACGAGGCCCTCCGTGCCTCTTTCGTGGAACGCCTGCCCGCTCAAGCCGTCGGCGCTCGGTTCGGCTACTCCACGGGCTACGTGCACCTCCTGCGCCACCTCTACCGCAAGGGCAAGGTCGACTTCTCCGAGCTCCCGCAGCAGGGGCGCCGCTATCGGGTCCCCGCTCCCGTCCGCAAGAAAATCTGCTCCTGGCGCCGCGAGCGCCTTTCCGCCGGCGAGATCGCCCAGCTCCTCTGCGAGGAGGGGTCCGAGATCAGCGTTCGCACCGTCGAGAGGGTCCTGGCAGAGGAGGGATTCCCGAAGCTGCCCCGTCGCCTCGGCCTGAAGGTCTCCTTGACCGTCAAGGGCGCCTCCGTGCCCGAGGCATCTCGGGCCATCGCCTTGGCTGACCTGGACGGTCAACGGTTCGAGTCCGCTGCGGCCGGTGTCTTCCTGTTCGCACCGTTCCTGTCGCAGCTCGGGATCCTGGACGTCGCCCGGGAGGCAGGGCTTCCGGGTAGCCAGGTCATCCCCGCCAGCTGCAACCTGCTCTCGTTCCTGGCTCTCAAGCTCCTCGGCACGGAGCGCTACGCCCACGTGGGGGACCACTCCTTCGACCCCGGCCTCGGCCTGTTCGCCGGGCTGAACGTCCTGCCGAAGGTCACGGCCTTCTCGAGCTACTCCTACAGCCTGGATCCGGTTCACATCCAGAAACTGCAAGCGGCCTTCGTGAGACGGGCCGCCAAGCTCGGCCTCTACGAGGGCCGCGTCGTCAACCTCGACTTCCACACCGTCCCGCACTACGGCGATGAGTCCGTGCTCGAGAAGCACTGGGCCGGCGCTCGCGGAAAGGTCATGAAGGGCGCCTTGACCCTCTTCGCGCAGGACGCCGACTCCAAGCTTCTCCTCTACACCGCCGCCGACATCCAGCGATCCGAGGCCGATGACCAGGTGACCGAGTTCCTCTCGTTCTGGCGCCGCGTCCGTCGGGGGGTGGCCCCTACCTTCGTGTTCGACTCCCGCTTCACGAGCTACCCCAAGCTCTCCGAGCTCAACCACGCCGATGTCCGGTTCATAACGCTCCGCCGCCGCGGCGAGACCCTGATCAAGAACGTCGAGTCGCTCCAGGGGTGGAAACGGATCCACATCCCGCATGAAAAGCGGAAGCTCCCCAACCCCGAGGTCCACGAGTCCACGATCACCCTGCGGGGCTACGAAGGCTCCCTACGCCAGGTGATCGTCCGGGGTAACGGGCACGAGAAGCCGGCCTTCCTCATAACCAACGACCTCGAGTCCCCGGCCGAGCTCCTCGTCGGCAACTACGCCCGGCGCTGGCGCGTCGAGAACGGGATCGCCGAGGCGGTCAAGTTCTTCAACCTCAACGCTCTGTCCTCTCCGATCCTCACAAAGGTCCACTTCGACATCGCCCTGACGATGATCGCCGATACGCTCTATTCGATGCTCGCCCGTCAGCTTCGCGGATTCGAGGGCTGCGACGCGCCGAAGCTCTTCCGCCACTTCGTCGACGGCAAGGGACGGGTCGAGGTCCACGGATCTCGGATCGACGTCACGTATCCCCGGCGCGCCCACAACCCCATCCTCCGCAACGTCCCCTGGGCCGACCTTCCCGCGCGCCTCCCACTGCCGTCGGGGGCCGAACTCAGCCTCCGGTTTCAGTGACCAGTCCGGGCCGATTTCTTATACGACTGTGACGGTTCGGGACCCGCGAAAATCGGTGCTCAGCGAACGTCCAGCTCGAGAAGGCTCGAGTTCCACGTGCCCGCCAGGATTCGCCGGGTCCCGGGCGCCGGCCGGACCGCGGGGAACGACACCGGTCGGCCGAGCAGCGCCTGGACGTCGATCTTCTCGAGAAAGCCGAGCGCCGGCCAGCTCCACGGCCGCACCGTCCCGTCCGAAGAATGAGGTGACGAGCTCACGCCCCTTTTCTCCTTCGACGACCGCGAGGTCGTTCACGAGGAAATCGTGCGCCTTCGTTCGCGACCTCAGATTCGGCCCCGGCCGCCTCCAGAGGGCGACGGTCTCGTCGTCCGAAGACGAGGCCAGAAGGTCGCCGTCGCGCGCGAGCGACGTGACTCCGTCGGTGTGGACCTCCTCGCGACGGACGGAGAGGGTCCGTGTGTCGAGCGACCAGAGGTGACCGTCCCTCCCCACCTTTTGAAAATGGTCTTCCCCTCCGCGTCGTGCTCGGCCGCCCAGAGGGCGAGGCCCCCGGCCGGGACCCGGACGGATGGCGGGAACCCTGCGTAGGAGACGATCGCCAGCCTCTGCCCGCGAGGCACGAGCGTCAGGAGGAAGTCCGAGTCGAGGGAGAGCGCTCCGCCGGGTGAGGCCGACGAGAGCCGTGCCACCGGCTCCGCGCCGTTGCGCCAGGCCGTGAGGCCCTCCTGTCCGGACGCGAGGAGGGCCGGGGCGTCGGAGACCCACGCGAGACCGTAGGTCCAGCCACGCCGCGGGAGCAGACGGGGACCGGGCGAGCCGGTGGTCGAGGAGACCGCGACCGTGTCGAACGGGCCTCCCGCGGCCACCTCTCCTCTCGCGTCGTCGACGGCGACAGCGAAGACCTGCCGTTCCGCGAAGGGAACATCGAGGACAGCCGCTCCGTCCGGAAGCGACCAGGCCCGGACGGAGCGCCCGGCTCCCTGAGCAATGGCCAGGAGGCGTTCGCCCAGGTCGATCACCTCGCCCGGGACCAGCGGGACGCGCACCCGCATTTGCGCCGCGGGGTTCGTGTCGAGGTCGGTCCCGGGTCCGTCGTTCGTCGGCTCCGAGGAGGGGGACGATGGGGAGGAGGCGCCGGGCCGCTCGCGGCTCGACGCGGCAGCAGGAGGCCCTCCGGGGCGGCCTGCCCGGTCCGGCCCGGTCGGCTGATCCGGGAGGTTGAACGGATAGCCGATCCTCGGGACCGTCTCCACGTAGTGGGAGGCTTCCGTTTCACCGAGCGCCCTGCGAACGAGGAAGACCGCCAGCGTAAGGGAGGCGTCCGTGACGATCGTGTCGGGCCAGATGGCGTCCAGGAGTTCCTCCCGGAAGACGGCCCTTCCGGCATGCCGAACGAGGTGAAATGCGACGGCGACGGTACCTTCATCGCGGCTCGGGACGTTCCAGTCCTGCCCAGAGGATCGACAGCCGGCTGGGAGTTCGACCTTCCCGCCGGCCCGAGGCCCGTCAGTGTGCTGCGCGGTCGGCCATGACGGCGGCCACGAGAAGGCCCACGCCGCAGGCGTGGAACAGGGAGAAGACCAATCCCGACAGCGTGTAGACCACTGCCAGCCCTCCCGCGCCCTGGACGAGCGTCGGCGCCAGGGCGTAGAACGTCGCGCTCCCGAGTCCGAACAGGAGAAGGACGACGAGACCCAGCGCGGCGAAGTTCGAGGCCTTCGGGTGGCTCGCCTTCCTCCCGAGGACGACGAACACGATCGTCGGGAGCTGCCGCGCGATCGAGGAGTAGAACGTCATGAGGGACGACCCGCTTCCGTACATGGCGGGGACGTTAGAAGAGCCTCTCCGTCGGCCTCGAGACGGTCGGGCTCCCGCCTTGCCGGATTGACACGCGCGCCGAGCGGACCGATGTTCGCCGTGGAGCCGACCGATGACCGAACCTTCGTCCCGCGCCCCCGCCCGCCTCCTCGAGATCCTCGCGGCGAAGATCGCCGACGAGACGGGAGTCGATTCCGCCCTCGCGCGCGAGCTGGCCGCGTCGGCCCTCACGACGCCCTCCGTCGACGAGAACGCGCCGGTCGCTCTCCTCGATGCCGATGGACACGCGGTCGCGCAGATCCCGTTCGCCCTCGTCGAAGAGGCCTTCGACGAGCTGGACGACGAGGAAGACGGGAAGGGCTGAGCACGGCTCACCCGGCGGCCCGGGTTTCCCTTCGTCTCACGCTCGCGAAGCGAGCCGCCTGACCGCGCGGAAGGGGGCCCGGGGGAAACCCGGCGGCCCGGGTTTCCCTTCGTCTCACGCTCGCGAAGCGAGCCGCCTGACCGCGCGGAAGGGGGCCCGGGGGAAACCCGGCGGCCCGGGTTTCCCTTCGTCTCACGCTCGCGAAGCGAGCCGCCTGACCGCGCGGAAGGGGGCCCGGGGGAAACCCGGCGGCCCGGGTTTCCCCCGTCCACTTCAGTACGACTGCAGGTACTCGTCGACTTCCCAGGGGTGGACCCGGGAGATGTAGGTCGACCACTCGGCCCGCTTGGCGTGGATGAAGTTCTCGCTGATGTGCTCGCCGAGCGCGTTCTTCACGACGTCGTCCTTCTCGAGGCAGTCGAGGGCGTCGGAGAGGTTCGCGGGAAGCTGCTCGATCTTCCGGCGCTTCTTCTCGCGCTCCGACATCTCGAAGATGTTCTCGTTCACCGGCTCGCCGGCCTCGATCTTGTTCCTGATGCCATCGAGACCCGCCGCGAGCATGACGGCGAATCCGAGGTAGGGGTTGCAGGCCGGATCGGGCATCCGGACCTCGCATCGCGTCCCCATGCCGCGCCGGGCCGGGATACGGACCATCGGCGAGCGGTTTCGCTCGGACCAGGCGACGTTTACGGGCGCCTCGTAGCCCGGCACCAGCCGCTTGTAGGAGTTGACGAGCGGGTTCGTCACCGCGGCGATCGCCTTGGCGTGCTTCAGGATGCCGCCGATGTAGTACATCGCGATCTTCGAGAGCTGGAAGGGGGCCTTCGGATCGAAGAAGGCGTTCTTCGGGCTGGCTGGAGTCCCGGTCATCAGCGACTGGTGGACGTGCATCCCCGAGCCGTTGATCCCGAAAATCGGCTTCGGCATGAACGTCGCGTGGAGGCCGTGGTCCATGGCGACCTTCTTGACGATGTGCTTGAAGGTCGTGACGTTGTCTGCCGTGGCGACCGCGTCGCCGTACTTGAAGTCGATCTCGTGCTGGCCGGGAGCGACCTCGTGGTGGGCCGCCTCGACCTCGAAGCCCATCGCCTCGAGGGCGACGACGATGTCGCGCCGGGCGTCCTCGCCGCGGTCGACCGGGGTGAGGTCGAAGTAGCCGCCGGAGTCGTGCGTGTCGACGATCGGGTCACCGGCCGCGTCGCGCCGGAAGAGGAAGAACTCCGCCTCGGGGCCCGTCATCTGGCTGTAGCCGAGCTCCTTCGCTTTCTCCTTCTGCCTCTTCAGGGTCTGGCGCGGGCACCCGGCGAAGGCCTTTCCGTCGGGCGTGATGACGTCGCAGACGAGGCGCGCCACCTTTCCGTTCGTGTGGGACCACGGGAAGATCCGGAAGGTCTCGAGGTCCGGGATGAGGCCCATGTCCGACTCCTCGATCCGCACGAACCCCTCGATCGAGGAGCCGTCGAACTGGATCTCGCCGTCGAGCGCCTTCTCGAACTGCGAGCGGGGCACCTCGACGTTCTTGATGATTCCGAGGATGTCCGTGAACTGGAGGCGCAGGAACCTCACGCCTTCCTTGTCACAGGTCTTCAGGATCTCGGCGGCCTTCATTCCCATCGCTGCTCCTTCTTCCGGATCGGGCCGGAACGGCGCGGAATTTGATGCACTCCGCCTCGTTCGTCAAGCAAATTCGCAGATTCACCGCCTCTAGAGCGTATTTTCTTCAAAACGGATAAGTAAATCCTTTTATAAAGGCTCCTCAGCCCGGACCGGAGGGATACTCCCGCCCATGACCGCTCCCACCCGCGAGAACGCGTGGTCCCTGCTGACCGAGTTCACGACTTCACAGGCGCTCCGTCGCCACGCCCTCGCCGTGGAGGCCTCGATGCGCCACCTCGCCCGCGCCTCCGGCGCGACGGACGAGGCGGAGGTGGAACGCTGGGGCCTCGTCGGCCTCCTCCACGACTTCGACTACGAGAAGTACCCCACCGAGGCGGACCACGTCTTCCGCGGCATGGAGATCCTCCGGGAACGCGCGTGGCCCGAGGATCTCGTCAAGGCGATCGGTGGTCACGCCTTCTACACGGGCATTCCGCGCGAGACACCGATGGAAAAGGCGATCCTGGCGGCCGACGAGCTGACCGGGTTCGTCGGCGCCTGCGCGCTCGTGCGGCCCTCGAAGAAGATCTCCGACGTCCCGGTCGAGTCGGTTCTGAAGAGGCTGAAGGAGAAGGCGTTCGCGCAGAAGGTCGACCGGGAGTACGTGAGGCGCGGCGCGGAGGAGTGGGGCCGGCCCCTGCCGGAGCTCGTCGCCCTGGTCCTCGCCTCGCAGGTGCCGATCGCCGCTTCTCTCGGCCTCGACGGCGTTCCGGCCGCCGACGTGCCGGACGCCCCCTGTCCCCCGGCGCCCCCCAGGCCCTGACGCCTCGCGGCGGGGGAGGAGCCCCGGCCGCCCGCAACTGATGGTCTTCTCCCGTCTCGACGCGCGGCGCCCGCGGGCCGATACTCCGCCGGATGCGCACGCTTCTGATCGAGAACGCCCTCGTCGCCGGAATGCGCTCGGCCGACGACCTTCAGCCGAACGGCGCCGTCTGGGCCGAGGAGGGGGTCATCCGCGCCCTCGGTTCCGAGGCGCGGGCAGCGGCCGCGGCTGCCGCCTCGCGCGGCGAGCCCGTCGAACGGGTCGACGCGGAGGGCCTCTGGCTCTTCCCGGGATTCGTCCAGACCCACATCCACCTCTGCCAGACGCTCCTACGCAACGGCCCCGACGACCTCCCTCTCCTCCCCTGGCTGAAGACGCACGTCTGGCCCGGCGAGGCGGCCCACGACGAGGAGACGCTCTTCCTCTCCGCACGGCTCGGCCTCGCGGAGCTGGCCGCGGGCGGGACGACCGCGATCCTCGACATGGGGACGGTGAGACACACCGACGCCGTCTTCCGCGC
The DNA here is from genome assembly GCA_963696015.1 of uncultured Holophagales bacterium. Taxonomy (GTDB): domain Bacteria; phylum Acidobacteriota; class Thermoanaerobaculia; order UBA5066; family UBA5066; genus UBA5066. Next base: position 114,692 of record CAVOJA010000111.1, read on the forward strand.
GGCGGAGGCGTCGGGCCTCAGGGTCACGAGCGGAAACGCGCTCATGGACGACCCGTCGACGAACCCTCCCTATCTCTTCGCCGAGACGGAAGACGCCCTCGCCGAGGGAGAGCGGCTCTTCGCGCGCTGGCACGGCAGGGCCAACGGGCGACTCCGATTCGCCTGGTGCCCGCGTTTCGCCGTCTCCTGCACGGACCGGATCCTCCGGGAGTCCGCCTCCCGGGCCCGCGCGCAGGGGGTCCTCGTCCACACGCACGCCTCCGAGAATCGCGACGAGATAGAGCTCGTGAGGACGCGGAGCGGCCGCGCGAGCATCGAGCACCTGCGTGAGCTCGGGATCGCGGGGCCCGCGACGGTTCTCGCCCACGTCATCCACACGAACGAGGAGGAGCGGCAGCTCCTCGCCGGCGACGGCACCGCCGTCGCGCACTGCCCCTCGTCGAACCTGAAGCTCGCCTCGGGCATCTGCCCCGTCCCCGACTACCTCGCCCGCGGCATCCGCGTCACGCTCGGTGCCGACGGCGCCCCCTGCAACGACCGGCTGGACCCATTCTCGGAGATGCGCCACGCGGCCCTCCTTCAGAAGGTCGCCTCCGGGCCGACGGCGCTGACCGCCTGGCAGGTCGCCCGAATGGCGACCGCCGAGGGGGCCGCGGCGCTAGGCCTCGGCGCCGTCTGCGGAACGATCGAGGTCGGCAAGCGGGCCGATCTCGTCCTCCTCGACCCCTCCTCCGGCTTTGCGCGGCCGACGTCCTGGCGCGACGACCCCTACGGGCCGCTCGTCTTCGCTTTCGACCGCGGGAACGTCGTCGAGACGCGGGTCGACGGCGAGGTCGTATTCCATCGCGACAGGCGTCCGGGGCGAGGGCTCGCCCCCACCGCCCGCGAGATCGAGGCCGCCGCGGGCCGCCTCCGCGAGAAAATCGCGAGGGACGGCCGGCGGGAACCGCTTCCACCCCTTGAAGGACGGCCGTGAGGAGCCCACACTCACCGGAGAACCCCCTGGAGGTGAACGATGGCCGCCCGTGAGAACACCCTGCTCAGGAGCATCGTCGTCGGGACCGACTTCTCCGTCTGCGCGGCCCGCGCTCTCGCACACGCCGTGTCGCTCGCGCAGCTCTCCGGGGCGAAGATCCACCTCGTCCATGTCCTCCTCGAGCCCGTCCAGGCGCTCGACGTGGCCGCCGCGCTGCCCTATCCCGACGTCGAGGTCCGGAAGGAATGGGAGCAGGCCGCCCGCGTCAAGCTCGATCGCGAGGTCAAGGCGGCCGAGAAGCGGGGTGTGACGACGACCGCGGAGATCCGCTGGGGACGCCCCTCCGACACCATCGTCGACACCGCCTCCCGGCAGAAGGCGTCGCTGATCGTCCTCGGGACGCACGGCCGGTCGGCGCTCGAGAAGCTCCTTCTCGGCTCGACGGCCGAGCGGGTCCTCCGCCTCTCGCCCGTACCGGTCCTCACCGTTCGAGAGAAGAGGAAGTAGCGCGCCGGAGAGGCCCTCGGCGGGTCCCCGGCGCGCCTCCGTCGACGTCCTAGTCGGCCTTCTCCCAGGCGTGCGGAATCTCGACCGGGAAGAGCGTCCGCATCAGGCGCGTTCGGTCCCCGCAGTAGAGCCCGCCCGCCGTCGGATCGCCGTAGCCGAGCCACTCCTCGAAGTCGACGGCGTTCAGGAGGTCCTGGACCGCCACCGTCTTCGTCTTCTTCTTCGGGTTCTCCCGGATCTCCTTGCGGGCGTTCTCGTACCGGCTCGAGGCCGCCAGCTGGGACTGGTCGGTCCGCAGCTCGGCGAAGCAGACCTGCCGGAAGACCTTGCCGGGACGGTGCGTGGCGTACCAAGCGTACTCGATCGGGGTCAGGTTGGAGAGGACGAGGAGCTCGAGCGGGGCGAAGATCGAGTAGAGCCGGGGCTCGCGCCGGGACGGCTCGGCGGCGCCGATGGCCTGGGCGACCTCGCTGGGAGCCATGCTCTCCTTGCAGGGTGCCGCCTCGAAACGGGCGATCTCTGCCGCAGGTCCCATGTCCAGGGCCTGACCTCCCGTCTTTACGAGGAGGACTTTCCGATACGCGTCGAGGGGTGTCGTCGTGAAAGCGTTGCTCGAAAGAGCCGTCTTCGTCCGCTTGCCGGAGGCGACCTCCTGGAGCGCCCGCTCCGTGTCCCCGGCCGCATCCCGCCAGCCTCCTTCCTCGAGATAGGGAAAGGCCGCGGCCCCTTCGGAGAGGGCGAGGTCGACGAAGATCGCCCGGCCGTGAAAGTGCCGCCCCGACCCCGGCTAGAGGTGGTGGGCGAGCCCGTCCACGCCGAGGCTCGTCGCGATCACGGAGCCGTGAGGGATCGTCAGGACGAGGTTCAACCGTTCCATCGTTTCTCCTGGCTCCCGGCTGCGCCGGACGCGTGTGCCGGGCTCAACCGTTCGGAATGTCCCACAGGTCCCGGACGGCCGGGTGATCCCAGGGGATCCGGAACTCGTCGGGATCGTTCACGTCGAACGTCCGCGTCACGATGTAGAAGAGCGCGCAGGGGTTCGTGAGCGGCCGGTAGCCGTGGGCGACGCCTTCCGGAATCCTCACGAGGAGATCCTGCCCGTCGCCGGCCACGAGCACCTGGGTCCTGAGGTAGGTCGGCGAGTCCTTCCGGACGTCGAAGAGGACGAACTTCGCCTTCGAGGGATGAGGGCAGTACCAGACGTCCTGCTGCCTGAGGTGGTAGTGGAGGCCCTTGATGTGGTTCTCGACGTCCACGATCGTGTAGTTCATCTGGGCCACCGGGACACCCTGGAAGAAGGCGGCGAGGCCTTCGCTCCCGGGGTGGTCGGGATTCGCCCGGTAGATCTCCTGGAAGAACCCCCGATCGTCGACGAACCGGGGAAGCCGGTGGACCGCGACGCCGTCGATCGGCCCCGGCTTCGCGTACGCCTTCGTTCCGGACCGAAACTCCTCGCCGATCGCCTCGACGGACAGGACGGGAGTCGGCGTGCTGCTCATTCCGCGATTCTAATCGGTGCCGGGAGCGTGCTAGCCTCGCCAGGATCGATGCCGAAAAGGATCATTCCCGTCTCCTCCGGGAAGGGCGGCGTCGGAAAGACGACCGTAGCGACGAACTTCGCGCTTTCGCTGTCCCGGTATGCTCCGACGCTCCTCGTCGACCTCGACACCGGGACCTCCTCGGTCCGCAACACGATCGGGGTTCCGGTCGGCCGCGACCTCTACCATTTCTTCCGCAAGGGGTTCCGGCTCGACGAGTGCATCACCCGGCTCCCATCCGCGTGGGATCCCGACGGCCTCTACGCGGGCTTCGGGTTCGTCGCGGCGCCGCTCCACCTGATCGAGGACGTCACGAACTTCGGTCCCGAGAAGAAGGCGCGCCTCTCCGCGGCGATCAACGAGCTCCCGGCCGACTACGTCGTCCTCGACATGAAGGCGGGCCTCGACTCGAACGTCGTCGACTTCCTTCCCTGGTCGAACTCGGGGATCCTCGTGTTCACGCCCCACCTGCCGTCGGCGACGCTCGCCGCTTCGGACATCGTCAAGGCCATCCTCTTCCGCAAGCTCCGGATCGTCTTCTCCCCCTCGAGCCCCTTCTACGCCCAGGTGAAGGACCCGAGGACGACGACCCTCCTCGTCAACGACCTTCTCGACGAGGTGGAGGACGTCTACGAGGAGGGCCTCCCGAACCTCGACGCGTTTCTCGTGGACCTCGCTTCGGCTCTCGGCCCGCACCCGGTCCTCGACCAGGTCGCCCGGACGGTCGAGCACTTCCGGGTCCACTACGTCCTCAACGCCTTCAACGGCGTCGACGAGGCATTCGACACCGCGGTGAAGCCCTTCGTCGAGAACCTCGTGAGCACGGTCTCCGAGCGGATGACGCTGACGAACCTCGGCTGGGTCGTGAAGTCGGACGAGGTCCACCTCGGCAACTGCCGCAAGCGCCCCGTCCTGCTGTCTCCCCGCGACGGGCACGCCGTGCACCACGCGACCGTGGGCGAGAAGGCCCTCGACGCCCTGATCCGGGAGACGACGGGCCTGGCGATCGAGCCGAAGAAGCTGAAGCCGGTGCTTCCGGTCCCGACCCGGCCCGATCCGGAGAGCGCCCTGGCGCGCGAGCTCGACTCGTTGAACCGGATGTATCACCGGAAGGGAAACAAGGACGACCCGCGCGACAACTTCGACTACCTGACCGCCCGCGCGCTCCACCTGCTGACCCATGCACGCCCCTCGGAGTTCGGGACACCGCGGCTCTGCGGTCCCGCCGAGATCCTCCGCTCGTTCTTCCCTGCGGGCGCGAGGACTCCGCACGCGTGAGGGGCTCGGGCCGCGCGGCGGTCATCGTTCTCGCCGTCCTCGCGGCGGCAGGCCTCCTCGTCTTCCGCGGGAGGCTCCGCGAGCTCGGAATCCGGCTGCGGCTCGCGTTCCTCGCCATCGTCACCGTTCTCTGCGCCTCGATGCTCGTCAGGGGGCTCCTCTCCGAAGGGGACCCCAGGCTCTTCGCGCTCGGCGCGTTCGTCGTCGTCGCGCCGTGCGTCGGTCTCGCCTGGCGCGACTTTCTCAGGCTGCGGTAGGGGCCTGAGCCGCCTCGGCTACCTCACGACGACCCGGTCGAGGACGATCCCCAGCGTGCGCAGGTCGTCGCCGAGCCCGGCCGCCTTCGGTACGAAGACGGGCGACTCGAGCTCGACCCGCACGGGCTCGGCCCCGGCCATACGCGCGCGCGCCGGCTCGTCGAGGGCGAGGCGGGCTTCGGCGAAGTCGCCCGGCAGGACGGTCACGCTGCCGGAGGGGACGCCCCCGATCGATACGGCGACGGTCACCGGGGCGTCTCCGGGCGCCTTCGTTCGAAACGCGATCTCTCGCGGGGAGAGCCCGGGCTGGGGGACCCAGACGAACGAGGATCGCCCCGAGGTCCAGCGCACCGTCAAGCCGCTCCTCGGGGCCGTCTCGCGCTCGTGGAGCCCTTCGAGCCCCCCCCATGCGTCGCGGGGGCTCCCGATGTCCAGGATCCGCTCCTCGCCGAGACGTTCCCAGAGCGACTCCGGCGGCGCGGAGGCTGTCGCGTCCCGAAACAGGATGCAGCCGAAGGACGGCCTCCTGGAACCCTGGAGCCCGAGGAGTGCCTGCGGCCGGTCGCACGCGATGACGACCTCGCGAGGCCGGGGAAGCGGTCCGTAGACGGGCACCGGGACGATCGCCAGCTCGAAATTGCCCGGCTCGAGGTGCCGGGTCAGGAGTGTTCCGCCCGTTTCGACGTCCCGGACCGTCAGCGTCGTCGGACCCTCCTGGTGCTGCCGAAGACCCCTCAGGAGAGCGACGGGCGGGCCCTGAAGGCCGGGAATGATCAGCCGCGCCTCCGGTCCGGCCCAGCGGACCGATGGCCCTCCCGGCTCGCGTTCGCGAGGCCCGAACCCGGGACCGAAGAGCGGTGGCGCGGGGTCTCGAACGGCGACGCCGAGGAGACGACGGTTCCCGAGCGCGTCCGCGACACGACCACCGTGGAACCAGGGCCGCCAGACGGGGTCCGAGCGGTCGGGAGGATCTGGCTCGTCTGTGAAGTCGGCGATCCGTACGAGCCTCTTGTTGATTCTCGGTACGGATTCCAGGAGGAGATCGTCCGTGAGGCCCCAGACCTTCAGTCGGCCCTCCCAGATCTCCGTCCTCAGGAACGAGGCGAAGACGCCGTCCGCAATGATCGTCTCGCGCCCCGGATGACCGTAGCGGGCAATCGAATCGATGGCAGCCGCCGGGGGTGTCTGGCTCGTCGCGCCGTAGCACACCTCGGGCCAGGCCTGACGGCCGAAGAGCGCCGCCCCCGCGAGCATCGCGGTCAGGCCGAGCTGCGGACGCCGGAGGAGCGCCCCCGCCCCGGATGCCGCTGGGAGCGCGAGAACGAGAACGAACGGTACGGAGTAGCGCGACATCGCCCGGCTGTGGAGAAACCAGAGGGACAGAAAGGCCGGAACGAGGACGAGGAGGAGATCGACTGCGGCCCTCGGAGCGCGGCGGGCCGTGGCGGCCAGGCCCGCGACGGCGAGGACGATGATGACGAGCGCGCGCCGCCAGGAGAGGAAATCTCTCACGAGAAAGGAATCGAGCAGCGTTCCGAACGTTCCCGTGGCGAAGGCGTGCGCCCGGAACTCCGCCCGTTCGCCCAGGGCCTCGAGGAACCCAGGAACGCCCCCGGCCTCGCCGAGGAGCCAGAGCCCCCATGCGAGCGTTCCCACGAGACCCGCCACGACGAACGCCTCGGCGGCAGGCCTTCCCCTGCGATCCCTCCAGAGGCGTACGGTTTCGACGAGCAGGAGCGGCCCGAAGACGAGGACGAGGTGCGGGCGAACCCCCGCTCCCGCCGAGGCGGCCAGGCCCGCGACGAGGGCGAGGGGCCGGGCCCGTTTCCCGTCGCAGGCCCTCGCGGCTGCGGCCGCGAGCGCCGCCAGGGAGGCCAGGAAGAATGCCGTCGACGGGGAGTCGGAGAAGGCCCGTCCGCCGTTCACCCAGACCACCGGAAGGAATGCGGCGAAGACCGTGCCGCCGAGCGCGGCCCATCCGCCGACGAGCCTTCGACCCCAGAAGAAGAGCGCAGACAGCGAGATGCAGGAAAGCAGGGTCGCGGCCACGGTCAACGCCAGGAACGGCGACGGAACGACGGGAAGAAGGGCCCTGCCGATCAGGATCCAGACGGGGAACCCTGGCGCCTGCGGAGAGAGGTCGTACAGGTCGAAGCGCGTCACGGCCCCTGCGAAGACGGCCTCGTCGATCTCTCCGGGCGACACGGCGATCGCCAGGAAGCGCGTCGCGACGACGGCGCACAGGAGCGAGGCGGCGATCAGGAGAGGAGGCTCGCCCGAACGGGGCTGGGAGGTGAGTGGCATCGGGGACCGGCATTCTAGGGGTACCGACGACCGGCGTGGGCCCGGGCGGGGATCCGGTGGGAAGCGCGTCGCCCGGGGCGCTAGAATGGGTCGATGCTTCTGAGGACCCACCCGAAGGGATGACCGGACCCCGGATCATCCCCCGCGCCGAGCATCCCATCTCGCGTGGCTACATCGACCCCGACGCCCTGAAGGTTCTCTATCGCCTGCACCGGTCCGGGTTCAAGGCGTACCTCGTCGGTGGCTCCGTCCGCGATCTCCTGACGGGGAGGACCCCGAAGGACTTCGACATCGGGACCGACGCCCGCCCGCAGGACGTCCGCCGGCTCTTCCGGAACTGCCGTGTCATTGGCCGCCGTTTCCGGCTCGCCCACGTTCTCTTCGAGGGGGGGAAGATCGTCGAGGTCTCGACGTTCCGGCGGCGTCCCGAGCCGGAGGAGGCCGAGCCTCCCCAGACGGGTGACGTCGACCTCCTGATCCGGTCGGACAACACCTTCGGCACGCCCGCCGAGGACGCCGCCCGGCGCGACTTCACCATCAACGGCCTCTTCTACGACATCTCGAACTTCGCTGTGATCGACTACGTCGGTGGCGTCGAGGACCTCGAGAAGCATCTCGTCCGGACGATCGGGGAGCCCGAGATCCGTTTTCGCGAAGACCCCGTCCGGATGATGCGGGCGTGCGAGTTCGCGGCCCGGCTCGGCTTCGAGATGACCCCGGCCGTCCGCGCAGCCATCGACGAGAACCGCCGGGAGATCTGCAAGAGCGCCGCCCCGCGCGTCACGGAAGAGCTCCTCGACCCTCTTCGGCGGGGCTGGGGGGCCGCCACCTACCGGCTCTGGTCGGAGACGGGGCTCCTCGGCGAGATCTTCCCCGACCTGGACCGTGAGGTGGGCGGGAAGGCCGGTGCCAATAGCCTGTTCTGGAGGATGCTGGCCGAGACCGATCGGCGAAGGGCCGGCGGCGAAGTCCTTTCCGACGCGAGCCTCCTCGGCGTCGTCTTCCTCCCGCTCCTCTTCTCGGCGATCCGGACGCGCTCGGGCGGAAGGGTCGATGCCCAGAAGCTCCTCCTCCTCCTCGAGGAGGTCGTCAACCCTTCGTCGGTCCGCCTTTCCCTCCCGAACGCGGCGATCCACGACCTCAAGCAGGGCCTCTTCACGATGGGGCGCCTCGCCGAGCTGGGGCCTGGCGACGCCGCCGCGCGGCGGCTCGTGACGAAGGGCTACTTCCCGGTGGCGGTCGGCCTGCTGTCGCTCTACGCGGCCGCCTCCGGGCGATACCGCGACGCGGCCATCACCTGGGAAGAGGTGCTTCGGCGCGGCGGACGAGCCCCGCGTCCCGGCGAAGACATCCGGGCGGCGATCCCGTTTCCCGAGGCGCTCGTCCCGCACGAGACGCACGATCCGAACGAGGTCTTCCTTCCGGACGACGTACGCCCGACGAGCCGGCCCCCACACCGCCGACGCCGGAGGCGGAGCGGCCGAGGCGGGAGCCCCGGCGCAGCAGCCTAGTCCCTTCCGGGCGCCTCGGCCGGCGGACCGGCCGAACGCCGCTCGAAGACGTAGGGACCTTCCTTCGCACCCCAGACCTGCCGGTCTTCGAGGTCGTACCCACGGTCCCACGATTCCATCCTGCCCTCCGCAAGCCTGACCCGCGACGTGGCATAGCGGGCGCCCGAGAGCGCCGACGGGCAGCTCGTCCCCTCGGTGCCACCCGCCCACCCCTCGGCGGTCTTCTTCAGCCGCACGGCGCATCCGATCCGCTCCACGACATCTCCCGCGCCGTAGAGCGCGAGATCGGAGGGATCGCGCCATTTTCCCGAGACGGCGACCGGCTCCTTCGGCTCGAAAACCCGCGACACGACGCCGCCGTCGGCCGTCTCCTCGATCCGATAGAACCGCTGCCGGTAGGGCTTGTCGGGAGTCGACACGAGCGCATGCTCGAGGTAGAGAACCGGCGCGCCGGACCCGAGCCGGCTCTTGGGCACCCTCACGGAGACGAGCCGCACCGCGCGAAACCCCTGCGGATTCGCGTCGGCCTGCACCTTCGAGTCGAACGTCCCGGTCAGGAGCGAGGCAGCCTCCTCGGCGGCCCGGGGCGCTTCGCCGCCAGGCGTTTCGGCGCGCGCAGCGGGCGCTCCGGAGAGCGGGACGAGAAGAACGGCGGAAGGGATCGCGGAGAAGAGGGCTCGCTTCACGGGCGCAAGCGTAGCAACTCCCGGGCCCTGCTTCTCCTTCCGCGGGACGCGTCCGAATCCCCGAAGTAATCCCCCCTTCGTGGTGCTGGCGGCCGGAACCAGGCTCGGCTCCTTCGAGGTGCGCAGTCTCCTCGGTGCGGGGGGAATGCAGGGCTCCGTCATAGTGGGAGGGAAGGGCTCTGAGAGGATGGGGTTAGGGGTCTGGCTGAACAGACGAGACAGAATTCGGTATACCTCTCGCCGTGGACCTGGGAGCCGCTGACGGTTCGGGGTTTCTTCGATCAGTGACGGTTCGCCCGTGCGGGCGACGGGAGCTGCGGAGGTTCCGGGAGCTACTTGGAGAGCACCACTACCTGGGCTACCGGGGTGTTGTCGGGGAGTCGGTGGCTCATGTCGCCGAGGCGGGGGGGCAGGGGTTGGCGCTGCTTCTGTGGGCGGCGGCGGCGTTCAAGTGCGCGGCACGGGACACGTGGATCGGGTGGCATCCGGCGGTGCAGTGGCAGAGGCTGCATCTCGTGGCCAACAACGTGCGGTTTCTGGTGCTGCCGGGGGGGGCGGTGCCGAACCTGGCGTCCCGCGTGCTTGGGCTTTCAGTTCGACGGCTTTCGAGGGACTGGCAGCTGACCTGGGGCCATCCGATCCTGGCGGTGGAGACCTTCGTCGACCCAGCCCGGTACAGGGGGAGCTGCTATCGAGGGGCAGGGTGGGACGAGGTTGGGTTGACCCGAGGCTTTGCTCGATGTTCCGGGGGTTGGAAGCGACACGGTCATCCGAAGCTGATCTTCGTACGGGATGTGAGTCGTGGTGCACGCCGGCTGTTGAGCGACCCGGTCCCGTCACAACGTCTCGGGCAGGGGGTCGCGAAGATGAAGTTGGTCGACAATGAGCTGGCGTCGCTGCAGCAGGTCTTGCGCCAGAGACCCGATCCACGCAACCGGCGAGGGATCCGGCACAGCAAAGCGAGCCTGCTGGCGATCAGCGTCGCGGCGGTGGTGTCCGGGGCTCGGTCGCTGGAGGCGATCGCGCAATGGGCGAGGGAGTGCACCCAGCGCGAGAAGGGCCGGCTCTTCTTCCGATGGGATTCTCGGACGAGACGTTACGAGGCTCCGAGCGAGCCGACGCTCCGCCGGTTTCTTCAGAGCGTGGACGCCGAGACCGTGGACAAGCACGTCTCGGGATGGCTTGCGGGCCTAAGGCGGGATCGAGACGAACCGATCGCCATCGACGGCAAGGCGCTGCGCGGAGCACGCGGTGAGGATGGCACGGTTGTCCAGCTCCTCTCCGCGGTCTTGCACTCCTCGGGGATCACCATCGGGCAGAAGGAGATCGCTCGGAAGCGGGACGTGTCAACGATTTTGAGACAGCGACGGGTCGAATTTACTGAACAGCAGGTTCTTTCTCTGCCGGGTGGTTCTTCGGGGGGTTGATCCAGGCGGCGGACGGCAGTGCGGGTGGAGTCGGCGGCTTGCGGACGAAGCGCTCCGGATGGGCCGCGAAGGCGGCGGAGAGGATGGTCTGGCGCTGGGCGATCAGGTTGGCGGCGCTGCCGTAGTGGACGCTCTCCGGGGTGAGTAGCCCGATGCCGGAGTGCCGATGCTCGGTGTTGTACC